>CAZKRI010000013.1:0-3334 GCA_964555245.1 uncultured Myxococcales bacterium
CAAGCGCATCGGCGAGCTCACGCCGCGAGCGTGGGCGGCCGCACGTGCATCCGAGCCAGAGAAAAGCGTCGCCTTGGGGTAACTGACCCCGGAACTATCCCGACGCAGCGTGGACCGGCAGATGGCCGGACGCTTACGTTCTGCAGAAGGTTTGCGAGCGAACTCGGCCGCTCCCGGATCGTTCGCGCGTCGATCCCAGCAGCGCCCCACACGGGAGGGGATGTTTGACTGACGAGCCGTGTACTTCTAAGAGGTTGCTCGACGGAAAGTTCGCCAGAGTAATCAAACAACGCGTTGTTTCGGAACGGGAACCACAGCCGGGTTCATGCTGGGGGTTCATGTTACCGACACAAGAGCGACGTCTCGGAAAGGGGGGATTCGTGCGATTCACAAGATGTTTGGTACAGCCGACCGTTCATAGCGCAGCAAAAACCGCTGGGGGCCACCTCCTCGCGAGTTTTCTGGTGGCAGTCGTAGCGTACGCGTTCGGTACCGTCCGCCCGGAGTCCGCGCATGCTATTGCGTTGACCCCTATCGCCACGGGGTTCAACAACCCCATTGGAATCGATCATCACAAACCGACCAACAAGCTCGTACTTTCGGTGAATTACCCCAGCGGTACCCCCATCAACTTCGAACTGGTTGCCGCCGACGGAACGCGCAGTCCGTTCTCAACTGTTAGCGGGTTGACGGACGAGATTAAGATTGCGACCGCACGCGACACCTTGGGCGGATTCGTGCCAGGTGAACTCTTCACTGGTACGGGTATCTCGGGAGAGATCGCTCGGATCTCACCGGATGGGTCGGTGGTGCAAAGTCCCTGGGTAACTCTACCCGATGAGGATGGTCTCATGCGTGGCGGGTTGCATGTCGATAGGACGGGAGTCTTTGGCGGAGACTTGATCGTGGCGACTACGACGGGCGGCATCTGGCGCGTGACGTCTTCAGGAACGGCTACACTCGTTGTAGACCTAAACACTTGCTTGGAAGGGGTAACGACCGTGCCGGATGACCCGGCGAAGTACGGAGCTTGGGCTGGTACGATTCTCGTCGGTAGTGGACTCGGGACCGCGACGAACTGCCCGTGTGGACTCTACGCAATCGACCCGCAAGGAAACGCGACTCTGTTCGACAGCCTTGGTGTATGTCCCGAGGACATCGACATCATACCCACGAACGAAACATTCTACGGAGTCGCACACACAGACCAAGCGATTTATGCGGCCCTCCCGACAGAGTTTACTAGCATGGTGGGTGATGTCCTAATCACGCAAGAAGAACCTGGGTATCTGTGGCACGTTAGGTGGGATGGAAGTCAGTTTCAGGTCGATCTGATAGCACAAGTGACACACTGGGAGCACGTTACCTTTTCAACAGCGCGAGTCCTTCCCTTGGAGGTGTGCAACAATTGCCTCGACGACGACAACGATGGGGCTATCGATCTGCTCGACAGTGACTGCTCATCGTCCGCCCTCGCGCTCAAAAAGGGTGCGATTAAACTCGGCCGAGACGGCGCAGAGGATAAGCTTGTCCTCCGGGGCTCTTTCTCGCTTTCCGCGAACGCAATTGACCCGCCAGCAGCGGGCGTAACCATCAACCTTCAAGATGCTGATGGCCTCGTTGCGTGCGTTGCAATCCCGCCCGGTGCATCCTGGAGTTCGAACACACGCGTCCCGAGGTGGTCCTTCAGGGATGCGAAGGACGGATCGTCCGGTGATCCACTGACGAATGAACAGGTAAAATTAAGGTTCAGCAAACGGAAATCACAGTTCGGGATCTCAATACGTGTGAAAGACGTCGAGGTGCTCGACCCAGACGCAGCTGACCTCACCGCGTCGGTGGTGGTTGGTGAGAACGCGTTTCTGAACACGCAGCCGTGGAGAGTGCGGGGGAAAAGGGGTACAAGGATAATTACCCCGTAAGCGCGCGTCAGGTCTTCTAGTCTGCTGGAGGAGTTGTGGGAACTACCTGCGGGTCGAAATCCGGTGGTGGTTCCTGTGTCGGTGGACCCCGCCAGAAGGGTCGTAGCCGGTCGCACGCGATAGAATGACCGCGAGTGCCTGATCGCGTGGGCACCGAGTGCCCAAACCACGGTAGACGACGGGCACCCACGGGATACTCGGCGACGCTAAGTATCCGATTTCTCATCCGGTGGCATCCCGTCGTTACCCTCTTGCTCGGGTTCGATTCCCCGCGTCGTGCTCGTTCGCGCGAGCCAACGATTCAGGGTGTGCCTCGGGTCTAGATCCGGTGCCGGTCCTGGTGCCGGTTGAGTATCCAAAATGAGCGTACTCAGTCGCACTCGGTAGAATGACCGCGAGCGCGTAAGTCCGCGCGCGGCAACGAAAACCCGCATCACACCTGATCATCGTCGTCTGAATCAGGCCGACTACGAATCTGGGGGTCGCATGTTCGAATCATGCCGGGCGCGCCAATACTTCAACCACTTACGCTGACGTGCTCGTCCATTCGCATCTCTCAGCGATCGCATAGCAATCATGCGACGGAATTCCCGGTTGACCCGCGTTTGCCTGGCGTCAGGCCCGTACGGGCCACAGGTGAACGTCGAGTTCGCCCTTTCTTGGCTGGATTCTTGGTTTTCGAGGCAAGGTGGGCGGCGGCTCCTCGGCTTTCGCTTCCGTGTACGCTCGCTGGCCTTCCGAGTCCGTTGGCTGTCGGGACCGCTTCCCAACACGCAGAGCGGCGCGCACCAGGGCCCGCGCCGACCGGTACGGTCTGCTCACCCGGCCGGCGTTCACGTCAGCCTCTGATGCCTTGATCTGCTTTTCCAGTTCAGGATCTCGCTTCATCACGACGGTCGTCAGACGTCGACGAGGCCGATGCTGATAGCGAGAGCCTCGTTCACGAGCGCCATGGTGGATGGGTGCAAAGAGCCGAGGCGACGGCCGAGGCGGCGCTTGTCGACGGTTCGGATTTGGTTGAGCAGAACGATCGAGTCGGTCTTGAGGCCACCCTCCGGAGCTTTGATCAGCACCTGGGTGGGGTAGACCTTGCTGTCGAATTTCGAGGTGATGGGGGCGATGATGGTGAGCGGACTGTAGCGGTTATCAATGTCGTTCTGGATGATGACCGCCGGTCGTGTCTTCTTGAGTTCAGCCCCGCGGGTGGGGTCGAGCTCGACGATGTAGACGTCGCCGCGTCTGACGACGGTTATACCTTGTCGAGCTTTTGCCGGGGATGTCCCATCCGGTGTTGAACTAGAGAGTTGAGAGTGGCGGCTCCTTCGCCGTCCCTATGGTAGGGACGGTGGTCGCCAAACCAAAAGAAGGAGCCACCACCATGTCGAAGACTGTCAAGAAACCTTTCCTCGTCC
>CAZKRI010000014.1:0-12187 GCA_964555245.1 uncultured Myxococcales bacterium
GAGCAACTTGAGGATGGACACATCGATGTGCCAGATCTCGTTCGGGGCAGTGGCGCGGATTCCGACGGTGGGTTTGTCTGGGTGAACGCGAAGGCGCGGACGACGCCAGCCGCGCTCGCCACTGAGCCGAGCCCAGGTGGTGGCAGAGGCGAAGACCTTGCCGACGCGCTGAGCGTAGAGGGCCAGGGTGCGCACGGGCATGTGGCGGTACTCCGGAGCGAGCACCATGTCCTTGATGACGGCGATCTCGGGGGCGGCGAGTCGGTTGGGCATGGTTCGTGGACATGGGGAGCGATCGTCGAGGTCGCAAACGGTGGGTACGCGCCGCCACGCGTGGTAGCGCGAAGCCGACAAGCCCACAATCCGCAGGGCCAGATGGAGGGGCATGGCGGTCTCGACGCTGGCGATGGCGCGCAGGATGCTGGCCTTGGTTGTTCCCTCGGGGAGGCGCTCGCCGGCGAGACGGAAACCGGAGGCGCGCAGGAGCGCGAGCAGAAGTCTCACGGTCGCGGCCAGAATCCGCGCTCGCTGTTCCAGCTTCTCGATGGTGCTCAGGAGCTGCTTGCGGTCATGCCCGAACGCTTCGATGCTGACGACGGAGCGCAGGCCACGACGCTTCCAACTGGAGATGGTCGAGCGCGGGACGTGTACTGTGCGGCCCAAGCAATGAGCGCCGTTGCGGTAGACATGCTCTCTGAGGCGGTGGTCGTACGCGCGGCGCTGCGGGGTCGCTGAGAGCGAAGGTATCATCGCCGGAGGATTGCAGGGCGGGCTCCCGGGGCAAGCAGGTTGCGTCCGAAATCCTCAGTGATATCCAGCGTGCCGCAGTTGCGTACGCGTTTCTCCCGAATGTCTTGGCGCGCAGCTGGGGTATTCGGATCGGCCGGCCGGCCGTGGCGAGACAGTCCCTTATTGCAGTCTCAGCCGCACCGGCACGTCGGTCGCGTCGGTTACCATGCCGGCCGCGACCTCGAAGTAGCGCGGCAGACCGAACCAGCGCTTGGTATAGCCCCGGTACTCCTTGTCGCCGAGCAGGCCGGTGCCGTCGTCGCCGGTCGAGATCGTGCCGGCCACGAAGTAGCGCCCCGGCGGCGCGGCCAGCAGGTAGGTGCCGTCGTAGTACGCATCGCTGAGGTAGAAATCGCGGGGCGCCTCGGCGGGCACGTCCAGGCCGATCGACAACCCAACGGGCTTCTCGCCTTCCTTGGTGCTCGGCATCGCAAAGAAGTACGGCGCTGGATCCGGCACGTCGCCGTCAACGACGAACCGGCCGCGGATCCACCCGATCGGCTCGGTCCTGCTCTCGGGCGAGTCAAACGCGCTCACATGTGTGTGGCAGAACGAGCAGCTGCCGTTCCCGACTCGGCCGCCGAAGGTCTCGATCCGGTATCTCTCATCGATCCCCATCGCCCACGGGAACGTCGATCCGAGCACGTACTGCGTGGGCGGATCGGCATGGAGACCGGCGTAAACCTCTTCCAGGTGCTCGAAGCGCCGCGCCGCCTCGGTCCGCCACGGCCAACGGTAGGAAGAGTTCTCGTGCATCGCTTTGTAGTATTCGCGCCGGGCGGTGTCCTTGTCGTCGATCAGCAGCGAGATGTCGCCCTTCATGACGAAGGTCGCCGGGATGAGGTACGGCGTGATGGGTGAGTTCCAGTTGCGACGCAGGTGGGCGCGGCTGGCCTCGTCGGTGGCAAACTGGAGGTCGAGCGTTGCCGCCATGATGCCGTACAGCGTGTCGCGCGCGCGCCGCAGCACTTGCGCGCTGCTCTTGGGGTTTCCTGCCACGGTGAGCTCAGGCCCGGCCAGGTTGAAGCGCCGGTCGTACTCGATGCAGGCCCACAGCAGCTCGAGCCCCTTTTCGAGCGCTTGGTCGTCGCCGCGCACCCAGCCACCCATGTAGCTCATGTAAGCGTGCCACAGGCGCAAGCGCCCATCGCCGGGAAACGCACGAATCGCATCCTCGAAGTAGGCGATGCCGGGCGCGATGAGCTCCTTGCGACCGAGCTCGGCCATGCCGAGCATGTAGATCAACGCGAGCGCACGCGTGCGCTGAGGTCCGTCCGGTACCTCGTCCCGCAGCCAGGCCAGCGCCGCGTCGTACTCGCGCATGTCGTAGTTCAGCACCCAGATGACGCGAGCGAGCGGAGACGAGGGGTCGGACGGTGGTGGTGGAACGACAGCGGCGCCGAGCAGCGACGCATCGGCCGGGGTCATGCGCGGGGACTGCGTGCACGCGCACACGACACCCGCGACGGCTAGCATGGTCGCGAACCCGGCGCAGTGCCGCACCGATCGCATGGGCGTCCCCTGCTGGATGGACGGACGAGTGTCAAGGCCGCAGCGTCTGAGCCACGGTGTCAGGTTGCCCTCGTACCAAAGGCTGGCCGCCAGTCTGTTCTTTCCTCAGCCCGCCAACTCACCTAGGAGCCGGATGCTCGTGCTCCTGCCCGCCGGTTCTCGGCGCTATCGGCACGGCTCGAGGGGCTTCGATGGAAACAACACGCTTGGGACCGCACGCGGCGGCTGTGCTCACACTTGCCGCGTGCCTCGTCTGGCGGTGTCCGGCCAGCGCAAGCCTCCTCCTACCGCCAGCGGTCGGCGTACCCGACACGGCCATGAACGGCGCGGTGGTCCCAAAACCACTGACGCCTGAGGGAGCGATGTTTCAGAATCCGGCCGGGCTGGTCGGCTTTGGAAAAACCACGGCGTCGCTCGGGCTGGGCACGATATTCACCGAACTGAAGGTCGAGGCCACCGCGCCGCCGGCATACGAGCACACCGACAATGGCCTGATCCTGGTTCCCTCGGGCGGTCTCATCGTGCCGCTCGCGCACGGCTGGCACTTCGGCGTCGGCATGCACGGTAGTACCGGCGCATCGTTGGACTTTCCCGCCGAGGAAGACCTACCGAGCGACTTCTTCACCGAGGCCGCGGTGGCCGCGCTGCCGCTGGCGCTCGCCTACGAGCTACGCGACGATCTCTGGCTCGGCGCCGAGATCGTCCCGCTGTTCGGGTATCTGAGGAACCGCTTCACGTTGATCGATCCGTCGGGCGGCGGCGCGCTGCCGATCCGCTACACCCTGCGCGGCCCTGGAGTACAGGCGATGGTCGGTGCCACCTGGATCCCGACGCGCGTGTGGTCGCTCGGCCTCGGCGTGCGAACACCCGGATGGATCTGGATGGATGGCAGCACGCCGGTGGCCGGTGTCCGTCGTGACGTCGATCTACGGCTTGAAATGCCCATGCAGGTCTCCGCCGGCACGACGGTGCGCGCGACCGACCGTCTCGAGGTATCGGCGGCTCTGCGCTGGACCGATTCGAGCAGCTTCGAAGACTCCGAGATCGAGTTCGCACAATTCTCCTTCCCATACGTACCGAACGCGAAAGACGAATGGCGGCCGAGCCTGGCCATCGCGTTCGAAGCTACACCGACCCTCGTGCTTCGCGCGGGCGCCTCCTACGCCTCACGAATCGTCGGCAACCACGGAGTCTCGCCGCTGCTGTTCGACACCGAGGACATCAAGGCCAGCGGTGGGTTCTCCTGGCGCCGTGACCACTGGACATGGGACACGATGGTCGGCTACAGCTTCACCGGCGAGCGCGAGGTCCCGCCGGGCGAGGCCCTCATCCTGCCCGGGAGCTACCGAGCGGGGGGAACCATCGTGATGCTCGGCTTCCGCTACGAGCGCTAGAGCGTCCGACAGCGTGGGCGGCGCCGGTCGCTCAGCTCAGGGGACCGTGAAGTTGGCCTTGAAGCGCGAGCACCCGGTCGGCTGGCAGGGGAGGAGTGAGCAGAGCCGGCCGTAGGCCCCCGAATCCCCGCCGAATCCTTGGTCAAATCACGCCTTGACAAGTGGCAGGCCGGCGAACGAGAATCCACCCGGCTCGACGGAGCGCCGGTGGTTGGGCACCTAGCGAGTTAGTTTCCTTTTCGAGGAGGCGCTGAAAGATCCGTCGGGCCGGTGTCCGGCGTGGTATTTCGGATGCCAAGGGGTTCTCGATGCCGCTACGTGCGCGTACCCGCGCGGCCTCCCCGCGCCTGTTCCTCGGCCAGACCTCATTCGTCGGCGTAGGTGACCGATCTGCGTCGGCGAAATCGCCAATTCATTCACTCGCCACGACCGCTTCGATCCGGCTTTCCGCCGGGAGACGACCACGGCACAGCACTCGCGCGCCGCGTGGTCCTCCCGACACGGTGCGCAACGGAGGATTTCAAGATGAGCCGTTTCACACTCGCTCGAGCATTTGCTCGGCGTTCGCTGGCCACGCTTTCTTGGCTCGCTCTCCTAACCCCCGTGCTCGCGCTCGCGGTTGCGAGCTCGCCTGCGTTCGCGGGTGAGCCCGCCCAGGGGGAGCCGGATCTCTATCAGCTGCACTGGGGTTCGCAGTGCGACGAGCTGTTTCTGGATCGGGACCGGGCGAGCTTCGAGTACGAGGTCGAAGCCTACGCACCCGACTTCTTCGTGGTCAATGATCCCGAGGACGACGACCACGTACACAATGAGGGCGAGATCATCGATTACATGCGCAACGGTCTGTACCAGCGCTGGATCTGGTGCGGCACGGCTTGCTGGCTGGTCATCAACGACGTCGACAAGGAGATGGTCGTCTTCGACGGGTACGTGAGTAAGAAGACCGCAGGCTCGGACGACGGGGACAACGGCCCGCACCACTTCGAGGGATACGAGCTCGACCGGGTCCAGGGCTTTGCAAACTTTCTGCGCTATCTGGGCGGGCTCGGATACAGGCTCAAGGGCATCCTGGTGTTCCACTTCCACGGCGACCACACGGTGGACGCCCCGATCCTGCTGCGCGCGCTGCAGAATCCCGTCGGTGCCAAGCTGAGGTCGTCGGAGAGCTCGAACCATGGGGCAACCGCGAGTACGGCTGCCGAGCACCCCCTCTTCGACGCCTGCATTCCCGTGATCGTCGACCGCAAGACGTACGGGCAGTACGTCATCGCGGGCCGGGGCGACGGCAACTACAACCCCGCGACCCACATGGTCTGGTTCCGCTATCCAGGCTGCCTCCCCGAGTACCCCGAGGCCTGTCCCAGCGAGATGGGCGAGAACTTCGACACCGGCCAGAAGTTCAACCTCTCGGCTGCCCTCGCGCGCCAGGACGACAACAGCACGCTCGTGCCCTGTCCCGGCTGCACGCACGGTCAGTTCAAGCTCGGTCACTTCGAGTTCAATGCGTACGTCTGGGATCACAACTTCAGCAGCGACAACCGCACCTTCGCCTTTCGGCTCTGGCACGACCGCGCGCCGAACGCGCGGCGCGCCTTCATCACCGGAAGCGCGGGCGAGATGACCATCGACTACTCCGGTGGCCACGACGACAACATGTTCAACAGCAGCCACCCCCACAGCCATCGGGTGACCGAGCTGCTCGGCGAGGCCGACGACGTGTACGGCGACCACCGGTTCGGCAAAGTGTGGACCGACATGGCGTTCATGGCCTTGAACCGCTTCGAGGAAAGAAGCCAGGAGCGAATGGCGGAGACCACCGGTCTGTACCTGCGCTTCTACTGGCGGCAGAAGGGCAAGGACAAGGACCTCGGCGCGGTGGGCTACATCCTCGGCAGCCATCATGACGAGAACGACGGGCAAGCCGGCAATTTCGGCCCGGACTACGAAGAGTTCCGGACCCAGCTCGATGACAAGGGTGGCCGCGACGTCAACAACGAGTGGTGGCAGGGTCAGGAGAACCAGGTGAGAGTGCTCGGCCGTCAGGTGCGGCGCATGGTCAACTTCGCGTCCGGGGATCGATCGACCGGGTGGTGGAGACAGGAGTACGTCAACATCCGCGACTCGAAGGATGATCCGGTAAGTACGGACTTCGGCGGCCCCGACCGGGACGGCGACAGAGTCGCCGACCAGGTCGACAACTGCCCGTTGACCCGGAACCGCACGCAGCTCGACGGGGATAACGATGGGATCGGCGACGCCTGCGAGCGCCCCGAAGCCTGCATCGAGCCGCCCGAGACCATGCTCGCCTGGTGGCCCTTCGACGAGGTGGAGAACACCACCGGCGTGCACGCAGAGTCCATGAACGGTCAGGACGCCAATGACGTCGGCTTCCAGTTCCCGACCACACGCAGTCTCAGCTCTCCGAGCGAGGGGCAGGTCCTGGGCGGTCTGCGCTTCGACGGCAAGCGCGACTGGCTGCGGGCCGTTGCGACGGAAGGCCATCATCCCGAGAACCTGACGATCGACGCCTGGATCAAGCCGGACCGCCTGCCCCCCGCCGATGGCTTCTGGCCGATCGTGGACTGGGCCCGTACCGACGGCGCGCAAGACGGAGACGGGGCCCGCCACTACGTCTTCGGCCTCGACTACTCGGGCAATCTGCGGTTCATCGAGAAGTGCCGCCCCGGCCCCGCGCCGAACAGCCAGTACCGCACCACCCACACACCCATCAAGGTCGGAGAGTGGACCCACGTAGCCGTCACGCACGGCCAGAAGAATTTCGCCGCCGGCCCGCTCCGCTTCCACGTTCAGGGCAAGCTCGTGGCTCCGGAGAACGTCGAAGGCGTGCAGTGCGTGTGGAACGGCTCGAGCGTCGAGTGCGGCGCGGTCAGCGCCGCCGCGCTCGAGCAGGTCAACTTGACCGACTGCGGCACGGGCCCCGGAAACGAATGGGTGATCGGGCGGCTCCGCACCGACGACCTCTGCGGCCCCACGGGCGGCCCCGAGCTCTGGTGCTTCGACGGCACCATCGACGAGCTCGAGATCTTCGAGTGCCCGCTCAGCCCGGGCCTGATCGAGGCGATCGCCTCCGCGGGTCCGGCGGGCAAGTGCAAGGAAGAGCCGCCGGTACCCCCGACGCCGGTCGCGAATCTGGGCAAATGCCTGAACGCCCATGCAAAGGGGCTTGCGAAGATCGTGAAAGTCGCAGTCAAGGAGATCACGGAGTGTCACAGCCAGCGCGATGCCGGAAAGCTCGACGTGAACTGCAACGACACCTCGCTGATCGAGGCCAGCAAACTCAGCAAGGCGCTGGAGAAGCACAGCACCAAGCTGGCGAAATCCTGCGTGGGTGATCCGAGCACAGCGGGTTTCTACGGCTGCCCGGATCCCTGTGATCAGGGGCCGCTCGAGACGTTCGCAGACGTCGCGGAGTGCGACGCCTGTGTAGCGGTCGCGACCGCCGAGGCGTTCTCCGAGGCGGTCTTCGGCCTTCCGCCGTCCGCGCTGACCAGAGAGGAGGCGAGGTGCCACGGCGAGATGCTGACGGAGGGGAGGAAGAGCTTCAGCACTGCCATCCGGATCAAGGATCAGTTCGGCCTCAACGACCGCCTCAAGGTCGACAAGTGCGCGGCGGTGGAGGGGGATTTCTTCGAGCCATGGAATACGAAAGTGAGCGTTCTCGACGACAAGGTGACCCAAAAGATCGAGGCGAAGTCCTGCGTCGAGACGCCTTCGAACGCCGGCTGCGCCAGCTTGCCGGACTCCGCGACCTGCCTGCTCAGCCGCGTGAATCGAGACACCTCCCAGCTCTTCGACTGGAGCCTCGTCCTGTCTGCGACCGCGGCCGACGAGATCCCGATCTGCGGCGACGGCATCGTGGCCGCAGCGAGCGGTGAGCAGTGCGACCCGCCCTACGACGATGAGGGCGGTCTGCCCGGCTGCGACGCGAGCTGCCAGTACCACTGCGGCGACGGATCGATCGACACGGACGAGGGCGAGGAGTGCGACGACGCGGCCGCCAACTCCGACAGCGCGCCCGACGCCTGCCGTACCACCTGTGTGCTGGCGTCGTGTGGCGACAACGTGGTCGACGCTGGCGAGGCCTGTGACGATGGCGATGCCGGCGAGGCCGGTCCCTGTCCGGCACGCTGTCAGGTCGCCGCCTGCGGCGACGGCCACACCTGCTCCGATCCGAGCTGCACGAGCGGCCCCGGCGGTGGACCGGAGGGATGCGACCCGCCTCACGCACAGGGTGGTGCACCCGGCTGTGATCCGAGCTGCGCAAACCTGTGCGGAAACGGCTCAGCCAACCTCGCGTTCGGGGAGGAGTGCGACGACGGCCTCGCCAACTCGGCGACCGTACCGGATGCGTGCCGGCCGGACTGCCTGCTCGCGCACTGCGGAGACGAGGTCGTCGACAGCGCTGAACAGTGTGATCCCGGCACCGAGCAGGAGCCGGACCAGGAGCACGGGCCGTGTCCCGCCAACTGCATGAGCGCCTTCTGCGGGGACGAACTGCTCTGTTCGGACGACAACTGTGATCTGAGCCTGGGCGGGGAAGAGGACTGCGATCCACCGTTCGCCTCCGGCGGCGCGCGCGGCTGCGCCGCCGACTGCACCTCCACCTGCGGGGATGGAATCGTCGACGCGGTCACAGGCGAGGAGTGTGATACCGGTACCGGAGCCGAGGGCGAGGATTCTGAGACGGCGAGCTGCGACGACGACTGCACCTCACCCGTCTGCGGGGACGGCAACATCAACGCGGCTGCGGGGGAGACGTGCGATCACGGTGGGGTCTGCACCAGCGGGGACAACCCGGGCGAGGAGTGCACGCTACCCGCAGGAGGGGAGTGTCTCGGTGGTGGGATCTGCGTGGTTTCGTCGGACGACGGCTGCTCGTCGAGCTGTGCTGCGGAGCAATGCTTGTGTGTAGCCGGTCCGGACTCGGGTGCGGGCTGCATCCCGAGCCTCGAGCTGGAGGACTGCATGGGCGGGAGCTGCGTCTGCATGTGATCAGCGCGGCGCACCCGGGGTTGTGCTGGCTACTTTGTCTGTCCGGCCGCAAAAGGACGGATCCGAGGCCAAGCACCGGTGCGCCGGCTACGAAACCCCATCCAGGGAGATCACAGCTCTTCGACTTGAAAGCGGTACTCGCACAGGTCGATGACCACCGAGTTGATCTCGACATCGAACCATCGCCTGAACATCTCGTAGGTAGGGTTGGCAGGCCAGATGGTCTCATCGATCACCGAGCGGATTCTCAGCTGAATCGGCAACTTTCTGTACGAGTACTCGACACGGAGACAGGCCGTTGGCGCGTGTGACGACCCAACGCGGATCACGGCTCGGTCAGAACCCCAGTACACTCGCTCGTCCGATGGTATACGCGCGAAGGGGGCCGAGCCTCCTCCACGGCCTCCAGCCTGCCTTTTTCGGACTGGGCAATGCCGTTGCAGCCTTATGCGGCTACGTCGTCTCGAGCCGGACACCGGCCGCAAGAGATCGCTCGATTCGCAGCGAGCCGCCGCTTCCTTGCTGCACGTCGTGCTGACTCGAGTTCGACCGGAATCTCCTCGCCGCGCGCGTAGTACATCTCGTCGGGCGTCTGCCCTTGGAAGGCCGAGTGCGGGATCTTCGCATTGTACTCGGCAACGTAGAACGCCACGTAACGGCGGACAGCAGCAACCGACTCCAGCCGGTGCAGATAAAGCCACTGGTGCTTGAGCGTGTGCCACCAGCTCTCGATCATCGAATTCGAGAAGCGAACATCCACCAGCGCACGGACTCGCCGCAGTAGCCCCTCCCCTTCGAGTTGGTCGACCTTCTGGTTGTAGTTCTCGATCCCGCCGTCGGTCATCAGCTCAGGCTGGTTGTCCCGGGTGACGGCACATCGTACGGATTCTTCGAGCACCGCGACCGTGTTCGCGATCTCGAAGCGGCGACTGACACGCCACGCCAGCACGCGACGACTGAAGTTGTCGATCACGGCGTGCAGCCAGACCTTCGTCCCGTCTACCAGCCTCACGCTTGAGGTGTCGATGTGCCAGACCTCATCGGGTCCTTTCGCGCGGATGCCCTGCTTTGGGCTCGCAGGGTGTTGGCGGGCTCTTAGCCGTCGCCAATCCCGATCCCGAACAAGCCGGTACCAAGTCGAGGAGGACGCGAAGACCGTTCCAAGCCGCTGGGCCAGTACGGCGAGTCGTCCGGTCGGAACGTGTCGAAAGCAGTCGTCCGTTACCATACTCTTGATTACCGCCACCTCGTCCGGGGTCAGCCGGTTCGGCGTCGACCGAGGGCAACTTGCCCGATCTTCGACGGCGCAGCCGCGCTGCACTCGCTGCCATACCCGGTAGCGGGAAGCCGACAAGCCGACGATTCGAAGGACTGCCCTCTTCGGCAACACGGCCTGTGCGCGTTCGGCCGCATAGATGAGGGCCGCCTGGGTCTTCGGATTCGACACATGGATACGCTCCAGTTCGAAACCCGAAAAGCGACGCAGCGTCATCAACAGTCGCACCACGGCAGACAGCGTCCGCACTCGCCGCCGGAGCTTTATCAGCTCTGCCTGGAGCTCAACGACCGACCGATCAAGAACGTCGAGAGTGACGACAGACTGTGCATCGCCGCCGACCCATCCCATGGCGGTCGAGCGCGGAACGCCGAGGTCGGTGGCTATGCTGACGTCGCGGGTCCGGCGAACCAGGTCTCGGAGCCGGTGGTCATAGACTCGTTGGCGGCGTTCCCTTGGAAACATGGGGCGGCATCTTCTCTACCGCCGGTCGTTTGGCAAACGGCTCGGCCCGCCGCGGGACACTCGCACAAAGGATACCGGTCCTTCGCCATGAATCGGACACGCCGATTGACAAAAAGGGGCCTTCTCGTCGAAGTACGCCGCGACCGAGGCACCGATGCCGAGTGGCGACAAGCAGAAGATTCGCGCTCGCCTCAGAAGCTACGAGCGCAAGCTCCAGCAGGAGAGGCACGAATACGGCTTCTACCGGGACGGCGCGGGTAAGCGCTATCACATCGGACCACTCTACATGCTCCTGGGAGACAACGAGGCTGCTCTCGCTGCCTTCCAGTGGTTCGAGAAGGAGTTTCCTGACGACAGCGGCGAGCCGGCCCATTGCCTCTGCTGGAGCCTCGCACTGTACCGCGCGGGCAATGAGCTCGGTGCTGCCAAAACGCTCCGCCGCACTATGCTAACCAATCTATACCTCCTGCCGTACCTGCTAGGCTCACCGATCGCGGAGATTACGATGTGGCACGGTTCGAGTGACGCCTCCTCTTCTTACATCGCGTATATTCCGGAGTCGTATCTCGAGTTGTGGACCGATGCAGAGCGACACTGGGCGTCGGGCCTCTATCACAGCCCGGGATTTCAATCCGCTCGAGCTCGTTACATCGAGATCAGCAAGTTGCTGAACATCACATCACCCGGCCCGACGCGTAGTCGTCTAATCGAGGAGATGTACGAGCTGGAACGCTGAGACCGACTACTACGGCACATGGCCGGGGAATACCGCAGCTGCGCGCCAAGACATTCGGGAGAAACGCGTACGCAACTGCGGCAGGCTGGATATCACTGAGGATTTCGGACGCAACCTGCTTGCCCCGGGAGCCCGCCCTGCAATCCTCCGGCGATGATACCTTCGCTCTCAGCGACCCCGCAGCGCCGTGCGTACGACCACCGCCTCAGAGAGTATGTCTACCGCAACGGCGCTCATTGCTTGGGTCGCACAGTACACGTCCCGCGCTCGACCATCTCCAGTTGGAAGCGTCGTGGCCCGCGCTCCGTCGTCAGCCTCGAAGCGTTCGGGCATGACCGCCAGCAGCTCCTGAGCACCATCGAGAAGCTGGAAAAGCGAGCGCGGATTCTGGCCGCGACCGTCAGACTTCTGCTCGCGCTCCTGCGCGCCTCCGGTTTCCGTCTGGCCGGCGAGCGGCTCCCCGAGGGAAGATCCAAGGCCAGCATCCTGCGCGCCATTGCCAGCACCGAGGCCGCCATGCCTCTCCAATTGGCCCTGCGGATTGTGGGCTTGTCGGCTTCGCGCTACCACGCGTGGCGGCGCGTACCCACCGTTTGCGACCTCGACGATCGCTCCCCATGTCCGCGAACCATGCCCAACCGACTCGCCGCCCCCGAGATCGCCGTCATCAAGGACATGGTGCTCGCTCCCGACTACCGCCACATGCCCCTGAGCACCCTGGCCCTCTACGCCCAGCGCATCGGCAAGGTCTTCGCCTCTGCCACCACCTGGGCTCGGCTCATTGGCGAGCGCGGCTGGCGTCGTCCTCGCCTTCGCGTTCATCCAGACAAACCCACCGTCGGAATCCGCGCCACTGCCCCCAACGAGATCTGGCACATCGATGTGTCCATCCTCAAGTTGCTCGACGGCACCAAGGTATACATCCACGCGGTCATCGACAACTTCAGCCGCAAGATCCTGGCCTGGACCATCGGTGCGCGCCTCGATCCCACGGCAACCTGC
>CAZKRI010000015.1:0-23199 GCA_964555245.1 uncultured Myxococcales bacterium
GTGTCTCCTCTCGTCGGCTGTTTTTGGTTTGCCAACTCGAGAATTGCCGACGGGGTACGGAGACACCACCTTTTCGCTTCCCACAACACGCTCGCGGTCACTCGGTGCGTCGCAGACGCCACACCCCTATGATGCCTATCCACCCTATCCACCGTCGAGGCCCGCACGGCCGGCAGCTGACGACCCATCGCTCGAGCCGGGCGCACGAGCCTACAGGACTCTGCGGTTGCATGGGGGCCGGCCAGCGCCATAACGTTCGCCTGAGTCCGTCGAGAGGAGAATGCGATTCGCCCGGGGTATTCGCCGACCCATCCATGGCCCTGCCGGCAGGGGAGGTCAGCGGCATAACCGGGGACACGGTGGTCCGAAGCGGATAGCGGCAGGCGCGGGCGGATCTTCCCAGAGCTGCGGTGGATCATCCTTCACGACCGCGTTCAGCCTGCTGCTACTCACAGCGGTTCCCTCAGCGCACGCCGGAGTCGGACCGATCTCGCCGGTGTTTCCGGCCGAAGGGATGAGCTTGCACTCGAAGTGGGCCGCCTACTGTACGGACGCGCGCGGCGTCACGACCACGATCGTTGCTGATTGTACGGAACGCTGCGACGGGCCGCTCGACCTCTTCGTCGAACGCGTGGACGCGTCGGGAGCGCCCGTTGGCGCGCGCGTCCGCATCAACGAGGAGCCGGCGGCCTATTCGACGTGGATGAGCTGCTTATCCGACGGTCGCTTCGCCGTGACGTGGCAAGACTACGCGTCGGAATGCTATTACCTGCGCTCATTTGACGCCTCGGGTGCTCCAGCCGGTCGTGTGTTCCACCTCGACGAACCGGGCGCGTGCCCCGCGTACGCGTGGCCGGATCTGATCCTCTATCCCGACGCGAGCCTGCTTGCCGTGTGGTCGGCTCGGTCCGCCGATGAGCACAATGACCTCCTCGCGCGCCGCTTCGCGCCCGACGGTACGCCATTCGAATCCGCGGTTCGGCTGAACGACCCGAACCCGGGCTGGTACCACTGGGGCGACGCGGCGGTCGACGACACGGGCTTCGCGCTGGCCGTGTGGGCGTATTCCGACGCTGAGGACTGGAGCCACGTAGTCGCGCGCGTACTCGATCCCGACGGCAGGCCGGTGACGGAGTCGTTCCTCGTGAGCGAGTCGCGCAAGGCAGACTACATCGGGGGTGCGTGGGTAGTAGCGCAGGGCGAAAGCATCTTCCTCGTGATCTGGTCCGACTGGGATGCCGGTGGACTGGTGGCCCGGCGCGTGAGCCTCGACGTGGACTCGGCGTCGGCGACGACCACGACGACACTGCCGCCGCCTCGCACCGACGTGCCGAGCTTCGGCCAGGCGCATCTGCTCGACAGCGACGTTTCCTACTACGGCCGCTCCTCGCATGGCGAGATCCATGACGGTGCAGATGCCGCGTGGCACGTGCGCGTCGGCAAGCACCTCTTTTCGACCTTCGACGACGCTCGCCGCTGGGGCGAGCCGGCATCGGCAGGCGGTGGATATTACCCGGCGGAGTCGATCGCGACCAACGGCCGTGGCCTCTGGCTCGGACTCTACCACCACTTCTACATGGAGTGGGGTGTCGGCATGGATGCGACCCGCTCCGACGATGACGGTTCGACCTGGAGCGAGCCAGTGTGGCTAGCCGCGTGGCGCGGCGTGAGCAACGACTGCGATTACTGCGAGATCCCGAGGGCCCGGGTCGTATCCGACCACAGCGGTGCCGCGGTCGCGGCCTGGACCTTCCACGACTGGGACTACACCGACCGCAGCGAGTCCGCGACGATCTCGACCTCACTCGTGTTGGCAGTCACGACTGATGACGGCGGGGCTACATGGACCAATCCACAGGCGCTTGCCGTCGATTACGGCTACGGTGCAAGCGCCTTCGATCTAGCCACCGATGGTCGCGGCACGTGGATCGTCGCGTGGGCCGACACGCAACTCCGCGTCTCGCGCTCGACCGACGGCGGCCGAACATGGAGCAGGCCGATCGTCGTCCTCGACGGCCCGCTGCACGAGATCGAGCTCGCGGCCGGAACCGACGGCGAGTGGCTCGCGGTCTTCGAGTCACAAGGTCGCGACGGTGGCCGCTACGGTTTCGACACCGATGTGTTTGTTGTGCGCTCGCTTGACGGCGGCCGTACCTGGCAGGACCCGGTCGCGGTCAATGTCTATGCTCGCACAGACGCGGCGCGCGACGCCGAGCCGTCGATCGCCACCGACGGCTCGGGGCGATGGATCGTCGCGTGGTCGTCGCATCATCCGCTCGGCGGCACGGTGGGTCTGGACGCCGACATCCTTGCGTCGCTCTCGACCGACGCGGGAGCGACCTGGGGCACACCGGTCGCGGTGAATCCGCGTGCCGAGACCGACACCAGTCGAGAGTACCTCCCGCGGATCGCGGCCGACGAGCGTGGCGTGTGGATGCTCACGTGGCGTTCGCGCGCGGTGGGCCACTCCGGTGGCGAGGTTCAAGACGACCTCTTCGTCGCGATCGCCGGTGATCGATGCGGCGATGGGCACGCCGATGTAGGCGAGGGATGCGACGACGGGAACCAGATCGACGGGGACGGCTGCGACTCCAACTGTACCGTCACGTCGTGTGGCAACGCGATCGCATCGGCCGGTGAGGATTGCGACGACGGCAACGAGCACGAGGACGACGACTGCTTGAACAACTGCGCTCGTGCGAGCTGCGGCGACGGCCGGGTCGAAACAAACGTAGAGGGTTGCGACGACGCCAACGCTTCGAACACCGACGGCTGTCTCAGCAACTGCATACCGGCTCGCTGCGGCGATGGATTTATTCGCGAGGGAGTGGAGCGTTGCGATGACGGCAACTCCTCCGACGCCGACGATTGTCCGGTAAGCTGCCAGCCGGCCTTCTGTGGCGACGGGCACGTACTCGCCGGTGTCGAGGAATGCGACGATGGGAACGCCTACAACGACGACGGCTGCGTTGCCGCCTGCCGCACCGCGCTCTGCGGCGACGGTTACGTGCGCTTCGGTGTGGAGCAGTGCGACCCCGGCAGCCAGCCGCGGCAAGAGTTCTGCACCACCGACTGTGGCATCGCCGAGCTGTGCGGGGACGCGGATGGCGACGGACTGCTCCTAGCGCGCGACGCGCGACACATTCTGCTCGCGGCCGTGGGCACTGAAACCGATTGCCCGCTTGCCGCGTGCGACCTTGACGGCAACGACCGGGTGACTGTGACAGATGCCCGTTTGGCATTGTGGCGCGCTGTAGGCTTGTCCGCACTCGCGGCGTGTCCGCCGGCTCAGTACGTCGTGTTCGCTCTTGCGGATCATCGGACTGTTGGTGCGCTGCAGCTCAGCATCGACTACACCGACGCCGCCGGCAGCTTCGCCATATCCGGCGACGAAACCGGTTGCACAACGTTGGTCGCGGGCGGGTTTGCCGTATACAACAATGACTTGGCGTCTCGTCGTCTCGCGATGGCATTTGTTTCGGTGGGCGGATTTGTCGGGCCGCGTGACCTTGCGCGCTGCCGCTACTTTTCGGACGATGGCTCGCGCTTCGCGGCACTCGCCGTCCAGGTGACGGACGCATCGGCTCCCGATCTGACTCCGCTCGACCCGCCACCGGCGATCCGCTACCGGCTCGAGTAGACGTTTTCTCAAGGATGCCGGCTCCCACTCCGCTTTGCCGGAGAGGGGAGGTGGCAAGCCCAGATGACATACGTCGTAACAAGCGATGTCGAGCCAGGCATTCACCTGGTCACTCTCAGCAAGCCCGAGCGGTTGAACGCGATCGACTTCAACGGGGTGCGCAAGCTTCGCGGCGTGGGTTTCATCCGCTCGGCGCATCGCGCGCGATCGAACGTCAGCTGATCTACCGCCAACTCGTCTTGGTAAAGATTGTAAATTATCCTTTACCAACGGATGGCCGGAAGATAAGGATGCCACGGCTCGCGGGCGGCTCATCCATCGGGTCTGGCCTCCGGACCCCGGCCTTTATGCGCCAGCCCGCTATCGCCGGTCGTGCTCGTACGAGGCGTTCGTTCCCGCACTGCTGGAGGGGATGGATCTACACCTGAGTGGACACGTCGCAGGTGTCGTCTCCGACGCCGAGAAGGCCATCGCCGACTTGAACCACCGCATGGCACCCGAGCTGATCCCGCTCGCGCGCCTCCTGCTGCGCACCGAGTCGATCGCCTCCTCGAAGGTAGAGGGCATGCAGGTCGATGCCCACCCGCTCGCACGCGCTGAGGCGCACCAGGACACCGGGCGGCGGATCGGACCCGAGTCCGCGGAGATCCTGGCCAATATCGATGCGATGCAGCTCGCCGTCGAACGGGCATCGACTGCACGAGCGATCAGCGCGCAGGACATCGCGGACGTCCATCGCGTCTTGATGGCGCGTGTCCCGAACCTGGGAACCGCGGGTAGTTTCCGTACCGTCCAGAACTGGATCGGCGGGAACGACTACAACCCTTGCGGCGCCGACTTTGTACCACCGCCACCGGAGGAGATCGGAACGTTGCTCGCGGATCTGTGCCTGTTCTGCCGTGACGAAGCGCTGCCGCCGCTCGTGCAGGCGGCGATTGCCCACGCGCAGTTCGAGACCATCCATCCTTTCGACGACGGCAACGGCAGGACCGGCCGCTCGCTCATCCATGTCATCCTACGCCGGCGTGGTTTGGCACCGGCGTTCGTCCCGCCGATCAGCGTGCTATTCGCGCGCGACCGAGGGCGTTACATCCACGGTCTCACGCTCTTCCGTGCGGACCGCCTCGAACAGTGGCTGGAACTCTTTGCCGTCACGGCGCGCCGCGCAGCGGATCTTGCGGTGCGCTACGCGAGGCGAGTCGCTGACTTGCAGCAACACTGGCGCCGGAAGCTTCGCGAGCGCGGCAATCCGCGTTAGGATGCAGCTGCCTGGGCCATCATCGACGTGCTGCCTGCGCACCCGGTCGTCACGGTTCCCGTCGCCGTGGCCGCTACCAAGCGAACCAAGCCGGCCGTCACCAACGCCGTCGCCGAGCTAGAGGACGCGGGCGTTCTGCGCAGACTGGGCGAGTCGGCACGCAACCGCGCCTGGGAGGCCGAGGGCCTGCTCGACCTCGTCGTTGCGCTTGACGCGGGAATGGACTGAACGCCCGCCTCGCCCTTCCAGGCGAGGGAGCCTGCTCAGGCGGCGATGGCGAAGGGCCGCGGCCGGCGCGCCAGCAACTCCGATGACGAGATCACGGGCCAGCGCTGCGATCCATCGTGAACCAGACCGCCGATCTTCTTCGGATCGACATCGACGAAGCCAGCGATCTCCGCGTTCTCTCCCGCCAGGGCTTTGGCCAACCTCTTGCCGATAGGACCGGCCCCCAGGATCCATCGGTGACCGCGAGTCCCCAGGTCCCTCAGATGGCGAGACAAGTGGTCCGCTCGGGCGGCAAGTAGCCGCCTCGTATCGTGGCGGGGATCGGTGCGGGTGAGTTGCCCCGCATGCAACCGCCAGCGCAGCAACACCTCGGGAACGCGGCGGAGCCGCAGGCCGCAGGCGAAGGCGCGCAGGAACAGATCCCAGTCCTCTGGCCAGCCGCGCCGGCAGCGAGACGTCATCCGCATCCATCCGGGCCAGCAGCGGCCCACGCACGGCGGCAAGCCCGAGATTGAGCGCGGCGACAATGCCCTGCTCGCCGGGCGCGGTCTCCAAGATCCGGATCCGGTAGTCGCTTGCCGAGAATTCCTCGAGCAGATCGCGGCTGCGATCCCGGGAGCCGTCGTCGATGGCGACCAGCTCCCAATCCGCTTCGGTCTGGCTACGAATCGATTCGATTGCTTCGACCAGCCAGGGCTCGGCATCCCGGACGGGCATGAGCACGGAGATCCCCGGCCGGCCCGCCGTCGGAGCTGCATTCCCCCGGTCGGGGGGGGGGGAGCATCGGAGCGGTTACGGAGCGTTCTGGTCGCAGCGGTCGAATGTCTATTCCCTATGCCTATGCCGGCGTACTATCTTGCCGCGACACGAGCGATCCTCGAACGGAGAGCAATCTGCACGGCTTCGACCAGTGTGAACCCTGCCGGAAGGTGCCCGCACCGTAGACTGCGCATCCAGCAGTCGAACGGCCACGCGCGTGATCGCATCGGACATCCCGATGCGATTGCGCGCGCGGTGGTAGGTGGTGGTGATGAGCAAGACAAGGCGCAAGTTCTGGGGTTGGGGTATCGAAGGCGAAGGGCCCGACCCGGCCCAGCAACGCGCCATCGCCGCCGCTCTGGCCGACCGGTTCGGGTGCTCGCCGCCCGAGCCGACTCCGCCGCCCGAGCTTTCCGAGATCACGCTGCCGGCCCCTCGGCTGCAACCGCCTTCCGCTTTGAACGACCTGTTCTCGGCCGCGCCGCTCGACCGCGCCGGTCACACCTACGGCAAGGCGTTTCGCGACGTCGTGCGCGCGCTGCGCCGCGACTTTTCCGTCGCCCCTGATCTGGTCGGCTATCCGCGCAGCGAAGAGGATCTGGTCTCGATGCTCGACTGGTGCACGAACGCCGGCGTGGCGGCGATTCCCTACGGCGGCGGCTCGAGCGTGGTCGGCGGCGTCGAGGCGCGAGTCGGCGACGGCTACCGGGGTGCAGTCTCCATCGACCTCGGCGGTCTCGGCCGGGTCCTGGAGGTGGACGCCGTCTCGCGCGCCGCACGGATTCAGGCGGGCGCCTACGGGCCGGACCTCGAGGATCAGTTGCGGCCGCACGGCCTGACGCTTCGCCACTTCCCCCAGTCCTTCGAGTTCTCGACCCTGGGCGGCTGGATCGCGACGCGCTCCGGCGGCCACTACGCAACCTTGGCCACGCACATCGACGACTTCGTCGAGTCGCTGCGCGTGGTCACGCCGAGCGGAGTCTGCCAGACCCGGCGCCTGCCCGGCTCGGGCGCCGGTCCGAGCCCGGACCGGCTCTTCATCGGCTCTGAAGGAATCCTCGGCGTCATCACGGAAGCATGGATGCGGCTTCAGGCGCGCCCGGTTTTTCGCAACTCGACCTCGATCGTATTCGCCGATTTTCACGCGGCCGCGAGCTGTGTCCGTACGATCGCCCAGGCGGGACTCTATCCGGCCAACCTGCGGCTGCTCGATGCCGGCGAGGCGCTGGTCAGCGGGGCCGGCGACGGCACCAGCCACGTTCTGATCGTGGGGTTCGAATCGGCCGATCACGGGCTCGATACGTGGATGGCGCGGGCACTGGAGTGTTGCCGCGACCACGGCGGCAAGGTCCCTGCCGACGCCGGCCGCACCCGCAGCGACCCGGAGGGTGCGCGCCAGGGTGCAGCCGGCGCCTGGCGGCAGGCTTTTCTCCGCGCGCCCTACCTGCGCGATGCCCTGACTACCCTGGGGTTCATCAGCGATACCTTCGAGACGGCGATCACCTGGGACCGGTTCGCGGGCTTTCATGGTGCGGTCATGAGCGCTGCGAACGACGCGCTCGCTCGCGTCTGCGGTGCTGGCAGCGTCACGTGTCGATTCACGCACGTCTACCCGGACGGACCGGCGCCCTACTTCACCGTGCTCGCTCCCGCTCGGCCCCGCAGCCAGCTCGAACAGTGGGACGAGATCAAGGCGGCGGTATCGGCAGTGATCATCGAGCAAGGCGGAACCATCACGCACCACCATGCCGTCGGCCGCGACCACCGGCCCTGGTACGACCGGCAGCGGCCCGATCCGTTCGCGCTCGCGCTCGGCGCCGCCAAGCGCGAGCTGGATCCGCGCGGAATCATGAACCCCGGGGTTCTGATCGACGCGGAGCCGGTAGCGGAACGCGCTCAGCCCGCGAGCCGCTCGACGAACGCGAAGTAGGCCTCCAGCACCGCCTGGGGCGCTTCGACCTGCGGGTAGTGGCCGATGTCATCGGCCAGCAGGACCACGTCGGGACGCGGGACGACCTCGCGGTAGCGCTCGGCCATGTGTCGGCCGGAGACCGGGTCGGCCGGGCCGTTGATGATCCGCAACGGCACCCTGGTGCGCTGGAGCGCTCCGACCCAGCGTTCCCGGTAGCGGCGGCGCTCGGCCATGTAGTGGATCAGCTCGTGGGCTCGTCGCTGTCCATCGTTGAAGCTGACCAGGCGCCAGAAGTCGTCCATCTCTTCCCGGCTGGGCCGCGTCTTGGGTCCAAAGACGCGCGCAAACTCCGCCGCGAACCGTTGGCGATTGGAGAGCCGCGAGAGCAGGGCGCCCAGGACCGGCAACGCCAGCAGCTTTTGCACCGGGCGTGCGCGGTGGGTCTCGGGAAACAGGCCGCCATTGAGCAGGCACAGGCTCGCGATCTCGAGCGCCGGCCGGTCCGGGATCGCGCCTTCGAAATGGCGCGCGAGCAGCTCCTGAGCCACCGTGTCGCC
Source organism: uncultured Myxococcales bacterium (assembly GCA_964555245.1). Classification (GTDB taxonomy): domain Bacteria; phylum Desulfobacterota; class Binatia; order UBA1149; family SPBQ01; genus CAZKRI01. Next base: position 8,355 of record CAZKRI010000015.1, read on the forward strand.
GTAGTCGTGGGCGAGGACGTGCGCCTTGCCGATTCCAAGCGAGGCGAGCAAGTCGAGGTGGAGCTGGGCCTGATCGAAGATCGAGTACGGATAGCGCGGCGGCTTGGCGGAGAACCCGAAGCCGATCATGTCGGGAGCAATCACGCGAAAGCGCGCGCAGAGCGCGGGCCAGACCCGCTGCCAATCCCATGAGGCGGTCGGAAAACCGTGAATGCACAGGAGCGGCGGCCCCTTACCCTCGTCGCGGTAGAAGATCTCGTGCCCGTGATGGAGGTACCGACGTCCCGCGTTTCGCCACTCTGCCAGCGTCATCGGTGCGCGCGAGACTGATCGGAAGCGGCATACGCGTCAAACGCCGCTGCGATCCGCAGCCGGCACACGCAGCTCGCTGCGCGATTTCGGCGCCGCCGCGCGGACCGCTATCCTGAAGCCGGGTGCGGACGCTCCGAGCGTACCCCGCTCCACGGACATGCCCGAGAGTACCCCGGCCGTTAAGCTCGCTCTGATCCTGGTCGGGCTCCCCGCCCGCGGGAAAAGCTCGGTCGCAGCCAAGCTCACGCGCTACCTGTGCTGGCTCGGCTACCGCGCCCGCATCTTCAACGTCGGCAGCTACCGGCGCGAGCGCCTGGGCGCCGATAGGCCGCATACGTTCTTCGATCCGGACAACAAGGAGGCCAGGGAGCTGCGCGAGCGGCTGGCCGAGCTGGTGCTCCACGACATGCTCGGCTGGCTGACGGCCGAAGGCGACGTCGCCATCTTCGACGCGGTCAACGCGACGCGCGCGCGCCGCGACTACGTTCGCGCCGAGTGTGGAGCGCGCGGCATTTCCGTGCTCATGATCGAAAACATCTGCGACGATTCCTCGCTCATCGAAGCGACCATCCGCGACACCAAGGTCGTCACCCTCGACTACCGGAACATCGCGCCCGAGGCAGCGGCCCAGGACTTCCGTCTGCGGATCGCCGAGTACGAGAAAACCTATCAGACGCTCGCCGACGATGAAGGTCCCTGGGTCAAGATCGCCGACGGCGGCCGTCGCATCCACACTCACGAGGTGCGCGACTATGGAAACTCCCGGCTGCTCGCGCTGCTGAGCAATCTTCGCATCACGCGGCGCGCCATCTATCTGGCCCGCCATGGCGAGAGCGTCTTCAACGAGCACGAGCGGATCGGCGGCAACTCGGACCTCAGCGCGCTCGGCCGTCTGTTCGCCCGCTCGCTGGCGGGATGGCTGGACGAACGCTTCGGTCTCGACGACCGGCTGGTGATCTGGACCAGCACCTTGGCGCGGAGCGCTCAGACGGCCGAGCCGCTTGCCCGCCCGTTCACCGCACGTGCCGATTTGGTCGAGATCGAAGCCGGCATCTGCGACGGCTACACCTACGACGAGATCGCGCAGCGCTTTCCCCTCGACTTCGCCGCACGCAAGAAGGACAAGCTGCGCTACCGTTACCCGAAAGGTGAATCCTACGAGGACATGGTCCGACGCCTCGTGCGCCTGGTCATTGAGCTCGAGCGCGTACCCAACCCGATCCTCATTCTGTCGCACCAAGCGGTCTTGCGCGTCCTGTACGCCTATCTCAGTGGCGCGCCTCGGGAGCAGATCCCGTATCTATCTATCCCGCTCCACACCATCATCGAGCTGGCGCCACGCGCGGCCCACTACGTCGAGCGCCGCATTCCCTTGGCCCCCCAGATCGATCGCTCCCATGGAAGCAGCAGCTAGTCGGTGTAATTTTTCGGCCGCCCCGGCCGTGGTCTTGACGAAATCGGAGGAACCCCATGCGAGTTGTGCTCTGGATTCTCGGCGCCCCGAATGTAGCTAACGGCATCTGGATGCTGGTTTCGCCGGAGGCTTGGTATACCGGTTTGCCCGCCGGCGTGCCGGACACAGGCCCTCTCAACCTGCACTTCGTGCGCGACATCGGCGCGGCTTTCATCACCGCCGGACTGGGACTGTGCGCGGCCGCGGAGATCCCTAGGTATCGACGGGCGGCGGTGACCGGGGCCGCGATGTTCTTGGGCCTGCACGCCGCCATTCACGTGGCCGATCTGATCGCCGGCCGCCTTCCCGCCGAGCACTGGCTGGTGGACACACCCGGAGTGTTCGCGCCCGCACTCGCGCTGATCGCTCTGTCGATGCCGCGATTCTGGCGCGACAGCGTGGGCTGAAGGAGGCTCCCATGGCCCGGATCGAAGGTGTGTCCGGCAAGCGAGTTGGACTGCTGGCCCGCCTGGCGTTTCGTTACTCGAAGAGGATGCTCGGCAAGGTCGCCGAACCGATCGCCGTGGCGGCGCATCACCCGTGGATCCTCGGCGCCTACGGAGGATACGAGTTCGCGTTGCAACGCGCGCGGCGGGTCGACGGAAAACTTAAGACGCTGGCCGCGCTCAAAGCCGGGGCGCTGGTCGGCTGCCCATTTTGAATGGACATCGGCTCTGCCGTCGGCAGAGAGCTCGGAGTGACGGAGACGCAGCTACGCGAGCTACCGGTCTACCGGAACAGTGTCGCGTTCAGTCATCTGGAAAGGCTCGTCATCGCCTACGCCGAGGAAATGACCCAGACTCCCGTGGCGGTGCCCGACGAGTTGTTTGCGGAGCTGCGCGGTCACTTCGAGGAAAGCCAGCTCGTCGAGCTGACCGCCGCGATCGCGTGGGAGAACTACCGGGCTCGCTTCAACCACGCCCTCGACATCGCAGCCCAAGGCTTCTCCGAAGGCGCCGTCTGCGTGCTGCCGGAGCGCGGCTAGCGCCAGACCTCGGCCGGAAGCTCGTCGGGACCGGCGGTTTGAAGGGTTGTTGCCACCGGGGTCGCGCGCACGCCGATCGTGGCCGTGAAAGCGCCGGCGCCGCAATCGCCGCCACCGCTAGCGGCGGTGACTTTGCCGCCGGTGCGCCACTGCTGCGGGGTCAGCTCGAAGGCCACCGTTCCAACGACCTCGTAAGCCGCACCGGTCTCGTTGCGCTCTTCTCCCGCGCAGTTGACGCGCACGGGAAAGTACTCGGGCGCGGCTAGCGTGCGAAAGGCGCGAGCGACCGGCACGCGGAACGCAGCGGCTTCGTCGCCGTCGCAGTCGATGACGTTGATGGCTACGCCGACCGTAGCGTCCGGCCGCACGTGCTCGAGCTTGACCTCGTGACCGGGCCGCACGGTTTTGCCGACGCGCGCGTTCCGCGTGCCCGTTGCCGGCCAGACGGATGCGGCCCCAGGCCGGGTGCCCAAGACAGGCAGAACCGAGATGATCCAGTCGCCGGCCGACTCTTCATCGCAAGACGCGTTGACCTCTAGGGATTCGACCGAGATGGTTACCTCGTGATCCGGCTCGACCCACAAGCGGCGCGCGGCCCGCGGATACACGCACTCGGGCCTGAGCTCGTGGTGGCAGGCGCCTACGGCCCAGGCCAGCTCGCGAGAGGTCGCATCGGCGGCATCCAAGGGCAGCTCGGCATCGGTCGTATGCACGTTGGAGGTCTGCGCATCGGCGAGCGCCGAGCAGGCCTGCGCCGGGCCGTAACCATGGGCGCGAGCGGCGCGCTCATCGTAGACACAGAGCCGATAGTATTCGGCCAACGGCGCCGCGTCCCAGGCGAAACGCTGCAAGCCCGCCCCCGTCACCGCGGCCTCGGGAGGCGAGGTCGGCGCCGGTGACGCAAGCGCCGGCGCCACCAGCCTGCGAGGCGAGGCGTGGGTACAGCGGCCCGCCGTACAAGCGGCCACCGTCCAGGCGAGCGCTCGACCCGGAAGCAGCGGCAGCGGAAGCTCCGCCTCGAGCCGGCTACCGGTGTGGCGATGATGGACGGCAGTGGGCTCCTCGCAGCCGACGCCGGGGGGCGCGACGCAGATCTGATAGAAGTCCGTGGCCGGCACACCCTGCCACCTCAGGAGCGGTCGGGTCTCGGTCGCGATCGCATCCGGCGCGGGCTCCAGCAGCACCGGCGCCGGCGGCGCCGCTGTGAAGCTCAACCGGCGCGCCGGCGAGGAATAGCGGCAGCCGGCCCGGTTGCATGCTCCCACGCGCCAAGCGACCAGGGCGCCGGGCCGGACGAAGCCGGCCGGCAGCTCAAGCTCGGTCGACGTCGCAGCGATGGGATCGGTCCGAAACGCGTTCTCGCCCGCACAACCGGGCGCGCCGGCCTCGGCATCCGGTTGCAAGCAAACGCGGTAGCCGGTGGCGCGCGCGGCTTCCGTCCATGCGAGTCTCACGCGCGGCGTATGAACGGAGATCACTTCGAGATCTTCCGGTCCGATCGGGGCGGGCGGCACGGCCGGCAGCTCATGGGCAACCGGCTCGATGCGCAACGGACAGCGCTGGGCGGCATACGTGCAGCGTCCCGCCGCACACGCAGCCACGGTCCAGGTGAGATCCTGACCCGCCAGCGCATCGAGATCGCCGGGGACATCGCCGATCCCAGCACGAGGAACGAATCCTCGCTGGTCGCCCGCCACGTAGGTGACCAGCCAATCGCTCCCGGTCGAAGGCTCCTGGGGACATTCGGCCCCCGCCCGGGCAACGCAGTGTAGGTAAGACTCGGCGCCAGTCACCGGCTGCCAAGCAAACCGAAGCGACGTCAGCAGCGCTGCCTCAGCGCCGCAAACGGGGTGGAGCATCGAGGAGTCGATCGCCACCTGCGCACGAACGCGTGCACGCCGCGATTCCTTTCTATCGGCGCGACGCTCGGCGCGCGTGGTCGAAGCCGCCTCCTCCGCAAGCGCAGGCGAGGCGGTGACGGCAGGCGCGAGCGCAACTAGAGCCAGCAGCAATAGCGCCCGTTTCACGGTCCGGTCACCAGGTTGAGCCGTATCCACTTTCGTTCGGGCTTGCCTCTCTAGTCAAGGCATTGCCGCGCAGGTGTTCGCAAACCGCCGCGCGTCCTGACCCGAGCGATTCGAACCGAGCGGCTCAGGCGTGGGGTGGGTTCGCTTGCAGCTTCGCAACCAGGTGCCGGTAGAAGTGCAGGTCCTGAACGCCGGGAATCAGCAGTCCGCCGTCGACGAGTACGGTTGGAACCCCGGTAACGCCTATCTGGATTGCCTCGTTGTGGTCGTCCAGAACGGCTCGAGCCAGGGCGGTGTCGTGCAGGCACGCCCGAAAACGGTCGCGCTCGAAGCCGCACGTGACGGCGATATCCACGAGCGTCGTTTCCTCCGTGACGTTTCGGTTGGCGTAGAAGTAGGCATCCATGACGCCCAAATGATACGCCTCGAAGCCGGCCTCACCCCCCAACTGCGCCGCCGCCTTGACCGCGGCGTTGGGGGGGACCGAGTGGCTCGGCGGGGATTCCTCCGTCGACCACTCCCGAAAGCGGCCACCGTCGCTCTGGCCGGCCGGGACCTTCCACGAGCGCGTGTAGCGCCGGAACTTCTCGAGCGATCTCGGTTCCGGGTACGGACGCAGCAGGAAGCTCTTCCACACCAGTTCGATCGCGCTGCCCAGCTCGTGCTTGAGCTTGCCGAGGCGAACCGCCCCGTTGTAGCACCAAGGTCAAAGGACGTCGGTGTAGACGGTCAGGCGCACGCTTTCGCTTTCGGGCACGGCGGCGCTCGACGGGTCAGCGAGCCGTGACGTTGGAGGGTGGAGCCAGCTGCGCCATGTCGGCGGCCAACGTCTCGCGAATCCGTCCCGCGACGCGCTCGCGCACCAGCGCCTTCGTCTGAGCCAGCGCCACGCCGGGCAAGTCAGCAAGCAGTCGAGCCGCCTCCATCGCCTGCGGTATGACCGTCCCGGCATCGACGACCCGGTCGAGGAAGCCGGCGTCGCACGCCTCGTCGGGCCCGTAGAGCCGGGCCTGAATCGTCGCGGCGACGAAGTGTCGCTTGGAGAGCCGGTCCCGCGCCAGCTCGATCGCGAAGATCGGCAGCCGCAGTCCGATCGCGACCTCGTTCAGGCCGATCTTGAAATCGCCGCGCACGCCGATGCGGGTGTCGGCAGCCAGCAACAGCAACGCGCCGGCGGCGAGCGCGTGACCCGTGCATGCAACGACGACCGGCTGCGGGTGCAGGTAGATTCGCATCAGCAGTTCCGCGCCGCGAGTCACCAGCGTGCGCGCCTGGTCGGGACCGGCGGTCATGATCGACAGGTCGAACCCGGCGCTGAAGCGGCCGGGCCGTCCCGAGATCAACACGGCCCGAGCTTCGCGTTCGGCCCGCGACAGTGCCTGATCCGTCAGGGCGATCAGGTCCGGCGAGATCGCGTTGGCCTTGCCATCATCCAAGGCGAGGTGCGCGACCTTGCCGTCGAGCTGGTAGTCAACCGGTGTGGCTTGCGTGCCCATCGTGCCCTCTGGCGCGTTCAGCGGAACGCAACCGTCGCACACGTGCTGGATAGCGGACCTCCGTACGTCACGCAACGGAGGTTGGCAACGGCACCTTCCGTCGCGGTGGGTTGGCCGCTGCGATCGCGCGCGAATGCACCGCTCGCCGTGGCTCATCGGTCTGCTCAGCGTGACGCTGATCGGCTGCACCAGCGCGCGACCGTTGAGCTTCGATTCACCTGCGCACTTGCGTGAACAGATACAGCCAGGCGATACGGTGAAAGTCACGACCTACGACGGCCGCAAGCTCAAGTTCAAGGTGACGGAGATCACCGACGAAGCGATCGCGGGCAAGGACGTGGCGGTGGCGATCAGCGAGATCCGCACGATCGAGCAAGTCGAGATCAGCGGTCGCAAGACTACGATCTTCGGTCTCAGCACGGCGGTAGTCGTGATCTTGGTCGGCGGAATCATCGCGCTCGCCGTCGCGCTTTCACAGGCGGATTTTTCCGAAGAATGAGAGCCGTCGTACATCGTGACGGCGCACGACGCGGCGACCGAATCGCATCGAGGCCACGGCTCGCCATCGTGTTCATGCTCGCGCTCAGCGCCTGCACCGTCGCCAAGCCGGTTCACTTCTCGGCGCCCGCCGATCTCGCGCGCGCCGTGCGGCCCGGCGAGTCGATCCGCGTTACCACCAAGACCGGAAAGGTCAGCGAGCTAACGGTCGTGACCGTGGACGAAGTCGAGATCCGAGGAACGAAGGAATCGATCCGCAACGACAGCATCGCACGAGTCGAGCTGATCGAGCACGACACTGGCCAAACCGCGACCTACGTTTGGGGTGGGGTGGGGATCGCCGCCTGCATCATCTTGCTCGTCGTGCTGATCTGACAGGCCGCAGCCGGCCATGCGCTCGGCCGCGACGCGGCGAAGCCCACGAATCGCTCAGTGCAGAATCGCGAACAGGTGCTCGATCCGGCGGGCGTTGACGCCCATATCCCCTCGTCCATCGCGCGATTTGGAACGCACGTCGATGCGGCTGCCGATCTTCGTGGGCCGCACGCGCACGATAATGTCGTCCTCGAAGTAAAAGACCCGCGAGGTCGCCACCGCCTCGATCCGGCCGGCGGCCGGATCGGAATCGATGACCCGCGTGCTGGGCAGGCTCGCCACCGCCCGCCGCGCACGCTCGAACGCTTCGTGGGGCGGAAGGTTCAGGTCGAGGGACTGCAGGTCGTAGCCACGCCGTTGCTCAGCGGCGAACCGCTCGGGATAGGCCATGTCGCGACCGTTGTTGGCCTCGAGCGCCGCGGCGGCGACGAAAGCGGGCGGATCCACCAGATCGGTCGTGATGTCGTTGATCAACGGCGCCCCGACGCTCGGTAGCGCCAGGCCGGCCATCGCGGCCACGGTGAGCGTGCCCAGGGCGATGCCGCCCCGCGCCCTGCGCCGGGCGCTGGGGTTGCGTCCCCCGCGCGCGCGGAACAGTGCGAATAGTCCCGGAAGCAGACCCAACGCCGCCGCCGGCACGGCGGCCAGGAAGAGGTAGAAGCCAATCCGGGGTGGAACGAGCTGCATCGTGGCAAGACCAGCGCCGCCGGATGCAAACGCGAGACTGACCAGCCCGCACACCAAGGCGAACGTCCCGGTCCAACCGCCCGGACGACCGCTCCGCACTCCCGCTGAGTCCAACATGGGGCGCGCATGGTAGACCGGAGGACACGGCTGATCCAAGACGGCGGGCCAGGCTGCCATCAGTGGCGGCGCCGTACTAAGAACGCGGCTCGGGGGTAAGCCGCCATGCTCGCCAACGACATTCTCAGACGAAACCTCAAGCTTCGGCCCAACGCGACGGCCATGCGGTTCGCCGGCCGTGAGTGGACGTACCGGCAGCTTGACGAGCGGGTCAATCGGCTCGCCAACGCTCTGGCTGGGCTCGGCATCGGCAAGGGCGAGCGCGTGGCGATGCTCGCGAAGAACTGCAACGCGTACGTCGAGCTGTACTTCGCCGACGGGAAGCTGGGCGCGGTGACCACCCCCCTCAACTACCGGCTTGGCGCGAGCGAGCTGGAGTACATTCTCAATGATAGCGAGGCGGTCGCGCTCATCGTGGCGGGCGGTTACATCGAGACCGTCGAATCGCTCCGCGACCGTCTCACCCACGTCCGCCACTTCATCTCGCTCGAAGGGCAGCATCGCGGCTACGTCGACTACGAGTCGCTGCTGGCGGCAGCAAGCGCCTCGGAGCCTCAGGGGCAGGTGCACGAGGACGACCTGCTCTGGCAGATGTACACGAGCGGCACCACCGGGCGTCCCAAGGGCGCGATGATCACTCACCGAAATCTGACGACCAACGTGATGCAGGTGGGGCTGGAGTTTCCGATCAACCCGGGCGACCGGGATCTGATCGTGGCCCCGCTCTATCACGCAGCCGCCGTGATCAACACGACGACGATGCTGGCCGGCGGCGGCACGATAGTCGTCTACGAGGATTTCGTACCCGATCAGGTTCTGCGCTCTTTTCGAGAGGACGGCATCAACCACGCCTTGCTGGTCCCGGCGATGATCCTGTTTCTCCTGAACATGCCGGAGACCGCAAAGGCGGATTTCGGTGCGCTGCGCTCCATCATCTACGGAGCCTCTGCCATTCCGCTCGAGGTCTTGAGACGCGCGATGGAGACGTTTCGCTGCCGATTCCTGCAGGCCTTCGGCCAGACCGAATCGGTCGCGGTGCTCACGGTGCTTCGCCCCGAGGATCACGTGCTGGACGGCTCGCCCGCGCAGTTGCGCCGCCTGCAGTCGTGCGGGCGAGAGGTGTTCGCGTGCGACGTCCGCGTGGTCGACGAGGAAGGCCGCGAGGTCCGGCCCGGCGAGATGGGCGAGGTGGTCGCGCGCGGCGCCAACGTGATGAAGGGCTACTGGAAGCTGCCCGAGGCCACCGCGAGCGCGCTGCGGGGTGGCTGGCTGCACACCGGCGATCTCGGCACCATCGACGAGGAAGGCTACATCTTCATCATGGACCGGCTCAAGGACATGATCGTCTCGGGTGGCGAGAACATCTATCCGCGCGAGATCGAGGAGGTTCTGTTCGCCCATCCGGCGGTGGCCGACGCGGCCGTGATCGGCGTCCCCAGCTCGGCCTGGGGCGAAGAGGTCAAGGCGATCGTCGTCATGCGCGAAGGCAAGCAGGTAACGGCCGACGACCTGATCGGCCACTGCGCCGGACGCCTGGCCGGTTACAAGAAGCCACGCTCGGTCGAGTTCGTCGCGGAACTGCCCAAAAATCCCTCCGGCAAGGTGCTCAAGCGCGTGTTGCGCGAACCGTACTGGAAGGGTGTCGACCGCCGCGTGAACTGAGACGGGGGCACGGATGCCGATTCGCCTGGAGCTTCCCGCCGATCATCCTCGGGTTGCGCTGGTCACGCTGGACCGGCCCGACAAGGCGAACGCCCTGGACCCGGCCATGCTCGCCCAACTCGCCGCCGCCTGGCGGCGGATCGCAGACGACGAGGAGATCCGCTGCGCCATCGTGACCGGCGCGGGCGAGCGCGTCTTCTGCGCCGGCATGGACATGCACACGACGATCCCGGCCGCCCAGCGCTTGGCGCGCGGGGAGCGAGTCGATGAGATCGAGTTCGAAGGCCTGCGTAGCGTCGCCACCGCGCTGCTCGCGGGTTTCGACCTCCGCAAGCCGCTCATCTGCGCGATCAACGGGCACGCGCGCGCCGGCGGTCTCGATCTCATGCTGGCCAGCGAGATGCGCATCGCCGTACCACAAGCGACCTTCGCGCTGGAAGAGGTCGCACTGGGCCTCTACCCGACCGGCAACACCACCGTCCTTCTTCCCAGACAGATCGGCTGGGTGCATGCCCACGAGCTGGTGCTGACTGGGCTGCCCATCGACGCGCGGCGGGCCTGTGAGATCGGTTTGTTGAACCGCATGGTCGAGCCCGACAGGCTGATGACCGAGGCTTACCGGCTCGCCAACGCAGTCGCTTCCAATGCACCTCTCGCCGTGCGTGAGACTCGCCGTGGTATGCGCGAGCTGCTCCACCTACCGCTCGGCGAAGCCTACGCGCGCCAGGAAGAGCTGGGCCGCCCGCTTCGTGCGAGCGCGGACGCGCGCGAAGGCCAGCGCGCTTTCGCCGAAAAGCGCCGGCCCGTCTGGCGCGGACGCTGAGCCAACGCTTGGCATTCCCGTGTTGCGCCAAACTCCTGGCTTCCGTAGCCTCGGCCCATGGTCTTCGATCGCATCAGGGTTGTGCCGGGTGTGAGCGAAGGCCGACCCATCATCAGAGGGCTTCGATTCACGGTCGAGTTCGTCCTAAAGCTCCTAGGAGACGGCTATACGGCGGACGAGATCGTCCGCGAGTATCCCGAGCTCGAGCGGGAAGACGTTTTTCAGGCAGCCCGATACGGCGCATGGCTCGCCAGTGAGCGCACCTCCGCGGTAGCGTGAGGCTGCTCGTCGACCTGAACATCGCGCCGAGAACCGCCGCTTTTCTGCGTTGTCTCGGTCATGACGTCGTTCGCGTCGACGAGCTCATATCTCCCTCTACCGCGGACTCCGCGATCGTCGATGCCGAGCGCGATGGGTCGAGCACCATCATCACGCAGGACCCGATTTCTCCGCAATCGTGGTGCTCTCGGGAAAGCGAAAGCCGTCGGTGATCTCGCTGCGGCTGGGCTCGTCTCGCGTCGACCGGGTCAACGCGCGCCTGGAAGAGGTGCTGCCCAGGCTAGAGTCCGAGGTCGAGACGGGTGCCCTCGTGACCGTCGAGGACGAGCGCGTTCGAGTGCGTGCACTGCCCGTCACGTGAGGTGCACGCACGCCGCTCGCGTGCCCGTGAGCTGCTCGTACCCGGCTGGCGGACCGGATCCGTGCCTGCCGTGTCAGTCGCCGCGCTGCTTGGTTTTGGCGACAACGGAGAGGCTTGTCAGCACACCTGGAGGATTGCCACTCGGGTCTCCCAAGAACGCTGAGCAGATGATGCCTTTCTTCACGGTTGCGAGGACACGTGCAGAGCCTTTGAGAACGAGGCCGATGCCGAGATTGGCGTCGATGGATAGGGCATTGAGAGTTTGTGTCCCAGACATCAGAGTCGCCCCTGGTGCGAGCGAGGTAGCCGTCACCGCCGGATTGTTGAGGCTCGCACCACCGGCAGGACCGAACACCTCCACGCCAACCGTGACGCTCACGTCACCGGCATTCGTGCAGGCGAAGACGGTTGCTAGTCCGTTGTTCACCACGCCCGGCACCGAGTAGAGGTGCGCCGTGAACGGCGCCGGCGGATCGGAGTTGATCTGTGCCAGTGCGGGCGCGCTAGTCAGCACGCCAGAGAGAGAGAGAGAGAGAGAGAAGAGTGAACCGATTCATCGAGCTACCTCCAAGGAAGTGTTGGGACAAGTCCGTGAGGAGGCCGCGATGAACGCGCGCCGACTGTGATTGGCCGGTGGTACGCGAGCAGCGAGTGTCCCCCCACGACGGCGCGATTATGGCCGCAACGAGGCGGGCCGAGTCAAGAACGAAAATACCCGAACGGGGCAAGGAACTGCTCCCTTGCCGCACGCCAGTGGTAACTTCGTAGCCGACTAGACTACGCCCGCGGCGAAGTTGCCGTGGAAACCCATCGGGATGCGGCTGCGCAGACGCGCCCGCGCTAGCGGTGCATCCGCCAGGTTTTGCGCATCCAGAACCACGACGTAGCTGGCGTCTTCGGGTCCGTCGTAGACGACGGAGAGAACGAAGCCGTTTTCCTCGCGCGCATCGGGCGAACGCGGCACGAACACCGGCTCGCTCGGCCAGCGACCCGGCCCGAAGTCGTGAGCCACGGTCGACCCTCCGCGCCGGTCGTAGCGGACGATGACCGAGGGCGGGTCGCCGCCGCCCGGGCCCACGAGACTGCGCACGGCGTACCCGTAGCGGTTGGTGTAGCCGACCAGCCGGTCGTCGATGCGCGGAAACTCCGCGGCGCGGTCGTCGAACTGCTGCTCGCGGCAGGCGCCGGTGGCCAGGTCCATCTCGTAGAGGAACGGCCGCGCGTGCCAGCCCGACTTCACCTGACCAGCACGCCACGTGCGCAGCGCATCGAGCAGGGCACCGCCGTCAGGATACGTGCAGGCATCCATCAGAATGCGGCCGCCTTCTTCGTAGGCGTTGCCGATGTGGAAGATGTAGCCGGCGCTCGGCGCCTGGAACCAGCGGACCGCACCGCTGCCGTCGCGCCGCTTCACGCCGAAGTGCAGGCCGCGCTCGGGCTCCCAGGTCAGCGCCTCTGCGAGCGGCCGGCCATTCATCAATGCCTCGAGGTTCATCACGATCGGACAGAGCAGAAAGATCACGTGGTTCTCGGTAATCGCCAGCTCGTGCATCATCGCTGGGAAGGCCGCGTCCACCGTCTGCGCGAGCGAGCAACGGCCGTCGGGCTCGACAACGTACCACTGGACGAACGGCGCGATCGGCTGATACCCGTGGATCAGCATCTGGCCGGTTCGAGCATCGATCTTGGGATGGGCGCTCACGCTCATGCCGAGCATCTTGCCGCCGAACGTGTTCTCACCCTTGGGGGCGAGGCTCCGCGCGTCGATCTCGAAGGGATAGCCGTTCTCGACCAGCGCCATGAGCTTGCCGCCGTGCCAGACGACGTTGGTGTTGTGCTGCTGGCGCATCGGCAACCGCGTTGTCGGGCGATCGGCAGCCGCGCCCACGGAGGTCAGGCAGAAGACGCCTTCTTCCTGCTCGACCACATAGGTCGGATCCTCGACGTAGCGGCCGGTGTAGTGAACGCGGCCGTTGTCGAAGCGGAACGCATGCACCAGCCCGTCCCCATCGAACAGATGGAGCGCTTCGTAACCCTGGCGCGGCAGGATCCGCTGCGAGGGCCCGTTCCGATAGAGGGTGCCGTGGATCTCGCGGGGGATCTCGCCTTCCACCTCCGTCAGCGCGTGGGGTACGGCCGGATCCGCGGGCATCCAGCTTCTGGTCCACCACTGGCGGTGAAGCTCGTCACCTTGCTGCGCTCGGTCGGTTGCCGCGTGGGTTCGAGTCATCGGTTGAACGTTGCTCATCGTCTCAACTCCTTACCGTGTCGGTCTGCTGTGCGGCCCGGTCCTTGCGTAGCTGCAACCGCCGCTTCCACGCCCCTTCGATGCGCGCACCGGCAGCGAGGTTGCCTTTGAGAAGAGCGGACAGAGTCGGCGCCATCAGCTCGGCGATCCCCGGCCCGATCCGCAACTTGCCGGCGAGATGCAACGAAACGAGCCCGTGCACCGCGGCCCAGAAAACGTGGGCAACGATGTCGGCGTCACCGACCAGAAGCCCACGATCGATGGCGTAAGCGACCCCCTCGCGCAGCGGCAGCCACGCGCGCAGCCCCTCGCTCACCAGCTCGGGGTGGTCGGCGGCGGAGTCCTGCCGCAGTTCGAACATGATCCGGTAAGAGTCCGGCTCGGCAAGAGCGAACTCGACGTAGGCGATGCCGAGGGCCGCCAGGCGCTCGGCGGGATCTTCGATGCCCCGCACCGCCCGTTCCTGAGCATCGGCGAAGCGGCCGAATGCGGCAGCCTTGACCAGGGCGAAGATCTCGTCCTTGTCCCGGAAGTACCGGTAGGGGGTCATCGGACTGCAGCCAACTTCAGCGGCGATCGCTCGCAGGGTGACCGCGCCGTAGCCGCTCTCGGCAAATAGATGGGTCGCGGCCTCGCAGATCCTCTCGCGGAACGCTTGGACCTCCTGGTCGCTGAGGCTGGTCCGGGCCACGGTGGAAGCCTGTTTACGCCGTAAAATTTACACTGTCAATAGAATTCTTTCGCGCGGCCCGCTCCTTGTGCGAACCGCCTGCGGGCCGTATGCATCGGCCGGCCATGGCCGCCGACCCGATTCTCCGCTTTCGGCGCTGGTTCGCCGAGGCCGTCCGTGCCGGCATCGACCTCGCGGAGGCCACCGCCCTGGCCACCGCCGACCAGCGCGGCAGGCCCTCGGTGCGCTACGTCCTGCTCAAGGGTGTCGAGCAGCGAGGCTTCGTCTTCTATACGAACTCCACCAGCCGCAAGGGAATCGAGCTGACGGCCCGGCCCTACGGAGCGCTGGCGTTCTACTGGCACGCAACCGGCCGGCAGGTCCGCATCGAGGGCCGGGTCGAGCGCGTCAGCGAGGGCGACGCGGACGCCTACTGGGCCGAGCGCCCGCACGAAAGCCAGATCGCCTCCGTGGCCTCCGATCAGGACAAACCCCTCACGAGCCGCGCGGAGCTGCTGCACGCCTACCGCCGGCTGACCCGCGTGTACGAAGGCAACTCCGTGCCCCGGCCGCCGCATTGGACTGGCTATCGAATCCTTCCCGACCGGATCGAGTTCTGGACGCGCCACGAGCCGCGGCTGCACCATCGCGAGCTGTTCGTGCGCAGCCGCAACGGCTGGACTCGCACGCTGCTTCAGCCCTGATCGGGGAGCCTAGGAGTGTGCGCCCCAGAAACACTGACGTGAGAAATCGGCTGCATTTGCCTCCGAATGAGCCGGTCGCATCCCTCTGGACCGTCCATCGACGGTGCGATGCGGGGTCGTCATCAGCGAGAGCGTGGTCGTGAAAGCC
>CAZKRI010000016.1:0-9038 GCA_964555245.1 uncultured Myxococcales bacterium
ATGGGAACGAGGCATGTGTTCTCGTTTGGTTTCGAATCCACCCTTTCCTTTCAGCCTTCGATGAGACGTCTCGCGTCGACCCTTGAACCAGATCTCCACCACCGTCGCCGTCGCCCGGGTTTCCACCTCCTCGTGAATCAAAGTGTAGGGAACGCTGTAGAAGTTTCCTTCCGCCTCCACGTAAACCGGGGGAGAATCGCGACGGCGAGAGCGCGCGCCCCCGAAAGACCGAAGGCCGAAGCGATGGCCACCGCCGCCACCCATCCCAGGAGAACGAACGCGATGGTGAGACGATGGCCGGACGCCCGCTGCTCGCTTTCGGCAAGAGCTTTCGAGGGTTCGACGTTCTCGAAGAGGAGGAGGGGAAGCGTGTAAACCCAGGATGTGGCGCTCCTGACGAGAAGAGCGGTCATCACGAGAAGAATGGATCCGATGACGACGGCCGCGGCCCAGAATACAGGAGGTCTCTTGACCTCGTGACCGAAGGCAACCACTACGACTTCATCGTGATCGGTGGCGGCCCGGCCGGGCAAGGCGCCGCTGCGGTGGCGACCTTCTTCGGGCATCGAACGCTGGTGATCGAACGTAAAGTCCTGGGGGGCGAGGTGGTCACCACCGGCGGCGCACCGACCAAAACGCTGCGCGAAGCCGCTCTCTACCTCACGGGCTTTCGGGATCGCGACCTTTACGGACTGACAACCCAGGTGGACACCAGGCGTGCGGTGGAGCGCATGCGCTCACGGACCGCACAAGTGTGTTCGGAAATGCAGGACGCCACGCGCTCTCACTTCGCCAAGCTCGGCATCGAGGTCCTGTACGGCTCGGCGCGTTTGGGGCCGAACCGGACAGTGCTCGTGACTCCGCGGGACGGCGAGGGGCAGGAGCGCGTCCTTTCCGCTAACCGCATTCTCCTCGCTACAGGCTCGCATCCGTCCCGTCCGCCGAACATCCCGTTCGACGACCCGGACATTCTTGATTCGCAGAGCCTGCCCTCGCTCCGGCGCATTCCCAAAAGCGTCGTCGTGGTTGGAGGCGGCTCCATCGGCTGTGAATTCGCTTCGATTTTCATCGCGTTCGGCATTTCCGTTACGCTGGTCAACAGCGGTGAGCGCCTGCTGGTCAGTATGGATAGTGAATTATCGCAACTGGCCGCCAGCGTATTCGAGAACATGGGGATGCGCCTGGTACTGGGCTCGCGCGTCAGTGCGGCAGGGCGGATCAATGAAGAACTGCACGTCACCCTGGACAGCGGCGAAGTGCTGCGCCCCGATATCGTGCTGTTTGCGGCGGGCCGGTCGGTAAACACCGAAGGGCTCGGTCTGCAGGAGACCGGCGTCAAGGTCAACGCCCAAGGCTGGGTGGTGGTGGACGAGCATTTCCGCACGAATGTCGAGGGGATCTACGCGGCCGGCGACCTGATCGGGCCATCACTCGCCTCGATCTCGATGGAGCAGGGTCGAGTGGCGGCCTGTGATGCCTTTGGCCTCGGCTTCAAGGAGAACTTGGACCCGTTGCCGGTGTCGGCGGTGTACTCCGTGCCCGAAGTGGCCGCGGTCGGTCTCACGGAGGATGAGGCGAAGGAGCAAGGCGTTGACTACGAGGTGGGACGTTGCAGTTTCGCGACACTGCCGCGCGGCATCATTTCGGGCCACCCGGAAGGGATCTTGAAACTGGTGTTCCGGCGAGACGACCGCCGGCTTCTCGGGGTACACATCCTTGGCGACATCGCTTCGGAACTGATCGGAGTCGGACAGGCCACGATCCACGGCGGTGGCACGATCGACCTTTTCAATCGCCTGACGTTCGCGACACCGACGTACACGATGGCTTACAAGTTCGCCGCGTTCGACGGCTTCCAACGCCTGGCGAGTGCCAGCGGCGGTCGGCCTACTCTGGCGAATTTGGAGAAAGCGCGGTGATGCAGAACGATACGCCGCGAGAGTCCAAGGAGGCTTCTACCATGACGAGAGCGTTATCCGTGGTTTCCCTGTTGTTGCTCGCGGGATTCGCTCGAGCGCAGAGTCCCGGCGATCGCGCCCTCGGCATTCTCGAGCAAGGTCTTCGCGACGCGAAGGAAGACAGGGGCGAGCGTGCCGCGCTCGCTCTCGCCCTCCTCGTCGGGGACGAGCACTGGAGGGAGCTTGCCGAGACCGCGCTTTCCGATCGAAGCCCGGCGGTGCTCCGTATCGTGCACCGCCACGACGGGTCGCTCACCACACCTCCCGGCTCGGAAGGGGTCAAGTGGCTGGTGATGACCACTCCCATCCAGCTCTCGACGGAGCAGATCGGGACGTTCACCGCCATCGAGGGAAACAACCGGCCAGTGCAGCCGTTTAACGACCGCCCCGTGGTCACCAATCGTGTCCGCGCAGAGTCCTGACGATATCAACGCAACTAAGGTTAAAGGAGAAAATCATGTCGAAAGAAAAGAGCAATTTTTCCGGTCTTCCTTTCACGACAATTTCCATTCTGTTGGGCCTGACGGTGCTCGGCGCTCAGGCTGCCGCCGCCCAGGACGAGAAGCTCGAAGAGCGTTACAACGCTTTCGGCGTCGCCATGAGCGCGGGCGTGTCGGGCGTGCTCAACATCACCATCACCCGGTACTCGACGGAGGAGGAGCGAAAGCTTCTCGTCGACAGCCTGGCAAAGGACGGCCAGGAAAAAGCCATCGACCTTCTGCGCAAACAGAAAGAGACAGGATTCGCACGCACCCAGACGGGCGCCGGCATGAAGGGCTGGCCGAGCGTGCGCCTTTACTACGCGCACCAAACCCAGCAGGGCGGCAAGCGCGTCGTCGTTTTGGTGACCGAGCGGAACATGACCATGGCCGAAAGGGCGAGCGGAGGCCCCTCGGTGGACTACGACGTCTCCGCCATCGTGATGGAGCTTGAACCAGTGCAGGGCGATGAGAAGTTGAAAGAGAAGGGCCAGGGAACCTTCTATCGGGCCGCGAAGCTCAGCTTCGACAAGGACAACAAGCTCAATGTCGAGTACCTGGGCACGAACCCGGTGCGTCTCACCAACATCCGGCGGGAGAAGTGAGCATGAAGACAACACTGGTCATCGGCCCGAACGACCAGACTCAGTTCCTCCTCAAACGGCGTCCTGGCCTCCGAGGCTCCCGAGGTCGGTGATGTAGCGGCCGATCCCGGTACCTCCATTCACGGCAAAGGTGAAGTTGTCGCGGCCTTCGCGCCACCTCGTGAACGTCTGACCGCTCACGTTCCCGCCGAAGCCCCAAGTGGAGAACGTGTCGTTGGGGCGGTCGGGCGCTTCGGCGCGAATTTGCCTTCCCAGGACCGCGGCCTGCACGTGTCCACCATTGGCGAAAAATCCCAACAGAGGGGAAGCACAGTCTCGGCGGCGTAGTTGGTTCCGTCCGGGAGGGACTGGAAAGTCACCGCGAGCGTCACCTTCTTGTCGGGTTTGTCGAGCCAGCTGTCGATGGCGATCTGACGCATCGACTTCGACTCGGAGTCCATGGTGAGCGTGAGCGAGTCGCCGGCCTTCTGGTAGTCGGCGAATCGAATGCGGCAGCACCGCCTCCGGGGGTGATCGTGACTCTGCCGGCGGCGGCCTGGATCTTCTCCGGCTCGGGCGGGACGTCGCTGTGGACGAGGCCGCGGAGTCCTCGAGCTCCTTCTTCATCCCCCCCGTTTTTTTCGCTACGATCTTCCCTTTGAGGCCGCGCTTCTTCTCCGGCGGAGGCGGCGGCTCGCTGAGCTCGGTCTTTTGAACCTTGCCGTCGGGTCCGTACTGGCACGACTCGATCTTGGTGTTCTTCACCTCGCCCTTCAGGCTGAGCTTGGTCGTGGTGGTCCACGCGTAGGATCGGAGGGCCTGTTGGTTCTTGGCCGCGGCCTCTTTGGCGGCGGCCGCCTTCTGCTGCGCGTCCTGGCCTGCGGCAAGCGCCGCGAGCGCCAGGCAGAAGGCGAGGGTCAGGAAGCCGGACAGGATCTTCTTGCTTTGCATCTTCTCTCCTTTGGTTATTCGACTCGAACGGCAACGTTCGTCATGACTTGAACCTGGAAGGGCTGGAGGCTGACATCATCGCGGTCGAGGGGAATCCTCTCTCGGACGCGACCGCCCTCCGCCGGATCGCCTTCGTCATGAAGAGCGGAAAGATCTTCCGAGAATAGCGGAGCGACGCCCCCCCTCGGTGGCCGATGAGACGCGGGCTTCTGGTTTTCTGCGCCCTCGTCAGGGCTCTTCGCGACCGCTTCGACCGGTTGGGCGCCGGGAAGCGGTCGAACCGTCGATGAGCTCAATAAAATTTGTTCACTTGCTACCAAGTGCTACACATGCTACATTGCCAGCTATGAGTAGAATCATCACCCAGCGGGAGCTGCGCAACGACTCCGGTGCGGTTTTGCGTGAAGTCCAAGCAGGACAGACGATTATCATCAGCCGCAACGGGGTGCCAGTCGCAGAACTCCGGCCCATTTCACCCAGCAGGTTTGTGCCACGGGCGGCGATTGCGGATGCCGGGCGACGGGCTCCGCGGATTGACGCCGGTCGGTTGCGAGCCGATTTGGATACAGTCGTAGACCAGTCCATCGATGGCTGAGCCGACAAAAGGTTTGCTGGACACGTCGGTAGTTGTGGACCATGACTTGGTCGATCCCGCCTTACTTCCCGACGAATCTGCAATTGCCGCTGTGACCCTTGCCGAGCTGGCTGCGGGGCCTCATGCCGCCAATGACGATCAGGAAAAGGCGCGGCGCCAGGACCGGCTGCATTGGGCTGCGTCGACATGGGATGCTCTGCCTTTCGACTCAGAGGCGGCCCGAGCGTACGGCCGAGTGTTCGCCGCCACGAAAGCTGCGGGACGATCCAGTCGAAGGCGTCTGGCCGATCTGCTCATCGCCTCGACCGCGGCTGCCAACGGCCTGCCGCTCTACACGAGGAACCCGGCCGACTTCGTCGGCCTCGAAAAAATCGTCACAGTCATCGCAGTCTGAAGAGCGGCGAGAGAGCGAAGTGCCTGCGTGAGCACGGTAGGTCTGGACGAAGAGGTGATTCGCGTACATTCGGAACCAAGAGGAAGAAGAAAAGCGTCAGGAGCAGCTAGAGTTCGGGGGGCTTTAGCCCCCTTCATTCTCACTGGAGGCCCCTTCGAGGGGCCTTCATCTACCACCCGCTATGCGGGTGGTAGATGATTCAGATAGGCTGCCGAAACACGAAGAGGAGATACGCCTGCGCTTCCACCGGACCGCCGCCGCGGCTCGCGGGCCGGAACGTCCACGACCGGGCCGCCGAGAGAGCGGCGTCCTCGAAACCAGGCGCCTCTCCGACGATGCGAGCAGCGGAGACCGAGCCGCTCTCCGTCACCATAACCTCGACCAGCGCGCTGATGGAGCCGACTGCGTTCGGTGGATAGGGCGGAACTTCTACGGACGTCGGAAGCGGAACGGCGGACTCAGAGTCGGGCGGCGGCGAAGCGAGCGAGTCGGGCGCGGGAAAGAGAAGCATGGCCGGTCGGAACAAGCCGGCGACCAGAACGCGCGTCGGCACCGCTCTTCCGTTCTCCCTTGCGGGTTGAAACGTCCAGCCCTGAACCGATTGACGGAGGACGTCGGTAAACGGCTCGAGGTCCTGAATCGCCTTCACGTCGGTGACGCGGCCTCTCTCGTTGACACCGACGTCGACGCTGGCGACTCCGGCCGCGGCTGTCCCGTACGGTATCGTGCCGACGGTCCCGCGCTGAAACCGCGCGGGCTCGAACGCGGCCGCGACGAAAAGCGATGTCAGCAGGACCATCCGCCAGGGCGCCATGGATAGGCCCACTATAGAGGGCATCCATCCGAGAGGCAACGCGCCTGGGGAATTCGGCGCAACGGAGGGACTCATTCGGTATCGCGAGTGACGTGAAACGCGGCCGGCTCCACGCCGAGCCAGAACGCCGTACCCAGCAGCAGGCGTTCCACGGAGCTCAGCCCCGACTCCTTGCGGATTACCGTGCGCGTCCGGGCCGGCTGGTCGGTGATGAGGCCGTCGACTCCTCGAAGGATGCTCTGGGCCATCGTCAACTCGTCGTTCACCGTCCAGACATAGACGTCCTGGCCGCGCGCGTGCGCCCGGCGCACGAGCGAGGGACTCGCCATGGGGATGCTGACCGCGAGGAAATCCACGTCGACGTCCGTCTGGCGGCCGACGGCCGTCGCCGCCAGAAGTCCCGTCCGGTAGCCGGGACGGAGCGCGGCCATCTTCTCCACCCCCGCCCGTTCGAGGGACATCACCGCGATATCGTTCGCCATCCCGTTTCGGTCCACGATGTCGGCGACGCGCTCCTCGAGCTTTTGATCGTGGCCGTAGTACTTGAGTTCGATGACGACCTTCGCCCGCCCTTTGGCGCGCCGCAAAACCTCCTCCAGCGTCGCGACCGGCTCGCCTTTGAACTCCGGTCCGAACCAGCTCCCAATGTCGAGCTCGCGCAGTTGAGCGAAGGTCGCCTCCCAGACCTTCAGCCGCGAGCCCGCGACCTTCATGAAGTCGCTGTCGTGCTGCACCACGACTTCGCCGTCGGCCGTCTCCTGCACGTCGATCTCGACCCAGTCGGCGCCGTCTTCGATGGCCCGCTCGACGGCGGAGAGCGTGTTCTCGGGCGCGAGAGCGGCGGCCCCGCGGTGTCCGATCAGGCCACCGGACGCGGATCGCGGATTCGTCCGAGCAAGATCCAACCCACGGCCCCGGATACCACGGCGGCCGCGAAAACACCGTAGAGGAGCTGCCGTCCGCTGAACAGATACCGCCGAGTGCCGTCGCCGTCGATGGACTCCGCCACCG
Organism: uncultured Myxococcales bacterium; assembly: GCA_964555245.1. Taxonomy (GTDB): domain Bacteria; phylum Desulfobacterota; class Binatia; order UBA1149; family SPBQ01; genus CAZKRI01. The sequence continues at coordinate 6,787 of CAZKRI010000016.1, forward strand.
CTCGGGAACCTCCTCCGAGCCCCTCGTAGAGAGCGACCACCAGCGCCGCGAAGAGCGAGGAGGCGATCGCGGTGGCGATGGCGCCCGCCACGGTCCCGATGACGACGGCGAGGCCGAGCGCGGGAACGAGGAGACTGACGGACTCCCGAAACCGAGGGAAAATCGCGACGGCGAGAGCGCGCGCCCCCGAAAGACCGAGGGCCGAGGCGATGGCCACCGCCGCCACCCATCCCAAGAGAACGAACGCGATGGTGAGACGATGGCCGGACGCGCGCTTCGCGCTCTCGGCAAGGGCTTTCGAGGGCTTGACGTTCTCGAAGAGGAGGAGGGGAAGCGCGTAAACCCAGGATGTGGCGCTCCTGACGAGAAGAGCGGTCATCACGGCAAGAACGGATCCGATGACGACGGCCGCGGCCCAGAATACAGGAGGTCTCTCGTTCAAGTAGTAGTTGATGTCGGAATCGGTGAGGAGAAGAGAGTAAGCGAGCGCGGCAAGCGCCAGGAAAGGGGCGCACAGAACGAGCACGCGGACGACGAGCCGCGTCGTGACCGCGAGGACCTTGCCCGCTCGGGCCGCCCCCCAAGCGAGGGCCGCGATGGGCGCCACTCGAGCGCTCCGGGCGGCGCCGAACACGATTCCCATGAGGCACGCCTGGCCGACCGCCAGGATCGCGATGCGTCCGGCGGCGGCGGCGACCAGAGTCCCGATGCCTATCGGCCGCAGCGCGAACTGGAGGATCTCGCGATCGGCGAGCACCGCGCTTCCCGAGAGTGAGACCAGAGAGCGGATCCCGAGGCTCACGAGCGGCGTCAGCAGAGCGAACGCCGCGAGTTGATAGAAAAGATCCGTCGAGACCAGCGCACGAAAGCTGCGCTTGAGCTCAAAGGCGGCAGAGGCGATCACGTCACGGATCATCGCGGCGAGGGTAGCGGGAGTGGCGGCCCCCTTTCAAGCCCTTGCCTTTCTCTTCCCCGAACCTTACCCTCAACGACCCATGAGGGCGACGTTCGACGCGAGAACGAGCCGGGCCCTGGGATCGTTCGGGACACCGCTCCTCTATGCCGTGGGGGCACTCGTTCTGGGCATCGCCGTCCCGCGCCTCGAAGCCCGGTATCTTCCCGAGCTCACCTCGGGGGCCGGCGCTTCGGCGGCGATCGCGGTGCTGTCGGCCATCGCTTCGGGAATGATGCCGCTCACCGGCCTCGTCTTCTCGCTGGCCTTCGTGATGGTGCAGTTCAGCGCCACCGCGTACTCGCCGCGCCTGGTGTCGTGGCTCGCGGGGTCCGCGATCCTGAACCATTCCCTCGGGGTCTTCACCGGGACCTTCATCTACGCGCTGGGAGCGCTCGCCTGGGTGGACCGCGGCGGAAGTGCGAGGGTGCCGCTCCTGACCGTCTGGCTGGCCATCGTCCTGATGATGGTGAGCGTCGTGTTCTTCGTGATGCTGGTGGAGCGGCTCGGCATGCTCCAGATCGCGCGCGTCCTCGCGTATGCCGGCGACCAGGGGCGGGCGGTGATCGAGCGGGACTACGTCCGGCTCGAAGGTCTGGAGACCGAGGAAGCGAACGGGGGCGAGGAGCTGGAAGCGGTCACCCAGGTCTTCGTGCACCGGGGCGGACCCGCGGTGATCCAGGCGTTCGACGTCCGGGGCCTGGTCGCGCTCGCCGCGCGATGCGATTCGATCGTCGCGATGGCGCTCGCCGTCGGCGATACCGTCGTCGAAGGCATGCCGCTCCTGCGCGTCCACGGCGGCACGCGGCCTCTCCCCGAGCGGGCCCTGCGGCGGTTCGTCCGACTGGGGGCAGAGCGCACGTTCGAGCAGGACCCCAAGTACGCGATCCGCCTCCTCGTCGACGTCGCGATCAAAGCGCTCTCACCCGCCATCAACGACCCGACGACCGCCGTCCAGGCGCTCGACCAGGTCGAGGATCTCTTGATGCGTCTGGGTCGCCGGAGCCTCGCCTCCGGACGTTCCCGCGATGCCCAGGGGAACCTTCGCCTCGTATTCCCCGTCCCCGGCTGGGAAGACTTTCTGGTGCTCGCTTTCGACGAGATCCGTTTCTATGGGGCGAGCTCCATCCAGGTGATGCGACGGATGCGGGCGCTGCTGCAGGATTTGATGGAACACATCCCGCCCGAACGGCGCGCCGCGCTGCAGAATTACCTGGAGCGCGTCGACAAGGGCATTCGCAGAAGCTTCGAGGACCTGGACGACAGGAAGGACGCGCTCGAGGAAGACCGACAGGGGCTC
>CAZKRI010000017.1:0-8471 GCA_964555245.1 uncultured Myxococcales bacterium
ATCCAGGAAGGCAACATCGGGCTCATGAAGGCGGTCGACAAGTTCGAGTACCGTCGCGGGTACAAGTTCTCGACGTACGCCACCTGGTGGATCCGCCAGGCGATCACCCGGGCGATCGCCGACCAGGCGCGCACCATCCGCATTCCGGTGCACATGATCGAGACCATCAACAAGCTCATCCGCACGTCCAGAAGCCTGGTGCAGGAGTACGGCCGGGAGCCGACCTCGGAGGAGATCGCGAAGCGCATGGACATCCCGGTGTCGAAGGTCCGGAAGGTGCTCAAGATCGCGCAGGAGCCCATCTCCCTCGAGACTCCGATCGGTGAGGAAGAGGACAGTCATCTGGGCGACTTCATCGAGGACCGGGGCGTCATCTCCCCCGCGGAGCAGGTGATCAACACCAACCTCAAGGAGATGACCGAAGCAGTGCTCAAGACCTTGACCCCCAGGGAAGAGAAAGTCATCAAGATGCGCTTCGGCGTCGGCGACGGGAGCGAGCATACGCTCGAAGAAGTGGGTCAGAGCTTCGCCGTGACCCGCGAGCGCATCCGGCAGATCGAGACCAAGGCGCTCCGGAAGCTCCGCCATCCGTCGCGCAGCCGGAAGCTCAAAGCGTTTCTGGAAGGATCCAGAATCTGAGAACAGCATTCGGGCCCATAGCTCAGTGGTTAGAGCCACCGGCTCATAACCGGTTGGTCCCAGGTTCGAGCCCTGGTGGGCCCACCAGAAAGAGGAGAACCGGAGGAGCGCGCGCGCCTCGGAGGGTGCGCCTGCTCCTCGAGATGGGTGCCCACCGCGGCACCTTTTTTTTTGCCTTTTCGCCGGGAGTTTCCAATACCGGGAGTTTCTAATACCAGGAGTTTCTAATAAATGATGACGCCTCAAATCGAGAACCTGGTCCACCTCCAGAAGGTCGACGACGAGATTCGCGCGCTCGACACCCGACTGGACGCGATTCCGAAAGAGATCGAGGCCCTGGAGAAGGAGATCGCGACCGAGCGCCAGAACCTGGACGATGCGGCAAAAGCACTCGCCGAGGCGCAGAAGGCCCATCGGGCAAACGAAAGCGCCCTCGCCACGACCGAAGAGAGGGTCAAAAAGTACCGGGACCAGCTCATGAACGTGAAGACCAACGACGAGTACAAGCTGATGCAGAAGCAGATCGAGGCTGCGGCGGCGGAGGTGAGCGCCGTCGAGGACAAGATCCTCCAGGGCTACGACGCCATCAAGGAGCTCGAGGAGAAAAAGAGGGGGCGGCAAAAAGACCTCGAGACCGGCCAGACGGAAATCTCGGCGATGGAGCGGACGCTCGAAGCGGAGCGCGCGAAGCTCGAAGGTGAGCTCGCGGAGAGACGAACAAGCCGCGACGAAATTCTGAAGGACGTCGCCTCGGACCTCTTCGACGATTACAATCGCATCGCGAAGACCCGGGGCGGCATCGCGATGGCGGAAGCGGTCGACGAGCGCTGCCAGGTATGCATGGTGCGCCTGAGGCCGCAGGTCTACCAGGAGCTTCGCATCGGAGAGAAGATCTTCCACTGCGAGAACTGCCGGCGGATCCTCTACTTCCAGCAGAAAGAGCAAGCAGCCGCGACCTGAGACGGAAGCATGAGCTTCGTTTCCGCCTTGACGCTCCTGGCCGCGATTGAGACCGCTCCCGCTGACGAGCCGAAGGTCTACGCCGTCACCGCCGCAAGGCTCATCGACGGGCGATCGACGTCGGTCGTCGATGACGCGGTGGTAGTGGTCTCGGGAAACGTCATCAGCGGAGTGGGCCGGGTCGGCTCGGTCGAGATCCCACCCGGGGCCGAGCGGATCGACCTCGGAAACCAGACGATCCTTCCCGGTCTCATCGACGGCCATACCCATGTCGCGGGAAGGTCCGATTCACGCCTGCGGGAAGGCCAGCGCGAGCTCTGGCAGCAGGACAACGGCATCCAGATGACGCGCGCCGTCCGCCACGCGCGTCTGAACCTTCTCTCCGGCGTCACCACCGGACGCGTCGCCGGCGATCCCGCGCGCACGGACTTCTTCCTGCGGGATGCGATCGAAGCCGGACGCGTTCCCGGACCGCGCATCCTTCCGAGCGGACAGTGGGTCTCGACCACGACCGGCGGCACCATCCGCAGCCTTCGCGTCGACGGACCCTGGAAGATCGTCGAGCTCATCCGCAACAACATCGAGGACGGCGCCTCCCAGATCAAGGTCATCATTTACGGAAAGACCGAGGCCACGACGAACTTCACCGGGGAGGAGCTCAAGGCCGCGGTCGACGAGACGCACCGGCACGGGAAGATCGTGACCGCGCACGCGTCGGACCCGCCCTCCATCCGGCAAGCGATCGAGGCCGGTGTCGACAACATCGAGCACGGTGCGAACCTCGACGACGAGCTCATCCAGATGCTGGCGGAGAAGAAGATCGCGGTCGACTCGACGAGCCTCGCGGGATATCAGGCCTACTTCGACGAAGGCTGGCCGTATCAGGATCGGCACTCGACGAGCATCGAGGACTGGACCTCATGGGTGCGGGGGCTGATCCAGAAAGTTCACGCGGAACATCCCGAGCGGCTCGAGATTCGAAAACAGCGACAGGCCGAAATTCTGAAAGCACATCGCGCGGGCGTGCCGATCTTCGTCGGCCTCGACAATTTCCACGGGCTCCTCGCGCTCGAGATCGAGTTCCTGGTGGAAGCCGGATTCACCCCCATGGAAGCGATGCAGAGCGCGACGTCCGTGGCGGCGAAAGCGATCGGTCTCGGCGAAAAGACGGGAACTCTGGAGCGCGGCCGATGGGCTGACATCATCTCCGTTCGCGGAAACCCTCTCGAAGACATCGAAGCGCTCTCGCGCGTGAGCTTCGTGATGGTGGGCGGAAAGCGCTACGACGGACTGTCCTACCGCTAACTAACTAACTAAACTAACCCACCAATCCTGCGCGAAGGCCGTCGTGAAACTGCCGCCTCGGCGTCCGTGGTCGCTCACGGGTTGGCGCGGATGTCCGCCACCTCGGCCGGCTGGATGGGCGTCGCGTGGTTGCCGAAGTTCTGGCGCAGGAATGTCACGAGCTGCGACACCTCCTCATCGGTCAGGAACGCATGGCCCGGCATGACGCCGTTGTAGGCATTCCCGCCGACCTCGATCTCGCCCGCAATGCCGTTCAGGACGATCGACACGAGTCGGCGCGGGTCCCCGTACACCCAGTCCGTCGCGACGACGGGCGGGAAGCGCGCGCCATCTCCACGGCCATCCCGCTGATGACACACGACGCAATAGGTGTCGTACAGCTTCGCGCCGGCCTCGACCACCTCGCGCCCGAGCGCGTCCTTCCGTTCGTCCGGCTGGCGGATGTGCGCCTGGCTCGTCTTCCGCGCCTCCATCGACGCGAGCTGGGCGGCGCCGAACGCGGTGCGATCGCCTTCAAATGTCACCCGCCAGATCTTCCCCTTCACGCTGTCGCTGATGTAGAGCGAGCCATCCGGCCCCTGCGCCAGCCCCATCGGACGCGCCGCAGCGTCGCTCGTGCTGACGATGGGGTCGACGCCGGCGAAGCCGTCGGCGAAGACCTCCCACGGGCCTGATGGTGCACCGTCGCGGAACGGAACGAAGGCCACGAAGTAGCCGGCCTGGGAGTACGGCATGCGGATCGTCGACCCGTGGAGGGTGATGAAGGCGCCGTGCCGGTAGCGTTCGGGGAACTGATCGCCGTCGTAGAACAGCAGGTCGTTGGGCGCCCAGTGGCCTGGGAACCCGACGATCGGCTTGGGCAACTGGTCACCCTTGCCCACCTTCACGCCGTCGCCGCCGTACTCGGGATTCAGCAGCTTCTTCCCCTGCATCCAGTCGTAGTAGTAGTAAGGCCACCCGCCGTCCATGCCGTCTCCGACCTTGAAGAACTCCTCGGAGGGTAGGACTGCGCTCTGCCACTGGGAATAGAGGCCCGACCACGATCGGTACAGGTCGTCGCGGCCGTGCTGCAGCGCGTACAGCGCGCCGACCTCGCGATTCCACGTCATGGCGACGACGCTTCGGATGCCGGTGGCGTAGCGTCGCCCGTCGCGCTCGGTCTGGTCCTCGCGGTCCGCAGCGAACTGCCAGATGCCGCCATGCCAGGCGAGATCCTCGCAGGGATCCTCGCCGGGTGCCCCGGGCTCGCGGTTCCGCGCCTGGCAGGCGTCCCCCGGGGCGCCGAAGGGGACGTACATGTGCCCCGCGTCATCGAACGCGATGGGCTTGGCGATGTGCTCGTACGAAGGGCGCTGCGCCTTGTAGTCGTGCTTCAGGATCACCTGCACGGGGCCGTCAGGCACGAGGCGGCCCGGCGTGATGCGCTGGCGGTAGACCTCGCCGGCCGTGCTGAAATACAGGTGGCCGTCGTAGATGCGCATCGCCGTGCCGTAGTCGCCGGTGTCCTCGTAGTCGCCGAAGACCTTGACCTCGTCGGCGCGGCCGTCGCCCCCGATGTCGCGCAGCGCGACCAGCCCCTTGGGGTTCGGCGTCCGGAGCTTGACGTAGACGATGCCCTCGTCGGTGACAGCAAGGTGGCGCGCCCGACCGACGCCCTCGTGCAGTATCGCCGCGACGAAGCCGTCCGGCAGCGCCAGGCCGCCGTTGCCAGGACTGGCCGGCGGGAGCCGCCATCGGGCGCGGCAGCCCGAGTGGCCAATCAGCACCACGATTCCGATAGCCAGGAGTCTCGGGATCACGTCCAGCTCCTTTTCGCCCGGCCGCCCGGGCGCTACAGTATGCTTCGAGTTCACGCGGAGTGCTGGCGAGCTGCACGACCGCGACGGCGAGGAGCAGGTCGTGGCGCCGCCTGCGCCAGGTCCTGGAATCGCGCGCCGAGTTCGCGCATACGTCTTCGGGACGGCCTGGCGCGGACGTACCTGGCCCGGGGGGAGAAGGAGAAGGCCGCGGAAGCGCTGGAAGATTTGCTCCGTAGCGGCTACGCGCGCCTGAGCCATCCGGTCCTCTACGTTCAGGCGTTGTACAAGCTGGGCGTCTTGAAGAGCGAGCTGGGAGAGGAGCCGGCGAGCCGCAAGTACTTGGAGAGCTTCCTCGAGCACTGGGGAAAGGCCGACTGGGATCTTCCCGACGTGCGCGACGCGCGACGCCGACTCGCCCGGTAGCTCATCACGGACCGGAGGTTATACTCCCCCGCGACGGGCGTTATCTTGTCCTACCCGCCCGACTGCGCGAACAGCTCGTCCAGTGGAACCACGATGTCCGGATTCTGCGTCCGCAGTGCTTCTCTCGTTTCGCGGATGCCTTCCGAGGTATGGACGTACGCCCGCTTCGTCCTTGGATCGATGACCCACACGTAACGCACTCCAAAGGAGAGGTAATCGTCGATGCGTTCCTGCATCTCCGACATCCGGTCATCCTTCGAGAGAATCTCCACGCATAGCAACGGGGGCGAGGAGAGTATCTGTTCCCGCGGCTCGTCGCCCGCGACGGCGCAGACGCCGAGCGAAGCTTCGTAGAACTCCACCGTTCCGGGCGAAATTCGCGCCAGCTCCGTCTCGAAACTGGAACCGACCTCGTTATAGGGGACGAAGTCCCGGCCGAACGAGTGCAGGATGAGCACGTGCTTGTGGGGCTCCTGCGCCTCGCCCGGCGCGGCGAGAACGCTCGCGAAGAGCCGGGTTGAGCTGGTAGAGATCTTCCATCGCCCGGCTGTGATAGAGCGTCGGGGCGTCCCCGTCGGTCGCGTAGCGCACCGCGTACAACTTCTGCCCGTCGCTGAATCCGAGCGTCATCCAGATCGGGTCGGCGATACCGTTCTTTCGCGAAACCTCCTCCACGAAGCCCGCCATCCGCTGAACGGCTTCGACCGGCTCGCTCTCGAGCCCGAACGTGAGGGCGAGGAAGAACATCACCTCGGAATCCGTGGTTCCCGAGACCTCGGGAAAATACCGGGGATCGATGCGGAACAGGTGTTCTATGTGGCCAAAGAAAGCGTTCCGAGCCCTCTCCCGAAACAACTCGACGGCCCTCCCGATCTGGTAGTTGAAGTCGTCTCACCATCCAATCGCGCGTATGACCTTGGTGAGAAACGTGGCGCGTACCGGACAGCTCGTGTGAAGGAGATCTGGCTCGTCGACTCGGAGAGAAAGGAGATCATCCTGGATCGTCTGCGGGGCACGGAGTACGTCTCCGAGACCTTCACCGAGGGGAGAGTAACGTCGGAGGTCGTCGAAGGATTCTGGGTCGACCCGTCGTGGCTTTGGGTCGAGCCCGCTCCCGATCCGCTCGCTTGCCTCGAGGCGATCCTCGGACGCAAGTCATCGCGTGTCCGCCTTTCGACGAGCGTTCATTGCGCGGGCTTGAACAGAAGCTCTTCGAGGAGCACGGGAGCCCCGAGTAGGCCGTCCTACGACACATAGCCCGTCGATGCTAACCCGGCCGCGGTACGTCAACAAGCCGGCTCAGAACTGATCCTCTCGAGCACGGCGCCGTCGCTCGAGTCAGGCCGCGTCGCGCGGTTGGACCTCGCGATCCACGCGGCTCGCCGACTCCCTCATCGCGACCTGTTGTCCGGGTTGCGCTCGAGGTCGGAGTAGCGTCTCGTGCCGGGAATACGGCCGAGGAAGGCGACGTGCGGGCGGGCGGCCCGCCTCAGAAGCATCAGGAGCGACACCACCGCCGCCAGCAGCACTCCCTTGAGAATGCCCAGGAGCAGCACGCCGACGAAAGCGACGAGGGAGATCGCGAACTCGTAGCGGCTCGAGCGAAAGAGCCGTTTGAGCTCCGGCACGTCGACGAGTCCCTTGACCGCGACCAGCACGATCGCCGCGAGCACCACCATGGGGAGGTTCCGGAGGAGTCCCGTCAGGAACAGGAGACAGAGCGCGATGGCGGCGGATGCGAAAACCAGAGCGAGGGGCGTCTTCGCTCCCGCCTTGTCGTTGACGGACGACTGAGAGAGACCTCCGGCGATGGGGTAGCCGTGGCCGAGGGCGGCGGAGAGATTGGCGACGCCGAGCCCCAGAAGCTCCTGGCGCACCGCGGCCCGACTACGATGGGTAGTACCCACCGCTGCCCCGGACCACGCACCCCAGGCCATCATTGTTAGTTAGCCTCACGCTCCTCCTAAATGCCTCTCCCTTGTAAAGCATCGTATTTGGTGGTATATAAAGTGCAGATGGCCCTGGTAAAGGCTACCTTCTTTCTCCCGCTGAGAGACAACGATGGGAGGGATTTGAGGGAAGAGATCAGCGGCGTGGAAGACGATTGCTTTCTCGCTTTCGGCGCATGGACGTTTTCCGGTCACTTCAAGGGTGTGTGGCGGATGGGTAGCGGCGAGCGTCGAATCGACACGAGCGCCGCCTACATGGTGATCGTCGACGAGGGTGGTCTCGAGGAGCTCGAGGAGATTCTGAGGAGATTCAAGGCCAAAACGAAGCAGGAGGCGATCTTTCTCGAAGTTGAGCACGACGTCGACTTGCGCTTGGTCTGAAGATTCCGACCATGAGCGATGAGGATGGCAAATGATGACCGACGAATCGAAATTGAATAAGGCCGAAGAGCATCTCAAGGAGACCGCGACGAGAATGCTCCAGGCAGGTACGGATGCTCCGACTTTTTCGGCGCGATTCTTCGGACCGAAAGGGGAGCTCAGGGGGCTCGGTGAAACGCGGAAGGATCGGGAGCTGATACTCCGATCTGAACTCTATCGGTGGCTCAAGGAGAAGTACGAAGAGCTGCGACTGAGGGACGCGGCGGCGTTCGAGCAGGACATCAAGGTCGCTTCCGGTCGTCTCACGGTCGCGGTTCCGAGAAGTCTGCACGCCGCTCTGAAGAGCGAGGCCGCCGCCGAGGGCGTGTCGCTCTCGGAGCTCATCCGCCTGAAGCTTTCCATCCCCTATCGTCAAATCGCCAACATTCTCATACCCAGGACGAAAGCAAATTAGGGTTCGCTACGAGGCAAACCCGATCGAAGCGCACGAGTGAGCTCGATGTGCGTTTCGCGACGAGATTAGGTCTCCCGGGGCTCCGGGGGAGGGCCACCTACCGTTCCTGCGACGAAGGTCTTGCCGGTCGAACGCCGTTCCGAGATGCGATCGAATACCCTCCGCGAGGCCGTGGTGAGCGGCCGCCAGGAGAACGGAGGACGTCGATGAGACCACGAACCGAGACTAACGGAGGCGTCACGGGTAAAGAACTCGTAAAACTACCAGGGTTGTTACGAAAGAAATACGGACTCCGACGTCGCTACCGCCTCCGACGCTCCCGTGCGCGGGTTGTACCGGGCGCCATAGCCGTACGCTCCGTAGCGGGGATAGTAGGCGGGATAGAAACCCCCATAGCCCACGTACGGAGGGTAGTACCACCCGCTCCCCCAGACCACGCACCCCCAGGCGATCATCATTCCCGTATAGCCGGCCACCACCGCGAACGTCGCCCACTCGTCGCTGTCGTCGTCGTCCTCGACGGTGACGTAGGTGACGTGGTGCTGCGAGGAGCTCGCGGGA
>CAZKRI010000018.1:0-2700 GCA_964555245.1 uncultured Myxococcales bacterium
GGTCCTCGTCGACCTCCCAGTTGGCGGTCGTCTCGGACTGGAGGGTGAACGTCCACCGGCTCTTGGTGTTGTAGGCCACAAAGGGTTGGAGAAACATCTGGTTGACGTCGCTTCTCGCGGTGTTGCCGGAGAAGGACCAGATCTGGTTCCAGAGAACTCCGTAGGTCCAGGGGCCCGATTGCTTAAGCGCCACGACCGTCGGGCCCGCGCTCCATTTCTCGGTGCCGAGCGTGGGAATGGTAGTGGAGGGAAGGCTAACGACCGGTCCCACACCCCAGGTGAGCCCGCCTTTCGATGGCGAGAAGAAGAACGACGTCAGGATGTCGCTAACCCCAAATGCCGAGACACCGCCTTCGAAGAGCGGCGGCTGGCTCACGAGGGGTACGATCACCCGGGCGATGAGGTTCCAGTCTTCATTCAGCTTGAACGGCATCACCGGCTGAACGTTGAGGATGAACCGGGTCTGCTCGTTTTCGCCGACTCCCTGCTCCCAGTTGAACTGGAACGGCACGCTGACCAGGTCGGAGATCGGGTTCGAAAGTTTCTTCTGGAGCTCGGCGTCCTCGTCCGCAGCGGGCGGTGGCGGCTGCTGCCCGCGGCTGTCCGCGGGCAGCAAAAGCACCACCAGGACGACGAGCGCGAAGGCGCTTGCGTTCTTCGCGAAAGAGTTCATGATGCGCCTAGAACCGGAGGCTCAGCCCGCCCGAGATCTCGAACTGGTTCGAGTACTGGGTGTCGGCGAGCACGTAGCAACCATAGAAGCCGCACCAATAGCCGGCGGGGTCGCTCTTGATGTAAGTCGGAGTGAGGCGGGCCATCACGCTGAACCCCACGTTGGGACTGGCGTAGCCCTTGACTCCACCACCCCAGGTGCTCGAGAGCTGAGTTTCACCGCTGATGTCCTCGCCCGGAGAGTAGGACGTGGCCCCGAGGCCGCCGAATACGAACGGGCGCGCTTTCGCGTCCTCCTCACCCCAGTTGTAGGTGAAGATCGCATGGTAGTTGCTGACGTTCATGTCAGCGAACTCCGTGGTCTCCGTTCCCTTTCCCTCGAGGACGCTGTCCTGCCGGGCCCAGAGAAATCCGACCTCCATGTTCTCGTTGACGTAGACGCCGAACCCGACCCCGAAGGCCATCCCGCTCTTGGGATTCACTTCGTTGTAAATCTGTCCGCCGATCGCGGTGGGATCAACAGTGACACCATCGCTGAAGCTGTAACCGAAGAAGGGGTTGATTTCGACTTTCTTGTCCTGCGAGAAACCCGGTGCGGTCATCGCGAGGAACGTGAGTAGCGTGACGGAAACGATTCCAAGGAACTGGCTCTTTTTCATAATCCTCGTTGATGTTTCGTTGCTCCAAGTCCTCGACCAGGTCTCCCCACCGGCCGAGGACCGCTGGCAGTCTACTCCAAATCTTGAGTCTCTCTACTTGACGGTAATCATGACGGCAGCGGTGTAGGTAATGTCGACGCGATCGCCCACCTTCACCCCGTCGAGGTTCTTCTTGTCCGCGATCTTGAAGCTCATCGTTCGTCCGTCCTCGGTTTTCACCGTCACCGACGGCACCTTGGCGTCGATCTCGGTTACCGTCACCGTGGCGGACATCTGCTCCGAAAGCGTTCCCGACGGCTTGGCGCCGGTCCCACGAACGAGGGCCGGACCACTCGAGGGAGCCGGGACAGGGTCCCCGGGCTTGCGGATCTGGGACACGATCGACTCGTAATAGCGAAAGGTGACCTTGTCGCCCACCTTCAGCTCGTCGAACCGCTTCACCTCGGGTCCGCAAACGATTTCTTCGATTTCTCCGTCCTCGTCCTCGAGCGTCACCACCCGGGCGTCCTTGTCGATGGCCACGATCTCGGCCGTCATCTCGACGACTTCGCCCTGGGTCACGGCTTTCTGCGCGAGGGTGGACATGGGAAGTGCCGCGAATAGCAGTAGTGTCGCAAGCGTTCCTATCACGATCTTTTCTCCTTCATGAATCATTGCTTATTTCTCCCGTGTGATACTGGTGAGGCGGACCGGCTCGTAGCCCAGGCTCTCGATCTCGATCTTCTTTTTCTCCTTGTCGAAGCCGAGCTTCGCTGCTCGAAAAAGGGTTCCCGTACCTTTCTCTTTGCCGTCCTCTCCTTTCGTGAGCTCCATGACGATCCCGGAAACCTCGTAGTCGTTGGATCGACCGCCGCGCATGGCCTCGGCCATACCGATGTTCCGGTCGGTGACCAGAACGACGATTCGCTTTCCGTCCGGCTGCGGGAACTGGTAAGCGTAGTGGAGGCGAACGCTCGGCCAGCCTTTCATCCCGGCCCCGGACTGGGTGCGAGTCCACCCCGTCTCCTTCTGCTTGCGCAGAAGATCGACGGTCTTTTCCTGGCCGTTCTGAACGAGGGACTCGATGAGCGCTTTGCGCTCATCGTCCGTGCTCCAGCGACTGATGTGGAATTCGAGAACCCCAGCGGCGCCCGGCCCCATGGCCACGCCGAAAGCCCGGTAGCTCTCCTCGATTTTTTCCTTTTCCTCTTGCGCGAAGCCGACGCCAGCGCAGAGACCGGCCAATAGCAGAGCAAAGAGTGCTTTTTGAATCGACATCATTCTCTCCTTTAAGAAACGCCTACTCTCAAGACTCGCCGCCGACGCGATCGGTGACTACGGTCCGATCGTTGAGCGGCTGCACCGGACGGTTGTTTCCCTGGACGAGTGC
>CAZKRI010000019.1:0-93653 GCA_964555245.1 uncultured Myxococcales bacterium
ATGCCGGGAGACACGGTGCGGCTGGAAGTGACATTGATCATGCCGATCGCCATGGACGAGGGCCTGAGGTTTGCCATCCGCGAGGGTGGCCGAACGGTGGGCGCCGGCGTCGTGGGCAAGATCACCGAGTAGCCGGACCGGGGAGCCACGCGCGCGGAATCTATGTCGATGATGAGCGAACGCATACGCATCCGGCTGAAGGCATACGACCATCGTGTGCTCGACGCTTCCGTGCGCGAGATCGTTGATGCCGTGCGGCGGACCGGCGGACGAGTCGCCGGTCCAGTGCCGCTGCCCACGCGTATCGAGCGGTTCACCGTCAACCGTTCCCCTCATGTCGACAAGAAGTCGCGTGAGCAGTTTGAGATTCGCACGCACAAGCGTCTTCTCGACATCCTGGAACCGACCCAGCAAACCATCGATTCGCTCGGCAAGCTGGATCTGCCGGCGGGCGTGGACGTCGAGATCAAGCTTCAATAGGGAAGGCGGCGGGAACGTTTCATGCTCGGGTTGGTTGGCAAGAAAATGGGCATGGCCCAGGTCTTTGGGACGGCGGGAGAGTCCGTGCCCGTGACGGTCGTACAAACATTGCCCTGCACGATCGTACAGATCCGCACACGCACTCGAGACGGGTACGAAGCGGTACAGCTCGGATCGGGTGCTTGCAAGGAAAGCCGGCTGAGCAAGGCCAGAAGGCAACACTCCGCGAAGGCGGGACGGTCCGACTACGCACGCCTTGTCGAGTTTCGGGTGGACGCTGGCGCCGTCTACCAAGTTGGCCAGGAGGTCAAGGTCGGCGAGCTGTTCAAGGTTGGCGACATGGTTGACGTCACCGGGCTTACCAAGGGCCGCGGCTTTGCCGGCGTCATGCGCCGCCATGGATTCGCCGGGCATAAAGCGACTCACGGCACGCACGAGTCTTTCCGAGGTCCAGGGTCGATTGGCGCACGCTCGTACCCAGGACGCGTCTGGAAGGGCAAGCGCATGGCGGGACACTGGGGGTTCCGTAAGCGGACGATTCAGAACGTCGTCGTGGTCGCCGTTCGCGCCGAAGAAGATCTGTTGCTGGTCAAGGGTGGGCTGCCTGGGGCGCGCGGCGGCGAGCTCCTGATCCGGCCTGCGGTCAAGCAGCGGAGCAAGCAATGATGACGCAACGACAGCCAGCGCAGGTCGCCGTCGTCGACATGGGGAACGCCGAAGTTGGAACCGTGGCTCTACCCGAATGGTTCAACGGCCCGGTCAATGACGACCCGATGTTCGAGCAAGTACTCTCCCAGCTCGCCAGCCGAAGGAGCGGATCCGCGGCAACCAAGACCCGCGCTTACGTCAGGGGTGGCGGCAAGAAGCCTTGGCGGCAGAAGGGAACAGGCCGGGCGCGCGCGGGCAGCTCTCGGTCGCCACTCTGGCGCGGCGGTGCGGTGATTTTCGGCCCCCAGCCGCGTTCGTATGCTTACCGGCTTCCCAAGCAAGCGCGCCGGGCTGCCCTGCGCAGCGCATTGGCGCAGAAGGTGCGCGACGGTCAACTGATCATCATCGACCGTTTGGCTATGGATGAACCCAAGACCAAGCGCATGCAGACGGTTCTGGCCGCGCTGGGAATCCGTGGGTCGGCCTTGTTCATCTTGCCGGCCCGTGATCGCACTGTCGAGTTGTCGGCGCGTAATCTTCCGCGAGTCCACGTGATGACGGTGGACGGCCTCAACGTCTACGATGTTCTGCGCCATGAACGGTTGGTGATGGTTCGTGACGCGCTGACGGCGGTCGAGGGGCGGTTGGGACCATGATCTCGACGTTCGACGTCATCAAGGCCCCGCTGATCACCGAAAAGGGGACGCTCGTCTCGGAGCGCGCCGGCCAGATCGTCTTCGAGGTCGATCGTCGTGCGAGCAAGCGGCAGATCAAGGCGGCGGTCGAACGGCTTTTCGACGTCAAGGTCGATACGGTGCGCACCGCGAACTATCTGGGCAAGGCCCGTTTCCGTCTCGGCCGACGCATGGGCAAGCGACCCGATTGGAAGAAAGCGTACGTAACGCTCGTCGAGGGCCAAACCCTCGACCTGCTCGAGAAGGTGTGATTGCGACGATGGGTGCCAAAACCTACAAGCCGACCTCGCCTGGCCGCCGCTTCCGCACTGGGCTCGATTTCGAGGAACTCTCTCCAGTCGCCCCGCATCGCGCGTTGCTCTTTCCCCTGACACGGTCGAGCGGACGCAATGCGAACGGTCGCATCACCAGCCGTCACCGCGGAGGCGGCCACAAGCGCCGCTACCGGCTGATCGATTTCCGGCGAAGCAAGGATGGGGTGCCAGGTCGCGTACAGACCGTGGAGTACGATCCGAATCGTTCCGCATACATCGCCTTGATCGTCTACGCCGACGGTGACAAGCGCTACATTGTAGCACCCGCCGATGTCCGCGTGGGCAGTGGTGTCGAGGCTGGTCGTGCATCGGACATCCAGCCGGGCAACGCACTACCGCTCAGCGTGATCCCGGTGGGAACCATCGTCCACAACGTCGAGTTGAAGCCGGGCGGGGGTGGGCAGCTGGTTCGCAGCGCAGGTACCGGCGCGCAACTCGTCGCGAAAGAATCGGGCTACGCGCTGTTGCGCCTTCCCTCAGGTGAGCTGCGTAACGTGCTGCAAACCTGCCGTGCAACCATCGGTACCGTGGGCAACGCGCAGCACGAGAACGTCAGCATCGGCAAAGCGGGTCGGTCGCGTTGGCTGGGCATCCGGCCGCGAGTGCGTGGCGTCGCGATGAACCCGGTCGACCATCCGCACGGCGGCGGGGAGGGGCGTTCCAAAGGCAACCATCCATCCACGCCATGGGGAAAGCCTACGAAAGGTTATCGCACGCGCGGCCGCCGGAAATCCAACAAGTACATCGTCGCGTCCCGGCGACGGAGCGCGTGATACGCGGCAGGAACGGAAGCGTACAGGGAGTCAAGAGCAGTGCCGAGATCGCTCAAGAAGGGACCCTTCGTCGACGAGCATCTGATGAAGAAGGTCGCAGCGCAAGGTGTCGAGGACCGTCGTCCGATCAGAACCTGGTCGCGTCGCTCCACGATCGTGCCGGAGATGGTGGGCTACACGATCTCGGTTCACAACGGACGGCGTTTCCTTCCGGTATACGTCACCGAGAACATGGTCGGGCACAAACTGGGCGAGTTCGCTCCGACGCGCACATTCCACGCGCACACGGGCATCAGGAAGACCGAAGTGACCCCGGCGTAAGATGGAAAGCAGAGCAATAGCCAGACACGTGCGCATCGCCCCTCGCAAGGTGCGATTGGTGGTCGATCTCGTGCGTGGCAAGCGCATCGAGGATGCGCTGAACGTCCTCGACCTTACGCCCAAGAAGGCAGCTCGGATTCTCGCGAAAGCGCTACGCTCGGCTGTCGCCAATGCCGAGAACACGCAACGTGTGGACGTCGACAAGCTGTACTTGAAGCGGGCGTTGATCGACGAGGGGCCGTCGGCGAGCCGTTTTCGGTCTCGAGCTCAGGGGCGCGCCTATCGCATCGCCAGGCGCAACACTCACATCACGCTGATTCTCGACGAGCGTGAGTCGCGATAGCAAGGCGGACTGAACGGTGGGACAGAAGACGCATCCGAAAGGCTTTCGAGTAGGCGTGACCGACACGTGGGATTCGCGTTGGTTCGCCGAGAAGAACTATGCAGATCTCTTGCAGCAAGACGCGCGCATGCGGCGGTTCCTCGGCAAACGGCTCCAGCACGCGGGCGTTTCCCGGATCGAGATCGAGCGCCAAGGCACGAAGGTCAAGGTCAACATCCACACCGCTCGGCCGGGAATCGTAATCGGCAAGAAGGGCATTGAAATCGAGAAGCTGAAGAAAGAGATCGTTCAGATCGCCGGAAAAGACAGCTTCGTCGAAATCCAAGAGATCCGGCGACCAGATCTGGACGCGCAGCTCGTTGCCGAGAACATCGGGATGCAGCTTGAGCGGAGAATCATGTTCCGCCGAGCGATGAAGGAGGCCGTTACGCGCGCGATGCGAATGGGGGCCCAAGGTATTCGGGTGCAGTGCGCTGGCCGCCTCGGTGGCCACGAGATCGCCCGCACTGAGTGGTACCGCGAAGGCCGCGTGCCGTTGCACACGCTGCGCGCCGACATTCATTACGGTTTCGCAGAGGCTCGCACCACGTTCGGTGTCATCGGCGTCAAGGTGTGGGTCTACCGTGGCGACATCGCGGACAGGCTGCGGGAAGAACGCAAAACCGTCACCGGTATTTGATCGATGCTCGCCCCGAAGAAGACCAAGTATCGCAAGCTGCAGAAGCAGAAGGGCCGCACGCGGGGAATCGCGGGACGCGGGAACTCGTTGGCCTTCGGCGACTTCGGGCTCATGGCGACGGCGCCCGCGCGATTGACCGCGCGCCAGATCGAAGCTGCCCGCATCGCGATCACCCGACACATCAAGCGTGGCGGGCGCGTGTGGATCAGGATCTTCCCCGATCTTCCCTATACGAAGAAACCGGCCGAGGTACGCATGGGAAAAGGCAAGGGGGCTCTTGAAGGTTGGTGTGCCCCGGTGCAGGCCGGGCGCATGCTCTTCGAAATGGAAGGGGTCACGCGGGAGATGGCGGTCGAGGCGTTGCGACTGGCGGCCCACAAGCTGCCTTGCTCCACCCGATTCTGTGAGCGGGGAGTAGCGTATGCCGGCGAGTAAGCGCATGGCTCCGCTCGTCGCGATGAGCGTAGAGCAGTTGCAGGCCAAGGAGACCGGGTTGCGCGAAGCGCTGGCGCGCCTGACGATGAAGCGCTACGCGAGGCGACTCGACAAATCTTCGGAGCTTGGCGTGACCAAGCGAGAGCTGGCGCGCGTGCTGACCGCGATCCGAGCCAGAGAGCTCGCCGCGGCCGCCGGAGGCAAATGATGACGGAAAGCGCGCGCCCCCGGCCCAAGGTTCGAGAAGGATTCGTTGTGAGCGACGCGATGGACAAAACCATTGTCGTCGTCGTGCAACGTCGCGTGAAGCATGGCCGGTACCACAAGTATCTCCAGGTCAACAAGAAGTACCTCGCGCACGACGAACGGAACCAGTGTGGTCGCGGCGACCGCGTGTTGATTAGCGAGTCGCGGCCGCTCAGCAAGCGCAAGCACTGGCGACTACGCAAGATTCTCGATCGGGCGGCCAGAGAGGTAGTCGCGCTCAAGGACGACAGCGTATGATCATGCAGGAGACCGTCCTCGACGTTGCCGACAACTCTGGCGCCCGTCGTGTGCTGTGCATCAAGGTGCTCGGCGGGACGCGCCGACGCTACGCGCGAATCGGTGACGTCATCGTTGCGGCCGTCAAGGAGGCGATCCCCGGCGGCAAGGTCGCGAAGGGCGACGTTGTCAAAGCGGTCGTGGTGCGAACGAGTAAAGAAACCCGGCGCTCCGACGGGTCGTACATCCGTTTCGACTCGAACTCCGCCGTGCTCATCGATGCGCAGGGCGAACCCGTCGGGACACGTATTTTCGGACCCGTCGCGCGTGAGCTTCGGGCCAAGAAGTTCATGCGCATCATCTCGCTCGCACCCGAGGTTCTCTAGGTACGCAGGAACCGACGATGGCGAAGATCAAGCTGAAAAAGGGCGATACGGTGCTCGTCGTGGCAGGCAAGGACCGCGGCAAGACCGGAAGGGTCATTCGTGTCTTGCGCGACCGGGATCGTCTGATCGTCGAGAGGGTCAACATGGTCAAGCGCCATCAGCGCGGCACCAGTCCGCAGCAACCGGGCGGGATCATCGAGAAGGAAGCCTCGTTGCACGTGTCCAACGTGATGTTGGTGTGTCCCACCACGAACAAGCCGACACGAATCGGCTGCAGGCAGCTGGCTGACGGCACGCGAGTCCGAGTGAGCCGAAGAAGCGGCGAAGTGGTCGACGGAGCCGCGCGGTAGGTTTTCATGGCGGCAGGCGGCAACAGCAATCTTGCGCGGCGATATCACGACGAGGTCCGGCCGCAGTTGAAGCAGCAGCTCGGCGTGGCTTCGGTGATGGCCGTGCCACGAGTCGAGAAGGTGGTGATCAACATTGGGTTGGGAGCGGCCACCCAGAATCCCAAGCTCATCGACCAGGCGGTGGACGACCTAGCCCGGATCGCGGGGCAGCGTCCCGTGGTGACGCGCGCGCGCAAGGCTATTGCGAACTTCAAGCTGCGTGAGGGTATGCCGATCGGAGTTTCCGTCACGCTTCGCCGCGACCGGATGTACGAATTCCTGGAGCGGCTCATTCACGTTGCGCTGCCTCGCGTCCGAGATTTTCGAGGCCTCAACCCTCGGGGCTTTGACGGTCGTGGAAACTATACGCTTGGCCTGCGCGAACAGATCGTGTTCCCCGAGATCGATCTCGACAAGGTCGAGAAGATCAACGGACTGAGCGTGTCGATCGTGACTACCGCACGTACCGACGAGCAGGGACGTGCGCTCTTGACGGCGTTGGGGATTCCGCTGCGAACCTGAAGAGAGACCCGAATGGCGAAGAAGAGTCTGATCCTGAAGTCGCAGCGTCGTCCGAAGTTCAAGGTCCGTGGTTACACCCGATGCCTGCAGTGTGGGCGTCCGCGCAGCGTGTACCGTCGCTTCAAGCTGTGCCGGATCTGCCTGCGCAATTTCGCGCGGCAGGGGCTGATCCCGGGCATGGTAAAGGCCAGTTGGTAGTGCGGAGTATCTCATGGGATTGACCGACCCGATCGCTGACATGCTCACACGAATCCGCAACGCCACGAGCGCGCGACACGACAAGGTCGATGTGCCGTGGTCGCGGATCAAGGAACAGATTGCTCGCGTGTTGGTAGCGGAGGGGTTTACGCGCGAGGTGGTAGTGAGTGGCAACGGGGCGGAGCGCAAGATCACCCTGCTGTTACGCTACAGCGAAACGGGCCAATCCGTCATTTCCGGTATCCGGCGTGTCAGTCGCCCGGGACTACGCGTGTACCGGCAGGCCAAGCGCACCACAGTGGTCCGCGCGGGTCTCGGCGTCAGTATCCTTTCCACCCCGCAAGGGCTCCTGGTCGATCGCGACGCGAGGCGCAGGAATCTGGGCGGAGAGATCCTCTGCGAGGTTTGGTAGCGTGTCTCGGCTTGGCAAGGTGCCGCTCCGCGTACCGGCGGGCGTCAAGGTCGGCCTCGAGGGCCGCAAGGTTGCTGTGACCGGCTCGAAAGGGTCGCTGCAGCTGTCCCTCGTCGACGGCATTCACGCCACGGTCGGCGACGGGACCGTGCTGGTGTCCCGGGCCGACGACTCTCGCGAGCAGCGCGCGGCCCAAGGGCTCATGCGCCGCCTGGTCGCAAACATGCTGGACGGGGTGAGCCGAGGATTCTCGAAGACCCTCGAGATCACGGGGGTCGGGTATCGTGCCGACGGTCGCGGAAAGCACATCCATCTGACGTTGGGGTACTCCCATCCGATCATCTACCAGCTGCCGGAGGGGGTTACGGCCAAAGTCGACAACCAGACGGTCATAACGATAACCGGAGTCGACCGCCGGCTGGTGGGTGAGGTGACCGCCGACATCCGCAAGCTGCGACCCCCCGAGCCGTACAAGGGGAAGGGTGTTCGGTACGCCCAGGAAGTGATCCGCCGCAAGGCCGGCAAAGCCGGCATCGCAAAGCAGTAGGCCATGGAAATTGCAGAAAAGCGCCGTCTATCGCGCCAGCGCCGCCACGCGCGGGTGCGAGATCGAGTTCGCGGAACGGACCTTCGCCCGCGCCTGTGTGTGCACCGCTCCAACAAGTACCTCTACGTCCAGGTGATCTCCGACGAGAGCGGGCGAACGTTGGCGGCGGCCTCCACGGTCAAAGGTGTGGGGGCGGGAGTGACCAAAGAGAAGGCGAAGGCGTTGGGCGAAGAGATCGCTACCAAGTGCAAAGCACTCGGCATTTCGTCGGTGGTGTTCGATCGCGCTGGGTATCGTTATCACGGCCGGATCAAGGCTTTGGCAGATGCCGCGCGCGAGCGCGGACTGAGCTTCTAGACAGGTTACAGGGGTTAGCAAAGCTTGCCACGACGACACACACAGTCATTCAAGCTCGAGGGTGTCGACCTCAAAGAACGGGTCGTTCACATCAATCGAGTGGCCAAAGTGGTCAAGGGCGGTCGCCGCTTTAGCTTCAGCGCCTTGGTCGTGGTTGGCGACGGCGCGGGGCACGTCGGCTATGGCGTAGGCAAGGCGAAGGAGGTTCCCGAAGCGATCCGCAAGGGGGCCGAACGCGCGCGCAAGGCCATGCTGGAAGTACCCTTGACGAAAGGGACGATCCCGTTCGAGGTCCGTGGCCGCTACGGAGCCGCGGTGGTGCTCGTGAAGCCGGCCTCGGCTGGAACCGGCGTCATCGCCGGGAGCGGGGTGCGCGCCGTCGTCGAGTTGGCGGGGATCGAGAATCTGCTGACCAAGTGTCTCGGGTCTCACAACCCTCACAACGTCGTCAAAGCGACTCTGGACGCTCTGGCACAGCTGGTCAGGCCGGAGGAAGTGGCGGCGCTGCGGGGCCTGGTCCTGCAGCCGGTGAACTAGCGAAGGGATCGGGATGGCTGCTACCGAAGAAATGATCCGTGTCACCTTGGTTGGTAGCCACTCCGGGTGCACGCAACGCCAACGCGAGACCTTGCGCGGACTCGGGCTCACACGTCGCGGACGATCCGTGATCCTGAGAAGCACCCCCGCGTTGCGGGGGATGATTCGCAAGGTCGAGCATCTGGTCAAGGTGGAGGACTGAGCGATGCGTCTGGATGCGATGAAACCGGCGCCGGGCGCTCGCAAGCGCCGCAAACGACTGGGCCGAGGGCCCGGTTCCGGCCACGGCAAGACCTCGGCGCGTGGGCACAAAGGTCACAGGGCGCGCAGCGGCGGTCGGGTGGCGCCCGGATTCGAAGGCGGACAGATGCCGATCGCCCGCCGCCTGCCCAAGCGTGGCTTCACCAGCCCGAACCGGGTCGTCTACCAGGTGGTCAATCTGGGGGCGCTCTCGCGATTCGCGCCTGGCAGCCTCGTGGATCCGACGACGCTGCGAACGGCGGGCTTGAGCCGGCGACGGCTGCCGGTGAAGGTTCTCGCCAAGGGCAGCATCGATCGGGGACTGACCGTTCGCGTCCACGCCTTCTCGAAGACCGCGGCTGACGCGATTCGCACCGCCGGCGGTACCGCCGAGATCTTGGCGGGCGCACCGGAGGCGGGCCAGGCGGAGAACGCGTAGGTGTTCGAGGGTATTCAGAACGTTCCGCGCATCCCCGAGCTTCGCAAACGGCTCGGGTTCACGCTGGCGATGCTGGCCGTCTACCGCGTCGGGGTAGCCATTCCGACCCCCGGTATCGACGGACAGGCCATGGCGGAGTACTTCCGGCAAGCCAAGGGGACCATCTTCGATATGGTCAACCTGTTCTCAGGGGGAGCGCTCGAGCGCTTCTCGATCTTCGCGCTCGGGATCATGCCCTACATCTCCGCGTCGATCATCCTGCAGCTCATGTCGATGGTGATCCCGTACCTCGAGCAACTCCGCAAGGAAGGGGAGCAGGGACAGAAGCGCATTACGCAGTACACGCGCTACGGTACGGTCGTCTTGTCGCTGATCCAGGGACTGTTCATTTCCCTGGGCCTCGAACAGATCCAGACGCCCGCAGGGGGATTGGTCGTTGCGAGTCCCGGCTGGGGGTTCCGCGCCATGACGATGATGACGCTGACCTCGGGCACCGCGTTCATCATGTGGCTCGGCGAGCAGATCAGTGAACGAGGGATAGGCAACGGAATCAGCCTCATCATCTTCGCCGGGATCGTTGCGTCGATACCTTCGGCCATCGTGACGACGTTCAGCTACATGCGGCAAGGCGAGCTCGGCCCCTTGGCGCTGCTGTTCTTGGCCGCGGTGATGGTCGTTACGGTCGGCGCCATCATCTTCATCGAGCGTGGCCAGCGCCGGATTCCCATCCAGTACGCCAAGCGCGTGGTTGGGCGCCGCATGTATGGAGGCCAGTCCACACACCTGCCACTCAAGGTCAATACGGCCGGCGTTATCCCCCCGATTTTCGCGTCGTCGCTGTTGATCTTTCCGGCCACCATCGCCCAGTTCGTGCAGTATCCGGTATTCCAGCAGGCGGTGGACTACCTCCAGCCCGGCGGTCTGTTTTACAACCTCGTTTACGTGATCGGCATCGTCTTTTTCTGTTACTTCTATACGGCGGTCATCTTCAATCCTCACGACGTCGCCGAGAATCTCCAGAAGTTCGGAGGATTTATCCCCGGCATTCGCCCGGGCGCCCGCACCGCCGAGTACATCGACCATATTCTGGCTCGTCTGACGTTGGGTGGCGCGCTCTATCTCGCACTGATCTGCGTCCTGCCGACCTTGCTCATCGCGCAGTTCAATGTGCCCTTCTTCTTCGGAGGCACGGCGCTGCTGATCGTCGTAGGTGTGGCGATCGACACCGTCGCGCAGATGCAGGCACACCTCATCCAACGCAGCTACGAAGGCTTCATGCGCAAGACCAAGTTGCGAGGTCGGCGGTAGGGGTGGTGCGTTTGATACTTCTTGGCCCCCCTGGCTCGGGCAAGGGCACGCAGAGCGCGCTATTGCGCAAGGAACTCGGGATCGCGCATCTCTCATCGGGTGACCTCCTGCGCGAGGGCGTTCGCAATGGCACGGACCTCGGCCGCAAGGCGCGTCAGTTCATGGATGAGGGCAAGCTCGTTCCGGATGAGCTGGTGTTGGGCATGATGCGCGAGCGTCTTGCGCGTTCAGATTGCGCGGCTGGGTTCCTGCTGGATGGCTTTCCACGGACCGCTGCTCAGGCGCGGGCTCTGGCCGCGTTACTCGTGGACAACGGCTGGCCGCTGAATCATGTGGTTTTGTTACGGGTAGCTGATGAAGAGATTTTGCGCAGGATCCGCGGGCGAGCAGAACAAGAGCGCCGCAGCGACGATGGTGAGGAGACGGCTCGAACGCGGCTTGCGGTTTACAGCCGGGATACGGCGCCGCTCCTGGCGTTCTATCGGCAGGCTGGCCTCTTGGTGGAAGTCGACGGCATGGGCGCTCCCGAGGAGATCTGTCGGCGCATCCTGGATCACGTGGGGGGGGGGGCATGATCGAGCTCAAAACCCCCGCTCAGATCGAAGCGATGCGCGCACCGGCGCGGATCGTGGCGGAGATACTGGCTGACCTGGCTACGATGGTACGGCCCGGTGTGACCACACGGCAGCTCGATCAGCACGCCGAACGGCTGATTCGTCGGGCCGGCGCGAGGTCGGCCTTCAAGAACTACCAGGTCGGTGATCACGTTTTCCCCGCAGTGCTGTGCACCTCGATCAACGAGGAGATCGTCCACGGGATCCCTTCCGATCGGCCGTTGCAGGAGGGCGACATCGTCGGTCTTGACTTTGGCGTCGAATACGGCGGTTATTATGGCGATTCGGCGATCACTGTGCCCGTCGGGAGCATCGACGCCGAATCGCGAAGGTTGCTCGAAGTTGCCGCCCGGTGCCTCGACGCGGGAATCGAACAGTTGCGCCCGGGGCAGCGCGTCGGAGACGTCGGCGCGGCAGTCCAACAGCTTGCGGAGTCCGAAGGCTACTCCGTGGTCCGTGATTTTGTCGGCCACGGCATTGGTCATCGGCTCCATGAGGAGCCTCAGGTACCGAACTTCGGTCAGCCGGGCCGCGGGCGGCCGCTGAAGGTCGGTATGGTCATTGCCATCGAGCCGATGGTGAACATGGGAGGCCCGGCCGTGCGGGTTCTGGATGACGGTTGGACCGCGGTAACGGCCGATGGTGCGCGGTCGGCGCACTTCGAGCACACGGTGGCCATTACCGAGAATGGGCCCGAGATTCTCACGGTCTCCTAGGAAGGTGAACCTTGAAAGTACGTTCGTCGGTGAAGCGGATCTGTCGCGATTGCAAGGTGATCAGGCGCAGGGGCGTCGTGCGCGTCGTATGCAAGAATCGTCGCCACAAACAGCGGCAGGGTTAGCGGACTCGAAGGCTGGTAGACGGTTATGGCACGAATCGCTGGAGTGGACTTGCCGCGCGGCAAGCGCATGGAGGTCGCGTTGACGCACATCTTCGGTATCGGCCGGACGATGGCTCGCAACATCTGTGCGGGCGCCAACGTGGACCTCGGGAAGAAGACCGATGACCTCACCGACGACGAGATCAGCGCGATCCGTCAGGCGATCGACCGGCGCTGCAAGGTCGAAGGCGATCTGCGTCGTGAAATTGCGGGGCACATAAAACGGTACATGGAGATCGGCTGTTATCGTGGGCTGCGGCATCGGCGTGGTTTGCCCGTCCGCGGTCAGCGAACCCATACCAACGCGCGCACCCGCAAGGGGCCCCGCAAGACGATTGCGGGCAAGAAGCAGTCATCCAAGAAGTAGGCTCCGAGGGCAAGCGATATGGCGACAAGGCAACAGGGAAAGCAACCGGCAGCGTCGGCGGCGGCTCGCCGCCGCAAGGGCAAGCGAACGGTCAGTGAGGGGGTCGCGCACATCCACGCTACCTTCAACAACACGATGATCACCATCGCCGACCCGGTGGGCAACGTCGTGGCCTGGAGCAGCGCGGGTCAAGCGGGCTTCAAGGGATCGCGCAAGGGCACGCCGTTTGCGGCGCAGGTCGCAGCCGAACGCGCCGCGCGCGTGGCGATCGACATGGGAATGCGCAGTGTGTCGGTGTTCCTGCGAGGCCCCGGGGCCGGCCGCGAGTCCGCGGTACGCGCACTGGGGGCGGCAGGCTTTCAGGTACTTGCCATCAAGGATGTGACGCCCATCCCTCACAATGGTTGCCGACCGCCCAAGAAGCGAAGGGTCTGAGCGCGGTACGAGGAGAGACGGAGACCGACCATGGCGAGATACACCGATCCGGTTTGTAGGATGTGCCGACGCGAAGGCATCAAGCTCTTTCTCAAGGGAGACCGCTGTTACACCGACAAGTGCGCCATTGAGAGGCGCAACTATGCTCCGGGACAGCACGGACAGGGTCGGCGCCGGAAGATATCCGAATACGCCGTCCAGCTTCGCGAGAAGCAGCGACTCAAGCGCATGTACGGGCTGCTCGAGAAACAGTTTCGCCGGTATTTCGAGATGGCGGAGCAGTCTCGGAAGATCACCGGCGAAGCTCTGCTCGAGTTGCTCGAGCGGAGGCTGGACAACATGGTCTACCGTTTAGGGCTTGCGCGATCGCGCGCCGAGGCGCGACAACTCGTCCGTCATCGGCACTTCCTGGTCAACGGGCGGCGCGTCGACGTGCCGTCTTACCTCACCAAGCCGGGCGACCAGATCTCCGTGCGTGAAACCAGCCGAGAGAAGGCCCCTTTCAGGCTCGCCCTGGAACTGACCGAACGCCGTGTCGTGCCGACATGGCTGGAGCTGGATTCGACCAAGCTGGCGGGCCGTATCCTCAAGCTGCCTGCCCGCGAGGACCTGACCATCCCTGTCAACGAGCGCTTGGTCGTGGAACTCTACTCGAAATAGAATGGCGCGATCTCCCGGTATTTCGGGTAGTCGCATGGGAGTACAGACCGTATGTTGGACAATTGGAAAGACCTGATTCGGCCGAAGCTGGAGGTCCGCGCGCTCAACGACGACTACGGGCGATTCGAGCTGGAAGCGTTCGAGCGAGGGTTTGGAACGACCATTGGAAACGCGCTGCGTCGGGTTCTGCTTTCGTCCTTGAAGGGCGCGGCGATTACCAGCGTCAAGATCGAGGGTGTACTGCACGAGTTCTCGACGATCGACGGCGTCACGGAAGACGTCACGGACATCGTTCTTAACCTCAAGGAGATCCGTCTTCGGATCCACGATGGGCAGCGCCATGAGGGGCGATTGGAGGTGCAGCGCGCGGGCGCCGTCACTGCTGCGGACCTACGTTTCGGCCCCTCGGTGGACGTCCTGAACCCCGATGCGCACATCGCGACGCTGTCCCCCGGAGCGAATCTGATGATGACGTTGGTCGCCAAGCGGGGCAACGGATACGTCTCCAGCGATCGCAACCGCGAGGAGACTGCCCCCGTCGGTACCATCGCAATGGACGCGGCCTTCTCGCCGGTGCGAAAGGTAAACTTCAACGTCAGCAGCGCCCGTGTCGGCCAGCGCACCGACTACGACAAGCTGAGCCTCGAGATCTGGACCGACGGCGGTGTGCGTCCGGACGACGCTGTGGCGATCGCGGCGCGTATCCTGCAGGACCAAGTGTCTATGCTGATCAACTTCGACGTCGATGAGATCGAGGCCCAAGACGCCGTCAAGGAGCCCCAAGGAGAACCGCTCAGCGAGCATCTGTTCCGGTGTGTCGACGAGCTGGACCTGTCGGTCCGCAGCGCCAACTGCCTGCAGAACGCGGACATCAAGTACATCGGAGAGCTCGTGCAGCGCACCGAAAGCGACATGCTCAAGACCAAGAACTTCGGTCGCAAGTCGCTTCTGGAGATCAAGGAATTGCTCGCTGAGATGACACTGTCGCTCGGCATGAAGCTGTCGAGCTTCCCAGATCGCGAATCGCTCGACCGGATGCGGCTGGAGCAGGAGAAGTACTGAAGCCATGAGGCATCTCAACGCTGGTCGGAAGCTCAGTCGCGGTAGCGCACACCGGCACGCGATGCTGCGGAACATGGTTACTTCCTTGATCATGAAGGGTAGGATCACGACCACCGACGCGAAGGCGAAGGAAATCCGGCGCTACGCGGAGCGGATGATCACGCTTGGCAAGCAGCAGACCGTGGCGGCGCGTCGCCGAGCGCGGCGGTTCGTGCAGACCGATGTGGCGCTCAAGCGCCTGTTCGGCGAGGTCGCGCCGCGCTTTCAGGGGCGGGCAGGTGGCTATACGCGGTTGATCAAGGTCGGAGGATGGCGCCGTGGCGACTGCGCGCCGTTGTCGATCGTCGAGCTGACCGAGCTCGGGGAAGCAGCGCGACCCAAAGCCGGCGGCAAGCGAACCGAGAAAACCGCGCAAACCTAGGCCGCCGGTCGCGACCCGGCGATGAAGCAGCTGCTCAAGGGGCTGATCCGAGCCGCGCTCGAGCGCGCGGGACGCGCCGGGGAGCTGCAACTCGACACCGTTCCTGACCCACAGGTCGAGGCACCGCGCGAGGCCGGCCACGGCGATCTGGCGACGAACGTGGCGATGGTCCTGGCCCGCCCGACGCGTAGGCCACCGCGCCAGATCGCGGACATCGTCGTCAAGCATCTCCACGATCCTGATGGGCTCGTCGAGCGGGTGGAGATCGCCGGCCCGGGCTTCATCAATTTCGCTCTCAGTGACGCGGCGTGGCGCCGACGCCTGGCCGAGATCCTCGACGCGGGCGAATCGTACGGCTCCAGCAGTTTCGGGAAAGGGCGGCGAGTCCAGGTCGAGTTCGTTTCCGCCAATCCAACCGGACCGCTCCACGTCGGCCACGGTCGGGGTGCGGCTACCGGAGACGCCATGGCTCGGATTCTGGCGGCGGCGGGGTTCCTCGTGGAGCGGGAGTACTACGTGAACGACGCCGGCGCCCAGATGGAAGCGCTCGGCAGATCGGTTTACGCGCGCTACCTGGAGCAATGTGGCCGGGAGGCGAGTTTTCCCGAGGACGGCTACCCGGGCGATTATGTCCGCGAGCTAGCCGTCGCTCTTTATCGAGATCATGGCGACCGGTGGTCGCAGACCGAAGCGACAGCGGCTATCCCATGGATCTCCGCTTGGGCGGGTGCACGGATGCTCGAACGTATCCAAACCGACCTGCACGCGTTTGGGATACAGTTCGATCACTTCACCAGCGAACGCTCGCTGCGAGAGGACGGCACGGTCACTGCGAGCATCGAGGAGCTGCGACGGCGTGGCCATCTGTATCAGCAGGACGGCGCATGGTGGTTTCACGCAACCGCGTTCGGTGATGAGAAAGACCGCACGGTTGTCAAGGGAGATGGCGAGCTGACCTACTTCGCGAGCGACATTGCCTACCATCGGGCCAAGCTGGCGAAAGGTTACGATTGGGTCATCGACGTGTGGGGCGCCGATCATCACGGTTACGTCAAGCGCGTCGAGGCCGCGCTCAGCGCGCTTGGCGAGGATCCGCTGCGGTTCAAAGTGGTGCTCGTGCAGATTGTCAACCTCACCCGAGACGGCGTACCCGTGCGCATGGGCAAACGGACCGGCACCTTCGTCGCGCTGGCCGATGTCGTCGACGAGGTAGGGGCCGAGCTCGCGCGGTTCTTCTTTCTGATGCGGCGCTCCGACGCGCAGCTGGAGTTCGACCTGGAACTGGCCAGGAGGCAGACGGCGGAAAATCCCGTATTCTATATCCAGTACGCGCACACGCGAATCGCCGGGATTTTCCGGCAGGCCGCGGAGCGCGGTTTGCCGACGCCCGGGGTGACGCTGGCCGCTCTGGCTCCCTTGCGCAACGAGGACGAGATCGGTCTCATCAAGCTTCTCGACGAGTTCCCGGATGTCGTCGAGGGCGCGGCGGAGAATCTCGAGCCGCACCGCGTCGTGTTCTACGCCCAGCGGGTCGCCGGCGAGTTCCATCGATTCTACACACGCAACCGGTGTGTGTCGGATGACGCTTCACTGTCCGGAGCGCGTCTTCTGCTGGTCACCGCCGTGAAGCAGGTGATCGGGCATGCACTACGGATGGTCGGCGTGAGCGCACCGGAGCAGATGTAGGGAGGCATGGCCCACAGAAGCGGCCATCGGTTCCAGTTCTCCGGGGTCGAGCTGACGGTACTCGCCGCGGGGTTCGTTGCGACTTGCGTTGTCATTTTTCTACTTGGGCTCTGGGTTGGGCGCGAGGTTGCCAGCCAGCACGCACCGGTCGATGAACGGGTCGCCAGGATTCCGGCCACCGAGGCAAGAAGGGAAGCGCCGGTGGCAAGGCCGCCAGAAGGCCAGACGGCTCCGGCGACCGGGCCGGCGCCCCGTGCCGCCGGCCCCGCGCTTCCTAGTACCGGGGTTCGTGAGCCCGGTTCCTCCGGGGAGACGGGTGCGGAGACGAAAAGGCCGGAGCTTCCCGGGGACGCTCCGGGCCGCGCTGGTGAGGGGCAGCCGGCGGCCAGTCGCGATACGGCCGGTGATGTGCCCGAAGGGGTTCTGGCGACACCGGTGACGCCTCCACCGGCGTCTCGGAAAGGCGCTTTAGTTCCGGAGGAAGCGGAAGCGCTAGGGGAGGCGACGGTACCTCCGGAAAGCGCGACGGGGTACACCGTCCAGGTGCTTGCGACGCGCAATCGAAACGAAGCCGACGCCCTGATCGCGCAGCTCAAGGGGCACGGGTACGGAGCCTTCATCTCGCCGGTCGAGGATGTCGGAGGCAAGTGGTACCGTGTGCGGATCGGGCGGTACGACGAGCCTCAGTCCGCGCGCGCTATGGCCGAGCGTTGCAGGCGCGACCTTGGGCTGAGTCAGGCGTATGTAAGCCCGTTCTGAGTGCTTCCCGAATGGGAATGATCCCCGATCGATCGACCTTCCGACGCCTCTCAAATGGGGCGAACACGATTCCCGTCTATCGCGAGATAGCGGCGGATCTCGATACGCCGGTGTCGGCGTTTCTGAAGCTGCACCGTTCCGGTCAGGGGTTCTTGCTCGAGAGTGTCGAAGGCGGCGACCGGTGGGGTCGATACAGCGTTTTGGGGACCGATCCCTTGATGACCCTGCGAGCGCGAGGATGCCGTCTCGAGTTGCGCGCCCGGGACGGTACGGTCCGCACGATCGAGGGCGAGCCGCTTGCGGCGCTGGCTGGGGTGCTGGCTCCATTCAAGCCGGCGATGGTCGACGGGCTCAGCCGCTTCGCCGGCGGGTTCGTCGGCTATCTTGCCTACGATCTGGTTCGCTACATCGAAGATCTGCCAGTCGCTACGGTCGACGACCTACACGTGGCGGACATTGCCGGGCTGGTGGCGGACAACTTCATTCTCTTCGACAACGTCACGCACACGATGAAGGTCGTCAGCTTGGCGAGAACCGACGACACCTCGGGAGTGGATGCGGCCTACGATCGGGCGATCGCTCGAGTCGAGCAAACCGTCGAACGGCTCCGTCGCGCTCCGGTTGCGATTCCCCGGTGTGACGCCGCGAGTTTCATCCCCCCGGTGTCGAATCTGGAACCTCGCGAGTACGGAGACGCAGTGGAGCGCGCGCGCGCCTACATTCGTGCCGGCGATATCATCCAGGTCGTTCTGTCGCAGCGGTACTCGCAGCCGCTCTGCTCGCATCCTTTCTCGATCTATCGCGCGCTGCGGGCCGTCAATCCTTCACCCTACATGTTCTATCTCGATCTCGAAGAGGAGACTGTTGTCGGAGCCTCTCCGGAGGTGATGGTGAAAGTGGACGGACGCGACGTGGCCGTGCGGCCCATCGCGGGCACGATTCAACGCGGGCGTACGCCGGAAGAGGACGACGCGCTGGTGGCACGAATGCTCGCCGACCCCAAGGAACAAGCCGAGCACATCATGCTCCTGGATCTTGGGAGAAACGACATCGGCCGGGTCGCCGAGATCGGCAGCGTGCGGGTTCGCGACCAGATGACGGTCGAACGGTATTCTCATGTCAACCATATCGTCTCCCACGTGAGCGGCCGACTGCGCCCGGACGCGGACCGGTTCGACGCGTTGCGGGCGACCTTTCCAGCGGGAACACTGAGCGGCGCTCCGAAAGTTCGCGCCATGGAGATCATCGAGGAGCTGGAGAAGACACGGCGCGGCGTCTACGGCGGCGCCGTCGGCTACATCGACTTCGGTGGAAATCTGGATACCTGCATCGCGATCCGCACCGTGCTCGTCAAGGACCGCACGGTCTACCTACAGGTCGGCGCCGGGATCGTGGCCGACTCCGATCCGCACCGAGAGCAGACTGAGTGCGAGGCAAAGGCACGTGGGATCGTCCTCGCGTTGGAGCGCGCGGCGCAGGTGGAGAGCGCCTGAAGTGAAAGAGAGCCTCGCCCGGCTCGTTAGCGGGCATGATCTGTCGCCCTCCGAAATGGAGACGGCGGTTGGCGCCATTCTCGACGCTCGTTGTACCGCCGCACAGGTGGGCGCGTTTCTCGCAGCGCTGCGCATGAAGGGAGAGACCGCCGACGAACTGGCAGCCGCGGTCCGTGCCGTGCGCGCGCGCGGTGTCCAGCTATCTTGGGAAGGTCCGTTGATCGACATCTGTGGGACGGGCGGTGACGGAACGGGGACGTTCAACGTTTCGACGGCAGCCTCGTTCGTAGTGGCCGCGGCTGGGGTTCCAGTCGCGAAGCACGGCAACCGCGCGGCATCGAGCCGTGCGGGCGCGGCGGACGTGCTGGAGGCGCTCGGGGCGAAGATCGCGCTCGGGCCGGACCATGCAGCGCGCTGTCTCGCTGAAACCGGCATCTGTTTTTTGTTCGCTCCACTGTACCATCCGGCGCTCGGGGCGTTGGCCGGTCCGCGTCGCGAGCTGGGGTTCCGTACGTTCTTCAATCTGACCGGCCCCCTGTCCAATCCCGCCGGTGTCAAGCGCCAATTGATCGGCGTATTTGGCGAAGAGTGGCTGTTGCCCGTTGCGCACGCACTGCAAGCGCTGGGCGGAGAGCGAGCGTTGATCGTTCATGGTGCCGATGGCTGCGACGAGATCAGCCCCACCGGCCCGACGACCGTGGTCGAGCTTCGCGAAGGGAACCTGGATCGTTATCACGTCGATCCACGTCAGTTCGGTATGGTACCCTGCACGCTGCTCGACATTACGGGTCGTGACGCTGCTCGGAACGCGGAGATCATCCGCGCGGTGCTTGCGGGCGGTGACGGACCGCAAGCGGACGCGGTTGCCTTGAACGCGGGCGCCGGTCTTTACGTCAGCGGGCACAGCGAAACCCTGATCGCCGGCGTGATCGAAGCCCGCGAGCTCATCGTCGAAGGCAAGCCGCTACAGCGTCTGGACGCCTTTGTAGAGTTCACGCGGAGCGTCGACACGCCATGATTCTGGATGACATCCTCGTGGCCAAGCGTGCGGAGGTCACCGCGCATGCAGCGCGTCGAACGCGTGCGGATCTGCATCGATTGCCGCTCTATGCCGAGCCACGGCGAGGCTTCCTGCGCGCGATCCGAAATTCGTCTTCCCGCTGCGTGATCGCCGAGATCAAGCGCGCCTCGCCTTCTCGCGGCATCATCCGCGCCGATTTCGAACCTGCTCGCCACGCGACCGACTACGAGCGTGCCGGCGCCACATGCGTGTCGGTGCTTACCGACGAGCGCTTCTTCGGCGGCTCGCTCGACGATCTGGCCGCGGTCCGTGGCGTCTGCCGCTTGCCGTTGCTCCGCAAGGATTTCCTCATCGACGCTTATCAGGTCGTTGAATCCCGCGCCTACGGAGCGGACGCGGTGCTTCTCATCGCGGCCGCGCTTGACGCCGTCCAGTTCGGCGACCTGCTCGCTACGGCCAAGGCCGAGAATCTGGATGCTTTGGTCGAGGTCCACGACGAGCGTGAGCTGGCGATGGCGCTGGAGAGGGGGGTCGATCTGATCGGAATCAACAATCGCGACGTCCGAACCTTCGTTACGACCATCGAGACCAGCCGCCGGCTGATCTCCCTGATGCCGCCCACGGTCACCGCAATCGCGGAGAGCGGGTTGTACGAACGGAGCCAGCTCGACGATCTCGAGAGCAGGGGCATTCGCGGCTTCCTGATCGGTGAAGCACTGATGGCAGCGCCGGATCCTGGAAAGGCGCTGGCAGCGCTGTTACGGTCGTGAGCGACGCGAGGCTCTGGGTCAAGATCTGCGGTATAACCCGTCTCGAGGACGCGGTCGCCTCGATCGACGCGGGCGCAGACGCGATCGGGGTGAACTTCGTGTCCGGTAGCCGGCGCTATTGCGATCCGGCCCAAGCCGAAGAAATCGCTCGTTCCGTGCGTGGGCGTCTGACTGTGTTCGGCGTATTCGCCGACGCGCCCAGGGAATCGGTTTCGTCGCTCGTTCGCCGCTGCCATTTAGGGGGCGTGCAGTTCCACGGCAGCGAAGCCGAAGAGTTCTGTCGTGGTTGGTCCGTACCCGTGCTGCGCGCTGTCAAGGTGACGAACCGGCCGGTCGTGGCCGACGCGCTGGTCCGCGCGGACGGCTACCGTCTCTTGCTCGATAGTGGCGCCGGAGGAGGCAGTGGCCAGCGCTTCGACGAGGAGACCGTTCACGGCCTCGATCTGTCCGCGACCATCGTGGCCGGGGGGTTGACGCCTGACAATGTTGCGGGGATCGTTCGCCGGCTGCGCCCTTGGGGGGTCGATGTGGCGGGTGGCGTCGAGCATGTGCCGGGTGAGAAGGATCATGCCTTGATACGGGAGTTCATCCGCAATGCCAGCGCTACCTGATCGCCGCGGGCACTTCGGGCCGTTCGGGGGCCAGTATGTCCCCGAAACCCTCATGCCCGCCCTGCTGAAACTCGAGTCGGCGTATGCGCTCGCGCGTCGCGACTCGACGTTCCGATCCGAGGTTCGCGAACTCAATCGCCTGTATACGGGTAGGGAAACGCCGCTGTACTTCGCACGTCGGCTGACCGAGCACCTGGCGGGTGCGAGGATCTATCTCAAGCGGGAGGATCTTTGTCATACCGGCGCGCATAAAATCAATAACACTTTGGGTCAGGGCTTGCTCGCCAAACGGATGGGCAAGCGTCGGGTGATCGCCGAGACAGGCGCCGGTCAGCACGGTGTCGCGACGGCGACGATGGCGGCGCTCATGGGGTTCGAGTGCGCCGTCTACATGGGAGCGGAGGATGTCCGGAGGCAATCGCTCAACGTTTTCCGAATGCGGCTGCTCGGCGCCGAGGTTACGTCGGTAGAATCGGGAACACGGACACTCAAGGACGCGATCAACGAAGCCATGCGTGACTGGGTGACCAATGTCCGCGGCACCTACTACCTGATCGGTTCGACGATGGGACCCCATCCGTATCCGATGATGGTCCGAGACTTTCAATCGGTGATCGGCCGGGAAACCCGCAGGCAAGCGCTCAAGGCCGAGGACCGCCTGCCAGATCTGCTAGTGGCGTGCGTCGGCGGTGGGAGCAATGCGATGGGGCTGTTCTACCCGTTTCTGCAGGACGAGAGCGTGCAATTGGTCGGAGTGGAGGCGGCGGGAGAGGGAGTCGATACCGGCGCGCACTCCGCCTCGATCTGTCGCGGCTCCGTCGGAGTCCTGCATGGCAAAAAGACCTTTCTGCTACAGGACGAGCTTGGTCAGATCCGACCCGCTCACTCGATCGCTCCCGGATTGGACTACCCAGGGGTCGGACCCGAACACGCATGGCTGCACCAGACCGGGCGCGCAACGTACGTCTCCGTCACCGACGCGGCTGCGGTCGACGCGCTGCAGGTGCTCGCCCGGCTTGAGGGCGTCATCTGCGCACTGGAGAGCTCGCACGCCGTCGCGCACGCGATCCGAGTCGCACCCGAGATGCCCAAGGACAAGGTGATCGTCGTCAACCTTTCCGGCCGTGGGGACAAGGACATGGCGAGCGTGGCCGCGTACTTGGACGTCGAGCCGTGAGCACACCGACGCGAATCGACCGGCGCTTGGCGCAACTGGCGCGGGAGGGGCGCAAAGCGCTGGTAGTTTACCTCTGCGTCGGCGACCCGGACCTGGAGACGAGCCATGATACTGTGCTCGCGGCGGCCGCTGGCGGAGCTGACATCATCGAGATCGGAGTACCATTCTCCGACCCGATCGCGGATGGGCCGGTCATCCAGGCAGCCAGCCAGCGCGCGCTCTCGGCGGGGAGTTCTCTGCCACGGGCCCTTGAGCTCGCGGCCTCTGTGCGCGGGCGCACGGACGTCCCTCTTTTGCTGTTTGGCTACTACAACCCCTTTTTCCGCTATGGCGATGAGCGCGTGGCACGCGACGCGACTTCCGCCGGGGTCGATGGAATGCTGTGCGTCGATCTTCCACCGGAAGAAGCGGAAGGCATGGTTGCGGCGTGCCGTGCTCATGGATTGGACCGGGTGTTCCTGCTGGCACCGACCAGTGGAGAGGACCGTATCGAAGCGGTGGCTGGAGTCGCGAGTGGATTCGTCTACGTCGTATCCGTTACCGGAGTGACGGGCGCGCGTTCCGTCGCGCCCTCGGGCATCGAGCCTCTGGTGCGGCGCGTCGCGACGGCTACCGCGCTACCGGTCGGAGTCGGCTTCGGCATTTCCACTCCCGAACAGGCTGTAGCCGTCGCCGCGTACGCCGACCTCGTCGTCGTTGGATCCGCGCTCGTCCGAGCCATCGACGCTGCCGGGCCGTCCGCGGCGCCCGCCACCTGCGAGCGCTTTGTGCGTGGCTTGCGCCGGGCGCTGGACGTGGCGTTCGTGGGAACGACCGGGTGACCGACTATCAAGCCGCGATCGACTGGCTGTATCAGCTCGACGCCAAGCGCGGTATGGATTTCCGGCTTGAGCGCCTCGAGCCCGTGCTCGAGCGTCTTGGCGACCCGCACCATGCGTTTCCCTGCGTTCACGTCGCCGGAACCAACGGGAAAGGATCGACGGCGGCGATGCTGCATTCGGTCTACCGCGAATCTGGCTACCGGACGGGACTATACACGTCACCACATCTTCTCTCGTTCCGTGAGCGCATCCGGACGGACAATGAGCTCATCGCGGAGACCCAGGTGCTGGGATGGCTGAAAGAGATCCGCTCCGCGATGGATGCCGAGGCTGTCGCACTCACCTTCTTCGAGATCGCCACGGTGATGGCTTTTCTCCAGTTCCGCGCGTCGAATTTGGATCTTGCGATCGTCGAGGTGGGCCTGGGCGGGCGGCTCGACGCGACGAACGTGATCGACGGCGTCTGCGCCGTGATCACATCGATCGGCTACGACCATTGCGCGTACCTGGGGAACTCTCTCGATGAGATCGCGCGCGAGAAGGCGGGCATACTCCGTGCTTCGGCTCCCGCAGTGACCGGGCGCATTCCGGATGAAGCCGAACGGGCGATCGCGGAGGTGGTCACCCGGCTGGGGGTCCGTTGGTTTCGCTACGGGCGCGAATATGCCGTATGCGAGACGCGGCGCTGCAACGCCGTCCCTTTGCTTGGCGCCCATCAGCGTAGAAACGCTGCGGTCGTTGGTGCGGTGGTGGACGCGTTGCGGCACGAGTTTCCGGTGGAGGAAGAGCGGCTCATCCGAGGGATCGCGCGAACGCGTTGGCCTGGACGGCTCGAAGTGCTAGCCAGCGAGCCGCTGGTTCTCGTTGACTGTGCGCACAACCCGGAAGCGGCCGGATCCCTGCGCGAAGCGCTCGCGACGATGCAGTTGAGCGCTCCGCGCGTGCTCGTATTCGGCGCGATGCGGGACAAGGACTGGCGGACGATGCTCGACGAGCTAGCGCCCGTTTTCGATCGCGTCGTGCTGGTGCGTGTGGCGGTTGCCCGCAGCTTTGACCCCGACCACGCACGCCCGGCGCTCCGGGGCACGATCGACTGCGAAGTTACGGGCTCCGCGCACGAAGGATTAGCGCGCGCGCGCGCATGTGCACGCCGCGACGGCACCATCGTCGTCGCGGGCTCGATTTTTCTCGTGGCCGAACTGTATGCAGCCTGCGGAGGCGATGAGAATCTCTTCACGAGCGCGGCTCGGACGTGACTCCGGCGGCTTGATCGCTGGACTGGCCGCATGCCTGGTCGCGGTGGCCACGCACGCAGCGGATCCGATCGAACTGGAAGCGGATCGGCTCACCTATGAGCAAGACGGGAAGATCCTTGCGGCCGATGGCGCCGTATGGCTCAAGTGGCGCGACAACGAGCTGCGAGCGGGAAACGTCCGCTTCGAAAGGGAGAGCCTGCGTTTGCTGGGTGCAGGCGGCTTGTCCTTGGACATGCCCGACGTGACCATCGAAGCGGACTCATGCGAGTTGCTCCTCGGCGAGGAGACGGGGTTGCTGCGCGATGTGTCGGCACGTATGAAGCACGGTGACGGCCGTTTCGGAGGTGCGATCGTGCGTAAGCGCCGGGGCGCGCGCTACAGTCTCGAAGAGGGCTATTTCACGACCTGTGCGGTGGATGAGGAGCACGAGCCCGACTGGGAGATCTCGGCCGACAAGCTCGAGCTCGATCTGGAAGGCTACGGGAACGTCAAGGGAGGAGTGTTTCGAGTTCGTGGGGTTCCGGTGCTGTACGTTCCGTATGTCGTGTTCCCGACTCGACAGCGCCGACACTCGGGCCTGCTGCTGCCGGAGATCGCGGTGTCCAACGAGCGGGGATTCGTCTATCAGCAGCCCTTCTTCTGGGCGATCGACAAACACAGCGACCTCACACTGATCGCCGACATCGAGACCGACCAGCGCGCCGGTGCTGCAGCCGACTACCGGTATCGGCTGCGGCGAGACATCGGCGGCATGCTAGGGCTGATGTATTTCAACGATACTCTCCGGGACTTCACCAATGCCGACATCGTCTCTCCGATCTATCGCCTGCCGCCGGGACAGACGTTGCCGGACAACCGTGCTGCCATTCAGGGGTGGCATCGCCAGAAGCTCACCGAGGACCTCGAATTGTATGCGGATGTGCTCGCGACGACCGATGATATGATCCTGCGCGAGGTCGATGTTCTGCTGGGTGACTACTTCGAACGTGCCGTCAATAGGAGCCGCCGCTATACGGACTCGCGAATGGGGCTGGTGCGACAGCGCGCGTTTGCGAGTTACGGACTGGACGGGGTTTTCTATCAGAACCTGACCGGCCCACCGCGTGACGTGGACGGCACGGTCACATCGGGCATTCCCGATGATGAAACGGGCTCCCACGAGTTGACGCTGCAGCGCCCGGTGCGCGGTTGGGCGGTTCGCGACGGTGATATCGGACCCCTGGCCTACACCGCGGAGGCGAGCTTGGACGCGTTCGCGCGAGAAGAGGGAGCGGACGGTCAGCGCGTCGACCTGATCGGACGGTTGGAGCGCGCGTTGCTCACGCGGCGGGGGCTCCGATCGCAAGCCTGGGTGAGCGGCCGGGCCACGGGTTACCGCGCCGACAGCGAGAATCTGCTCGACAGCGCCGGGACATTCGTCGAGCGGGTTGATGACGAGAAGGGGCGCGGTGTCCTCGATCTGGGCGTGGATGCCAAGACGGGACTCAAGCGAACCTACACCCTCGACGGTTCCGAGCGTTTCGCTGCATTGGGACATACTCTCGAGCCGTTCGTGGCGTTTCGGGTCACGAACGCGTCCGATCAGAGCGCCCTGCCGCTCTACGACGATCTCGATCGGATCGACGATCGGAGCGTGGCCACGTACGGCGTTGTCTCGCGCTTTTCCCTCACGCCACGCGATGAGGAGCCGGTGTCCGAGGTTGCGCGCCTCTCGGTCGCGCACAGTTACAACGTCAATGAACAGGTTCTCGACGACCATTTCTCGGAC
The DNA here is from genome assembly GCA_964555245.1 of uncultured Myxococcales bacterium. Classification (GTDB taxonomy): domain Bacteria; phylum Desulfobacterota; class Binatia; order UBA1149; family SPBQ01; genus CAZKRI01. The sequence continues at coordinate 26,308 of CAZKRI010000019.1, forward strand.
GTGGATCTTGCGGGCGTCATCGTGCCGATGCGTAACGTGTCGCTTGGCGGACTCTCTTCCTATAATGTAGGCGCAGGATCTCTTCAGGGAGCGGCGGCCGCGGTGTCCATTGCGCGCTTCGCCCTGCCGATGGCTGAAGCAAAGAGATCTCGCTTCGACGCGGTGTATCGCTTCGTGCGCAAGGAAGCCGTTCTGACCGAAGAAGAGGGGATCGAGACACTCGAGGGTCGGACGGTGCTCGCGCTTTCCAGTACGATCAGCATAGGTCTCAACGGCCGGTACGACTTCATTGGCGAGACAGCCGTCGAGAAGGGCGGCGGCATCCTGTTCCAATCCGAGTGCAGGTGCTGGTCGATCGACGTGGGGGTGCTCGACAGCGTGAACCCCGATGAGTTGCAGTTCCGCATCCGCTTCGAGCTCGCCGGTTTGGCGGGCTTGGGGAGTTCGGCGCTGAGCTACGACACTCCGGGTCTGGCGGTATTCGATCGCGGATTGGCCGGTGCCTACCGGAACGGCTGGTGAGAATACTGATTACAGGTGGGGCTGGCTTCATCGGATCGTGCTTCGTGCGGCAGACGTGCGCGAACGGACACGATGCGGTCACCGTCCTCGATGCTCTGACGTACGCCGGTAACCCGGAGAACCTCGCCGGGCTCGAGAACTCTTCGGGCTATCGATTCGTGCGCGGTTCGATTTGTGATGCCGACACGGTTGCCACGGCCATCGCCGGATGTGATGCCGTGGTCAACTTCGCGGCGGAGACTCACGTGGATCGGAGCATCCGGGACGCGCGAGCGTTCTTGGATACGAATGTCAACGGCGTTCAGGTGTTGGTGGATGCAGCGCGCGAGCGCGCAGTCCGTTTCGTCCAGGTCTCCACCGACGAGGTGTACGGCAGCATCGACGCCGGCCGGGTTACGGAGAGCCACGCTCTCGCGCCGTCGAGTCCGTACGCCGCGTCGAAGGCCGCCGCGGATCTGCTGGTCGCGGCCTATGTTCGTACTTTCGGTCTGGACGCGGTTACCACCCGTTGTGGCAACAACTACGGTTCCCGACAGTTTCCCGAAAAGCTGATTCCGTTGTTCATTACGGAAGCGATGGAAGACCGCGCGCTCCCCCTTTATGGCGACGGCTTGAACGTGCGCGACTGGATCCACGTGGAAGACCATTGTCGAGCGTTGCGGTTGATCTTGGAACACGGCGCTACGGGGGCGGTTTACCACGTGAGTGCGGAGATCGAGGTCGCCAACCGCGACTTGTGTTCCTTGATTCTCTCCGAGCTTGGAAAGCCGTGGTCTTTGATTCGTCACGTCGCTGACCGGCCTGGTCATGACCGTCGTTACGCGCTGGATGCCAGCCGCTTACGTGCTGAGCTCGGATGGGAACCGACGATCAGTTTCGAGGATGGGATCCGCAGCACGATCGAGTGGTACCGGCAGAATCGAGCGTGGTGGGCTCGAGTCAAGAGTGGCGCGTACCGCGAGTACTTCGAGGATATGTACGGCAAGCGCCTCGCAGCTGCCGCGCCGGTCCAGGAAACGGGTGGTAAAGGGCGTGGCTGAACGAGCCGACCGACCACGTCTTCCGGTCCGAGTCGAGAAGCCGTGGGGCTACGAGCTCATCTGGGCGCGAACCGACGACTACGTCGGCAAGATCCTGCATATCAACGCTGGGCACGCCTTGAGCTACCAGTACCATCGGCGCAAGGAGGAGACGATTTACGTGTTGCGGGGCACGTTGACCTTGCACGTATCCGAATCCGACGCCCCACCGCGAGTGTTGGAAGTGACTACCGGTCAGTCCTTCCACATCGCTCCCGGTCTCCGTCACCGTTTCGAAGCCCGGGCGGATGTCGATCTGCTCGAGGCCTCGACCTGTGAACTCGATGACGTCGTGCGTCTCGAGGACCGATACGGTCGTGCGGGTTCTTGAGGGCGACGCGTGCGCGTCCTGGTGACCGGCGCGTCGGGGTTCGTTGGCGGTCATCTGTGCCACGCGTTGCGCGAACGTCGGTTCGAGGTCGTTTCGCTCGGCACGGATCCGGGCTGCGACCATCGCGTCGATGTGCGCGACTCCGCTGGGCTCATAACGACGCTGCGTTCGGTGCGTCCGCGTGCGGTGTTCCACCTGGCCGCCGTGGCGTTCGTTCCGGCCGCCGACGCCGACCCGGACCTGACCGATGCCGTCAACCGTGAAGGGACCAGCAACGTGCTCGAGGCGGCATCGGTGATCCAGGCGCGCACGTTGATGGTCAGCTCCGGCGCGGTCTATGGACGGGTGGCCGATGACGAGTTGCCCGTGAAAGAGGATCGCTCGTTGGCGCCGGTAGGCGCGTATGCACGTTCCAAGGCCGCCGCCGAGGAAGCTTGCGTCGAACGAGCCGACCGGCAAGAGATTGTCCGGGTGAGACCGTTCAATCAGGTGGGACCCGGCCAATCCCCCCAGTACGTGTGCAGCGATTTCGCCAGTCAGTTGGCGCGCTGCGAGCGAACCACGGGCGAGCGGTCGGTGGCGGTTGGCGATCTGAGCGCGGAGCGGGATTTCGTCGATGTCCGAGACGCGGTCGACGCGTACATTCAAGCTTGGGAAAGAGGAGTTTCCGGTGAGGTCTACAACATCTGCTCCGGTGTTCCGGTGGCGATCGGGCGGATCCTGGAGATGCTGCGCAAAATGTCGTCCGTCGAGGTTATGGTTCGACCGCGGCCCGAACGGCTGCGATCTGCCGAGGTAAGACGCCACTACGGCACGTCGGAGAAGCTGACGGCCTTGACCGGATGGCGACCCTCGAGACCGCTGGCGCAGACTCTCGCAGATGTCCTTGGCGATTGGCGCGGACGCGTTGCGACCGCTGATGCGCGTGCGCTCGCGCCCGTTGACGGTAGATGAGGGTGCCTCGGCTGTTGTATCACCGATCCGGGATGCGTCAGGCTGTCCGCACGTGAAGCACGTACCCGTCGACCTCGTGACCGGGTTTCTGGGAAGCGGCAAAACCACCCTGCTGTCGGAACTGCTTGCGGGCCCTCTCGCTGGCGAGCGAGTTGCCGTCGTCATGAACGAGATCGGCGAGATAGGGATCGACGGTCGCGTCATTACGAGCTTGTCACACGTCGAGAAGTTGATCGAGCTCAACAGTGGGTGCGTATGTTGCACGATCGACGAGTACCGGTTCGACCTGGCGATCCGCGAGTTGATAGAGACCGTAGACCCCACCTTGGTGGTCATCGAATCGACCGGTGTCGCCGAGCCCGAACCGATCCTCCAGCGGCTCGCACAGGCTGGATTGGCGTTGGATGCCGTCATTACGGTTGTCGATGCCGCGAGCTTTTATCGCACGCTACGGGAGGTATCCGTAGTCCGCCGACAGGTCGCTGCCGCAGACTTTGTTGTCGTGAACAAGGTGGACCTGGTTTCCCCTTGGAAGCTCGCACGTCTGCGGTGGCGGTTGGCTCGCATCAATCGTCGGGCCCTGCTCACCGAATGCGAGCGCGGGCGGGTTGGGAACGATCTGCTGTTCGCGACCGCGGCGCGACGCTATCGCGGCCGAGCACGTGCCGTCAGTCAGCTCGGCGCGCATCTTGTCCACGACGGCATAGGCGCGTTCCACTACGAAAGCGCGCGGTCGCTCGACTCTCGTCGTTTCGAGGACATGCTACGCGGCATGCCGTCCGCCGTGTATCGCGCCAAAGGGTTTGTGCGGGTTGCTGGCAATCCGTGGAGTTGTTTGTTCAACTTCACCTGTGGGCGATACGAGCTGAAGTGGGTACAATTAGGAGGCGGTGCCGGTGGCACGCAGGCGGTGTTCATTGGCCGCGACATTGACACGGTTCGCGACTGCATTTTGTCGCAACTGGCTAGCTGCGAAGTGATCTGAGCGATGGCGACGGAGCTTGGCGATACGATTTTGACCGAGAGGGACGAGGCGGTTCCCGATCGACCACAGACGCACGGTCGTTTCGACCGTGCGGTCCTGGCGTGCGGGAAGGTGTCTGCCGACGATCTCCGCAAGATCCGTCGGTTCGCATCCGAGAAAGGCGAGCGTATCGATCGAATGCTCGTCGACCTCGGATTCCTCTCGGAAGACGACATTCTCCCCGTGCTCGCCGAGTACTACGGGGTCGAGTTGGTTCAGGCATCGGAGATTCTCGATTCGCCCCCGGCTCTCGACCGGCTGAGCGTCGACTACATGAGGGCCGCGCGGATTCTACCCATGAAGGTTGACGACGGCCACGTCGTGCTCGCGATGGCCGACCCGGGCGATGGCGCAGTGGTGGAGAACGTCGAACTGGTGACGGGCCTGCGAGTTAAGGCGGTGCTCGTCCGACCCCGCGACCTGATGGAGCGCTTCGAGGAGATATTCGGCGAGAGGGAAGGGCAGGCAACCGACGAAGGGGGCGTCGAGTTGATGCCGGACGACGAGGAGGACGTCGAGCATCTACGCGACATGGCGAGCGAAGCGCCGGTGATTCGCCTCGTCAACCAGATCATGTCTCGCGCCGTGGAGCAGCGTGCGTCGGACATTCACGTCGAACCGTTCGAGAACGAGCTGCGGGTGCGCTATCGAATCGACGGAGTCTTGCACGATGTGGATCCGCCGCCTCGCACTCTAACGGCCGCGATCATCTCGCGCATCAAGCTCATGGCGAAGCTGAACATCGCCGAACGTCGGCTGCCACAGGACGGCCGGATCAAGATTCGGCTGGTCGGCCGTGAGATCGACCTGCGCGTGTCCAGTCTGCCGACGCTGTACGGTGAGAGCGTGGTGCTCAGGATTCTGGACCGATCCAGCATCGTCGTGGATCTCGACAAGCTCGGCATGCCGCGGGACACGCTCGCGACGTTCACGCACATGATTTCACAGCCGCACGGACTATTGCTCGTCACCGGACCGACCGGGTCGGGCAAGACGACGACGCTTTACGGTGCACTCGACAAGATCAATTCACCCGAGATAAAGATCATCACGATCGAGGACCCAGTCGAGTACCAACTCCGCGGCGTGAATCAGATTCACGTTCGCTCGCAGATCGGATTAACGTTCGCCAGCGGACTGCGCTCGATCGTCCGTCAGGACCCCGACGTCATCCTGGTCGGTGAGATTCGTGATCCTGAAACCGCCGAAATCGCGATCCAGGCGGCACTGACGGGTCATTTGGTGCTTGCGACTCTTCACACGAACGACGCTGCTGGAGCGGTGTCTCGACTGCTCGACATGGGTGTCGAGGATTATTTGCTCGCTTCGTCGCTCATCGGGGTTCTCGCCCAGCGACTCGTGCGCGTGCTGTGCGTGGTGTGCAAACGATCGGTGCCGGCCGGGCCCGAGCTGGCGCGTGAGCATGGAGTGCCCGGGGCCGAGGAATTGCGGACGGTCTACGAAGAGGTGGGCTGTCGGGAATGCGCGGGGACGGGATTCCATGGCCGTTGCGGGATTTACGAGTTGTTGCCGGTTGATGAAGACGTACGCAAGATGATCCTCGCGCGTCGACCGGCCGACCAGGTCAAGGCCGGAGCGGTCGAGAGAGGTATGCGCACGCTGCGAGACGACGGATGGCGCAAGGTGGCCGAAGGTGTCAGCACCGTGGGGGAAGTTCTGCGGGTGACCCAGGACGAGTAGCACGCTGCGGCCGCTGCACGGCAATCGTTCCGGCTCATCGCGCGGCCGCAACCATCGAGCGAACCCTACGTGCGCTTCTTGGCGATGGTGGCTCATCCGTCGACCGGGTGGTCGTTGTCGCTTCGCCGGCCGATCGCACGGCCGAGATAGCCGCAAAGCTTGACGGTGTCATTGTCGTCCGCACGGACCGAATCCTCAGCGCGGGTGCAGCCCGGAATCTCGGCCGCAGCGAGGCCGGCGAGGCGGAGTGGCTGGTGTTCGTGGATGCCGACTGCCGGCCGACCTCCGGGGCGGTCCGCGATCTAATGAAGGCTGCGCGGCGGGAGAACGCCTGCGCCGTAGCGGCGAGCGTCCGGCGTGAAGGCGGCGGGTTGCTCGGCTGGCTCACTCATCTCCTCGAATTCAAGGACGCGGAGCCGGACGTGCCATCGCCCGTAACCTGGTTGGTTCCTTCTGCGACCCTGTTGTGCACCGCAGCGGCATTCGATGCGGTCGGAGGGTTTCCCGACATGTGGCCTGGCGAGGACTGGGTGCTCTGCGAACGACTGCGCCGTCAAGGCTGTTGCGTCGTGCGAGAGCCGTCGGCTGTCACGTACCACGCACCGCGTCCAGGCTTGAAGCGATTCTTCACGCATCAGTTCCGCCTCGGCGCAACCTCGGCGCGGGCGCGCGCCGCCACCGGCATGACGGGGGTCTGGTTCGTCCGGCATCCGTGGAGCGCCGTCGTGCTGTTCCTCGGTCGCATGGCTCGCGCTCTCGCTTGGCTGCTCCGCTACCGACCTCTGCATCTTCCGCTTTTCATCTTCCTCTTTCCTCTGTACGTTGCGGGCCTCGCGTCCTGGACGATGGGATTCGCCATCGCGTCACGTCGCCTGCGGTGAGACGAGATCAAAGCGTGCAGCAGTCCATCCGATCTGCCCGAGTTGTCGGTCATTCTGCCGGCCTGGAACCAACCCGATCTGCTCGGGCAGTGCCTAAGGAGCCTGGAGCGTGCTGCACGAGGCGAGCGGTTGGAAGTCGTTCTGGTGGACAACGGGTCCGATCCGCCGCTGGCGGTACCTCGGGAATACTCTTTTGTCGGGGGCATCAGGCGGCTGCGCTGCGACCGAAATCGAGGTTTCGCGGCAGCCGCTAATCGTGGTGCTGCGCACGCGCGTGGGAGATGGTTGCTGTTCCTGACGACCGACGTTCAGCTGCCGACGGACTTCATCGGGTTGATGCTGGCGAGTCTGCGAGACGATCCGGGACTGGGGGCGATTGCTCCGCTGGAACTCGACGCCAGCGGCCGTGTCCGATGTTCGGGCATGCGGTTCTTGACCCCGCTGAATCACCCGCTCGGGTTGCTCGGTATTCGCGCTTACCGTCGAGGAGCCGGCATCGCACGTGCGGTACACCCTGATTGCGCCGACTGGGTTCCGGGCGCGGCGATGATGACGCCGACGCGACTATTCCGGCTTCTGTCGGGGTTCGACGAAGGTTTCTTCTTCTACGAGGAAGACGAGGACTACTGCTGGCGCTTGAGACGCCGCGGATACCGAGTCGCCGTGTGCACGCAGGCCGCGGTGGCTCATGCTGGCGGAGCTACCGCGAGCGTGGCTGGCCTCTGGACGACGGTTGCGCTGCATGTCGGGCAGTTACGGTTCATAAGGCGGCGTCTAGGAGTGGCTGCGGGGTTGGCCTATCGGTTCGCCGTCTCTGGTGCGCTGCTGGCGAAGAGAAGCCTCCGGGCCGTCGGGATTCGCCATGTCGATCGCCGGACCTCGGCAACCGTGACCGCTCTACGCCCGGTTCTTAGTGCACTGTGGACGACGCATTCGGTCGGGATGGGTACGCGGGAGGTGTAGCACACCTCGGCGGGCTCGCACGGCTAGCTCGCTATCGCGCCGCTCTGCTGTCGCTGGCTTTGCGCGCGCTCAAGGTGCGCTATCGCCGCTCGATTCTTGGCTTCGGGTGGGTACTGCTTTACCCGGCTGCCGCGACCGCGGTGCTCACGGTGGTCTTCTCGGGGGTCTTCCCGCAGATTGAGCACTACGTCCTCTATGTATCCGTCGGCCTGCTGGTGTGGAACTTTGTCTCCCTGAGCTGCGTGCAAGCGATGGACGCACTGCTCGGGGGCGCATCGGTGATGCGCAAGGTTTATGTTCCAAGCGTGCTGTTCCCACTGTCGGCAGTGACGGCGAATTTTGCGAACCTCGTTCTGTCCGGCGTGGTCGTGCCACCGCTGGTGATGTGGTGTGGCGTCCGTCCGGTTCTGGAGCCGCTCCTTCTGGCTTTTGGGCTCGCTTGTCTTGCGGCCTTCACGGCCGGACTGGCGTTGTCCCTAGCTGCGGCGAACCTCTTCTTCCGTGATATCCGATATTTCTTCGAAGCGTTGCTCTTGGTTTGGTTCTACGCGACACCGGTCGTGTACCCGGTTGCCGTTTTGCCCGAACCTTTTCGACTGCTGCTTTGGTTCAATCCTGCCTACTGGCTCTTGGAATTGCTCCGCTTACCCCTCTGTGCGGGTACGGTGCCAGGCGTGCACGTTGTCGCGGCGGCTGGCATATGGGCCGCCGTGAGCTTGTTCGTCGGCTGGAACGTATTCGGGCGGTTGGAGCGGTCGTTCCATCTCTATCTGTGACGAACGACGAACCTCACATTGTGTCCGTCGAGAACCTGCGGGTGAGTTTGCGACGAGAACGGCATCGCATCCGTTCGTTGCGAGAGTACATGGTTGAGCGATGGCACAAGGCGCTCTTGGCGACGGAGCGCTTCGATGCGTTGGCGGGAATATCGTTTCTCGTTCGACCGGGTGAGGTCTACGCGGTTATCGGACCCAATGGTGCGGGCAAGACCACCCTTTTGCGGGTTCTAGCGGGTATCGTTCCGCCCGCGGACGGGCGTGTGTGCGTGCGCGGACGAATTGCTCCGCTCATCGATCTGGGGGCCGGATTCGATCCCGAGCTGACGGGTGACGAGAATCTTCTGCTGTATGCGAGTCTTCTCGGCATGCCGGCGCGGCAGATCCGGGCGCGACGTACGGCGATCGTCGATTTCGCCGAGCTTGGTGACGTCATGGATGTCCCGGTCAAGAACTATTCGTCCGGCATGATTGCCCGCCTGGGTTTCGCCATCGCTACCACGTGCTCACCGGATCTCCTGCTCGTTGACGAGGTGTTGGCGGTGGGAGACCTGAGTTTCCGTGGACGTTGTCTGGAACGTATCGCCGAGCTCCGCGCTTCCGGCACGGCAATCGTGCTCGTGAGTCACGACCTCGAGTTGGTGCGCCGGACAGCCGATCGCGGGATACTGCTCGAGGCAGGCCGCAGCGTCGCCACGGGTTCCGCTGACCAGATCGTGGACTCGTATGTAGGCGTGGCACGGGCATGACCCGCGGGCGAGTCACGGTCGTGGTCGTCGCCTACGACGGTGGCCCGTTGCTGGCTGATTGTGTTGACGCGGTACTCGCGTCCTCCCGCGAGCCACCCACGGTGGTGCTCGTAGATAACGCCAGCCGCGATGGGGTCCCCGAACGCATAGCACGCCGCTACCCCCGGCGTCTCCACCTGGTCTCCCAGGGCGCCAATCGCGGGTTCGCGGGGGGCGTCAATGCGGGCTTGGCCCGCGTCGCGGCGGAGGCCTCGGCCGGTGACGTCAGCGTGCTCGTCAACCAAGACTGCCTGATCGCGCCCGGTTCGCTCGACGTTCTGGCCGAGCGGCTCCATTCCTTGGCCGACATCGCCGTGGTTGGCGGGTGCTTGCTGGAGCCTGACGGGCGTACGCTCCAACATGCGGGAGGCTGCATTCATCGGAATGGATTGACGGATCACATCGGGCGCGGTCGTGCGGCGGAAACGGCTGCCGATGGACCGACCGAGGTGGACTACGTTACCGGCGCTTTGTTCGCGTTTCGCATGATCACCTGGCGCAGGTTCGGACCATTCGACGAGGCGTATCACCCCGTGTACTTCGAGGATGTGGATTTCTGCGTCCGGGTCCGCGCGGCCGGGTTGCGCGTCGTGTATGAGCCGTGCGCAGTCGCGGTGCACCACGAGGCTTCCAGTTCTGGACGTGGTAGCCGGCGATTTCTCGCTCGCTACCACCGCAGCCGTATGCGATTTGTCGCTCGCCACTCGATCCCCACTCACGGCTGGTTCCGAGTGCTCGGGGCGGAGACCAAATGGCTCGCGCGTCAACGCGCGATCGATGAAATCGCTCCGGCACTGCGTGCCTATATGTCGTTTCCGGCGGAATGCATCGCCGCGCGCGGGCGGGACAAGCCACACGTGGGGCGTGGGTGAGCCGGATCTCTCTGATCGCGCTCGGGCCGTTGCCGGGCGCCGAAGGCATCGTCACCGTTGGCCCGGGTCTGCGTAGTGACCATCTAGCAACCGCGCTGGCGCGAGCGGGTCACGATCTGCAGATCGTTTCGACCGTGACCGGAACCGACTCTGCTGGTGGACGACAGTGGCGTCGTACGATCGCAGGTCGCAGCGTCGATTGCATCGACGCGCCGGAGGCGGCTTTCCCGCCGCGAAACGGAACCGGACTCGTTGACGCGGTCCGGTGCTTCGGCCCGGAAGCGATAATCGGAGTCACGGTATACGGTGCGACGCTGGCCTCGAGGCTTGGGCTCGATGTGCCGCTCTGGGCGGACGTCTTCGGGGATCCGATGGCGGAGGCCCAATCCAAGGCGAATGCGTTCGGGAGCGACGCGAGCGTGCCGCGCTTCTGGAGTATGTTGCGGCCCGTCCTCGACCGCGCCGATCGTTTCTCAGCGGTTTCTCGCGCCCAGGCGGATGCTTTGATCGGGCAGTTGGGGCTGGCCGGTCGCCTCGGCGTGTCCACGGCTGGAGAGCGCCTCGTGGAAGTGATCCCGTGCGCAGCCGAAGCCGAGCCGGCCGAAGCGACGTCGGCTCGCCAACGGAAGGGACGGGCGAGCTTCCTACGAGAGCAAGAGATGCGCGACGACGCGTTCGTCGTTCTGTGGTCGGGAAGCTTCAACACGTGGTGCGACGTCGAGACGCTGGCTCGTGGGCTCGAGTTGGCCATGATGGAGGAACCTTCGATCCACTTCCTTGCCACCGGAGGCCCTGTTTCCGGGCACGACGACCGCACATGGGCGTGCTTTCGCGCGCTTGTAGGTGCCAGCCCGAAGCGAGACCGGTACCGCCTGTTGGGTTGGGTGGACGAAGCCTTGGTACGGCGCTGCTACCTGGCGGCCGACGTTGGCCTTCATATCGAGCGTGATTTGTACGAGCGACGTCTCGGGGCAGAGAACCGAGTCGTACAGTGGCTTGCCCACGGTATCCCGTGTGTGACGACCGCCCTGAGCGAGTTCGGGCGCCGCTTGGTCGATGAGGAGTTGTGCGTGCCGGTTCAGCCACGCGACCCGCGTGGGCTTGCCGACTCGCTGATCGAGCTTGCGCGTGATCGCGCGAGGTGTGCACGCCTTGCTCGGGAGTGTCGCGAGTTCGCATGGAGGTATCTCGGCTTCGACCAAACGGCTAGCCCGCTGGTTGCATGGGCGGCCAGGCCCGTACACGCCAGCGACCATCGTCGTCCGCGACCGCTGACCATCGGCCTGGTATCGGAACCGGCCGCCATGATCGACCTGCTCGAAGCCTATCTGTCGGACCTTCACCTACGCGAGGTTACCTTCCGCGGCATCCGTTGGCTCGCTCGGCGCATCTCACGGCGGGCTCGCGGTGCACTCGGGGTCAACCGCGCAGGCTGCGACGGTGGTTGAGACGCTCGCATTCGGCAACTAGTATCTGCCGCTACGCCGGCTGTAAGCCTCGTCGGCTCACCTGATGCGCCAAGGGGAGAGGGTTCTCGTGATCGGTCTGGACGGCGTGCCGTTCGACCTGATCCGTAGGTGGGCGCAGGCCGGACACCTGCCCAACCTGGCGTCGCTGATTCGGGGTGGGGTTTTCGGGCCGCTCTCGTCGACGATGCCGCCGACGTCAGGGCCGTCTTGGTCGTCATTTGTCACCGGCAAGAACCCCGGGAAAACGGGAATCTACGATTTCCTGTATCGTCGTCAGGGTAGTTACGTCTTTCCCCCCGTCAACGCCGGCATGCGCAGTGGGCGATCGCTCTGGTCGTTGCTCAGCGAACATGGCCGCCGTGTCGCTGTGGTAAACATCCCAATCTCCTACCCGGTGGAGTCGGTCAATGGTGTTCTCATTAGCGGCTGGATGACGCCGTATTTCGCTCGGGACTTCACATGGCCCCGGGGCCTTGGCGAGGAGATCGTCCGCGAGGTAGGCGACTATCGGATCTATCCCTCCGAGACGTTCAGCGAGGGACGCAAAGCTGCGTTCTTTGCTGCGTGCGACGAACTCCTCGACCTGCTCACCGCGACCAATCTGTACTTGATGCGCCGCGAGCGGTGGGACCTGTTCATGACGGTCTACTTCGACACCGATCGTGTGCTTCACCAACTCTGGCACTATCTCGACCCGGAACATCCATGGCGGCGGGGTAACAGAGATGATCTCTCTGCTCCCGTGGTCCGATACTTCAACCGGCTGGATGCTGATATCGGTCGCCTCGTCGATGCGGCTGGACCGGATGTCCGAGTCATCATCATGTCCGATCACGGCATGGGCACGGCGGCGCGGTTCATCGTGCTCAACAACCTGCTTCTCGAGCTGGGCTATCTCGCGCTAGCAGACAACGCGGCCACTCGACTGAAGGCTTTCGCGTTTCGTCGAGGCCTCACGCTGCGGAACATCCATCGCTTGGTGGATCGTGCTGGACTGGCGAAACACGCGGAGTACAAGAACGTCTACTCTTTCGATGGCTTGCTCAAGCACCTCTTCTTGTCCTTCCTCAACGTTGACTGGTCGCGCACCCGAGCGTACTCGTTCGGGCGTCATTACGGCTCGGTGTTCTTGAATGTGCGCGGGCGTGAACCTTGCGGCGTGGTCGACCCTGGTGCCAACTACGAACAGATCCGCAACGAGCTTGCCCACAGGTTGACCGCCCATGTCGATCCGGAACTCGGAAGGCCGTTGGTTGGGAGGTGTATTCGGCGGGAAGAGGTCTACTCTGGCGATCGTGTTGCCGAGGCGCCCGACCTCATCCTGCTGCCCTCCGATCCACGCGACATCTTCTTCGGTCTATCGGACTTCGGTTCTAACCGGGTATGGGACGAGACGTACCGGTATTCGGGAATGCACCGTGACGACGGGCTACTGATCGCGCACGGCCGCGGTATCCGCTGCGGCGAGCCTGTCGCAGGTGGAAGCATCGTGGATCTCGCGCCGACGATTCTGTACTGGTTGGACCACGAGGTGCCGTGCGACATGGACGGTAGGCCGTTGACTTCCGCCATGCTGCCCGCGCACTTGGCGAGCCACCCGGTGCGAATAACCGAGCGCACCAGTGAGCAAGCTCCGACCGATGGGCCCGGCTACAGTGCAGCCGAGGAAGCCGACGTCATGCAGCGGCTGCGTGACCTCGGCTACCTGAACTGAACCATGCGGAGGTTGCGGCCCGACGGCCTGCTTCTATTGTTCTTCGCCGCGGCGGGAGTCGCCGGCCTGTGGCCGAGGCTACCCGCGCCAGCGCTGGTGCTCGGATTCGGCTGGCTGCCCGGACGCATCGGACTCGATGCGCTCCTTGGACCAGACGAGATTGAGGGGACCCGAGGGCCGGCGCGTCTTGTCCTGGACCTGGGTCTGTCGCTGGTCTTGATCGGTGTCGGCGTGCTTCCACTCTTTGCTGCGGGGGGAGCTCTCGAGCAGGCGGCGTACAGCCTCGGTGGTCTCTACGCAGGTGTTGCCATCGCCGCCCTGGCGCAGGCTCCACGCCCATGCGCGCTTCGAACGGGTAGCGAATGGTTGGCGTGGGCACTCGCTAGCGCTTCGCTCTTGGCTCCGGTTCTTCGGTATGCCGGCGGTACCGTCGATGACTGGTGGGACCTCGCTTTCGTCCGCGGGTATGTCGACGCGGACAGTCTCCAGTTCGGTGAGCCGATGCTGGACACTGGTCGCACGCATCCAAGGTTCGCCTGGAATGCCTGGCTCATGCTGCAGGCGCTCGTGGTCGAGTTCTCGGGGGCGGATCCAGCTGATCTCCAGGCGCAATGGATCGCGCCGCTGGTTTGTTGCGCGACCGTGGGTGCGACCGGGCTTCTGGCAGCGACGGTCTTCGGTCGCGAGCGTCGCGGGTGCGTTCTTCTGTCGATGCTGATCGTTCCGTTCTGGGTGTATGGGACGGAGGCGTTGCCGTACTTCACCCGTCTTCACCAGGACAAGTTCCTTGCCGGTCTGGCCTTGGTGCCAGGTATGGTCGCGGCTAGCGTGGGCTATCTCGAACGCGGAGGTTGGCGCAGATTAGCGCTCGTTTCGACGATGGGGCTCGCGGCGGCCTCCACGCACGGATTGTTGTGTGCGATCGGATTGCTGGGATCTGGAGCTTGCGCCTTCGCAGCCGCCTGGAACGGGCGTACGCGCTCTCCCTCGGCGCGTGCCGACGAGGCCCGTTTGCGAACCTGGCATGGAATCTGGCGTCTCGCCGGCGCCCTGCTGCCCGCTCTCCTGTACCCCGCTTGGCAAGCGATGGCCGTGCACCATTGGTTCTCCGGACAGGGGATCTCCCTGGCAGCCGCGGACAATCCGGTCGTCCGAGCGCACCTCTGGCTCGGACGGCTGATCGGTCCCGACAGCCCTGCCGTGATCGTCAATCCGGCCGCCGTCTTTGGACCGGTCGCGGTTCTGGGTGCTTGCGGTGTCATGTGTGCGCTGCGGCGGCGTAACGATCGAAGCGCACCCCTGTTGGTTTGGATCACGCTGCTACCTTGCTGCCTGGTGTTTGTTCCCTTCGTGGCCGGCACGGTCGGCGAGATCATCGTACCTTGGATGCTCTACCGGATCGGTTGGCTTGTGCCGGTGCCGCTGCTCATCGCCTATTTCGCGGAAACCATCGCCATCCGATTCGCCGGCCGACCGCGGGCTCGTCTCGTGGTTGCTGCGGCGTTCGTCTGTTCTTTGTTCGTTCTGACCCTACCCGTGGCGTTGGATCGAGCACGACGCGACATGCTCGATCACCCACTGGATAGGGAGCGACAGCCCTACGGAACCACTTGGGAAATGTACCGTTTCGTAGCGGACTACCCGCAGCAGGGCGTTGTCTTGGCTCCGCCCGGGCTGTCAAGCTTGATGCCCGCACTGAGCGGACGGCCAGTCGTCGCGCTGTCCGAACGAGGAACGCTGGTGTTCGCTGCCGATGAGCGTCGAGCATACGAGCGATTGCGCGATCGGGCGACATTCTTCTCGGAGAAGGCTGAGCCCAGCGACCGCGATCGGATCGCTGAGCGCTATGCCGCCGTCCTGGCGGTCTTTCCCCGTGGGTTCGTTCCTCGCGGCAGCGAACGGCAGCTTCTCGAGGCGTCAAGCGCCGAGGGGTTCGTGCTCGCTCGGGCGAGAGAGGGCGCGCGTTCCTGGTCGATCGATCAGGATGCGCTGGAGCGTCGTCTGACGAAAGCCTGGCGAGTGGTTTTCGTGAATCGCGACTACCTTGTCGCCGCCTTCGATCGCGCACCCTCCCGGATCGAGCCGTCAGCCAGCGACGCTTCGACCGCGTCTTTCGGAGATGCCTGGCTCGAGCCGTTCAAGCTTGAGCCACCGGCGAAGCGCCTGAATCCTCGCGGTCGCACCGTCGCGAGTCTCGTCGGCTTCCCCGGATCGTCGGTGATGCTGGAGCCGCCGCCCTTCTCCCTGGGATTCTCGGAGCAGCCGGTTTGGACCACAGGCCCGATGCTGTGGGAAGATGGTCCTTCAGAAGTGCGGATCCGGCTCACACTCCCGCAGCCGTGCCGGGTCCAGGCCATCGAGGTCGTGCCGTATCTGCCTACCGGACGCCGCGAGATCCTCGGCATCTCCGCAATGGGGGCTGTCACGCGCGCGATCGCGCGTGACCGAGAGCCCATTCTTCTAGAGGTGGCGGCTGAAGACGCGGATACCGTCGATGTAGAAATCCGATCGTTGGTCGGCTTTCCGTTCGGACTCGAAGATCTACGCGTCATTGCCGATCCCGCTACCTGCGAGGGCGGCTGGCGGCCTGTCGGACGCACGGAGCCTCCCGACGCCGATATCGCACTCTCCGTCCTGACTGAGCTTGCGTTGTCGTACCCACGTTCCGTTCGCGGTCAACAAGCATTGGCGCGTCGAATGGCGCGCTACGGAAATCGGCGCGATGCTCGTGCACTGTTGCGGTTCGCTCTACGGGAGAACCCGAGCATCGCAGCGGGATGGGTCGATCTCGGCCTTCTCGCGGACGACGACGGCGACCCCCGTGCGGCGCTCGCGGCGTACCGAGCTGCATTGCGCGCGGATTCGAACAACGCTTGGGCGCGAGGCTGCGTGGCCTGGGCGCTGGCGCGGCAAGGCGCGGTCCTCCCAGCGCTTTTCCACGCGTGGCGCGCGGTGAGACTAGATCCGAACTACGCCGACGCATACACGATTCTCGCCGGCGTTCTCGATCGGATGGGTATCCGCCACGCCGCGCTCAAACTGCTGAGTCGCGCGATGAGACTGGACCCTCGGCGCAACTGGGCTTATCTGGAGATGGCGCGGATTCTCGACGAGCAGGGGCTTCACCAAGAGGCGCTCGAGCTTCTTGGTGGGTATCTCTCGCGAGTTCCCGAAGACCCGTCGGTTGAGGCGTGGATCCAGAAGAGGCAGGGTATGGCACGAACCGCCAGCCGTCTGGCCGGTTCCGGCTGATCGGATGCGCATCGTATTGATCGGCCCGCTGCCTCCCTTGAGGGGCGGAATCGCCGCCCACACGGCGGGCTTCGCGCGCGCTCTGCGGACCGCCGGACATGACGTATCCGTCCTTGCATACCGGCGCCTCTATCCCCGTACGATTGCTTCTGGCGGAGAGATACCTCGTAGCGCGAAGGAGTACTTGGGGTCGGCTCTTATCGATACCATGCGCCCATCGACTTGGCGCCACGCTCGACGTTGGTTGCTCGCGCAACAGCCCGAGATCGTCATCGTGCAGTGGTGGAATCCCATCACGGCTCCGGCGCTTCGGACCGTGCTTCAGCAATTGCAGCAACGTGTCGTGGTGGTCTGTCACAACCATCGGCCGCACGAGGCGTTTCCCGGGTGGAAGCTGCTTCGTTGGTCCCTGCTGAGAAGGGCCGACGGATTCATGTGTCATTCCGCTGCCGTTGCTGATGCTCTGCGGTGCGCGGGCTATCGCCAGCCGCGCGCTGTGACGGCCATGCCCTTGCTCATCGCCGCTGGCCGAGGCCGGTCGTCTCGGGTCGGGCTACGCCAGCGACTTGGGCTCGATGCAGCGTCGCCGGTTGCGCTTTTTCTCGGCCACCTGCGCGCATACAAGGGAGTCGATTTGCTTCTCGAGGCGTGGAGCCGCGCGATCCTTCCGGGCGGCTCGCATCTCATCATCGCTGGAGAACGTCGCGGCTGGTTGTCCGCGTGCAGCGGACGAGTGGTGTCTAGCGCTTACCGTAACTCGGTTACCGTGATCGACCGCTTTGTCGACGACCGGGAGTTCTGCGAGTTGTTGGAGTCCAGCGACGTGTTGGTGTTACCTTACCGGTGCGCTTCTCAAAGTGGCGCGCTGCCGATGGGGCTCGCTTGTGGTTTGCGCGTTGTCGTGTCGGATGCAGGGGGCCTATCCGAAGCGCTGCCAGCAGGTTCCACGCACGAAATATTCCCGGCGGGGAATGTGCGCTCGCTCTCTTCCGCGCTGGAACGTGAAATGTGCGCTGCGGCTGGCCACGCCGGCGCTGGGGCATCGCGACCCCCTGTGCGCTCCACGCTATCGGCTTCGGCAGTCGATGCGAGCTGGCTACCGGCTGTGTACGGCTTCGAGAGCCTGCCCGACCGGCTGCTGCCCGGTAGGCGCCGGTACGTTGAAGCGGTCACGGACGAGCACGTGGGCGCCAAGCCCTGCGTTCATGGGCCGAGCGCGGGCGTGCGGCGTCGCTACGCCTATGGCCCCGGGAAATCGCGTGTTAGAATACCCGCCACGGCCGCTTCTGACACCGGAGCACCGGCCGAACTCTGATGCCATTCTCGTATCGTGCGGCCACGAGCGACGGCCGGATCGTCGAGGGCGTGATGGAAGCGGAGGGCGAAGCCGCGGTCGTCACGGCGTTACGCAACCAGGGCTACATTCCCCTGTTGGTGCGTGCGGGCAGCGCAGGGACGACGCGAAAAAAACTCGCGTTCTCCTTGCCGTCGTTGCCGTCGTGGCGGCGGCGTGTCCGCGGCCGCGATGTGATGATCTTCACCCGCGAACTGGCGACCTTGCTTCGCGCTGGTATGCCACTGGATCGCAGCCTCCAGAGCCTCGCATCGCTGACCGAGAATGCGACGCTCAAGACGGTCGTGGCCAACGTGCTCGCTCAGGTTCAGGAGGGCAAGTCGCTATCCAAGGCCCTCGGCGAGCATGCGAGAGTTTTTCCCCCCTTGTACGTCAATATGGTGAGAGCAGGTGAGGTGGGGGGGGTTCTCGAATCGGTTCTCGAGCGCCTGGCCGATTACCTGGAAGCGAGCGAGAAAGCGCGAGACGAGATTCGTTCAGCGATGGCGTATCCGCTCATTCTCGCGGGAGTAGGCGCAGGGTCGATTCTCATCCTGCTCACCTATGTGTTGCCCAAGTTCACGGTTGTATTCGCTGACCTCGGTGCCGCGATGCCGGCGTCGACCCGCATGGTCATGGCGATGAGCGACATGCTTCAGAGCTACTGGTGGGTCGCTATGCTTCTGGTAGCTGCGAGTTATGCTGCCTTCCGCCGGTACACCTCGGGGCCGGCCGGTCGTCTCAGGTACGACCGTTGGCAGTTGACGATACCCATCTTTGGAGACTTGGTCCGCAAGATTCAGGTTGCGCGGTTTGCACGCACGCTGGGGACCATGCTCAAGAGTGGCGTGCCGTTGCTTCAATCGCTGGAGATCGTGCGCAACGTGCTGTCGAACAGCGTGATCGCTGGCGCCGTGGTTGCGGTTCAGAAGGATGTTCGCGAAGGCAAGGGATTGGCTCAGCCGCTCGAGCGGACCGGTGTGTTCCCCGCGTTGTCGCTACAGATGGTTGCGGTGGGCGAAGAAACCGGGAGATTGGACGACATGTTGATCATCGTCAGCGACCATTTTGACCGGGACGTCACCAATCTGGTGGCGCGGTTGATGAGTGCCTTGGAGCCAGCGATGCTGCTGCTCATGGGGTTGGTCACGGGCTTCATCGTCATTGCGATGCTTTCCGCGGTTTTCAGCGTCAACGAGATGACGTTCTGAGAGCGGACGCGTGAGCTAGGAGGTCGAGCGATATGGAACTGGTGAGCATACGAGTACGTCGCAGTCAGCGCGGCTTCACTCTGGTCGAACTGCTCGTCGTCATGGTGATCCTGGGCATGCTAGCTTCGCTCGTGCTGCCCAACTTCTTCCGACAGGGAGAGAAGGCGAGAGTCGGGATCGCCCGTACGCAGATGGCCACGCTCGGAAGCGCGCTTGATGCGCTTGCACTCGACGTGGGGCGGTACCCGTCCGACCCGGAAGGTCTGCAGGCGCTGGTTTCGGCGCCGTCGGGAATGGACCGCTGGGACGGGCCATATCTGAAGGGGGACGTGCCCAAGGACCCTTGGGGCAATCCTTACCAGTACAAGGCACCAAGCACCGGTGACAACTACGAGATCCAATGCCTCGGGGCCGACGGCCGGTCGGGAGGCGATGGAGGCAACGCCGATTTGTCGACGAACCAGCGCGGCTGAGCGCCGCCGCCAGCGTCACCAGGAGCTCGCCGGGTTCACCCTGCTGGAACTCGTCGTTGTGGTCTTGATCATCGCCATTGCTGCGGCGTTGGTACTGCCTGCGGTGCGGGCCGGTAGCAACCAGCGTGAGATCCGAAGAACGCTCCAGCGTTTCGTAAGCGTCGTGCGGCGCGCATCTGCGATGGCTGTCTTGCGCCGTGAGCACGTCGAGTTGTGGATCTGGCCCGAAGACGGACGCTACGCACTGGTAACCCGGGTCAAACCGTCTACCGACGGCGAGGCGACGGCCCAGGCGGCGACTCCCGGGTCGACCTCTTCGGGGCCCGAGGAAGATGCACTCGGTGATTCACGCACCGCCGAGGCGAGCTTCGAGCTTCCGAGCATGGCGTCCTTCGGCGAGGTCGAAGGAGGACGCTTAGTGTCGGAACGCATGGCTCGGGGGAATTACGCCAAGCGTGACGCCGTGCTGTTCGATTTCCATCCGGTCGGTAGCTCGAGCGGGGGGAAGATAGAGCTCGTTTTCGACGTGCCGCCGCGCAAGCAATCCTACGCCCTGATCATCAACCCTTTGGTGAGCGAGATCAGCATGGAGGGTGATGACAGTTGATGCGATCGCGGAAAGGGTTCACGCTGCTCGAAGTGATGATCGCCGTATCCATATCGGCGATCGGAATTGTCTCGCTACTCGAACTGTTTGCTGGGAGCGTTCGCCTGGCCGGCGTCTCTGCAAAGCAAACGGAGGCGCTTGTCCTCGCTCGGGCACTCATGGACCGACAGATATGGCAGGTCGATCTGGAAGATCTCGACGAACAGGGAACCGAGGGGGAGTTCCGCTGGCATGTGGTCGTTGCTCCAATCGACCCGCAGTTCGTGCTCGGCGAAAACGGTGAGCCGGAAAACCCCTCCGATGACTACGAACTCAAGCAGATCGATGTGCTGGTGGCTTGGGAAACCGTGCGCGGTGGACAGAACGTACACGTATCTTCAGCGCGCCTGACGGAACTGTTCTGATGCACCCGAGTCGCGACCATCGCGCAGGCTTCACATTGGTGGAGTTGATGGTGGCGATGACTCTGCTCGCGCTTATCGCAGTCTCTCTCTACGGATTGGTCAGCGTCGGCGCGAAATCTGCCGCGGCTGGAGAGCGCAAGAGCGAGCAGGCCAGGCGCTTGCGGATAGCGACCAGTGTGATCGTCCGTCAACTCCACTCGGCGGCACCCGAGCTTGCAGTGATCGACGACGCGGAAGGCGCGGAAGCGCAGCCCTATTTTCTCGGCGAATCCGACCGGGTCGACTTCGTTACCACGAGCCCCCAGGGACCGCTCAACACGGGACTCGCGCTCGTAAGCTACTGGCAGGACGGAGACGTGCTGATGATGTCCGAGATGCCGTACTTTCTCGCTTTTACTGGCGACCGGCTCGGGCGGGAGTTCGACCACATGACCGTGACGACGCCGCTGCTGTACAACGTCCGCGAAGCGCGTTTTTCGTACCAGCGCCAGAGCGGAGAGGAAGACTCTTGGGAGCAGAGCTGGGACGCGAGCTATGAAAGTGAGTTGCCCGCGACCGTGCGGATCATGATCGAGCCCTCGACGGTCGACGGATGGTCGTGGCAGCACGAGATCCCGGTATTCGTCGGACTGATGAACGAGGTCACAGGGGAGGATGACTTCCAACCACGAACGGCTGGTCCGGTAGCCAACGCACGTTCCTCGTCTCCACGGGACGAGCGCAAGGATGCCGAGGATGAGGATCCGGCCGATGAGGCGGACGAGGATCTCGAAGACGAGGATGTAGAGGACGAGTAGGCCGCATGCTTCGCCAGCGATCATCGCAGTCCGGCGCAGCGCTCATCCTGGTTCTATGGACGTTCGCCGTCTTGTCCGCGCTCGCGGCCGAGTTTGCCCGCGCCATGCGGGAAGAAGCTCAGAGTGCTCTCAACTTCAAGCAGGAGACGCTAGCGCACTACGTCGCGGTCGCGGCGATCAACGAGGCGCTGCTCGCTCTCCAAGCATACAACGGAGAACTCGAAGTCGATAGTCAAGAGCCGGATGGGGAAGTGACGCGGACCACTGAAGCCCTGGACGAAGAAGAAGCTCAGCGCCTTCAGCCGATCAGGACACTGTTGCAGGGAACCGGTGCTTGGGTCGAGGGCAGCTTCGGCGACGCCCGCTACGAAGTACGCGCGATTGACGAGAGTGGTAAGGTTCCGATCAACGCGCCTCAGGTCGAGGAGCAGCTGTTGCAGCGCATTCTTCTCAATCTTGGTTACGACGAGGATGTGGCGACCACGGTGTCCGATTCCATTCTTGATTGGCGGGACGAAGACGATCTCCACCGCACCGAGGGTGCGGAGGACGACTACTACGAGGATCTTGAGCGACCCTATCAGAGCAAGGATGCGCCCTTCAGTACGCTCGAGGAGTTGTTGCTGGTGCGCGGCGTGACCGAGGAGATGTTTTACGGCACCGAAGATACGCCGGGCTTGAAGGACGTCTTCTCAGCCGTGGCTCGTACCCGCCATCTCACCCTACGCTCGATCAGTCCGGACGTGGAGTATGCGCTGTGTGGGACCGAGCAAGACGAAGACGTTACGGACGCTGCAAGAGACGAACGGCGACTGGGGGCCGGTCAGGTCGAGGCCGAGGAGGATCTGGCGAGCTGCCTTGCCACGACAGGACTTGGCAGCCGGCGTGGCGAGCGCGGGGGAAATGCGTCGTTGAGCACAGCGACTGTAGAGGCACGTGTCAAGGAAGAAGGCGGACGCATCTTGACGCATATCGGTATGACGGTCCATTTTAAAGGGGGTGGTTTCCGGACGGTTTACTGGTACGATGCCATGTTCCCTGACGAGACCTGACACCGGCCGCCTGCGCCGATCCGACTGATGGACTTCAGGCAAACCCTTTCACGGCTGGCCAAGGCTGACTTCGCCGACTCGCTCGGCGTTGCGCTCTCATCCGATGCGATCTCTATCGCCCACGTACGCAAGCGCTTCAACACCGTCTCGGTGTTAGCCCACACAACGCGCAGTCTCGACGCACCAACCGAAAGACGTTGGGCGATGATTCTGGACGTCGTGCGTGAGTTCGTCGAGCAGCAGGGGATGGAGAGCGCGCGCGTGACGGTTGCCCTCGATCGGCGGCACACACTTCTCGGACAGATTCAGATTCCAGCCGCGGCTACGGACAATGCGGACAGTGTCGTGCGGTACGAGCTTGACCGCATTATCCCAGTGGCCTCGAGCGCGCTGTACGCCGAGCACTACTCGCGACCGTTGGGTTCCGCGGGTGAGCGTGTCGCGGTCTGTGTTGTCGCGGGGCTTCGTGAGCAGGTCGAGCACGCGTACCGAGAGTTCGCGGCAGCGGGGTTCCCACTTAGTGCGGTGACAGGCACGGCTGTTGCGCTCAATGACTACTACGCGTTCTCGCGAGGTGAGCAGAGGCGAACCGGCGGGATTTGCTATGTCGACGGAGACCGAGAGTGCCTGACGGTGAGCTGTGACGGCCTCATGGTTTCTTGCGTGCACTTTGATCCCCGGGTGGAGAGCCGTGCCGAACGCCTGCGGCGCGAGCTGGAGCGGGTCGCGCCCGAGAAAATCGGAGAAAGCGTAGAGATCGTGGCCGAGCATCCCGTGGGTGACGAAGAGTCACTTGGGTCCATCGCTCCGCCGGGGCTATTCGTTCATGGAAAACCACCGGAAGGCTGGCTCGAGATAGCGGCTGTGGGTGCTGCGCTAGGGCAACTTGGCGAGGCGCGACGCAGGATCAACCTGTTACCTCCCGAGATGGCCAAAGCAGAGCAGGGGATCGGCATACGGGAACTCGCACTGTCTGCCGGTGTTGTCGCGCTCGCGTTGACGTTAGGCGGATCGATCGCGTTCAAGAACCTGAGCGTGAGCAATGCACTGGCCGCCGAGGTCGCGCGACTGAGTCCCAAGGTTACGCAGGTAAGCCGGCAAGAAGAGGAAAACCGCAAACTCCTCACCAGGATCGAGCTTGTTGAAAGGGACCGGTCCCGCAGTGTCCTCGCTTATCTACAAGCGATGACCGAAGCTATCCCCAAGGCCGCCTACCTGACTACGTTTCGGTACAAGGGCGATCGCATCGAAGCGGATGGGATCGCGGAAAGCGCATCAGGATTGATCGGCGTGCTCGAGAAATCGCCCTTTTTCAAGAACGTCGAGTTTACTGCGCCGACGACCAAGTACCTGCAGGCACAAGAGCGTTTTTCTCTGCGCATGGAGCTCGAGCGGTGACGTTGACGGAACGATGGGCCGCGTTCTCGGCGCGAGAACGGTACTTGATCCTGGCGGCGTCGTTGGTGTCAGCCACGGTCTTGATCCGTTACTCGCCGCTTGGGGATTTCGGCGAACTGCAGAGCGTCAGTGATGATGATCGATGGATCCAACTGCAAAAGATCGAAAACTATCAGAAGATTCTGGCTCGCGAGGAGGCTGCTCGGAAACAGGGTGAGGCGTTGCTAGCCCATTACGATCAGGCGCAACAACGCCTGATCGACGGTGCCACCGCAACTCAGGTGGGAGCGGAGTTGCAGGGACGTCTGAGTTCCATGTCGACGGACGCGGGACTCAACGTGCTCAGCTCGCAGATACTGAAAGAAGAAGAGATCGAGGGCTATCGGCGCGTCGGTGTACGCCTGACTCTCAGCGGTACGCTCGATGGGGTGACGCGATTGCTATCGGCGATTGAAACCGGGCCGACGAGCTTGGTCGTGACGCATGTGGAGATCAACCGTAAGCTGGGGGCGAGTCGCCGACCCACCAACACCAGAGTTCCCAGTCAACAGGCGGCCGTGGTTGAGCCGCTGACGGCGACGATGGAAATCAAGACCTTCCTCAGAGCATCGCCATGAAACGACTACTGGACATAGTTTCCGCCGTCATGGGGGTCCTGTGTATCGCGTTGGGTTGGCGTATCACGAACGTGGTCCGGGTGGCCCCGCCGGTGTTCGGCGACGTTCCTCAGACGGCTAAACTCGAGCCCTTGCCCCCTCCGGTGCAGAGCCCCACGCCGCGTGGGCCGGCGCTCGAATCGATCGTCAAGGGGAATTTGTTCGAAACCGAACGCGGCTATGATGAGTCAGCTTCCGGAGGGGATGCGGCCGCCGAGGAACCGCTCCCACCGCCCACGAATGTAGTGTTGAATGGAGTGTTTTTTCAGATGAGTGGGCGTCCGATGGCTATAATGACTGATACGAGCGCGGGGAACCGTCAGCTGACGCTTCAGACAGGCGACAACCTTGGTGAGTATCAGGTGGGCGACATCAGTCGTCAGCGGGTTACTCTGCTGGGGCGTGGCGGACAGGAATTCTCGCTAGAACTGGATATCAAGAAAGGTGCTGCGGCCGTGGCGGCGCGGCCGCAGCCAGCCGCGGGCAGAACTCCACCAGCGGCGCCTGCCGCTAGGCCTGGCGCGCCCGCCACCGGACCGACGGCGAGGAGCCCGGCTGCCGAACGAGTGGCGCAGACCGCGGCCCAGCGAGCCGCCGAGGCAAGACGGCAGCAGGCGCTGCGCGAGCGGCAGCCGGCTGCCACGGGCGGAGCGCAGCAGCCGGATGCGACGCAGGCACGGCTTGAAGCGCTGCGGCGGCTGCGCGAGTCGGCGAGGCAGTAGCGTCGCCGGCGCGGTGCCGAAACCGGTGACCGACCGACTTGCACCGGTAACCGGACGGGCTTAGGCGGTGACAGGTGCCGGTACCGGCACCCGGAGGCGGCTCTGGATTGGCGGGTGGCGGGCGGAACCGGCGGAGTGAGGGAAGGTGCGAAAGCGATGATGACTCGGCAACTTCCGTGCTGGTCACGGAAGCAGAGGGTGTCATGGGCTGTCGCCCTTACCTTCGCGCTGTGCTGTGTCACCCTCGGAAGGACCGCCCGTCCGGCCGCGGCGCAGCAGGTCGATCCGGAAGCTGCGCCGACCACTCCCGAGTCCGCGCCAACCGGGGACCGCGACGCGATCCTCCTCAACTTCGAAAGCGCCGACATTCGTGAGGTCATCTATACCTTCGCGGCGGCCCTCGGCTTGAACTACTGGCTCGATCCGCGAGTACAAGGCCAGGTTACGGCGCGATCGTTCGGTCCGATCTACGTCGACGATCTCTATCCGGTCTTCCTCCAAATTCTCCGTAGCAACGGTTACGCTGCCGTGCGTGAGGGGGACCTCTACATGATCGTCCCCGCTGAGGAGGGCAAAACCCGCGCACGCAGGTCGGCTGGAGGTGAAGGAGAAGACTTCGTCATTGACCTGGTCAAGGTATCCCACGTCAGCGCCGATAAGATCGTAGAGATGATCAACCCGTTCGTATCTCCCGGCGGAGACGTGGTCGCGTATCCAAGAAACAACCTGCTAATGGTGTCGGACATTGCATCGAACGCCAAGCGTCTACGCGACCTCATCAAGACGTTCGACAACGACACGTTCGAGGATATGAGCGGTAAGGTCTACCGCGTCAAGCACGCGTCGATCGAGGAGGTGACGGAGGAACTCAACGCGATTCTCGAAAGCTACTACGCCGTTGAATCTGGGTCGCGCGTCCAGCTGATACCGTTGTTGCGCCTGAATGCGCTGGCGGTTGTGGCTTTCGATCCGACGGTATTCGCCAGCGTCGAGTACTGGCTGAGCGTCCTGGACGTGCCTGGAGAAGGCACGTCCGAGCGTAGGGTTTACGTCTATCGGGTTGAGAATTCGCGAGCCCTTGAGCTGTCCGATGTGTTGAACGAGGTCTACTCCGGTCTCGCAGAGGAAGCCGAAGAGGCGCTCGGTCGCTCGAGCGCGCTCGCCCAGCAGGGCCTCGGCCTGGGCGGCGGTTTGGATGACGGCACCCGTAGGGCACGCGCGGACCAACGAGGCGCCGAGCAGGTGAGTGCGGAGAGCGGGCTGGTTCTGGCGCCGGCTTCGGGACTCGACCAGGGAGCCGGCGGCACCGGCTTCGAGCAAGAGGTTCGGATTGTCGCGGACGAGCTGACCAACTCGCTGGTCATTCTCGCGACGCCTCGCGATTACGCGATGATTCGAACGGTTCTCAGTGAACTGGACGTGGCACCGCGACAGGTTCTCGTGGAAATGTTGATTGCCGAGGTCACGCTCACCGAAGACACGGAGTTCGGCATTACCCACCGATTTGGAGACGCAATCAACGCGCCGTTGCCGGGAGGTGGGACCGGGAATACGGATACAGGAACGGGGGGGGCGGGTAACACGCTGGCGGATATTCTCAGGGGTCTACTGGCCGGCGGCGCGGCTGGCGCCGGCTTCAACGTAGACGGCACCGCTGGGGGGGGTGGGCTCGATCTGTTGGTGAACAACGCGCTCGATGACTATCAGCTCGCGCTCACCGCATTGGCGAGCGAAACCGAGCTGAAGGTTCTGTCGCGACCGCACATCATGACCGCGGACAATCAAGAGGCTCGCATCTTGGTTGGTGCGGAAATCCCCATCGTGACTAGCCAATCCGACACCGACGTTCAGGGAGTCGGTGGGGCAACCCGATTCCTCCAGAATATTCAGTATCGAGACACCGGGGTCGTGGTTCAGGTCACTCCGCAGGTCAATTCCCAGGGCCTGATCAATATGCAGGTGTCGCAAGAGGTGAGCGAGATAGCGGCTGCAAACTCCGCGCTTGACGTCCAGGGCATTGTTTCGCCGTCGTTCACGACACGTGAAGCGGAAACGACGGTGGTCGTGCACAGCGGAGAGACCATTGTCATCGGTGGGATCATTCAAGAGACCAAGACGGCCACCAAGAGCGGTGTGCCGTACCTCAAGGATCTACCTGTCTTGGGCCAGTTGTTTCGGAGCGTATCGAACGACAAGCGGCGTACCGAGCTCATCATCCTGATCACTCCGTACATCGTACGCGACCGTTCCGAAGCTCGGTCGGTTACCTCTGAGTTCCGCCACCGGGTCGATTCGGTGTTGCGGGACCTCAACATCGAGGAAGAGGGACAAGACGCTTCTCACACGGTCATCCTTCAGAAGCCGGCGTCTTGATCCGGAACGCCAGTCGACGTCTTTCCCGTCCGGTTGGGTTTTTCGGCCGTAACGGCTAGGTAGTACGCTTCCCGGGTGGCCGGGAAGCGGTTGTCCTCGGGCGCGATAGCGCGGAGGTTCCCGACAGCGAAGGGAGGGATCGCCAACGATGGCGACGGTCATTACCGAAGAGTGTATCAACTGCGGAGCGTGTGAACCCGAATGCCCCAACACGGCTATCTACCAGGGCGGTGTTGAGTATGATTTCGGTGGGACGAAGCACGCTGCCATTTCGCCGGAGATCTTCTATATCGTCCCGGAGAAGTGCACGGAATGCGTTGGATTCTTCGATCAGGAGGCATGCGCGGCCGTGTGTCCGGTCGACTGTTGTGTGCCGGATCCTGACCGACCCGAAAGCGAAGAGATTCTGATCCAGCGAGCCCACGAGCTGCATCCAGGCCGGGAATTCGGTACGGAGTTTCCCTCCCGTTTTCGCCCCGGTTCCGGTCCGGTCATTGCGGAGCCAGAGCAGGTTAGTGGCGTGGCTGCTGCGGCGGTGGTTGCGCTTAGCGCAACGTCGGCGGTGTCCGTCGCGACGCTTGCGTCACAAGCGGCGTTGGTTGGGCGGGTTGAGCGTGCTGTGGACCGTCCGAAGCGAGCACTCCGCGCGGGCGATCCGAGTGCGGCGTTCGACGGGGAAATCGAAGGGGAATTTGACGACGCGTTGGCACGCGTTCGGCGGCCGCGTGAAACCACAAGGTCGAAGGCCGCGGGGTGGGGGCTGCTGCTGACGATGCCGGTGCTCGGCGCTCTCGATCATCAGACTAAGAAGGTACTTGAGCAAGCCTACGGTGATAGCCGATTCTTCTCGGCGCAGCTCAGTACGGCTGTCAACGTCGTACACAATTTCATCCTGTATCCGGTGCTCTTCTACCTCGCTGGTCTGCTGAGCGGGATGACCCCTTTTACCGAGAGTGATCGCGGCTGGATCTTTCTGGGGGTTTCCGTCGCCTTGATCGAGACCATCGTGCGCTTGAGAGAAGGCATCTTTCAATCTGTGCCTGCGAGCCGGATGCGATATGGCGCGAGTCTGTACGGATCGCCCATGGGGCTGTTCGCCGGCCCGCTCGTCCGTCGATTCCTCGGGCGGTACCGTGGTGGATGGGTGCCGGTGGAAGGTTTCTACACGCGTGAGTTTGAGCCGAAGCGTGAGCGCGAGCGGAGGTACGGCGAGGTGTACACCGTCGAGGAGTTCGATCGCGGTTGGTACGTCCGCTTCGAACTGCCTCGTGAGATTCCCCCCTCCGCTGCTCGTGACGATCTAGGTCTGGGGTGGGAGATGCCGGACTACGACGTGAGAGTCGGTTTGGCTGGTGGATCGCTCGTGGTCCGAGGCAGCGTCGTGGACCCGGCGCTGCGCGCTGTCTGCGGCGTATCTCCTGCATTCCCCGCGGACTTTCGGACCGAGATTCTCCTGAACGGACGGCCCGGAGGTTTCCGACACCGCTACGCGGACAAGGTACTCGAGGTGGCGGTGCTGAAGCACGGGGCGTGAACGGGTGAAGCCGGCGCGAATTGCCGCACTACGGTACCAGACTGCGAGTGAAGCAGTTGCTGACTGTGAATTGGCAAGCTTGCTCGGTATCGATCCCGTAGCGGTCGCCGACTATTCTCGGAACCGTTCCCGATACTTCGCACCCGACGGTGTGGGTCCGGCCGACCTCGCTGCTCAGGCGGCGACCGTGGCGTTGAAGGCCAGCGGGGTCGAGGCCGCCGAGATTGATCTCATCCTGTTCGCTACCAACACGCCGGATCTGGTCTTTCCGGGTTCGTCGTGCTTTCTCCAGCGCCACTTCGATTGTGACGTTGTGCCATGCATGGACATCCGCGCGCAGTGCACGGGGTTTCTCGTCGCTCTAGACATTGCTTCACGATTCGTCGCGACTGGAGCGTACGCTCGGGTTCTCGTGGCCTGCGGTGAGGTTCCCTCTCACCAAAATCGCTTCGACGGTTCCGATCCCGCGCTAGCGTGCCTTACGTCCGATGGGGCGGCAGTCGCGATCGTCGTCGAGGGGGAGGGGACTGGGCGAGTGCTCGCAACTCGGATTCGCGGCGATGGCCGGTTTCACCGAGATTTCTGGTGCGAGTACCCATCGAGTAGGCACCGGGAGCGAACAGGCGTGGCCCGCGGTCAGCGTGTAACCCGCTGGATGGTCGAGGAGGGTCGGATCTTTCCTGCCTTCGATCCGGCCCGCCTGCGAGCGACCGCACTGCGAGAAGTGCCGCCGTTATTCGGCGAGGTCTTGAACGCCGCTGGCCTGAATGCGGTGGATGCGACCATCGTCGCACATCCCGATCCGCAGACGGAGACGGAGATGGCAAAGTGCTTAGGGCCTCAGGCTGGTCGTGTTTACCTCCCCGATCTGCTCTATGCCTACAGCGCAGCGTTGCCGACGGCGCTTGGCCGCTCTCTTGAGTCGGGGTTGATAGGTGCGGGCGAGACGGTCGCTCTGGTCACAGCGGGTGGTGGTGCGAGTTGGGGGGCGACGGTGCTCGGTATCTGAGCCCGGAGAGAGTCGAATGCCCGCAGCTAGTGGATCGCGCATTCGAGGGTGGGGATTCCGCGTACCGAGCACGATCGTCACCAATGAGGATCTGTCCAAGATCGTAGACACCTCGGACGAGTGGATCCAAAAACGCACCGGAATTCGCGAGCGCCGCTATGTCGATGATGAGAACGGAAGTGTCGCTCTTGCCGAGCACGCCGCACGGGACGCGCTCCGGATTGCGAATCTCGAGGCCGCTCAGGTTGACGCTTTGATCTGTTGTTCCCTGAGCCCGGACGTGGATTCGCCGGGGAACAGTTTCCTCCTTCAGGAACGTCTCGGGATCGGACCGCGCTATCTGTTCGATATCCGAAACCAGTGTTCGGGGTTTCTCTACGGGTTGGCGACGGCCGATCAGTTGATCGGGACGGGCGCCGCTACCAACGTCTTGCTCGTAGGGAGCGAGGTCCACTCGTCCGGGCTCGATTTCGAGGGTTCTCGGGGGCGTGACGTCACGGTACTGTTCGGAGACGGCGCCGGTGCCGTTGTCGTCGGCCCCGGGTCGCGCTCCGAACATGGTCTTCTACGATTTCGTCTGCATGCGGAAGGTCGCTACGCTGAGAAGCTCTCCCTGGTCGGCCCATCTCACCGACGGAAGCCGAGGATCGACGCTTCGTTGGTTCCACCGGAGAGCGCGTACATCTATCCGGTCATGGAAGGGAAGACCATCTTCAAGCACGCAGTCGAGCGTATGACGGAGGTGGTGAATCAAGTGCTGGCGGAGGTCGGGCTGGGGACGGGCGACATCGACATGCTGCTGCCGCATCAGGCGAACCTGAGAATTAACCAACTGGTCGCCATGGGCCTCGGAATTTCCGAGGACCGGATGTCTAACAACATCGAGCGCTATGGCAATACGACGGCGGCTACCATTCCGATCCTACTTAGCGAAACGGTCGCTGCTGGCAGGATCCGCGAAGGCGATCTGGTGTGCATGACCGCCTTCGGTGCCGGGTTTACATGGGCAGCTGCGCTCTACCGCTGGTACTGATTTGAGCGACCTTTCGACGACCGTCGGAACGCTCAAGCTATGCTCTCCGATCATTGCGGCGTCTGGAACCTACGGGTACGGCGTGGAGTATGACGGACTGGTGGATTGGAGCCTGGTCGGTGCGGTTTCGGTCAAGGGGTTATCTCTACACCCAGCCGCCGGACACCAGGCGCCGCGAATGGTCGAGACACCGGCCGGAATGCTCAACGCGATCGGTTTGCAGAACATAGGGCTCGCCACCTTCGTGCGCGAGAAGCTGCCGCGGCTCCGCGAGATTCGCGCCCTCGGGCCGCGCGTAGTTGTCAACTGCTGGGGGAACACCACCGACGAGTACACGAGGGTGGCCGCGGAGCTCGACGGAATCGACGGAATCGACGCCCTGGAGCTGAATCTTTCGAGTCCGAACAAACGCGAGTGGGGTGGACTGCCTGCTGCAGACCCTCGCCGGATCACAGAGATCGTAGGTGCTGTGCGTGAGCGGGTCCGGCTGCCCCTGTGGGTGAAGCTCACTCCCAACGTCACCGATATTGTTAGCGCCGCCCGTGCGGCTGTCGACGCGGGAGCGGACGCGCTTTCCCTGATCAATACCCTGCGCGGGATGGCGGTCGACGTGGCGACGAAGCGCCCCATGCTCTCGAACGTGACCGGTGGCCTAAGCGGACCGGCGATCAAACCGGTCGCCCTGTGCATGGTCTACGACACCTGTCGGGCCATCCGTGCGCCCGTTATCGGCTGCGGAGGAATCATCAGCGGGCGGGATGCAGTGGAGTTTCTCCTCGTTGGGGCGGTGGCGGTTCAGGTCGGTACCGCGAATCTGTATGACCCAGGTGCTCCGGCGCGGATTGCGCGAGAGACAGAAGCTGTCCTGCAGGAGATTGGCGAGCCCGGAGTGAGTGGTGTCGTCGGCGCGCTAGTCACGGCCAGCCTCCAGTACTGAATCGGTTGACATTGTAGTTGCCATGCCCTAGGGTGCCCGACTGCGGCGTTCTACCCTACCCTCAGGAGGTTCCATTGAGAGAGTTCAAGGTCGGTGAGAAGGTCGTGTATCCGGCCCACGGGGTCGGCGTGATCGAGGACGTTCAGTCCAAGACCGTTTCTGGCGCGGAGACCAAGTTCTACACGCTTCGGATCATGGACACCGACATGAAGATCATGATCCCGACCGGCAAGGCGGAAGCGATCGGCCTCAGGCGGGTGATTGGCAAAGATATGGTCGGTAAGGTTTACAAAGTCCTGAGAGAGAAAAGAATTCGTGTCGATCAGGCCACATGGAACCGCCGCTACAGGGAATACACGGAGAAGATCAAGACGGGATCGGTTCTTGAAATCGCCGCAGTGCTGCGGGATCTGTTCATGCTCAAGGGTGACAAGGAACTGTCTTTTGGTGAACGCAAGATGCTTGACACCGCACGAAACCTCCTTGTCAAGGAACTGGCCATCGCCAAGTCCCACACCGAAGAGAAGATCATGGAGGAACTCAGAACGATCTTCGGGCACTGAGCTGCCCCGCTGGTAGGTGGCGATAGGCTTGAGCCTCTTGCCGAGGTTGACTACAGCAGCTGAAGTCGGGCTCCGCCGTCGATGAGCATCGGGCTCGTCGTGCCGGCGGCGGGAGCGGGGAGCCGACTAGGGAGTGAACGGCCCAAGGCGCTGGTTGATCTGGGGGGTGAGCCGTTACTTCGACGGACGCTCGGCAGGTTCGTGGGGTTCGCTGACATCGTTCACGTCGTTATTGCTGCCCCCTTCGGCTTGGTCGCAGAGGTAAGAGCTGCGGCGGCTGGGCTGGAATGGTCGAGTTGCGGCGTCGATGTGATCGAGGGTGGGAGTTCTCGTCAAGACTCGGTCCGCCGGAGTCTCGAGGCTCTCCGCCCGGGAATCCAGACCGTGCTCGTTCATGACGCCGCGCGGCCGTTGATCAGCCGGCAGACGATCGTGGCGGTGCTTGATGCTGCCCGGCGAACCGGCGCGGCAACGGCTGCCACGCGGCCGAGCGACAGCGTACGTAAGGATTCAAGCGACGGCTGGACGGAGATCGTTGACCGAAGCCACGTGTGGCTGGTGGAGACGCCACAGGCGTTCGCGTTTGAACTCCTGCGTTCGGCCCATCGTGGCGCGGCGGCGGCTGGAGTTTCCGCAACCGACGATGCTGCGCTGATCGAACGATGTGGAGCAGGACGGGTGGCGATGGTTCAGAGCGTTGGGCGAAACTTTAAAGTCACGACCCAGGAGGATCTGCGCATGGCGGCATTGCTCATCGGCAGCGGTGCCGATGTTTAGCGTCTCAGGGCGTCGTTCAGGCTGCCGCTGCGGAGCGGTTGGTCGGAAATCTCGACTGTGTCAAAACCGGCGGCCCTTACGAAGTCCTGAACTGCACGGCGCAGTTCCGAATCAGCCAGGCGTGAAAACTCAGCGGCACTCACCTCGACTCGCGCACGGTCCCCGAAGTGGCGCACGCGCAACTCAACGAACCCTAGCTTCCTCATGCCTGCCTCTGCTTCTGCGACTTGGCGGAGCCGGTCCCGAGTGATCTGCACACCATAGGGAAACCGCGACGAAAGACACGGCGACGCGGGCTTGGACGCCGTAGGCAGCCCCCGCACGGCTGAGAGCGCCCGAATCTCCGATTTGCCGAATCCTGCATCTACCAAGGGATGGGAAATGCCGAGTTCGGCAGCTGCACGCAAACCGGGTCGATAGTCCCCGAGATCATCACAGTTCACACCGTCCACGACATGACTGACGCCGGTCTGGCGGGCCGTCTCTATACAGACGGGGTAGAGCGTTTGCTTGCAGAGGTAACAGCGGTGCGTGGGGTTCTCGGCGTAACCTGGGACGCTCAGTTCATCGACCGGCTTGACGATGTGTCGCACGCCGAAACCCCGAGCGAGTTCCTGGGCTTCAAGGATCTCTTGTCGGGTGTTCGTCGGAGACTCCGCGGTGAGCGCGATACAGCGCGATCCGAGCGTTTCCGAAGCGACGTGCAGGAGGAAGGTTGAATCCACACCACCCGAGAAGGCGACGAGAACAGATTGGAGTAGCTCGAGAATACGCCTCAACGCAGCGAGCTTATCGGTCAGAAGGTCGCGCGCGATCGGGGTCGTCAGTCGAGGATTGTTAGAGAGATCCACCGTCGAATATCGTGGTTGAAAGATAGCGCTGGCCGGTGTCGCAGAACACGGCAGCGACAGTCCTACCCGTGCCAAGCTCCTGGGCGACGCGCAACGCTGCCGCGCAGCTCGCTCCCGACGAGATGCCCACGAGAATACCCTCATGGCGGGCGAGACGGCGAGTACAGGCAGCCGCGTCTTCATCCGTCACCGTGAGCACTCGGTCGATCAGATCCTCGTCGAGGACATCAGGAACGAATCCCGCTCCAATTCCCTGGATGGCGTGATAGCCCGGGTCTCCTCCCGATAGGACCGGCGATGCAGCTGGCTCCACGGCAATGATCTGGACTTTCGGACGAGTGGCTTTCAACACGGATCCGACGCCCGTGATTGTCCCGCCCGTGCCCACCCCCGCGACAAAAGCGTCCAGCTCTGGACACTGCTCTAACAATTCTCGCGCGGTTGTACGACGATGCGCGTCGGGATTCGCAGGGTTCGAGAACTGCTGAGGCATGAAGTAATCAGGGTGTTCCTCGAGAATTCGTTCCGCCTCGCGGATGGCTTCGTGCATACCTTTGGTGTCCGGTGTCAGCACGAGTTCGGCACCGTAAGCCCGCAACAGCGCGCGCCGTTCTTCGCTCATCGTGTCGGGCATCGTCAGAATCAAGCGGTAGCCGCGCGAGGCCGCAACCAGCGCAAGGCCAATCCCCGTGTTGCCACTCGTCGGCTCGATGATTGTATCGCCGGGCTTGAGGCGACCGTCTCGTTCGGCGGCTTCGATCATCGATAAGCAGATGCGGTCCTTGACGCTTCCCCCTGGATTGAGGGACTCGAGTTTCGCAACCACGCGAGCCGATCCCGCTGGTACCACGCGGGTTAACTCGACGATCGGGGTGTTGCCAATCAGCTCGAGCGGGCTTGAGGCAACCTGGCACGGAAGCGGCATGGAAACCCGATGCCGGGCCGTGACTATAGGCGCGGATCGGCCGCAAGTCAACGAGATTCCTGGAATCAGACGCACGAGTCGTGCGCCGACGCAGCCGACTTTCTTCTCCCGCCGTGCGTGTTACAAATGTCAAATCAAGAGTGGTCGCATGACCGGCGGCGGAGAGAAGGAGCAGGGCTTCAAGGTAGAGGACCGACGTCGCTTCGATGCCGACGGTCGGCCGCGTCCCGTGTCGGAAGGCAGTGTGAATGTAGGCGCAGGCACTTCCGATACCCTCTCCCGGGGCGGCGACGAAAAACCAGAGCCGCAATCGCGAGGAGCACATGACCGAGAAACCCGGCAGCTGAACTTCACGAGCTTCATCGTTGGATTGGCTTCCCAGGCCTTCATGTTCCTGGGTGTGGTGCCTGACCCGAGTACGGGGCAAGTACGAAAAGACCTCGAGCAAGCCAGGACGATGATCGACGTGTTGGCGATGCTGGCGACAAAGACGGCGGGCAACCGGACGGAGGACGAGGACCGCATGATTGAGGACCTGCTCTATGAACTGAGAATGCGCTTCGTTCACGAGGCCAAGGAAGGGAAGACGGAGGGGTCCGGACAGTGACGATTGGACGATCCGTTCTAACGGCGACAGTGGTGGCCGGTGCTATCATTGGTATTGGTGTCACGGCATCGATGAATCGCCAGAGTTGTACGCGGGCGGCGGAAGAGACGGACGCGCCACCACAGTCGCCGGACACCCGCGGAACCAGCGGACACTTCGGCGGACTTCCAGATTTTGCTGCTCTTATCGAAAGACTTCACCCATCGGTGGTCAATATCTCGACCGAATCCGACGAGCAGTCGTTGCCCCGAGGTCGCGGCAGCGGAGACCCTTTCGACTTCTTCTTCGGGAGACCCGGTCCTCGTAGGAGTCTCGGATCCGGCTTCGTGTTCGACACGGATGGTCTCATCATAACCAACCATCACGTTGTGGAGGGCGCAACAAAAGTCGTGGTTCGGTTACACAACGACAAGGAATACGATGCTGAGGTCGTCGGCTCAGATGCAAAAACGGACATCGCGGTCATCAAGATCGCGGGCGCCGACGGGTTGGCTCCGTTACCCTTGGCTGATTCCGACGAGCTCCGAGTCGGCGAATGGGTGATCGCCATCGGAAACCCGTTCGGTCTCGATCATACGGTCACTGCCGGAATCGTGTCCGCGAAGGGGCGGCGCATCAATCGACCGGATCAGAGCCCCTACGATGACTTCATTCAGACCGACGCGGCGATCAACCCGGGTAATTCCGGTGGCCCTCTGGTGGACCTTGCGGGACAGGTCGTCGGAATCAACACGGCCATCTTCTCCCGGTCGGGCGGCAACATCGGAATTGGATTCGCGATTCCCGTCAACATTGCGCGGAACATCGTCGCGCAGCTCAAGGAGTTCGGAAGTGTCACTCGCGGCTGGTTGGGAGTGATGATTCAACCGGTTGACGATGACATCGCCAAATCGTTGAACCTCGAAGCCGCGAGCGGAGCGCTCGTTGCGAAGGTGCTGCCGGATAGTCCGGCAGCCGCGAGCGGGATCGAGGTTGGCGACGTTATCGTACGCTTTGATGGAAAAGAGGTTGCAAAGTCGACGGACCTGCCTTCGTTGGTCGCAGACACAGAGGTTGGCAAGGAAGTAGGGATCGTAGTGATCCGCGACGGCAAGCGGAAGAAGATCACCGTGACGGTGGCGAAGCTCGCGGACGAGGTGGCCGAGGCCCGCCCAGTCGAAGCCGACGAGCTTGGACTGTCCGTACAAGATCTCTCACCGGAGATCGCCAGAGAGTTGGGCGTCGACGCGGACGCTCGCGGAGTCGTTGTCTCGTCGGTCACGCCCGGGTCGCCGGCCGAGGAAGCGGGGGTTCGTCCAGGGGATTTGATCGAGATGGTGGGAAATAAGAGCGTCACCAACGTTGCCGACTTCCGTCGGCAGTTGGCTGACAGAGCGAAAAACGAAAGCGTTCTGGTGCTCGTTCGCCGAGGCGACCAGACGTTGTTCCGGGTGATCAAGCCGTCAGCCAACGACGAAGGCAGGTAGGCGCTCGGTCGCGGCGCACGCGTCGGAGGCCACGCCGCTCGGCGAGGCCGTGGATAGCCGTGCTCGCCGCACTGACTGTAGGGGTATGCGTTGCTAGCTGGATTGGGTATCAACGTCTCGAGCGCACCCTCGTCGAACGGTTCAGTGGAAGGCGATGGGCGTTCCCGTCTCGTGTCTATTCCGACGCGTTTCCCCTGTATCCGGGCCTGTCCATCGCGACGGGCGAGTTCGGAAATCAACTGACTCGCCGCGGTTACACAGCGGTGGCTCGCCCGTTACGGCGACCCGGTGAGTATCGGGAGGTTGACGAACCGCGTCGAGTCGAGATCTATCTCCGCGCATTTGACTACGCGACGTTTCGCGAACCGGGTCGTGTCGTGTTTTTCGAGATTGACCATCTCGGTTCGGTTCGACGAATCCGTCCCGCCACCGGTGGGAACGAGATCTACGAGGTCTATCTCGAGCCGACGATGGTTGCCGGCCTGCACGGGGAAGCACGCGAAGATCGCCGCGAGATGAAGCTCGATGAGATACCAGCGCCTCTCGTGCGTGCCGTGATCGCGATCGAGGATCGGCGATTCTTCGAGCATTCCGGGATCGATGTGCGCGGCCTCGCTCGCGCGTTCCTCGTCAACGTACGGGCAATGGATGTTCGTCAGGGAGGTTCGACGCTGACGCAGCAGCTCATGAAGAACTTTTTCCTGACCGAGCGACGGACACTCGCCCGCAAGCTCCAGGAGATCGTGATGGCGTTGATGGCGGAGCGGCGGTTTCCCAAATCGCAGATCCTCGAGAACTACATGAACGAAATCTACATGGGACAGCGTCATGGAGTCGCGATCCATGGAATATGGGAGGCTTCCGAATTCTACTTCGGTCGTGAACCCCGAGATCTGACCATGGGACAGGTTGCGGCCTTGGCAGGAATGATTCGAGCGCCAAACTACTACTCTCCGCACGCTCATCCGGAGCGAGCCTCTGAGCGCCGCGATACCGTCTTGGGCGTGCTGCGGGAGCTTGGTGACATCGATGAGCGAACGTATCTTGCGGCGCGCGCGGAGCCTCTCGGAGCCGTACCGCCTCCTCCCGCACCGACTGGTGCGCCCTACTTCGTCGATTTCGTGCGACGCGATTTGGAGAGCCGATTCCCGGCGGAGATGCTCACCAGTGAAGGCTACCGAATCTTCACCACTCTGGATCCGGATCTCCAGCGAATCGCCGAGCGAGCCGTCGCCGACGGGATCCAGGCGCTCGAGAAGGATTTTCCCGCGCAGGCCACTGGCCGTGGTTCGCCACTGCAGGGGGCGTTGATCGCACTCAATCCGCGTACTGGAGCGGTCCTCGCGATGGTTGGCGGGCGAGACTACGCGAGCAGCCAGTACAACCGATCTGTGGATA
This sequence comes from uncultured Myxococcales bacterium, assembly GCA_964555245.1. Lineage (GTDB taxonomy): Bacteria > Desulfobacterota > Binatia > UBA1149 > SPBQ01 > CAZKRI01. Next base: position 64,760 of record CAZKRI010000019.1, read on the forward strand.
TGCGACGCCAGCCCGGTTCCGTGTTCAAGCCGATCGTCTACCTCGCCGCGCTGGGTAGTGAGCGCATCGGAGAGGTGCATTACCAGCCCACTACCATAGTTCTTGATGAGCCGTTTCTGTGGAGCTACGACGGTGGCACATGGTCGCCGGACAACTACGAGAGTCGCTTCTACGGACCGGTCAGCGTCCGCACGGCCCTTGAGCAGTCGCTCAATGCCGCCACGGCGCGAATCGCGGAGGCCGTCGGCATCGATCACGTGCGGGACCTTGCCGTCCGGCTAGGCATGAACAGCGATCTGCCCGCTTTCCCTTCCATTGCGCTGGGCGGATGGGAGGCCTCCCCCCTCGAGATCGCGAGGGTCTACAGCGTGTTCGCGAACGGGGGAGTGGCGGCGGAACCGTTTGCGGTCCAGAAAGTACTCGATCGCCAGGGGAAAACGGTGAAGGGTCATCGCGTTGCGATCCGCAACGTGGTTCCTCCGCAGGACGCGTTCCTAGTAACCCATCTCATGCAGGGTGTCGTCGAACGTGGCACCGCGAGCGCGGTTCGCAACTTCGGGTTGAAGGGTGCCGTTGCCGCCAAGACCGGCACCACCAACGGTTACAACGATGCATGGCTTGCCGGATACGCTCCGAGCCTGCTAGCCGTGGTCTGGGTCGGGTTCGACCGTGGCGAGAGTCTTGGCCTGTCCGGATCGGCGGCCGCACTGCCGATCTGGGCGCGTTTCATGCGAGACGCGTTATCCGAAAGTGTCCCCACAACCTTCGAGGTTCCGGCGGGCATCGTGTTCGCGGATGTTGACGCCGATAGTCCGGCAAGCGCCTCTCCGGCTTGCCGCCGCGTTCTGCGCGAGGCATTCCTCGAAGGCGAAGCGCCCCAAGACGTCTGTTCTCCGTTCCGGCGTTGGACCGCGGCGCTTCCGTGGGCTGATTGAAGTTGTCATGTATCGTCGGACGGTGCCGATCGCACTTGCGCTGTGTCTCTTGGTTCTCGCTGCGTGTGCTGCTCCTGTGACGCGCGTCGTGGCACCGCCCCCCCCACCTGAACCCCCGGCGCAAGGCCCTTTGGCCGAAACCAGAAGACATCTAGCCCGCGACCTGCAGCAGTCCGACGTCGCGTTGGTGCAGGGACTGACATTCAGTCCGACGCGCGCTGCGCATCTGCGCATGACGACGGCTGCGCTCGACTATATCGAAGCCGGCGACACCGAACACGCCCTCGATCTGTTGGAACGCGCTATCTCCGTCGACGGTACCGTCGGGTATGCGTTCGTGTACCTCGGCTACATTCACGCTAGGGAGGGTCGGACCGAACAGGCCCAAGCGTTTGTCGACAGGGCCACTGGTTTGCTACCTGACGATCCGGCGCTCGATCGCGAGTTGGTCGAGCTTCGATCGTCCGCTGCAACCGGTCCGAAACGGCAGGGTGGCGAGTGATGGTGATCCTCGGCATCGAAACGTCCTGCGACGACACGTCGGCATCGGTGATCTGCGGGCGTCAGGTGCTATCGAACGTGGTTTCTTCTCAGGACCCGCTGCATGCGGACTATGGTGGAGTGGTACCGGAACTGGCCGCGCGCCGTCACCTCGAAACGATCGACGAGGTGGTCTCCGCTGCGGTCGAACGCGCGGGTCTCGTGCACGATGACATTCGCACCGTTGCCGTAACCCGCGGTCCCGGGCTCGTCGGGTCGTTGCTTGTGGGAATTGCCGCCGCGCGTGGTTTGGGGTTGCGCATCGGCGCGCCGGTCTACGGGGTGAACCACCTAGAGGGGCACGTCCTGTCACCGCTGATCGCTGCCGCTGTCGAGTTCCCTTTTCTTGCCCTTCTGGTTTCCGGGGGTCATACCGCGCTGTACTTGGTCCGTGCCGTCGGGAACTACGTTGAGCTGGGCTCGACGCGCGATGACTCTGCGGGTGAGGCGTTCGACAAAGCAGCGAAGATGCTGGGGCTCGGCTACCCCGGCGGCCGGAGAATAGACGAGCTCTCCCAGCATGGAGACCCCGCCGGTTACAGGTTTCCCCGGGCGCACGTGCGCGACGATCCGGCCGCGTTCAGTTTCTCAGGTTTGAAGACCTCGCTCTGGGAATTTTTACACGGCTCGTCCGCTCGGCGATTTCGCATGGAGGATGTGTGCGCGTCATTCCAGGAGGCGATCGTCGATGCCCTTCTCGATCGGGTCGCGATGGCCGTTGCACAACTCGGCATGATGCGATTGGTGATTGCTGGAGGAGTGTCTGCCAACCGAAGACTACGCGCGCGAGCGGCCGAGATGGCCCGGCGCTTGGGCGTGAGCCTGACACTCGCACCGCCGGTCTATTGTACCGACAACGCTGCCATGATCGCGTTCGCAGCCGGCGAGCGAATCGGGCGTGGGTTGCTAGGAGAGCCGCTCGAAGCGACATCCCGGTTGCGCCTCGGGCAACGACTGCGATTGTCGTGACGACCGCGCGAGGGCAGCGATCAGGCCATCTGCGCCGGCGGCGACCGCGTTGGGGACAGAACTTTCTCATCGATCGAGCTACGGCCCACGCGATCGTCGACTGGGCCGCAGTCGACGGGAAGGCGGTTCTGGAGATCGGCCCGGGCCGGGGAGCGTTGACGGGGCTCTTGGTTGAGCGTGCGAGCGAACTTGTTCTTGTCGAGATTGATTCGATGCTGACCGCGCGACTGCAGGAGGCATTCCGAGGTCACGCGCGCGTACGCGTCCTGGGTGCCGACGTCTTGACCATCGACCCGGCGACGGTTGCCGGTGTCGCTACGCGCGTCGTGGCGAACCTTCCCTACGATCGTGGCACGACGATTCTCATGCGCCTGCTGAGTTCCTTCAATGGCATCGAAGAGATGGTCCTGATGCTGCAACGAGAAGTGTGCGAACGCATCGCCGCGCAACCGGGAACCAAGGCATACGGTCAACTCAGCATCCAGGTGCAGATCCGCGCGGAGGTCGAGCTTGGCCGGGTTGTTTCGGCCACGTGCTTCCGTCCCCAACCCAAAGTGCAATCACGACTTCTTCGTATCCGCCCGCTCGCGCGGCCTCGGTATCCGCTGGGTGAGGAGAGTCATTTCCGCTGTATGCTCGCGGCCGCGTTCTCACAGAGACGAAAGAAGTTGCGAAACGGGCTCGCGGCCTGGTTGCGGCAGCACGTCGACGGTGACGATGACGCGTCCGTCCTGGGCGAGGCGAGGATCGATCCGGGGGCGCGACCGGAGGACGTTCCTGTCGAAGCTTTTGCTGCCCTTGCCGCGCTCACCTACAAGGCGGCTGGCGAGCCGTGCCCGAACTGCCTGAAGTAGAAACGATCAAACGCAGCCTCGTACCTCGGCTGGTTGGCCGGCGCGTGCTGTCCGTACGTGTGCACTGCTCGTCGCTACGGGAGACCCTAGCTGGGGACTTCGCCGAACGGCTACAGGGACGCTGCATCCTCAATGTGCGGAGGCGCGCGAAGTATCTCATCTGTGATCTCGACGATGGTCGTGCGTGGCTGTGTCACTTGGGCATGAGCGGGCGTCTTCTTCACTTTCTCCCAGGTGCCTACACGGACGCGGGCAAACACGATCATGTGATTGTGGATCTCGACGATGGTGGTCGACTCGTCTTTCAGGACCCACGACGATTCGGGTTTCTGATGATCGGAAGACCCACGGAACTCGTCTGCCTTGCGCACCTCGGGCCGGAACCTTTCGCCCGTAATGGTTTCGACGGCTCGTATCTCGCGCGCTTCCGTACTCGTACGACCCGCGCAATCAAGGACGTACTGATGGATCAGCGTGTGGTGGCGGGGCTCGGAAACATCTACGTGAACGAGATCTTGCACGTCGCCGGCATTCGGCCGAACCGACGCATGCCGCGAGTGAGCCGGGTGGAGTGCGAGGCGCTTGTAAGCGCTACCCGACTCGTGCTTCGCCAGGCGATCGCCGATCGTGGTACCTCGATATCGGATTTTCTGGATGGTGTCGGTCGTCCAGGTCGCTATCAGTTTCGGCGTCGCGTGTACGGCCGTTCCGGCGAGGCCTGTGCGCTTTGCGGAACCGCGATCAAGCAAGTACGGACGGGGCAGCGATCGAGCTTCTACTGCCCCCGTTGTCAGCGATAATCCTGCGGGTCCGCATTCGATCGGTGCTGGCCCGCACGTCGAGACGCTCGCGCAATCCTTCCCCGACTGCGCTCAGGCTCAACACGGTAGCGAAGATTGCCGCTCCCGGAAATACCGCAAGGTGCGGTGCGATGAGTAGGAATGCACGGCTCTCGTTGACCATGCTACCCCAGGATGGAGTTGGTGGCTGCACGCCCAATCCGAGAAAGCTCAGGCTTGCCTCCGCGACCACTGCCGCTGCCATCCCGAAAGTCGCCTGCACGACCACCGGCCCGGCGGCAATGGGCAAAACGTGGCGCGTGATGAGACGGATTGCCGATACTCCGAGCGCACGCGCTGCTTCCACGTGCGGACGCTGCATGATCGCGATTACCTCGACCCGTACCAGGCGGGCGTATCCCGTCCACCCGACCACGCTCAAGGCGACTATGACATTGGTTAGACTAGGGCCGAGCGCTGCGCTCATTGCGATAGCGAGGAGAATGCCCGGAAACGCCAGGAGAACGTCCACCAAGCGCATGATCCAAAAATCCACGCTGCCTCCCAGGTAGCCCGCGATGGCACCTATCGCGATCCCCAGTGCGACGGAGCACACGACCGTACTAGTTCCCACTGCAAGAGAGATGCGGGCCCCGTAGATAATCCGGCTCAACTGATCCCTGCCGAGTTTATCCCGACCGAACGGATGGCGTAGCGACGGTGCGTCGAGGTCTGCCGAGAGAGTCTGCCGCGTGGGATCGTCCGGTGCGAGCACCGGTGCGAACACGGCGCACGTGAGCAGGACGACCAGGATCGAGAAGCCCAGACGGAACGAGATCGCGCTCCGCGCGCTCGGGAGGCGGCCAGGGGGAGTGGATCCGTCAGGTTCCATCATCGTGGATCCTTATTCGCGGGTCGATCCATGCGTACGCCAAATCAGTCGCCAGGTTGACCAACATGTAACTGAGGGCGATGACAAGCACGCATCCTTGGACAACGGGATAGTCTCGAGTCTCGATGGCCTGAATCGTCAGACGCCCGATGCCGGGCCAGGCGAAAACGGTTTCCGTGATGACGGTACCAGCAAGAAGGCCGCCGATTTGAAGCCCTGCGACGCTCAGCAGCGGAGTCAGTGCGTTCGAGAACGCATGCTTCGCATGCACCATTACCTCGCTGACGCCCTTCGCGCGTGCCGTGCGCACGTAGTCCTCCCCCAACGACTCGATGAGCGAGCTGCGGAGCATGCGGGTCAGGATCCCTGACATCGACAACCCCAGCGTCGCGGCAGGGAGTATGAGATGCGCGGGGCCGCCCGCTCCAGACACCGGGAGCCAGTTTAGACGGACGGCGAACAGGAAGATCAACATCGGTCCGAGCCAGAAGTTCGGAATTGCGGCGCCGGCCAGACTCGCTGCCATCGTTGCTCGATCCACGGCTCCATGCGGACGTGCCGCGGCGAGAAGTCCCGCCGGGACCGCGAGTGCGATTGCTACGGTGAGCGCGGTGGCTGCGAGCGAGACGGTTGCCGGATAACGTTCGGCGATCATCTGACGTACGGGTCTGCGCGTGTGGATCGAGCGCCCCAGGTCACCCTTGACCAGATCGAGGACGAAGCTCAGATAGCGTCGGTGCAAGGGACGATCGAGGCCGAGTTCGCGCCGGAGCGCGGAGCGGTCGGCGATCGCCGCAGTATCACCGAGCATGATGTCCACCGGATCTCCCGGCATCAGAGGCAGCACGAAGAACACCACCGTGACGACTCCTGAGACGGTGGGAACAAGAACGAGAAGTCGCCGCCGGATATACTCGCGCATCGCAACGCATCGTGCTACGGGCAGAGCGACTTTGCGACTGTGTACGAGTTCGCGCGAAAGCGGTCCGAGTTTGGTAGAGTAACTCGGAGATGGACACGAAGCCGATGCCGAAGACGCTCGATGAGTCCTGGCGGATCATGGTGGGCCAGCTGTGGGAGCGCCCGTCCCCGGAGGAGCCCACGTGGCTAAGCACGGTGCGGCACGGGCTGCGAGTGTGCTACGTCGCCGTCGAAGGGTTCGTCGACGATCTTTGTCTGCTACGAGCGTCGGCGCTCACTTTTGCGTCGCTCATGGGGCTCGTCCCGATCATGGCTCTCGCGTGCGCGGTCCTGAGAGGCCTCGGTTGGTACGGCGGGCGTTTGGAAGAGCTGATTCTGAGCAAGGCGACGATACTGTCGCCCGATGCCATCCGAACGATCGTAAGCTACATCGACAATACGAACTTCGCGGGCCTCGGCGTCGCGGGCGGGGCCGTCCTTTTCGTGACTGCGGTTTCGGTCCTGACCAATGTCGAGGGTTCGCTCAATGCGATCTGGGGCAATTCGACGCGCCGCCCGCTCGTGCGACGTACCATGGACTACTGCGGAGTTCTGGTCATTGCGCCGGTTCTCCTCGCAGTGGCCACCAGCCTGACAGCAGCGGTCCAGAGCAGCATGGTCGTTCGCTGGTTCAGCGATGCATGGTCGCTCGGTGGCACGGTCGAGCGGTTGCTCGGCTTTGCCGCACAGGGATCCGTGTGGCTCTTGTTCGGGTTCATCTACGCGTTCATCCCCAACACTTCCGTGCGTCTCGTCCCGGCGGTCATCGGCGGTGTCATCGCCGGTACGACCTGGCAGCTCACGCAATGGGGATACATTCGCTTCCAGATCGGGATGGCCAACTACAACGCGATCTATGGTGCCCTTGCCCAGCTACCGCTGCTCATGGCTTGGGTCTACGTGAGTTGGGTAATTGTCTTGTTTGGGGCGGAGATCGTTTACGCGGTGCAGACCGTGCAAGATTACGGGCGCGAACGACGCCTGGCTGGCGCTAACGGCCATGCGCTCCTGGAGTACGCTGGTCTCCGCATAGCTACCGAGCTCGGGCGTGTGAGTCTGGGAAAACGCAGCGCGCCGAATCCTGTCGAACTGGCCGAAGCTTTGGATCTACCTGTGGGCATGGTGCGGGACGTGCTCCTCGTGTTTGCTAGATCAGGGATTGCCCATGCGACCACAGAGACGGGGGGCCAATGGTATCTCTCCCGAGCGCCGGGATCTGTTCCGGTCGCTCAAGTCTTGGAGGTCTTGGACGGCACGCTTCCCGCGACGTACGCACGAAGCGCGGATGACGCACCGGTGACGCAGATCTTGAACCGCATGTGCGACGACCGGCGTAGCGCTCTCGAGTCGGTTACGCTCGAAAAGCTGTCGAGCTAGTGTAGTTGCGCCCGCTGCAGTCCGAACAGGTCCCCGGATGGATGCGGCACGAATTCGCGCAATCGAGGTGTCGTGACTACGACTCGCTGTGGCCACCAGAGGGGTATGTACGGCAGCAGACGCGCGGTACGCCTCTGCAGGCGCGCGTAGACACGGCGGCGTGACTCCGGCTCGAGAGTATCGCGCGCCCGCTCCGTCAAGCGATCGATCCGCGTGTCTTGGTAGTAGCCGCGATTGTTTCCCGCGGGGGGAGTCATGCGCGAATGAAATACGTGACGGTAGATGTCCGGATCGACAATTCCGACCCACTGCAGTGAGTAGAGCTGGAAGTTCCCCCGACGGACGTCTGCATAGAACGTGCCCCACTCGTACGTCCGCACGTCAAGTTGGATACCCACGTCGGCGAGTTGGGCTGCGAGTACCTCCCCGACCCGGCGAGCCAACGGTTCCGTGGTCGTCTTGTAGCTGAGGCGCAGGCGTGGCTCGGGTCCTGCTCCATCGGGATCGGTGAATCCGGCGGCATCGAGCAACCGCTGCGCTCGTCGGGGGTTCCACCGGTAGGACCGTCCCACATCGTGATACGCCCAATGTTGAGGTGGGAGAAGCCCTGTCGCCACCACTGCCTGACCTTTGAGGATATGCTCGACGATCGCCAGTCGGTCGATCGCATGCGCGAGCGCGCGCCGCACGCGTAGGTCGGCGAGCTCGCTACTGCGATGGTTGATCCCGAGATACTGGAAGCTATCGGACATGCCCCGGTATACGCTCGCTCTCTTCGGTCTCCGACTGAACCAGTCGGTGGTGTCCGGATCGATTGCGTTCTGCGCGAACCCTACGGTCCCGTGATAGAGTTGCATCGCTCGCATCAGGGCGTCGGGAACCACCTTGAACTCGATACTGGGAATCGCGGGTTCACCGTCCGCGAAAGCGGGATACCTGTCGAGCAGCACCCGTTCGCCTGCTTCGACGAACGTCAATCGGTAAGGCCCGCTACCGATCAGTTGCTCCGGGGGCAGCGGCGCGGCGCGTGCCAGCCGCTCGGGAAGAACCGCTAAGGTCGCCGCCTCGAGGAACGCCGCGTCGGGTTGGGCGAGTCGGAACCTGATGACGGTCGGCGATGGAATCTCGATCGTGGCGAGCCGCTCGAGCATCGCCCGTTTCGGGGAAGCGGTCGCCGGGTCCATCAGCGCTTCGTAGGTCGCAGCGACATCGGCGGCTCGGACGGCCGTTCCGTCGTGGAACGTGAAATCCGAGCGTATGCGGAACGTCCAGGTCATCCCGCCGGCGCACTCCCAGGACTCGGCCAGGTAGGGTTGAAACCGGCCATCCGGCCCAACGCGCAAGAGGGAGCCGAACACGAGCCCCCCGATTCGGGAACTATGAGCGTCCGTGGCGAACCTCGGATCAAGTTGGCTGGGCATTGCCTCGATTGCTATGCGCAATACCGTGTCAGGGGTGGAAAAAGGTGATTGACACGCCGCGGCAAACAGGGCCCAACATAGAACCAAGCAGCTTCGTGCGCTATGCTGAAGGCTTATCGCGCCCGCGGAGAGAGCCACGAATGAACATGAAATGGGCATCGTCGATGACGCTGGCGTTCTGTCTGGCGATAGTCGGTAGGGCTCCGACCGTCGCAGCCGAGCCAGGCGCAGACGCATTCACGCGCTACGGCGAGCTCGAACCCGCGGTAGCATTCTGGCGCGATGTGTTCACGAAGTACACGAAGCGCCAGGTTGTCCTTCACGATCCATACCACCTCGACCTCGTTTACGGCGTTTGTGACCTCAGCCATATCGTTGATTCGAGCCTCAGCGAAGCTCGCAAACAACGGGCGGTGCGTGATCTGATCGAGAGCGAAAGCGCGCGCATCGGCGCAATTCTGAAGCGGATTGAGCATACGGCGCCAGCTGACGACGAAGCCCGCCGGCTAGCTGGTCTGCTCGCGGCGCTTCCGGGCGGTCGACCTTCGGCAGCGGTGCTCGCGAGCCGTATTCGCGGACAGCGCGGGCTCGGTGATGAGCTTTGTGGCGCCGTCGAGCGAGCCCACGCCTATCTGCCGGAGATGCGGGAGATGCTTGCGGCTCAGGGTGTTCCGGTGGGTTTGGCGCACCTGCCGCTTGTCGAGTCCTCCTATCGCATCGTTGCCCATTCGCACGCCGGTGCGGTCGGCGTCTGGCAGTTCACCCGATCGACGGGGCGACGGTTCCTACACATCGATCACGCCGTTGATGAGCGCCTCGATCCGATCCTGGCAACGGAGGCAGCAGCGAAGTATTTGCGCGAGAACTACGATCGCCTGGGCACCTGGCCGCTGGCAATCACTGCTTACAACCACGGTGCGAACGGAATGTCCTATGCCGTGCGACGATTGGGAACGACCAACCTTGGAACGATCGTTGAGCACTACAAGAGCCCACAGTTCGGGTTTGCGTCGCGCAATTTCTACGCGGAGTTTCTCGCGGCGCACGACGTGATGAGCGAGGCCGAGAAGTATTGCGGACCGATGCCGTCCGTTTCGGTCGGCCGACAGCGGGTGATCGTGCCCGATTACGTGCCTCTGGCGGACCTGGCGGGTTGTGCCGGAACGGATGCGGAGACGCTGGCGGCAATGAATCCTGCCTTGGCGCGCGATGTCGTCAATGGTCGCCTGAGAGTTCCCAAGGGATACCGCCTAGCGCTGCCAACCGACACGACGAAGGACGAGTTCCTGCTCGCCTACGCTGCGCTTCCCACCGGCACGCGAGGCCCGAGTCAGGAGCGTTACTATGCTACGCATCGAGTGGAACGAGGACAGACTCTTTCCGAGATCGCGACGCTATACGGTACTTCCGTGTCAGCGCTCGAGCGACACAACCGAATATCGGATCCCCGCCGGCTGCGTTTGGGACAGATCCTGAACGTTCCGGTTGCGGCTACGGTGACGGCATTAGAGCCGACCAGGAACGCTCCTCCCGATGGTCACCGAGTAGGTGAAGGGCAGACCCTATCTCACGTAGCGAAGCTCTACGGAGTTTCGGTCGGGGATCTCCAGCGCCACAATGGTATCGGGGATCCACGCGCGCTACGTCCGGGACAGGTCGTGCGCATTCCCTCGTCTGCCCCTGTGCGCAACGCCGACTCGGGCGGTTACCGAACCCATCGGGTGAGCAGAGGACAGACCCTTTCTCACATCGCCCGCCTTTATCGCACGACGGTCTCGCTCCTGCAGCGCCACAACGGCATCTCCGACCCGCGCCAGCTACGCAACGGTCAGGTACTGAAGATTCCGAGGTGAAAAGGGTACCCGGCGCGTTGCCGGGGATGCGCGAACGCACGCCTGCATCCCTTGTGGGGGCGTGTTAGCGTGACGGTGTGGAACTGCTGCTGCTGCAATCGGCGGCCGCGTGCTACTGCATCGCGGCAGTCGCGCTAGGGCTACACGTCCTCAGCCATCGAGTCGGTCTCGATAAGCTCGGAGCCGGGGCCCTTGCGGCGGGATTCCTGGTACAGTCGGCGACCGTCGTAATGCAGCTCTCCCGGTTAGGACTTCCGCCGGTGACGACGTTACGCGAAGAGCTGTCCTTTCTGGCGTGGCTGGTCGCCGGCGGCTGTCTGATCGTCGCGCGCGGCCCTCGCTTGGCGGCGGTTGGCGCCGTGGTCAGCCCGCTCGCGTTCGCGCTGGTCGCCGCGGCGGCGATGTTGCACCAAGACGCGACCGCGACCGTCGCCCCCGGTGTGTGGCTACGAGCTCACATCACCCTAGTGCTTATCGGGGCGGCGGTCTTTGGCATCGCCTTCTCCGTTAGCGTCGTTTACCTCATCCAAGAGAGACTGTTGAAAACGCGTCAGCGCGGCTGGCTGATACACCGGCTGCCGTCGCTCGAACAGTTGGACCGGTTGAACTACCGATGTGTGGCGTGGGGTTTCCCACTGCTCAGCCTCGGGATCCTGGCTGGCGGAGTCTGGGCGGTCAGCAAAGGTGAGCGATTCTGGTCGTGGGACGCACTGGAGGTGTTTTCCCTTCTGACGTGGCTCATCTATGCGGGGCTCCTGCAGTTCCGATTTACGGCGGGCCTTCGCGGCCGACGAGCGGCTGCACTGACCATCGTTGCGTTCGGGATGGTAATCGCTTCGTTCCTATCCGTGAACCTACTGCCCCTGCCTGGGCGCCACGGTGGCGGCCTGTAGGTGTCGCGTAACCGACCGTGCGACACGAACTAGTCATCGTCGGTGTCACCCACCGTACGGCTCCGATCGAGGTCCGTGAACGCATGCTGATCGGCAATGGTCGTGTCCACGTGTTTTTGCGCGAGCTGATGGGACTTCCGGCCGTGCAGGAAGCGGTGGTTCTGTCTACCTGCAACCGTGTCGAGGTCGTTGCGTGCTGCGATCCGGAGATCACCCCCGAATCCGGCCTGGGCGAATGCTTGCTTCGTACCGGTGAGCTAGACCTTGCGGAGCACCGCGATTCCTTGTTTGCGCTGCGCGGGCGTGAAGCCGTGCGTCACGTATTCCGAGTCGCATCGAGCTTGGATTCGATGGTTCTCGGTGAGCCGCAGATTCTCGGACAGTTAAAGGAGCAGTTCAGCGCATGCGAGACGGCCGAGTCCGTAGGCCCCGTGCTCCACCGCGTTTTCCAGAAGAGTTTCTCGGTTGCCAAGCGTGTGCGCACCGAAACCGGTGTTGCTTCGCGCGCAGTGTCGATCGCCTCGGTCGCGGTGGAGTTAGCTAGTCGGATCTTCGAGTCGCTGCAGGACCGATGCGTCATGCTGCTTGGGGTAGGCGAGATCGGAGAAGTCGCGGCGCGACACTTCGCTGCTGCCGGTGCCTCCCGCGTCATCGTCGCGAATCGCACGTTCGAGGCCGCGGTGGAACTCGCCCGGGGGTTTGCCGGAACGCCGGTACCGCTGGAGCGACTTGAAATGTATCTTCCACTTGCTGATCTCATCGTCGGTTCTGCGGCCGGCGGGCAGCTACTGGAGGCTAGCGACGTGCGTCGCGGCATGCGAGAGCGGCGCGGACGCCCCGTGTTCTTCATCGACATGGCCGTGCCGCGAAACTTCGATCCGGCCATCAACGATATCGACAACGTCTACCTCTACGATATCGATGATCTGGGCACGGTAGTGGATGAGAACCTCGGTGAACGTCAGCGCGAGGCCATACGTGGCGAGGCGATCGTGGAAGAAGAGGTGGACAGATTCTGGCAGTGGTTCGAGAAGTTGGACGTTACGCCCACGATTCTGGAACTGCGAAATCGCGCGGAGCAGGTCCGCCAGGACGAGGTGACGAGGACGCTGGGACGCCTCGCTTCCCTCGATCCATCCGATCGAGAACGCATCGAGCAGATGAGCCGGGCGATCGTGAACAAGCTGCTGCACGACCCGACCAGTGCGCTCAAACGCAGACGTGAACCCAGCGAAGAGATCGCTCTTATTGATGCTGCGAGGGAACTCTTCGGCTTGGACGAGAAGAAGTGATTCTTCGCGTAGGGAGCCGGAAGAGCCGGCTGGCTAAGCTCCAAGTCGATATTATCCGGCGCTTGGTGACAGAGCGAGTGCCGGGACTGAGCTGGGAGCAACATCTCATTGAGACCAGTGGCGACCGAATCGACGAGCAGCCACTGCGAGATTTCGGCGGCAAAGGCCTATTCGTCCTGGAGCTGGACGAAGCACTTCTCAGCGGTCGCATCGACTGCGCGGTGCATTCGCTGAAGGACGTACCCACGGACCTGCCCGCGGGTGTAGCTGTTGTAGGGGTGCCTCCACGTGCGGACGCACGCGACGTGCTCGTGTCGCGGGTGGGTTGGGATCTTGCGGACCTCCCTCCCTCGGCTCGGGTCGGTACGGTTAGTCCGCGACGTGCGGCGCAAGCGCTGCGCATGCGTGGAGACCTGCGAATGGTACCCATGCGCGGCAACGTAGAAACGCGTCTGCGCAAGGTCGAGGCAGGTGAGGTTGACGCGACGTTCCTTGCTATGGCCGGCCTTGTTCGTCTTGGCCTCTGCCCGGGATCCGTGCAGTGGGTCGTGCTGGACCCTTTTCGGTTCGTTCCCGCACCCGGACAGGGCACACTGTGCGTCACCATACGCGAGGGCGATGATCGTTCGCGCGACGTGTTTCGCATGATCGAGGACGGCGCGGCGTTCGCGGCGGCGCGCTGCGAACGTGCTGCTGCGCGTGTGGTTGGCGGAAGCTGTTTTCTACCGATCGGTATCTACGCGCAAGCGACGGTGGGGCAGCTTCGCGTGGTCGCCGAGCTTTTATCGCCGGACGGGAAGCAGGCGGTCCGGCGAGAATCGACAGGCTCCGTTGATACGGCCGAGCGTCTCGGAGCGAGTTTGGGAGAGGAACTGCTCGCCGCCGGTGGGGCGGAGATCGTGGCGGCAGCCGACGGCAGGCTATGAGCGTTGGCCGGGTTTACTTGGTCGGCGCCGGACCTGGAGACCATCGGCTGATCACGCTGGCTGCCGTCGACTGCTTGACCAAAGCGGACGTCGTTCTTTACGACGCGCTTGCCAATGTGCGCCTTCTCGACCTCGCCCCTGCACACGCACAGCGAGTTCTGGTCGGCAAGCGACACGGCCGCGTGACCGTGTCGCAGGAGAGGATCGAGCAACTGTTGGTCGAACACGCGCGCGCCGGCCGAACGGTCGTCCGGCTCAAAGGGGGAGATCCCTTCGTCTTTGGCCGCGGTGGGGAGGAAGCAGAGGCGTGTCGCGCCGCAGGCGTACCGTTCGAGGTCGTTCCAGGGGTGACCTCTGCCATAGCCGTGCCGAGCTATGCTGGAATTCCGTTGACCCACCGGGACCATGCATCCTGCGTTACGTTCGTGACGGGAATGCCCGGGGGAGCCGGAGATCGGCTCGCCTACGACTGGGAAGCCTTGGTTCGGACGGGAGGAACTCTCGTGTTCCTGATGGCGACATTGCGCGCCGGAGAGATCATGCAACGTCTGGTTGACGCAGGCATGCAGCCTGGTACGCCGGCCGCGGCGGTTCGTTGGGGGACGACGCCGAGGCAACGGACGTTGATCGGCACCGTCGGGGATCTCGCTCGACGCATTGCAGACGAACGGCTACGACCGCCGGTGGTTGTGGTGGTCGGGTCCGTCGTCGATCTTGCGCGGCGGATCGCGTGGTACGAACGGCGGCCTCTGTTTGGCCGCCGCATCGTCGTTACGCGCGCGAAGAACCAGGCGCCGGAGTTGGCCGATCGGCTCGAGGCAGCAGGGGCCGACGCGATCCACTATCCGGTGATCGAGATCGCCGAACCGGAAGACGGTGCCGCCGTGCACCGTGCCTACGACGCGCTTCGCTCCTATGACTGGCTGGTGTTGACGAGCGTCAACGGGGCGAGTCGTTTTCTGACCGGCTTGATCGAGTCTGGCCACGATATCCGCGAGCTCGCCGGCGTTCGCATAGCGGCAATCGGGCCGGCTACCGCCAAGCAGATCGCGACATTCGGGCTGCGCGTCACTGCTCAGCCCGCCGACTACCGTGCCGAGGCACTGGTCGATGCGCTCGGCGAGGTCGAAGGCCAGCGCATCCTGATCGCGCGCGCCGCGATCGCGCGTGAGATTCTCCCGGTGGAACTTCGCGCTCGTGGTGCGGTCGTCGATGTGCTGGTCGTATACCGGACCTTGTTGCCAGCCAACATCACACAGCCAGAGTCGCTCGGCCCTTTCGACATGATCACGTTCACGAGCGCGAGCACCGTGGCGAACTTCGATCGCTTGTGCGGTCATGACGCGCGTCACGCGGTCGCGGGCCGCGCGGTTGCCGCGATCGGACCGATTACGGCTGCCGCGCTGCGCGAGATTGGCATCGAGCCTGACGTCATTCCCGCGCGATACACGATCGACGATCTCGCTCTCGCGATCGTTGATCATTTTGCAAATCGGGATCGCGTAAAATAGCATCCCGCTGTGCCGTTTCCGAGACAGAGGCCGCGACGACTACGCCGCGACGCGAATATACGCCGCATGGTGCGTGAAACGAAGGTTTCGGTGGACGACCTCATCCTCCCCTTGTTCGTCGTGCCGGGAGAGCGGGTAGAGCGGGAGGTTTCGTCGATGCCGGGCGTTCACCGGCGGTCTGTGGACCGGCTTGTTGATGTGTGTAAGCGTACGCGGGACTCCGGGATCCCTGCGGTCCT
Organism: uncultured Myxococcales bacterium; assembly: GCA_964555245.1. Classification (GTDB taxonomy): domain Bacteria; phylum Desulfobacterota; class Binatia; order UBA1149; family SPBQ01; genus CAZKRI01. Next base: position 80,201 of record CAZKRI010000019.1, read on the forward strand.
GTTGTTCGGAGTCCCAGAACGTAAAGACGCGAGCGGTACGGAGGCGTGGTCCGACGACGGCGTCGTCCAGCGAGCGATTCGTTCGATCAAGACTGCCGTGCCCGAGTTGCTGGTGATCAGCGACGTTTGCCTCTGTGAGTACACCGATCACGGTCACTGCGGCGTGGTTTCTGCCGGAACGGTGCTCAATGATCCGACGTGTGCCTTGGTGGCGCGGGCGGCGGTGTCTCACGCGCGTTGCGGCGCCGACATGGTTGCCCCTTCCGACATGATGGACGGTAGGGTGGGCGCGGTGCGCGCCGCTCTCGATGAGAATGCCTTCGAATCCGTGCCGATCATGTCGTACGCGGCGAAGTTCTGTTCAGGCTTCTATGGTCCGTTTCGCGACGCGGCCGACTCCGCTCCCACCTTCGGTGACCGCAGTGGCTATCAGATGGATCCGGCCAATGGCGACGAAGCGCTCCGTGAAGTGGATCTCGATCTTGAGGAGGGTGCCGACATCGTCATGATCAAGCCGGCGCTTCCGTATCTCGACATCGTGCGACGGGTGAAGGATCGATTCCTCTGTCCAGTCGCGGCCTATCAGGTGAGCGGAGAGTATGCGATGTTGAAAGCCGCGGCGTTGAATGGATGGATCGATGAGAAGCGGGCCGTGCTCGAGACGCTGACGGCGATCAAGCGCGCCGGCGCGGATTTGATCGTTACCTACTATGCGAGCGAGTTTGCCGGAGCCGCGTAGATTCGGTCTTGGCGTCGTACTCGCGCAGGCCTGTCTTGTGGCCGGCTTGGGCTCGGCGGTGCAAGCGGCGCCCATCGCGATGGAGCGCCAACTCGGTGAAGAGTTTGTTACGGAAGCGCGGAGACAGATTCCGCTTCTTGATGACTACGAGATCAATCGTTTCATTGGCGCCATCGGCAAGCGATTTGTGGACAAACTGGGCAACCAGCCCTTCGACTATGAGTTTTTCATCGTCAACGACGGTTCGATCAACGCATTCGCCGTTCCGGGCGGAAAAATCTTCGTCAACGCCGGTCTCGTCTCGCGTGCCGAAAACGAGGCCGAGCTAGCCGGCGTCATCGGACACGAGATAGCCCACGCACACGCCCACCACTCCGTTCGTCAGCAGGAGAAAGCGGCTGTTGCGAACTACGCGGGACTGCTGGGCATGTTTCTCACGCTCGTGAATCCGGTTCTTGGGCAAGCCGCGCTTTCCGCGGCGGTCGGGCAGCAGCTCAAGTACCAGCGTGACTTTGAGCGAGAGGCTGACTTCTTAGGGATCGATCTTGCCAAGGAAGCCGGATACGACCCGCGCGCGATGCTGGGCCTGCTGCGCAAGATCTATGACGAACAGAAGGTCAACCCGACCGCTGTTCCACCGTACTTTCTGTCGCATCCGTTAACCGGCGAGCGCATGACGTATCTGGAGGCAGCGCTAGGAACGACGGAGTGGGAACTTGGCCATGCAGCGCCGGATTGGGAGTTTCTACGCGTTCAAGCCATCGCTCGAGGCAACAGCCAAACGCGGCGGCAAGCGATACCGCCGTACGAGCGGCTTGTCGAAGCCGCGAACAAGCAGGAACGTCCCGGTACGCTCGAGTTAATAGGGGTGCTGATGACGCATGGCGATGACTACGAGGCCGCGCTTCCTTACCTCGAAGAAGCTGCGCGGGATGGCCGAAACGTGGACCGAGAGCTTGGACGGGATTACCTGCGTACCGGTCGGCTCGATCAGGCCCACGTTCGCCTCGAACGTGTCGTGGCGGCCAACTCACAAGACTGGTCGGCATTGGCGGACCTGGGGGAAACGCTTTACCAGCAGGCAGCATTCGAGGGTGCGGCGGAACGACTGAGCCGCTCGTACGAGCTCTACTCTTACAAGCCATCCGTGATGGAATCGCTCGCGCGCGCGATGGACAAGGTGGGGCGGCGGGGAGCTGGCTTCTACTACCTCGCCGCAGCCGCGGAGTTTCGCGGCGATAGCGTGCAAGCAACCAACTATTACCGAAAGGCCGTTGAGGCGATGCCTGCCACGGATCCGCTCAAGACGACGCTAGAAGAGAAGCTTGCGGCGATCGAGAAGCAGAAGGCTCGTATTCCGCCATCGCATCAGCGCGGAGCGAAGCCGCCGCGTCCGTGAGCCGCGTGGTCAGCGAGCGCATCCGCGCGCTTACGCCGTACCAACCTGGGGAACAACCGGACGACCGCAGTCTCATCAAGCTCAACACCAACGAGAATCCCTATCCGCCGTCTCCTAAGGTGGTTCGCGCGATCGCGGAGGCCGCAGCGGACGGGCTCAATCTGTATCCGCCGCCGATGACGGACACCCTGAGGCGAGCGGCGGCAATCCGGTACGGCGTGACGGAGACTCAGGTCTTGGCCGGTAACGGATCGGATGAAGTCCTCGCACTCTGCTTGCGCGCATGCGTTACGGAAGGTGGACGTGTGGCGTATGCCACGCCGACGTACTCGCTCTACCGGACATTAGCCGCGGTTGCGGGAGCCAAGGCGCTCGAGATCCGCGCAGACGAGTCGAACTTGAGCGCGCGACTGAGTGAAACCGAGGCCGACGTGATCTTCATCTGTACCCCAAACTCTCCCACCGGTGCAGAACTCGGATTGGAGACCATCGATGACATTGCGCGGCAGGCGCGAGGCTTGGTGGTCGTGGACGAGGCGTACGTCGACTTCGGGGGAAGGTCCGCACTGGGATTGCTCAACCGCCACCAGAACCTCCTGGTTGTGCGAACCTTTTCCAAGTCGTTTTCCCTTGCAGGCGCGCGACTGGGACTCGGGTTCGGATGTGCCGGTCTCGTTGCCGATCTCGCCAAGGTCAAAGACTCTTACAATGTGTCTCGGCTCGCGGCCGCGGCGGGGCTCGCGGCGCTCGCCGATTACGATTGGATGGAGCGCAATGTCGCGCGTGTCTGTATGACTCGAGAGCGTATCGCGAGCGAGTTGCGCGCTAGGGGATACCGCGTTCCGGACTCGCGCGCGAACTTTCTCTGGCTGGACTGCAGTGGGTTGGGTGGCGGGCGGCCGGTCTACGTGAAGCTGCGCGAAAGAGGTGTGCTGGTACGATACTTCGACACCGCTGAACTGAGACACGGCATCCGGGTAACGATTGGAACTGACCAACAGATGGATCGATTCCTCACGGCGTTCGGGTAACCCGTCTATTCGTCCGATGTGGCGTGCGCATCGCTCAAGAATTCTTCGGGCAATGCGTTAAGCCTCGAGTAGAGGTACTCAGGCAGGCTCATCACGATGCCGTCGCCCGCACGCTTTACGTAATAGGTCGGGCTTTCGGTGTCGGTTCCTAGCGCACCACCAATCGCACGTCCACAGGGGCTCCCGTCTCGGGAGGTGACCTCCACATCGATCGCGGGATCGTCGAGTCCGTAAGCCGCGAGACCGTCCGGAGTCATGACGTTCTCAGCGACGATTGTGGTTCCTGTGACCGTGGCGAGTCCATTACGCCGGCGAGCTGCAAGCGTAGGCTTCACCACGCGGTTCGCGGGTGGCTCGAGTCGCCACGCGCCATCCGTGCTCTCGGAAAGTACGAAGCCGCGACCGTCGTTTCGGTTGAAACGCATTTGAGCAATGTTCTCCGCGTCACAGTCAAAAAGCCGCTTGTCACGGAGCGCGTCCACTTCGACGCCGAATCGCGCGGTGATCCATTCCGGAACCTTGGCCTCCTGACCGTCAGGAAGCCGCTCGGCGAAGTAACCCTCAGGCGAGTCGGTGGCTTTAGAGCCCACACGCAGTCCCTTCTCAGAGCCATCCGCGAACACGATCCGCAGATCGAGTACGGGATCGGCGATGTCGACGGTGGGGCGTCGGTCTGTTTCGTCATAGAACGCCAGTGCTTCCAGACTCGACAGTGCCGCGAGCAACGTCTGGACCTGATTCGCGTCCGCTCGGTCGCGCAATGGGTGAGTGATCCACCAGCGGCCGTCGGTTCGCTCGAGTACGATCGGCCCGGCTCGTGACTCGATCCTCAACGTTGCGATGGTGCCCTGGTCGATGGCGAACAGGCGCTTGTCGCGCAGTTCGAACAGGCTCTTTCTCACGCCCGTATGGAGGATGAGCGGCGTCACGATGATCTCCTCGCGACCTTCCAGTCGGGCGAACGCCTGGAACCCGACGGGTGTGCTGTCACCGACGATGATGTTTGGCAGGACGCGGCCGTCCCGCAAAGTGATTGCTATGCGGGCACGTTCGCCATCGGCGGCCAGACCGTAGGTCGATAGACCCTGCGCCTCGGCCGCAGGGATTCGGCGTTCCGCCGTTGTCTCGTGGATTTGTTGCAGAAGGCGATCGACGGTCGCGTCGTCGGCTTCGGCCGCGAACGGCTCGGTGATCCTCCAGCCGCTGCCGTCCCGGTCGAGGCGAATCGCCGGTTCGTCCGGATAGCGCAGCCGCAAGGCTGCAACGTCTGCTGGATCGAACCGGAGCAAGAGATCCTGTTCGGATTCGCTGTTGATCCGTGGTCGTTCGATGAGGTAGATGTATGCGCCTAGGCCGCAGGCGAGCAATGCGGCTACGACGACGCGCCAAAGGTTCACAGCGCGGAGCGCCTCCACCACACCGCGATGCCGCACAACAGGATCAGTTCGGGTGCGACCAGTACGGACAGGTAGAAGACGGTCAGGGCTTGTGCTTCTGTCAGATACGCACGGGAGGCCCGGACGGCACGGGGACTGATCGACACGAGCTCGTGTTGGCCGACCAGCCACGCGACCGCGCTCAGCGTCAAGGCATCATTGAACAGCTGCCTCCAGTACTTGTTCGTCACGAAGGATGCGTCTCCAAACACGATCATCTCGAGCTCTGCGTCGCCCTCTCCCCCGATGTCCTTCACGTAAGCAGACACTGCGACGCCAAGCGAGACCGGGCCTTCCAAGTCGCCATCGCCGAGGTCCGCTTCGCCTTTCTCGAACACGCGAGCAACGTCAGCTTCCGCCCAGCTCGAGCGTCCGGTGGATGCGATGGGAACTACCTGAATGCCGGTCGGACGAGGATCGGCGGGTCGAACCGTGCGAGCGAGCGAGAACAACGTGCGATCCTTCAGCGAGGCGACGGCAGGGTGGGGGCCGTAGGTCGACACCACGGGTTCGAGTCCAAGAGTCACTCCCTCGAATAGACGCATCTGCTGGTCGAGGACTACGTCGTTGCCTACCGTGACTCCCCAGCGCGAGAGAAGCTCGACCAGGTCGGAGCCGAGCCGCGGCTCGAGCAGCACCAGAAGCCGGCCCCCTCGTTTCAGATAGCGTTCGAGACTGGTGACCTCGTGGGGGAGGTAGGGCTTGTCGGTTGCGACGGCGACGACGACCGCAGCGTCCGCGGGCACATCCGGGTGTTCGGGGAGAAAAAGGGTTTTGACGTCGTAGTTCTGATTCTCGAGTGCCTGTGCGAATAGGCCGAAACCACCGGCCGACATTTCATCATCGATTGCGGGCTCGCCATGGCCTTCGATGAAGTAGACGGTCTTGATCGCGGCGCTCATGACACGACGAATACCGTTGGTCACTGACTCCTCATCGACGGCGGTTACCAGTGCGGTCCGCTCGCCTTTTCGGATGCGCAGAGTCGGAACCTGGCTGATGCCGGCCTGCTGCGCCAGCTCGGGCCGCACCTGTGGATCGACGAAAGAAAACTCCATTCTATCGGTGTGGTAGCGATAGGCGTCGAACAGCTCCACGAGGACGGGATCCCGGCCACCCTCGACGAAAGCGTCGATCGTTACCTGGCCGTCAAGGGTCTTCACTACCTCGATAGACTGCGGCGTAAGGCTGTTCACCCCCTCGACGCTCATGTCGATGCGCCTGTGATAGCGGGTGCCCAAAAAGTTGAGCATGACGAGAATCGCGATGAACAAGGCGGAGTACGAAATTGCGCCGAGGCCGTAGCGCGTGGATCGCTGCCTCGCGAATGTGAGAAGTGAGGATGACCCAGTCGCGAAGTACCAGGCGATGCACACACCGCCGACAACCAAATGAAGGAGCGCATACCAATCCATGTGGAAGAACCCGAGGATGGGATTGTAGGTCAGCCAGTGCGATAGGATGCCAAACGAAAAGAGAACAAGACCGGCTATTCCCAGGATGGGGGCCCGTGTCGGCATGGGTGCGCTCACCTCCAGCGGGCTGATTCGACGGCTCGGTGGGTCAGGAAGAGAAACAGCGCCGTGAGGCTGATGAAGTATACGACGCTCTTGGTGTCGAGTATGCCACGCAGCATTGCGGTAAAGTGCTCCGTGACCGAGAGGTAGAGGAGGACGGACTTCCAAGGCTCCACGGCGCCTTCTGCCGGCCAGTTGATGACGAAAAGCAGCAGACAGATCACCAGGGCGGTTACGGCGGCGATGATCTGGTTGGCCGTCAATGCCGAGGTGAAGTTGCCGACCGACACGTAGGCAAGCGCGGTCAGGTACAGGCCCAGGAACCCGCTCGCGATCAGTCCAGGCTCGGGGTTTCCATACAGCAGAAGTATGGCGGGAAACATCAGCGTCAATGCTGCCATCATCGTGACGAAGGATGCGCCAGCCAGAAACTTGCCGAGAACGATGTCGCTCGTGCGGAGGGGGGCAGTGAAGAGCAGTTCGTACGTTCCTGCCGCGCGCTCTTCTGCAAAGCTACGCATCGTGAGCGTGGGCACGACGATCAACAACACCACCGAAAGATTCTGCCAGAGTGGACCGACGACGGCATCGTTCAGGTTGAGCCAGGTGGTGTCGTAACCCGGCAGCGAGGAGTATGCGGCCACAAGTCGGTTGAACTGGCCGAGCAAATTGAAGAAGAACCAACCCGCGAGGAGAAGGAAGCCCGTCAAGACGACGTACGCGATGGGTGAAACGAACAGGGATCGAATGTCCCGCCAAGCGATCGTCAGCACGTTACGCATGAGTGGGGTCGTTCGCATCAGGACGGTCACCGCTTACGCATCTCAGATATTCTGCTTCGAGTGAGCCGCGTTGCGTGACGTCGGTCAGATCGGCTTCCAAGGCGACGCGACCCTCGTTGATGATCACCACTTTACGGCAGATCTGAGCCGCCTCCGCGAGGATGTGAGTCGACAGAATCACGGTTCGCTCCGTGGCGAGATGCCGGATGAGTTGCCGGATCTCCATGATCTGAGCGGGATCCAAACCAATCGTGGGCTCGTCCAGAATGAGTACCGGGGGGCTGTGGATCAGTGCTTGCGCCAGGCCCACCCGCTGGCGATACCCCTTGGAGAGATGGCCGCAGAGCCGGCCAGCAACTCCCTCCAGACCGCAGGCGTGAATCGCCCCATCTCGCGCGTTCTCGACGCGACCGCGCGCCAACCCGCGCAAGCGTGCGACGTGATCCAGGTAGGAGCAGACTTTCATCTCGAGGTAGAGGGGTGGGTGTTCCGGCAAGTAACCGATTCGCCGTCGCACCTCGATGGAATCCTCGAACACGTCGAAGCCCTCGACACGTGCGGTTCCCGATGTGGCCGGCATGAACCCGCTGATGATCCGCATTGTGGTGGTTTTGCCGGCGCCATTCGGGCCGAGGAAACCGCATGCTTGACCCGTCGCGACGGTGAACGAGACATCTTTGACGGCGGCCAGTCGCCCGTACGTCTTAGCTAGATGCTGGACCTCAATCATGAACTATCGCGAGGAGGCACGGCCGCCGGTGCAGGCGGTTGGGATCCGTGTAATTAGCACGCCACGCCCGGCTGTCAACAAACTGGACGCGCGATAGCTTGCTTGCTTTTGAGGATTCGTTCCCAGAGCCTTGCAACGTGCAATCGGCCGCAGCACGCACCGCGTATCTGCTTGACGTTAGCTTCTTTACCTATCGTGCCTATCACGCGCTGCCGCCGTTGACGACGGCGGATGGACGTCCGACGAATGCGGTCCATGGCGTTGCGACTATGCTCGAACGGCTGATCCGGCAAGAACAGCCCAAGTACATGGCCGCTTGTTTCGACTCTCCAGGCCCAGGCTTTCGCGACGAGATCTATCCCCAATACAAAGCCAATCGCGCCGAACCCGATCAGGATCTCCGGGCTCAGTTTCCCTACATCAGGCGGCTCATCGAAGCGATGTCCATCCGCTGCGTTGAACAGAAGGGGTACGAAGCGGATGACCTGCTCGCAAGCTTGGCAAGCACGCTGCGCGGGGAAGGCTATGACGTGGTCATCGTTACGGGTGACAAGGATCTCATGCAGTGCGTGGGAGAGCACGTGACGCTGTACGACCCGGTGCGTGAACGCCGCGTCGGTATACCCGAGGTGAAGGAGAAGTTCGGAGTCGTGCCTTCGGTGGTGGCTGATCTCCAGGGGTTGATGGGAGACCGTGCCGACAACATCCCCGGCGTTCGGGGAGTTGGCCCCAAGACCGCATCGGCCTTGATTGGGCATTTTGGCTCGCTGGAGAATCTGCTCACGCATACGGAAGCGATCGAGGGACTTGGGCTGCGCGGTGGTGCCACGCTCAGGCAAAAGATCGAACAAGAGGCCGAAGCGGCTCGCGTGTCGAAGCAACTCGCTACGATTCGTTCGGATCTGCCATTAGGTCTTTCCGGCGACGACTTAGCGTTCGAGACACCCCATACGCCCGAACTGCTCGCGTTCGCCGATGATCTGGAAATGCGATCGTTCGCCGTTCGACTACGCAAGCTTCTGGGTGGTATCGAGGTCAACGAACGGCGCGAGGAGGCTGGGGGCGAGGCGCAGTCCGGGCCTGTGTCGAGCGAATGGCCGAAAATCGCCATGCCACCGGAGTTTGCCGGCGACTGGCGCGCAATCGCACCCGGCGAAGTCCAGTTCTTGCTGAACGAGGAGCGGGACACCGGACCGCTGTTGGTTCTCAGTCAAGGAACGCACCGGAGCGTTGTCTCGGAGGATGGCGAGGCTGCGGCGGCTATCTCGAGCCTGGCCGCACGAGGAGTCTCGTTTTCCGGGTACAACGTCAAAGATCTATGTCGACGATTCGGGTGCGAGCCGGGTCCGGCCGCGCTCGATGTCGGGGTTGCGTCTTATCTCTACGACGCTTCCGTCGGTGAGCACGACGATGCGTCGGTGGTCGCACGTTTCCTACGCGAAGATCTGATCAGGCCGAGCCCAATGGAGGGGCGACTGGCGGCCGCGCTCGATCAGCTACAGCGAATCGTCGTGATCTTGCGACGCGCGCTAGCGGAGCACGGTCAGGAGGACTTGTATCGACGGATGGAGCTTCCGCTCATCGGCGTACTCGCGTGCATCGAAGCGAAAGGGGTCCTCCTCGATCGTGATCTGCTGTCGCGGCTTGGTCGTGAGTTTGGCGAGCGCATGAATGCTCTGGTCACTCGTATCTACGAAAGCGCCGGCGGACCGTTCAACATCCTTTCGCCGGTGCAGTTACGCGAGGTCCTGTTCGGCCGTCTCGGTCTTCCGTCAAAAGGCGTTAGGCATACCAAGACTGGACCATCGACCGACAGCGACACTCTGCACGTGCTCGCAAGCCGCCACCCGTTGCCCGGGTTGATCTTGGAGTACCGGATGCTTGCGAAGCTCAAGTCGACCTACCTAGACGTGCTGCCCGACTTGGCGGATGCAGGGGGTCGTGTGCACACGCGGCTCAACCAGACGGTGACTGCGACCGGTCGCTTGAGCTCAGCCGACCCCAATCTTCAGAACATCCCCGTACGGACCGACGCTGGAGCAGGCATCCGCCGAGCTTTTGTCGCTCCACCAGGCTGGCGATTGCTGTCGGCCGACTACAACCAGATCGAGTTGCGTGTGCTCGCACATCTGTCCGGCGACCCCACGCTTACCCTGGCCTTCGAGCAAGGGCTGGACGTTCACGCTGCCACGGCCAGCGAACTGTTCGGCGTAGCGACCACGGAAGTCACCTCCGAAATGCGACGGGCGTCGAAGGTGATCAACTATGGCATCATCTACGGCATGGGGCCGGGGCGAATGTCTCGCGAACTGGCAATGCCACGTTCCGAGGCGGCCGCGTACATTGAGCGGTATTTCGAGCGCTACCCGGGGGTCCGCAGCTTCTATGCCGATATGCTCGCCCAGGCGCGCTCTCAGGGCTATGTGACGACCATTGCAGGACGCCGCCGGTACCTCCCCGACATCAACAGCGGCAATGGCGGACTGCGTCAGGCGGCCGAGCGTATCGCGGGCAACACACCCATACAGGGAAGCGCTGCGGACATCATCAAGCTCGCAATGGTCGAGTTGTCCGTGAAGTTGACGAGGGAAAACCTTGAAAGTGCTATGGTTTTACAGATTCACGATGAATTGCTATTGGAGTGTCCTGCCGGCGAGGTCGAGCGGGTGACGGCGCTGACGAGGTCCGCTATGGAGGGCGCTATGGCGCTTACTGTGCCAGTTGTGGTTGACGTTGGGGTGGGATCGAATTGGGCCGAAGCCCACTAAGTTTGGCTCGAATAGGGCGGCGACGCGGCCGTCTATTGTCGTTGGTATGGAGCGGGTTGGGTGGACCTGTCCGACGCTGAGCTCGTCGAACGGGGTCGAGCGGGGGATCGCGACGCACTGCGCATGCTGGCCGAGCGCTACCACCGCCGAATTCTTGGGGTGGTCGTGGGGATGGTACGGAATCCTGATGACGCGCTCGAGGTGGTTCAAGAGACGTTCGTCCGGGTGTTCAGAAATCTGGACGGGTTCAAGGGCGATTCCTCATTCTACACGTGGCTTTATCGCATCGCCGTCAACCTTGCGATCGACCTTCAGCGACGTGAAGGCAAGCGATCGAACGTGGAGTTCGACGAGACTCTGCCGCCGGCGGATGCGGGTGCGCTCAGTGCCGGTCCGGCCTCAGGTGAGGATCCGTTCGAAACCGTGCGAAACCGAGAACTGGGTAACAAGATCTTCAGGGCGATCGAAGGTTTGACCCCCGATCATAGGGCGGTCATACTTTTGCGCGAGATTGAGGGCCTTTCCTACGAGGAAATCAGCGACGCTTTGGACTGCTCCCTCGGAACCGTAATGAGTAGGCTGCACTACGCTCGCAAGAAGCTCCAATCCAAACTCAAGGAGCTGCTCTGAATGAGCTGCGCCGAGTTCGATACGAAGCTCGACTTCTACTTGGACGCGGTTCTTCCAGCGCGGGAACAGCTTGAGTTCGCCCGCCACCTCGATTCGTGCATCTCGTGTACGGATGCCGTAATCGGGTATCAGAAGGTTCGAGCGCTGCTAACAACGGCCGTAACCGATAGGGTTGCGGCCGTTGACGTTTCTGGGCTTTGGGACCGAATCGCCGCGCGCCTGCCTGAGGGTGTCTCTGTGGGTACTCGCCCCCCGAGACCCGTCCCAGCGGCGGTCGCGAGCGGCACTCGGTTCGGCGCGGCGGTTCGCGGGCTGAGGGACTGGCTGGTCGGATTCGTTGCGCCATTGCCGCTATCCATCCGTCTCGGAGTCGTCGGAGCCGCGGCCGTGGCTGGTGTCCTCGCGTTCTCCATCCACAGCGAATCACCGCGCGAGCCAACCGTTGTGGCGGAGTTCCCGCCGCGTACGACGGATGCGGGTCGCAAACGTACCGATGTCAGACCGGTTCGTATCGACTCCATGGAAGTAGCCGCTGGCCACACGGTAAGCACGTGGGTGAAGCCCCGAACCCGGACGCGCGTCATTTGGGTTGCGGACGCTGACCTGGATGGTTTCGGTGTGGGCAATGTTTCGCACACTCGATAGCCGTTGCCGACCATGACCCGAGCGGGCGATATCGCACCCGCGCTGGCGTTCTTCGTCGCTCTGGCCGTGCCGGCCGCCCTCGCATATGCCGAAGATCCTTCGGTGATACAGATATCCGCGGTTCTCGCGTCCAAGGAGCCACGATCGACTGATCCTCGACTGGAATTCCTATGGCCCGACCTGCGGTCCTTGCCCTACAAGAGTTACACGTTGCTCGATATCAATTCGTGCCGCTTTCAGAGCGGGGACCAGTGTGGGATGGACATTCCGGGTGGAGGCTATCTCCAGATTCGCACCACGGAGACGACAGCTACGCACCTCAAGATGCGTTTGCTTTTGATCCAGGATAACCGGCCGATCCTCAACGCCGACGTCAAGCTGAACCGTAACGCGGGAATACTCCTACGTAGCAAGCGAACGGAAACAGGAACGATCATCCTGAGCATCAGAGCCCCAATGCCGACAACCTCCATTGACAGCGTCGAGCGGGAGGTGGTCGCTCAGGACACGCAGAAAGGAGGTCAGCAATGAACTGGACCGTCAGCGGGTTGGCGGAAGACCTCCGGTCTCAGGTCTTTGAGTTCCTACAGTCGGTTCGCCGAGAGAGTCACGAGAGCGGATTCAGCGCGTTGCTTGCTCCGGTGGATCCGTTCAATCGCTCCGATCTTCTGACTCCGTTGGTGACGATCGCGGGGATCATCGGGATGCTGGTGCTCTCCGGTGTGGCAGTGGGCGCGCTAGCGACGACGCTTGTGGCGCTACTCGCGCTCTATTTCCTCTTGACGCAAGTCTTTGGTTACGAGCTAAGCCTTGCGATGCCGGCCACGCCGTAGCGCTACAGCGAGCACGGATAGGATCAAAGCCCGGACGAGTCGAATGACTCGCTCCCCTGCCGCACGCGCGGCCGCCGTCGTAGTTTGGCGAGGGCACGTATGGCTCGGGCTCCCAGCTTGGACCGGTAGAAGTGTCGTACCGCGACATCCACGTGTGCATCCTTTCCGGCAAAGAAACGAGCCTCGATTGGCGTGATCGCGTAACCTAGATCGCGAATGAACTGCACGTTGATATGCGCGTCGCGTACCGTTCGATAGAGGTGCGCGTACAGTGGCGCCACTTCGTCGGGGTCGGGTAGGGGATGATCGCGCAACGCAGTCTCGTCGAGAGGGCGGAATAGACTCAGGACGGGCAGCACTCCCATTGCCGTAAGTGTATCGATGCCCCGTTTGGTCGACTCGAAGGGTTCTAGTCCAGCGATAAGGTCGCTCCACACGGTGCCGCTAGCGAAGATCCGAGCGGCGTAGGCGAGGGCCTCGTAGTATCGCTCTCGCCCGATGAGTTGACTCCTGCTGCGACAGACCGCAGCTAGAACCTCCGCATCATGGACCTCGATGCTGTAGCTGAGGGCGTCAACACCCGCCGCGTAGCAGCGATCGATCCATCGATTCTCACGCGGTGGGTGCGCCTGCACTGCTACCAGAGTGTCGAAATGTTTCTTGACTGCCTCCACGTACGGCTGCAAGAATCCGACCCCCCCCATGCTCGGGATCGAAGTATCCGGTGTTGAAGTAGACGAACTCCGCTACGCCCTCCGTGAACGCGGCACGGACGACTTCGCGCACTTCCTCCACCGAGCGTAGCCTCGGTGGACACCCAAAACCGGCCAATGATGGACACCTGAAAACCGGCCAATAGAGACGGCTCGCCGGGACGTTGACCTGGCGCGAGGCAATAGGCCTCTCGCGCCGATGAGCAACGTTTTGAGCGAGGACAAGAAGC
>CAZKRI010000020.1:0-6297 GCA_964555245.1 uncultured Myxococcales bacterium
TACTGCCGACATCCAGGCCGCCAATGCTGGCACCAAGGGGAGACTCCTGTATGAGAGGCTGAATCCATCCGCAACCGACCGGGCCACCGGCGCCAAGGGTGGATCGTTCGTCATCGGTCTCGGCCTTTCTGGCAACAGCCCGTTGCGCGCCCACCACATGGCTTGGGAGGCTTCGGGAGCTTTCTATGGGAATCCGAATGCGGGCCCGGCGCTCCTCGCCAACAACAAGGTGCAGCTCAAGAACGCTCTTCGCAACGCCTTCGCCAAGATTGGCGTTCCTGGGTCGACGGTGACCCTGGGCGCGCCCACGGTAGGAACGGTGCGCGAGGTGATTCCGCAGTACACGAACCCGTACGTCGCGCCCGACGAGCTCATTGGAGACGTCGGCCCCTCGTCCCCCGATCAAGACGACATCCGCGAAGCTCGAACGAATCGCGCGAACCATCAGAACAACGTGGTCTTCGGCACTTCCGTCGAGATCCCGAACTTCCTGGGCCATTTCACGGCTCACAACGTGTATCGGGTGACGGATGCCAACTTTCCTCGGACCGCGCGTCAGGCGGACTTCACGAAGATGTGGGACGCCGGGGAGCTGCTCAAGCTGAGGTCGCCCGACAGCCGCAACATCCTGTTCAATAAGCGAGGTCAGACGACGCTCCTTCCGTTCACGTCCGCGAGCGTGACCGCGGCGGATCTCGGAGTAACCGGCAGTCCAGGAGCAATCGCGACGAACTATCTGTTCAATATCGACGGCCGCGGCGCTCAGAGCGCGAACGACGCCCGCGACATGGTCATCGGCGTCGTCCGGGGCTACCGGCTCTCGAAAGACCTTACGATGCAAACGCTCTACCGTTCCGACGGCACGATCAATTTCTCCACCGTGGACGCGGGCGGTCAGCCCACGTGGAAGCTCTACGACGCCATCGCCGCGCCGGCGGTGGTCGGAAGCCCTCCGCGCTCGCCCGACTTCGATCCGCCCCAGAGTCACTTGGACGAGTACGGCGTCGGCGGAACCCGGGCCGGAGAGGGATTCTACTGGGATCACTTCAACCGGAGGACCATGGTCTATCTCCCGACGAACGGAGGCATGCTGCACGGATTCGATGGGGAGACCGGAAACGAGGTCTTCGCCTACATTCCCGGTGACGTCATGGGCTTCGACACGGGCGAGGTCGCCGGGAGCCGAGACACCCTCTCCAAGTTCGTGGAGCTGGTAGTCGCGGTGAACAACGGAATCCAGAACCATCCGTTCACGATGTCGGGCTCGCCCTCGGTCAGGGACGCCTTCCTCCGATCCGATTTCGGTGGCGACGACGAGTGGCACACCGTGCTCACCTTCGGACGCGGGCGCGGCGGACGGTTCCTCTCGGCTCTCGACGTCACCGATCCTCTGGCCCCGCGCCTTCGGTTCAACATCGGGAACCGCGAGGGAATCACCGAGTTGGAACCGCGTCTCGACGGCATGGGGGAGACCTGGTCGACTCCGGTGATGGGGAACGTCCAGACATATAACCCCACGTCGAACCCCGATCGGGCCGATCAATGGGTCGCGTTTTTCGGCGGAGGCTACGGCTGCAACAACGCCGCGAGCGAAGGCCAGTACCTCTTCTCCGTCCGGCTGGAGAACGGCTCGGTCTACCACCGGTCTCTGGTGACGAACGACGCGACGGCGGCCATCCCCTATAACGCGGTGGTGGCGATGCCGACCCTCTACAACCCGCACCAGCAGGATGTCTCGGACAACAAGGACTACGTCACCAGAGCCTACGTTGGCGACGTCCAGGGGGTGATCTGGAAGCTGGTCACGACCGACTTCAACCCGAACAACTGGACGTTCCGGAAGTTCGCGGAGCTCGGGAAGAATCAGCCCATCGTCGCTCCCGTCGCTCTGATGGACGATCCCAACAACCAGCGGGTCTACGTGATGGCGGGAACCGGAGGAGATAATCGGGCCTCCAGCACGAACAACCTGTTCAAGTTCGCGACGTTTAGGGACGTCGATCTCGACGGCGCCAACACCTCGCAGTACCCGCTGGGGTCGGCCCCCTTCTGGTCGAAGGTGTTGAAACCCCTGGAGCGGGTCTACATCTCGCCCGTCACCATCGGCACCGTCGAGAACACCGGGATGCCCCTGGTGTTCTTCGCCGCCTCAGAGCCCGGCTTCAGCGTTGCGACGTGCACGGGGTATTTCAACAGCAGCCTCTACGCGCTCGGGCTCATTTCGGGGCAGGCGGAGGTCGACCTCGATAGCGGCGGCCCCGACGAGAGCCTCGCGATTCCGAACTCGAAGATCACCGGGCTCTACGCCCGTGACGGCCACTTGTACGTTTCCAAGAGCGGAGGGCTCGGAACCGGCAGTGGCGGCCTCACGGTCTATGGAGACGGCGACTTCTCGGACGACCCTGGCACCGGCGGCGGCGGGATGATAACCATCCAGGTGTTGGTGGACGGCTTCCGCGTCTCGTCGTTCTGATTTTGGACAACGGGTTACGGCTGCCCGGGATCCTCATGGGTCCCGGGCAGCCTTGTCGCTTTTGCCAAGGTAAACGAGTAGCCTAGGGGATACTCAGAAGGAAAAAAACTCCCTCGAAGACGAGTGGAGGGTCGGGAGGCTGTATGGAATCACCCCAGCAGGCGAAGGCGGGCACTCGGAAGAACGCTCCTGGTGCGTCCAAGGGCATGAAGCGCTGCGCTCATTGCGGGACGAAGAACAAGGGTTCGTTCGAGTATTGCATTCGATGCTCGGAGCCCCTCGTAGAGGCGTCGGCCGGAATCGTCTCTTCTGCCTCCGAGGCCTCTGAGGCCGCCCAGTCTCGTCCGTCGCTCTCGAAGCTCCTCATCGGCGGCATCGCCGCCGTCGTCCTCCTCGCTCTCCTGGCGCTTCTGTTCCGCGGGACGACGGACGACGCCGCTCCCACGGTTCAAGCGTCCTCGGGGGGCGCCGACCTTCTGCCTCGCGAGGCCCCGGTCCAGACGGGCATCGATTCGAAAGCGGTGCTGGGCAGGTTCAACGAAGGCCTCGCGGCCTACAAACGGGGGGATTATTCCACCGCCATCGGTATCTTTCAGGAAGTGATCCAGGAGATTCCAGAAAACCCTTCGGCGCACCAGTACCTGGGCCTTTCCTTCTATCAGCTGCAGCAGTTCCCGGAAGCGATGGGGGCGCTCGCGGAAGCACGAAAGCTCCGGCCCGATGCGTTCGAGGTCCTCGACCATTACATCACCGTCGCCAAGAAGGCGGGCGATCTCGAGAGCGCCTCCTTCGCCCTGAAGGAGTTTATCGGGAGGAATCCGAACGAACGCAGCGCGCGGCTCGAGCTCTCCCGGATCGCGCGGGAGCTCGGAAGGCCCGAGGAAGCGCTGGAGCAGGCGGCTTTCCTCGCGAGCTCGAACGCCGCGAGCCCGGAGTTCAAGTACGAATATGGCGTGAGCTTGAAGGCCGCGGGAAAGCTCGACGAGGCGATTGCCGCGCTCAAAAGCTCGGTCGAGCTCGACCCGAGCTCCGCCGTCGCTCATCACGCTCTCGGCGTGACCGAGCTTCAGTCGGGAAAAGCGAGAGAAGCGGTGGGACCTCTGGAGCAAGCAGTGGCCAAAGCACCGGACAACGGTGAGTTTCGTTTCAGCCTCGCTCAAGCCTACGAGAAGCTCGACCGGATTCCGGAGTCCCTCGCCGCTTACGAAGCCTATCTGAAGCGGGCGGGAGGGTCGGACCCGCGCGCGAAAGTGGTGCGCGAGCGGCTGGAGGTAGCGAAAAAAGCCCTGGCAGAGCGAAACCAGACGGGGGCCAAGGGCGAAAACTAAGGAGTGAACACGATGAGAAGCTTTCGAACCCTGATTCTGACGACGCTGGTCCTCGGGCTCGGCTCGGCGGTCGCCTCCGCGCAGTCGCTGGCTGAAGTCGCGAAGAAAGAAAAAGAGCGCCGCGGCAAGAACAGCACCGAGGCCAAGCGAACCATCACCGAGCGCGAGCTCGCCTCGAGCTTTGGCGGGATTCCTCCCGCGTCCTCGACGGTGCAAACGCCGGCTTCTGCCGCCGATGGGGCGGCTGCGGAAGGAGAGGGGGGCGAAACGCCCGCCCAGGACGAGAAGAAGACCCCGGATTACTGGCAGAATCGGATGAAAAGCTCGAAGGAGAAGATCGCGAAGCTGGAGGCGCAGCTTCAGGCCGACGACTGGGGCTCTGGCCAGAAAGTCGGCGTCGATCCGCGGGGCGCGAACAACCTGGGCTCGCGCCAGCAGGCCGAACAGCAGCTCGCCGCGGCGCGCTCCGAGCTCGAGGCGATCCGAGCCGAGGGGCGGAAGGCAGGCGTTCCTCCCGGTTGGGTGCGCTGAGCGAGGACAAAGGAAAAACGTGAGCTCATGGTCATAGCCGCCTTGGAAGCGAATCCAGAGACCGCCGCGGGCGCCTTCGACGTGCTCGTGGTCGAGGATCGGGATTCGCTTCGGACCATGCTGAGACGCACGCTCGAAGCGAAGGGCTACTCCGTGGTGGACAGCCGAACGGCGGGCGATGCCCGGCGGATCCTCGCCTCGTCGCGGATTTCGGTGGTTCTTACCGATCTGCGGCTTCCCGGAAGCTCGAGCGGACTCGACGTGCTGCGGGCGGCGCGGGAGTGCGATCCCAACATGCCGGTCATCGTGATGACGGCTTACGGCACAGTACAGGACGCTGTTTTCGCGATGAAAGACGGTGCCTTCGACTTCTTGTCGAAGCCCGTCGACACCGACCATCTGCTCCTTCTCATGGAGCGCGCGGTCGAGCAGCGGCGGCTCCTTCTGGAGAACCTGGTTCTCAAGGAGGAATACGCCGCCCGGTACGGATTTCCGCAGATCATCGGGGAGGACCCGGCGCTCCTCGAGGTGAGCCGCGCCCTCCAGCGCGCCGCGACTTCGGATGCGACGGTGCTCCTCCTCGGGGAGAGCGGAACGGGAAAAGAGCTCTTCGCCCGCGCCCTCCACCAGTTGAGCCTGAGGCGCAAGGGACCGTTTCTCGCGATAAACTGCGCGGCAATTCCGGGCGAGCTCCTGGAGAACGAGCTCTTCGGCCATGAGAAGGGCGCCTACACCGGCGCCTCGAGCCGCAAGCTGGGAAAGTTCGAGCTCGCCTCGGGCGGCACGGTGCTCCTCGACGAGATGGGAGATCTCCCGCTCGCGCTCCAGTCGAAGCTCCTCCGGGTGCTGCAGGAGCGCGCGTTCGAGAGAGTGGGCGGAACCGTGACCTTGAGCGTCGACGTCCGTATCGTCGCCGCTACCAATCGCGACCTGAGAGGGGCGGCGGAGCGGGGAGAGTTTCGCGAAGACCTCTATTTCCGGCTCTCGGTCTTCCCCATCTCGATTCCCGCGCTCCGGGAACGACGGGGAGACATTCCCCACCTCGCGCGACATTACGTGGAACGCTTTTGCCGGGGGATGAACAAGGCGTCCATCGCCATTCCCGAGGACTGCCTCGAGATTCTCCGCCGCTACGACTGGCCGGGGAACGTGCGAGAGCTCGCGAACTGTCTCGAGCGCGCGGTGATCCTCTGTGACGGCTCGCGGCTTCGCCCCGAGCATCTCGGCCTCGACGGATCCGCTCCTCGGCTTCCGAAGGGGTTCGATCTCACGGGGAGCCTCGCCGACGTGGGCCGACGGGCGGCGGCGATCGCGGTGAGAGACAAGATCGAGAGGGTTTTAGAGGAGGTCGCGGGCGACAGGACTCGCGCCGCCGAGATCCTCAAGGTGAGCGGCAAGACGCTGCTTCACAAAATGCGGGAGTACGGCCTCCATCCGACGGGAAGCTCCCGGGAAGACGTTTCGCCGAATAGTTCACCGAGCAATTCCCCAAATAGTTTCCCAAGTAGTTTCCCAAGTAGTTTCAATGACGACCCAACCGAGGGGGAGGGCGGGGCCGAGGGCTCGGCCTCCGACCTCACGAACCGGGAGTAAGAAACGATGTGTGACGCGAGGCAAGAACGAATCATCGTCGAGTCCGAGCGTGGATTCTCGCTGCTCGAGGTTTTGATATCGATCATGATCACCCTCATCGTGATGGGAGCCGTCTTCGCGCTCCTCACGAGGGGTCAGAAGAGCTTCCAGCGCGAGCCCGAGATCGCCGATCTCCAGCAGAGCGCGCGGACCGTGCTCGACCTGGTGACCAGGGACATCCTCCAGGCGGGGGCCGGGCTTCCCCCGGAATTCCCCGCGTTCTCGAGGATCAACGGCGCCGGGGACTCCGCGCCCACCGACGTCCTCGAGATCATCGGGACGTTCCAGTCGGCGGGAAACACGATTCTCGAGCCCGAGGACGTCGACGGTGTG
>CAZKRI010000021.1:0-3072 GCA_964555245.1 uncultured Myxococcales bacterium
TCGTGGGTCGGGCGTCCAACCGCGATGGCGTCGGCGCTCTGGTGCGGATCGAGGCGGGTGGGAGAAAGCAGATCGACGAGCTCCGCTGCGGCTACAGCTATCTATCGATGAATGACCTGCGGCTTCACTTCGGTCTCGGAAGCGCCAGTCGCATCGACCGGCTCGAGATTCGCTGGCCTTCCGGTCTGACTCAGGGGTTCTCGAACCTTCCCGCGGATCGCCTCATTCATCTCCGGGAAGGCGGCGAGCCGGACCTTTCGAGCTTTAGCGGGTTCCCAGACGGCTGAGGGTGTCGAGCCGCTTTTCCGCCTCGGCGTGCTTCTCGGGGTCGGCAGGTCCTGCGCTCATAAGGAATCGACGATAGGCGTCGGCTGCTTTTTTCCGTTGACCGCCGCCCTGGTATGCGAGGGCTAGGCTGAAAGTCGCCTCCGGCCAATTCGGGCCGAAGCTCGAGGGCTCTCTCGAAGGTCCTGCGCTGCGCGACTTCCGTTCTTGCCGCGGAGGTACGCGTTACCGAGGCTAAACCAGATCGAGGCATCCGAAGGCGCGTCCTCGACCGCCTTTTGAAGCTCGGCCACGGCTCTCGGGAGCTTTCCCTGTTGCATGTAAACGGGAGCGAGGTTCCTCCGGATCTCCGGGCTGGTTTCTCCGAGGGCGATCGCCTTCTCCATCGGGAGCTCTCCCGCGCGCCCGTATACCGGGCCCAGAAGCGCCAGTAGCCGCGTGTTCTCGGGCTCGAGCTTCAGCGCTTGTTCCAGGAGGACGCGCGCTTCGTCGTACCGATCGGAGGCGAGAAGAGCTTCGGCGAGCGCTGCCTTCATACTCGCGCTTCCGGCCTCGCCCAGGAGGTCGATAGCTTCCCCCGGGCGGCCCGTTTCGGACAGAAGCCCGGCGAGCGCAAGGCGTCCCGCCTCGAAGGTTGCGTCGCGCGCCAGAGATTCCCGGAAATCGCGCTCGGCGCCGCGGGTGTCTCCGAGCTTCCGCGCCACCCGTTCCGCGTCGCCAGTAGAGCCAGGAACCTCCGGCGTGCTACGGACCATGGGACGGTCTGCACCGTTCCGGACTCGACTTCCTGAGTCCTGCGCAGGATCTCTTCCGACCAAGCTTGTTCGACAGCTTGCTCGTCTGCTTCATCAAGGCGCTCGCGTAACGTCACGGCAACGTCCGCCGCGCAACCTAACACACAATCAGCCTTTCAGGGAATTCGTTGCGTGAGCAGCGAGATCGGGTCATTCACTTCCACGAACGACGGAGCGACCAGCGCTTCCGTCAGAATCATCAAGCAGTCCCCATCGCCCTTGCTCGACTTGAATCGCACCGCGTCGAAACGCCGAGCCGCGGCGATCGCCCGACCCAGGCGGTGCGTCGGTGGCACTCCACCTTTGGTGCGATACCGCCATGGGCTCCTTAGCTCGCTGTCGTCGGTGCCGAGAGCCTTCTGCACGACACCGGTCGTGAGGTCGAGTAGGGCCTCTACACGGACCTTCGCAGTTAAGCAGACGATCGCTCCTTCCTTCGCGCTTCTCGGCGTCAAACGGGCGCTCTTCCCAAGCTGAAGGTACTCACGCAGAGACGTCTCGAAGTCCTCAGCCAGGTACAACGCAGGCGCGCCCCCTTTTGGCGTGAACCGGGCACCATTCTTTGGCGGACCGAGGTTGTAGAGGGGCCGAGGCGTGTAGAGCTTCCCACCCGAGAAACCGTAGAGCGTCCCGGAGTGGACCGCGCGGCAGAGCAACCCCTCGAAGCGCGTCACCGCCACCCCTGCCAATGCGAGCTTTAGCGCCTTGGGCGGCAGCATCAGCCGGGATGGCCCAAGAGCGCGTCTTCAAGAAGTTCCGCAACCACGTCCGGCTTCTTCTTCTCGACGAGCTCGATCGGGCATGTTTCATCCAGGTCTGGGTTAGGGGAGTTCAGCCATATCCGGGCCTGCTCCTTGCCCTCGAACGCCGACAGCAGCGAGGTAGCGATGCGGGCGAAGACTGCCAAGTGCTTTTGCAGACTCTCGGCATCAGGTGTCTTGTGTAACGCCTGTGGAGATCTCCCTAGGATCTTCGCCAACCTGGCCGGCGCCATTCCGAAGAAATCCGCGACCCTCCTGGCATCGAGCCTCCCACTGCGCGGGTTGTGAAGTTCGGGGGCGGTCGAAAGAGAGAGCTTCGGTGCGCGCACCTGCCTGCTCTTCTCCTCAGGAGCGCAGCGCTTCATCTCACAGACGTGGGTCAGCGTGGCAAAGTCAAAAGTGGCTGGGTCTTTGACCATGACGACAGCGATATCGATGTTTTCGGCCTTAATCTGCCGGAGCACATCGATTCCGGAGAGTTTTGGCATCTTGAGGTCACACAAGACGACCGACGGCGTCTCCTTCTTGAGGTAAGACGCCAGCTCCTTCGGCGTCTTGGCTAGCCTGTAACCAACCTGGCCCTCTTCCAGCTTAGGGGTCAGCCCGTTGAGCCAACGTTCATCGCCGACCGCAAAGATCTTCTTCAAGCAAGCTCCTTCCCCAATGTCAATATCATCAACCTGATATTAACCATATTTCAACCAAAATACAACTCGCTTCAGCCCTCAATCTTTCGGTTCAGCCGAGGTCGCCGGTTTGGAGCTGGTCCAGATTTGCGGCGGCCGTACTGGTCCAAGCGGGAGCTCGTGGGCGGCACCGACTACTACATCTCGCACGCCTCCGCCATGGAAGTCCACCAGATGGTTATGCAACCCCAATTCGTAATATACACGACGACGACGCATGCGATCCGGCCAGGCCTCATCATGGGCGTGGAGTTCCGCTTCGTGCGCTGCAAGCCCGAGCACCTATTCGGCGTCGCCGTTCACTGGGCCACGAAAACCGAGAGGGTCCAGGTCAGTGATTTGGATCGGCGAAGGTTGGGCCGGGGAACCGCGTTCGGCGATTGGGACGACGACGGGGATCCCGATCTCCTGGTGATGAACAACAACGACGTGCCCAACCTCCTCCGAAATGAGGCCGAGAATGAAAACCACTGGACCCTCCTCCAATTCGTGGGTCGGGCGTCCAACCGCGATGGCGTCGGCGCTCTGGTGCGGATCGAGGCGGGT
>CAZKRI010000022.1:0-67701 GCA_964555245.1 uncultured Myxococcales bacterium
AACAAGATCCGCGTCATCCAACGCAGGGCGTACGGACTACGCGACGAGAAGTACCTTCGGCTCAAGATCCTCACCTGCATGCTTCCGGAGATCTGAACGAAAACCCGTCAGAACCATCCACTCACTTTGGAGAAGAGCCCCTTTTACAGGCCTCCTTCAGGTTTGGTCAACGGGCAAGTTGCCGGCGGGCGCAACGTTCCTTCCCCCGAACGGGTAGCCGAACACTCGCGCACAGACCTACGGCTCGGTCTGGCACGACTCGTTGCAGCCGTCGCCGTTGCTACAGTTGCCGTCATCGCACTGCTCGTCGCAGCCGACCTCGCTATCGCCGCAGCGACACACCAGGATGAACGAGTTGAAGCGGACCGCGCCGGGCCCCGGGATGCCGCCGGCGCTGTTGATCGCATCGTTGGCGGTGGGCGGGATGCAGAACAGCCCGGCCGATACCGGTTCGGCGATGTCCGTGCACGTCCCGGACGTACAGTCGGCGTTGGTCGAGCAGTCGGGCCTGCCGGCCTGGTCGACGCACACACGTTCCAAGGGTCCTGGGATTCCAGTCCTCGTGATGCGCGCGTCGAAGCACGGCCGCGGGCCGAACACGCAGGAGCCCGAGTTGGTGCCGGCGCAATCCGTGTTGCTGTTGCACTGACGGAAGCTCGCCAGCGAGCACTCGCCGATTTTTGGCGTTCCACCGTTGATACAG
The DNA here is from genome assembly GCA_964555245.1 of uncultured Myxococcales bacterium. Lineage (GTDB taxonomy): Bacteria > Desulfobacterota > Binatia > UBA1149 > SPBQ01 > CAZKRI01. The sequence goes on from CAZKRI010000022.1 coordinate 704, forward strand.
GTCAGATCATCGCTGGGACAGCACTCATCCTGGACCTTCTCACCACAAAGGAACGCATCGCAGCCGTTGGGCGCGCCTTGTCGCAGCAGCGTTACGCCGGCTGCACAGACTTCGTCGGGGGCACAGTCGGCGTCACTAAAGCAGGGCTTATCCGCGTCATCTCGCAACTGGCAGGTGCTTCCCACACCTGTGCCCGTGCAATCGGAATTCGACGTACACGCCATCTTGGGTTTACCCGTGCAGATCCTGTCCGGTCCCGAACAGTAGCCGCAGTGACAGAAGATCCCGCAGGTCACTGGCTGGTCGGGCGCGACCGCGCAGATGCCGCCGCCCGAGCAGTCGGCGTTGCTGTCGCAGGCCGTCTGCAGGTTGTTGCTGCAGCGCGAGCAGTCGGCGTTCGTCGTGCACGGGCTGAAGTCGTCCAGGCATGAGAGCTGATTGCCGCCGGACGGATGCTGCTGGGCCAGCACTCCCGCACAGGCCACCCCGCCCACCTTGGCCGCGGTGCCTGTGGTCACGTTGTCGAAGATGATCGCCAGGCCGGCGCCCGAAGCGTTCGACGCAGCATCGGGGGGGCAGTCGAAGGAGACCCCGCCAAAGTCAGGGCTGACCGCATCCACCGTGCAGGCCTGGCCGTTGTTCGGCCCGAAGTCGCAGGTGAAGGTGTCGCCCACGACCGGATTCTCATTGACCTGGCCGCAGCGCGGGCAGGGCGACGTGCCGGTTTCGCCCAAATGGACGCGTGAGCGCAGAAACGCACTGACCGAGCCTTCGCCGGTCGCAGCATCGGCGGTGCCGGTGATGCTGGAGGCGAAAATCGTGGTGACGCAGACCGGCGTGCCCGAGGCCGACAGTGGCAGCGGGGGCCCGAAGAAGTGCTCACATCTCTCCAGTGGTGCGCAGTCGGCGTTCGTGCTGCACGGATCGAGCGAGCGCAAGCAACGTCGCTGGTGCGTGGGACCGGTGATCTCGCATTCGCTGTCCTGGCCGTCGCAGTTGCAGGTCAGGTCGCATCTGCCGCCGGAACAATCCACGTCGGCTTCACAAATGGTGTCGTCGTTGCTGCAGCGCCGTAGCATCCGCAGCGTGATGGAGGCGCCCTCGACGATGTCGGCATTGTGGCCCAGGCCGTTGTAACCGGAGTCAAGGTCGGAGCCTGCCACGGCGAAGAATTCGGCAGAGGTGCATGGCGGGGGAGGTGGCACTCCGCAGGCGCAATTGAGAGCCAGGTTCTGGCCTGTGGACACACGGAGGCAGAGCAGAGCGTCAGTCGCGGTAGTCGTCAGTCCGCCGCCATTCGGCCGGCAGATGCACTCCGGATCGCACAAGGCGAGACCCACCGCTGCCCGCAGTATGAACAGGCAATCGCTCGCTGTCGGCCTCGCTCCGGTGCTCACCGGCTGCGAGCATGCCGAACCACAGGCGCGTGCTTGCTCTGAAACCGTGACGATCTGCAACGCGACAATCGCGCCGGCGGCGAGGACGGTTGCAGAGCTTTGTCTGCGGGCCATGAGGCACCTATCCGTCGCAATTGTTATCGCTCCCGTCTACGAGTCTCGTCAATGGCTATTCGTATCCGCGATTTGTGAGCGCGTTAGACACCGAGCCACGTAGCCGCGCGCACCCAGCACCAGTACGCAGCCAGCGTGCCCATCGCGTAAACGGGCACTCGTGTCGCCCAGCCCGGGAACGACGCAACGAACGGTCGCACGAGCATGAAAAGTCCAAGCAGGAAGAGCACAAAGGCGAGCTGCCCCAGCTCGATGCCAACGTTGAAGGCGAGGAGCGCAGTCACGAGTGCCCCGCGTGGTAACCCGGCTTCACGCAGTGCGCTTGCGAACCCCAAGCCGTGCAGCAAGCCGAAGCCGCCGGCTAGGAGCCACGGGCGTCGCGCCGGAAGCGTCGCGATGGAGCTCCGCGTGACCTCGATCGCAACCCAGAGCACGCTCAACGCGATCGCCAGCTCGATCGGTCGGGCGGGCACGGCGACGAGCCCGGTCGCCGCAAGCGCGAGCGTCACACTGTGTCCCAGCGTGAAAGCCGTGACCGTCACCGCAATGCGCCGCCACGTCGAGGCCAGCAGCACGAGCCCGAGCACGAAGAGCAGATGGTCAGGACCCGTCACGATGTGAGTGAGGCCCAGGCGCAGATAGCTCGCCATGACGGCGAGCCGGCTCGGAGCTCCGGCAACGGTAAAGCTCGGTTGATCGGCCGTGACGATACCGTCGGTGGCGTAGCCGTCTTCGAAGGTCACGCGGACGACGACGGTCACCGGCGCCTCGAGGCCCGCGACCTCGATCGCAGAGTCGATGACGCCTCGCTCACCACAATCCACCGTCCAGCGGCGCTCGGTGTGCGAGACCGCTTCGTGTGTCGCCGTCGGCGTCGTTGGCCTACAGTGCGGCGGCAGGCGTGGACTCGGCGCCGATCCGGGCGGACGCGCCCGTGGCAGCCGCCACAGGACGTCGTAGCGACCGCTGCCGCCCTCCCGCAGCTCGAGCAGGCCTGGCGCGAGTGGGTGAGCCGCGACGGTGCCGGCAAACCGCAGGAGCAAAACCGCCAGGACGCCCAGCGCTAGCCTCCCGGGTCGCCACCGCCGCATCCGAAGGATTCTACGCACCCGAGGTCTCGAATAAAGCCTCGACAGAGGTACGCAACCTGCGTAATTCTGTAGTGCTTGGCGGCGATGGGATCAGCGCGCCTGCCCCAAGGGGGACTGGCTCTCGCACTGGGGCTCGGGCTTACCGGAATCGCCGGCACGTCCGCCGGTGCGCCCATGGTGACCGAGGTCCGTGAGCCGTGCGCGGATTCGACTCCGTTGCGCCGGCCCTACTTCGGCGATCTCCACATCCATACCCGCTACTCGGCCGACGCCTACATCTATGGTTCACGGGGTTCGCCACAAGACGCCTACTCGTTCGCGCGCGGCGGCGAGATCACGCTCAGCGACGACGCCGAGGAGCAGACGCGGACCGCCAGCATCGATCGGCCGCTCGACTTCGCCGCCGTCACTGACCACGCGGAGTTCTACGGTGAGGTCGACCTGTGTACGACGCCCGGATCGCTCGTCTACGACAACTCTCTCTGTGAGCTCTTACGCCGTCCCGAGCCCGACCTGTCCGACCGCTTCCTGGCCACCCTCCAATGGCTCTTCCCGCTCGGGATCCCCAACCCACCCACCGAGCTGCCCTTCTGCGGCATGGTTGGTATCGACTGTGACGCAAGCGCGGTGTCGGTCTGGCAGCAGATCCAAGCCGCGGCCGAAGCGGCCTACGACCGCACGGCGTCCTGTACGTTCACGACGTTCATCGGCTACGAGCACACGCCCAGCCCGATCGGCCGTCACCTGCATCGTAACGTCATCTTTCGTAACGAGAACGTACCGGCGAGCGCACTCTCACATCTGGAGACCTACGCGGGCGGCACGCCGCAAGGGCTTTGGTCGGCCATCGAGTCGCAGTGTCTCGATGCCGACAACGGCTGCGACGCGCTCATCATCCCGCACAATCCGAACCTGAGCGGCGGACTGCAGTTCTTCGATCCGGCCGATGCTGCCGAAGCCGAACGGCGTCAGCAGCTCGAGCCTCTGGTCGAGATGCATCAGGTCAAGGGCAACTCGGAGTGCCGCTTCGACCAACTGGCCGGCGCCGGTACCGGCACCGAAGACGAGCTGTGCACGTTTGAGCAAGAGCCACTGGCGCACCAGAGTCCCGACGCCGTGCTCGAGCCAGTCGACGAGTATCCGGCGCGAAATCTGGTCCGCAACGTCCTGAAGGACGGCCTGCGGTTCGAGGAAACGCTCGGCATCAACCCGTTCCGCTTTGGGCTCATCGGCAGCACCGATACCCACAATGCAAACCCCGGCGACGTCGAGGACGCGACCTGGCCTGGAGCCCAGGGCAACGAAGATTCTTCACCGGGCCGCCAGATCGGGCGCAACATCCGATCGAACCCGGGTGGGCTCGCGGTCGTATGGGCCGAGGAGAACGCACGTGACGCGATCTTCGAGGGACTCCGCCGGCGCGAGACCTACGCCACCAGCGGCACGCGCCCGGTGGTCCGGTTCTTCGCGGGTGATCTCGACGGTGTGGTCTGCGGCGGTTCGGACTTCGTCGAACAAGCCTACGCGACCGGCGTACCGATGGGCGGCACCCTCGGCACGATGTGCGGCGCGAATGTTCCTCGCTTCGCCGTGTGGGCGATGAAGGATGCGGGGACGATCGAACGCCCCGGCACCGACCTGCAACGGGTGCAGATCGTCAAGGGCTGGCTCGACGCCGATGGCGTGACGCACGAGCAGGTCTTCGATGTGGCGGGCGACGCCATGAACGGCGCCGGGGTCGATCCGTCGACATGCGCGCCGACCGGGGCTGGAGCCGCGGAGCTCTGTAGCATATGGGAGGATCCCACTTTCGTGCCCAGCCAGCGCGCCTTTTACTACGTGCGTGTGCTCGAAAATCCGACCTGCCGCTGGAGCACTCACGTCTGTCTGGCCGCCGGCGTGGATCCGTTCGCGCCGGACTGCGCCGCACAGGCGGCGCTGGCCGGTCCCGACTTTGCCGACTGCTGCTTGGGACAAGACAACGACGAGTTCCTCTCGCCGGTGATTCAGGAGCGCGCCTGGACCTCCCCTGTCTGGTACCAGCCTGAGCGCGTGCCCAGGCTCAAGGGCAAGCTGCGCTTCTACGAGTCGGGCGACCGCGGGGAGCTGTCGCTGCGGATAAAGCTCGATCCTACCGCGACCCTGGACCTCGCGGGACAGGGCCTCGCGCTCAGCGTGCGCGACGACCAGGAGATCTTCGCGGTCACCGTGCCCGCCGGCACGCTCGACGAGGTGCAACCAGGCCGGTTCGTGTACCAATCGGAGTCAGGACTTCTGCCCGGCGTTGCTCGTCTGAAGGTCGTCCTGCGTGGCCGTGGCGTCCCGCGCTTGCAACTCACAACGGGAACTCTGGACCTCTCAGGCGTCGACCCGAGCGATCACGTGATCGAGCTCCAACTGGAGCATGGTGGATACTGTCCAGCGGTCGGACATCGCTGGGTGCGGCGCGGGCCCAGTCTGCGCATTGCGCGTCGCGACCGATGAGACGGTCGCGCGCCATGCTGCAAGCGCCGGGGCTTCACTTCCTGGCACTGGGGGCACTGCTCTTCGCGCTCGACCGATCGAGCGTCTTGTGGGGCTCAGAGCCGGCTCGCGAGCTCGCGGACATCGACGCCGAATCCCTCACCGACGAGGAGATCCTGTTCCAGGAGGCGTTGGCGGCCCGGCTGGACCGTTCGGACCCGGCCGTGCGCGAACGGCTCGCACGGTTGGGGGAGATGGTCTCGGCCGGCGACGTCGAGGATGCAGCCGCACTCGAACATGAGGCGCGACGGCTCGGGCTCGAACGCAGTGATCTCGTCGTCCGGCGGCACCTTGTTCACGCGATGACGCTGGCCCTCGCCCACCCGGGACCACGAGAGTGGCCCAATGATGCAGAGATCGATGCGTACTTCGAGACACACGGCGAGCAGTTCGCGGCGCCCGCGCGTATCCGGTTTCAACATCTGTTCTTTGCCCGTGATCGAGGCGGACTGCCGGCGACCGAGGCCGCCGAGCACGCGCGGGTGGCCCTCGAGCAGGGCTCCGCACACGACCCCGCACCTACGGGCGACGCGTTCCTTCTCGGATCGGAGTTCGATCTGGCGAAAACCGCCGTGGAACGCGACTTTGGCCCGGGGTTCGCAGCAGCTCTCGCGGGCGCAAGCACCGGCGAGTGGTGCGGGCCCGTCGAGTCGAGCTACGGTGTTCACGTCGTGTGGGTGGAAGAGCGCACGCCGACCTCGACCCCAGCGCTTGATTCGGTGCGTAGCCGCGTCGTTCATGCGCTGCTCGCCGAGCAGGCCGCGGCTCGGCTCGAGCGTCGCCTCGCCGAGCGTCGCGTACACTGGCGAAGCCGCGGATAGGCAGACCCACCATGTCCGAATACCGATCGCCCTGGATGACTCCGGAGCTCGCCGCGCTGCGCGACGTGGTTCGGCGGTTCACCGAGACCGAACTGGTGCCCCACCAGGAGCAGTGGCGGAAACAGGGCTTCATCGACCGTGAGGTCTGGCATCGCACCGGCAAGCTTGGGCTACTGTGTACCGACATTCCCGAAGAGTACGGTGGAGGCGGCGGCAGCTTCGCCTGCGAAGCGGTGATCGCCGAAGAGCTGGCCCGAGCGGGGATCTCGAGCTTCGGCAACTCGGTTCACAGCATCCTGGCTCACTACGTGCTCAACTACGGCACCGCCGAGCAACGCCGGCGATGGTTGCCGACCATGGCAAGCGGCGAGATGGTCGGAGCGATCGCCATGTCCGAGCCCGGCGCCGGGTCGGATCTTCAGGCCATTCGTACCACGGCGGTGCGCAAGGGCGATGACTATCTCGTGAACGGCGCCAAGACCTTCATCAGCAACGGCTACCACGCCGACCTGGTGGGCGTCGTCGTCAAGACCGACCCCACCAGCCGTGCCCGCGGCATCTCGATCGTCATGGCCGAGACGTGCGATCTCCCCGGGTATCAGGTCGGCCGCATCCTGGAAAAGATCGGTCAAAAGGGACAAGACACCTGCGAGCTGTCGTTCGAGGACTGTCGCGTGCCCGCTTCCAACCTACTCGGCGGCGAAGAGGGGCGCGGGTTTGTCCAGTTGATGAGCGACCTGCCCTACGAGCGCACCTTGATCGCGGTATCCGCCGTGGCGTCGATCGAGCGTGCGGTGTCGCTGACCGTCGAGTACACCAAGGGGCGCGAGGTTTTCGGAAAGCCCCTATTCGCTCTGCAGAACACGCGCTTCAAGCTGGCCGAGGCCAAGACGATCGCGCACGTCGCACGCGTATTCCTCGATAGCTGCGTCGAGAGGCTCATGCGCGGCGAGCTCGACACCGAGACGGCGTCGATGGCCAAATGGTGGACCACCGACATGCAGTGCCACGTCGTGGACGAGTGCCTGCAACTGTTCGGCGGCTACGGTTACGTGCTCGAGTACCCCATCGCCCAGATGTACGTCGATGCTCGCGTGCAGCGCATCTACGCGGGCGCGAACGAGATCATGAAAGAGATCGTCGCGCGGTCGCTGTGAGAACAATCCGCAATGCGGGTGGCCGGTTTTCCTTCGCGGCAGCGAGCAGAGACAGTAGGCGCTGCGTGCCGGGAAGCGGCACAAGCCGCGGGGCGCATTGACGAGTACAACCGTTGTACGCTACACTCCTTCCCATGCCCAAGGCGACTGCCATTGCCCGTTTCACCGGCAATCACCAGGTGAGCATCCCCAAGCTCGTCCGCGAAGCGGTGGGGCTGGCGCTCGGTGACTTCGTCGAGCTTACTGCCGAGCGCGGCACCATCGTCATCCGTCCGAAACAGCTCACCGACAAGCCTGTCCCCGAGGCCACCGCCACCCCGGCAGAACTCCGCGCCATCAAACGCGGCCGTGCCGAAGCGGCGGCCGGTGAAGCCATTTCGTATGAGCAGTACCAAGCAGGGCGCGCACCTCGTCTGGAGCGTCAGCGTCGTCAAAAGCGCGCAAAAACACGTCGATAAGCTGCCAGCTCGCGACTTTAGCCACATCGACGCCGCTATCGAGCGCCTGCGCATCGACCCCTTCGCGGGCGACCTCGTTCGCCTCACCAACGGCGAGGCCGCGTACCGCCGCCGCGTTGGCGACTACCGGATTCTATTCGACGTATTTCGCGATCGCCGCCACGTCGACGTCGTGGCCGTCCTGCGCCGTACCACGACCACTTACCGCAAGCGGAACAAGTAGACACCGCCCTGCATGATTCTGAAATATCACAGCGATCGACGGCGACACCGACACGCTGTTGGTTATCCGTTCGCACCCAAAAAGGTGAGATGTGGAACACGAGATCAACAAGGGCTGACGTAGACCTACATCCAATTGAGACAACACAGGTCTTTTCCGATCGCTGCGCTCCGACGGCGTGTTCGACTTGGATTGGAACCGGTGTTCGCCTTCTCTCGGAATCTGAAGCTGCCCCGCTCTGGCGGTGAGCACGGCAGTTGAACTGACGTTCGCACGAGCAAGACCTCACCGGCTTTCGGCTTCCGTCGGCGACGGAACTGGTTGAGATCAGATACGTTTCCCTTGGCGTGCTGAGTCTCCGTCTTCGAAAGGACGCTCGGGCTCAGCGTGCACAATTACGCGAACTTGCCTGGTACCCCGAACTCGCTCCGCGCGCTTCGCGCATCCTCCAGGGCTGCCGTCGTGTAGATCTTCGTGCGATCTGCGTAGCAGAACACCGGTCGCGGCGATGGCTGTCGACCTTCGCTTACCGATTCATCTCATAGGCCCCGTCGAGCGGCAGAACGTGCTTTTCCCACACGCTGCCGTAGCGTGCCGAGTCCGCGATCGGGCGGCGCACCATCTGTTGGCACAGCTCCATCTGTCGCGCCGTGGTGATCGGCTTGCTGTAGAGCTGCAGCGCGTAGCGCGAAAGGTCACGCACCAGGACATCGAAGATCTGGTCGACGAGGTCGTCATCGACGCCGTAGATGCGTGCGTTCTCGAGGAGGAGCTGCGCGTAGACGACCGAGGCGAAGATCTCGCCGCCGGCCAAGAGGAAGTCGACGTCCTTCATTTGATCGGGGCCGGGTGGGTCTGTCGCGAGCAACTTTCCGAAGACCTCGATCTGTTCTTGGAACAGGTGCACGTTGGGCAGATCCCAGCCCTTGAACGCTCGGCGATAGTCATTGAACTGGATCTGTCCCAAACCCTTGGCATCTCCCTGGTCGAACAGGAAGTCGTCGTTGGCGGCCTGGCTTTGCGTGGGAACCTCCGGGTACTCCGCCGGATTGAAGAAGAAATTGGGCATGAACTTCACGATGAGCGCGATGTTCACGTGCACCGTGCCCTCCAGCTTCGGAAGAGCGCGAATATCGACGGCTGCCTGACTGAAGTACATGTCGCGCTCGAATCCCTTGGCCGCGATCGCGTCCCACAGCAGGTTGATCACGTCTTCGCCCTGGGTGGTCACCTTCATCTTCACCATCGGATTGTAGAGCAGGTAGCGGCGGTCTTCGTTCGAAGCCACTCGCATGTAGTCGGCCGCGCGCAGGGCGAACAGTTTCATGGCGACCAGCCGGCAGTATGCATCGACGAACATCCGGCGGACGTGCGAGAGATCGGTCACGCGCATTCCGTAGAGAATGCGGTGGTGGGCATGCGCGATCGCCTCGTAGAGCGCGTGCGTGCAGATGCCGATGGAGGCCCACCCGAGGTTGTACTTCCCGATGTTCACCGTGTTGAGCGCGGCGTTCCACGCCTCACGGCCCCGGTGCAGGATGTCTCCTTGCGACACCGGGTAGTCGCGCAGCTCGAACTGGGAGACGTAGTTCTGGCTTGCAACCACGTTGCGGATCAGGTGGTAGCCGGAATGGCGAGGGTCGGAGGCGAAGAACACGTACTCGTCGCCCTTCGCCATGCGCCCGAACGTCGACACCGTAGCGGCGGTGTTGCCGTTGCCGATGTAATACTTGCTTCCGTTGGCGCGCCAGCCCTCCCCCTGCGGCGTCAGCACCATGTCCGTGGAGTAGATGTCGGCCCCATGAGCGCGTTCGGACAGCGCAAACGCGAAGATTCCCCCCTCTTCGAGCGCGGCTGCGGCCCGCCGGCGAGCCGCATCGTTCTTGCTCATCCAGATCGGCCCCAGACCGAGGACGGAGACTTGCCACGTGTACCAGTACTGCAAGCCGTAGAAGCTCAGAATCTCGGCGAAGCCACAGATGCGCCAACTGTCCCAACGAGCGTCGTCTGCCCCCTCACCTGCCGGCGTGCACATGGTAGCGAAGATGCGGTTCTCGCGGACGAAATCGAGGAAGTCCGAGTACCATACCCGGTTGTAGTAGTCCTCGAGAAGCCGATCCTTACCTTTAGTCTCGAAAAACTCTATGGTCTTGTGCATGATCTCGGTCGAGCGTCGATCGGCATACGGGCGATCGTAGTGCTTGGGGTTCAAGAGGATCATGGCGTCTCTCCCTCGGTTCGGACAGGAGTTCTTAGCCGCCGGCCTCGGACAGGTCGAATCGGACGTCCGTGAAGACGCCACCTGACTTGAGGGTCGTCGTCACCGGAGCCTCCGAGGGCATCGGCCGGGCGTTGGCTGAGCTCTACGCAAGCCAGGGCGCTCGGCTCGTTCTGGCGGCGCGACGTCTCGAAGCGCTGAACGAGGCGTGCGCGGCATGCAACGTCCATGGCGCTCGAGCCCTGCCGGTCGCCGCCGATGTCAGCCGTCCAGAGTCGTGTAAGACGCTCATCGATACCGCGGTGGCGACACTGGGCGGTATCGACGTACTCATCAACAACGCCGGAATCTCCATGCAGGACCGTTTCGAGGAAATCGCCTCGTTCGAGGTCTTCGAACGCATGCTCGCGGTCAATTACTTGGGAGCGGTCTACTGTTCCTTCTATGGGCTGCCCCACCTTCGCCGGTCGCGGGGAAGCCTGGTCGCAGTCTCATCCCTCCAGGGCAAGCTCGGATTCCCGGGTTCGACGGCGTACGCCGGCAGCAAGCACGCCCTGCAGGGTTTCATGGACTCGCTCCGCCTCGAGCTCGCGGGCAGCGGCGTACACGTCCTGGTGGTCTCACCCGGTCCGGTCGCCACGGCGATTCACTCACGGTACGTGGGAGCCGACGGCCGCCTGAAGGTCGGAGCGCACGGCGGCGCGACCGCCGGCATGCCGGCTGAACGGTGCGCGTCGCAGATCGTGCGTGCCATCGAGCGGCGAAAACGCGAGCTCGTCATGACCGCCGGCGGGAAGCTCGCCGTGATGCTCCGCCCGTTCTTCCCTGGATTCGTCGACCGGCAGCTCGCGAAGGCCGTGCGAGACTTCTACGCAGCGCTGGATCGAAAGACGTAGAGATGGGGACAAGGCAAAGCTCGTCTACCCCGCTCGACCACGATCCGTGCGCGGTCGCGCAACAAGGCGCTCGCTCAGAGTGTCTTCGCTGCTGCCGACAGCTCCGCACGGAAGTCTGGGTCTGCGATCGCGATCAGCGCCTCCACGCGCTCGCGAGCCGTCATCATGCCGACATCGGCGACGCCATGCTCGGTAACGACGTACTGCACGTGGTGCCTGGGCGTCGTGGTCGGCGTCCCGAGAGGCAAGTGCGCAACGATGCGTGAGATCCGTTTGCTGTCGACGGTTGCGGAGGCATGCAAGCAGATGATGCTCTTGCCACCTGTGCTTTCACCCGCGCCGACGACGAACAGCTCATGTCCGCCGACCCCAGAGTACTGCCGCGAACCGATGGTGTCGGCCATGATCTGTCCGCTCAGATCGATGCCAAGCGCCCCATTGATGCTCACCATGCGCCGGTTGCGGCGTATGATGGCAGGATCGTTCACCTCCCCGACCGGAAGCAGTCGCACCTCCGGGTTGCGGTCCATCCAGTCGTAAAGGACACGGCTCCCAGCGGCGAAGGTCGCGATCGAGTAGCCGTCGTAGATGCCCTTCTGGTTCGTCACCTTGCCGGCCTTGTGGAGGTGCATGATGCCGTCGACCATCATCTCCGTATGGATGCCGAAGTCCCCTTTGCTGCCAGCGGCGAGAAGCTGAGCGACGGTGCCGGGAATCCCACCGATACCAACCTGCAGCGTCGATCCGTCCTCGATGAGGTCCTCGACGTGACGTGCGATACGTTCATCCTCGTTGGTGACCGGCGGCGAAGGCAGCTCCGGCACGGAGCGATCGGATTCGACGACGGCATCCAGCTCGGAGACATGGACGCGATGGCTGCCGTAACGATCCATGCCCCATACCTGCGGCATGTCGCGGACGACCTCGCCAATCGCCAGACGCTCCGGATCGTGGGCCGCATCAAGAAAAGCATGGAACGTCGCCCCGGCATGCAGCCCAAAGCTGAGATACCCACGCTCGTCCATCGGCGCCAGGGCCGAGACCACGACGCGCGGATGCGTGACACGCGCGTAGCGCTCCCACCCGAGAAAATCGGCGGGCAAATAGTCGATGTTGGCGCCAGCGCTTTTCATCATGCGCTCGCTCGGGCCGTAGAACCCACTGATGAAGCGCACGCCCGGCTGCATGAATGCCTGGTAGGGCTCGAACAGCAGCCCGCCGAACACCGATAGCCCGCGGTAGTCACGTCGCTCGGCTAGAGCGTGGAGGAAGCTCGCCGGTTGTCCCGTCGCGATCGGCGTCGCCACCGTGTCATCGGCGCGGAGCCACCCGATCACCTCCCGCACCGGTTTCACTTTGTTCCGGTAGATCGATTCGATGTCCTCGCGTGCGGGCATGGGATCGTCCTTTCGCTGCGGGTAATGCCGCGCTAGCAACAAGGCTGCCTTCCCTTCTGCACTACAGCACCTGCGCCGTCCCCGCCAACTGGCCACACAGGCCCGCAAGCGGAACATGCCACGGATGGTCTTGTGCCGCGCCGCGGGTTACCATCCGCTACTCCATGAGCAGCACATCACATGAAGCGCCGATCGGCGCGGGCAAGTTCACGTACGCGGATCTCTTGAGCCTGCCCGAAGACGGCAAGCGTTACGAGATTCTCGATGGCCAGCTCGTCGTGATCCCATCTCCCGCCACACGCCATCAGATTGTCTCGGCCAACCTGGGCAATACCTTATACAACCACGTGAAGCAGCACCGGCTCGGCAAGGTGCTCTTCGCGCCAATGGACGTCATTCTCGACCGGCACACCGTCGTCGAGCCTGACATCGTGTTCATCGCGGCCTCCCGTACCACCATCATGCAACCTCATGCGATCGTCGGCCCGCCCGATCTCCTGATCGAGATCCTTTCGCCAACGACGGCGCGCCGCGACCGTGGGTCCAAGGCCAAGCTCTACGCCCGGTTCGGCGTCGAGCACTACTGGATCGTCGATCCCGGCAAGCGCACGGTCGAAGTCTACGGGCGTACGGGTACCGGCTACGGACCGTGCGTTCGACACTCGGGCGACACCGTCGTGCGCACCGCGCCCTTTCTTGAGCTCGCCATCAACCTCGTCGAGATCTGGGACTAACCGCCCGCTCGGACTTTCCCCTGCGTCGGAGCCGAGACAGAGCTTCGTTAGCCGGTGCCGCGCGACTCCAGCCAGGCCGCGACGCCCGGCATCACCAGCCACAGCACCAGCAGCGACACCACCATCTGCGGCACGTTGGGCGGCGGCGGCGCGAAGATGGAATAGAGCTGCACGATCACCAGCACCGCCAGCAGGATCAGCGCGGCTCGCGCTTGACGAGTGTCAGGGTGCACCACGGCGCGGAACACTAGGACGCTGAGCAGCAGTAGGCCCAGCTCGAGGCTTTGTGCGAACAACGGGTGATTCCACAGCTGGAGCCCAAGTTTGGAATCGCCCCCCGCCAGAGTCAGGTCCGGCCGGTGCATGAGCAGATCCAGAAACCAGTGCGACAACACCACCAGCGCAACGATCGTGGCGGAGCGTCGCGACCCCAGCTTCTGCCGAATCGCGAACCAGACCAGCGTCGCCACCACCGCGGTCCCGACCAGGCTATGCGTGTACGGCATGAACTCCAAGACCACTGGATTGGACGGCAGCGAGTAGTCGAGCCCCGCGCGCTCCACGCCGGCCAGCACGAGCACGCCCCAGATGATGTCGACGAACTGTGCGGCCACGAACAGGAGCCACAGCGGCAGCTTCGGCTCCGCGGTCTTGCCGGCGAAGGCGGCGGCGTAGTGTCCGGCGATCATCTCAACGGGCCTGCGTCTTCGGCGCGGTCAGCCGTGCCTAGGTGCCGAAGCGGTTGAAGTCGGCCGTGAGCCAACGCTCAGGCCGCAGTCGCACGAGCAAGGCGGTCTCATGCTCGGCTGCGGTCGCCGCCAGGTACAGTTCTCCGAGCTCGGGGCCGAGATAGCGGAGCGCCACCTCTCGCACGTCCCGTTGGTGGTCCGGTCTCCCGGCAACTACGATCGGACCCTCGACGGTCACGTACTTGTACGGGGGCGTCTCGGTCTGCGCGCACATGCTCGCGCGGCCTGCGCGGCGGATCAGATCGACCTTGCGCGATTGACCGCCAGTGACGATGTGAAGCTCACCGCCCGGCCGGTACCAGTACCAGACCGGGACCAAGAACGGGCCGCGCTCACTCTGGGCGAGCGCCAGCGTCGCCACGTGCGTATCGGCGAGGAACGCCTCACGTTCGGCACGAGTCATCGAGAGATTCGCCATGGTCTCACCTCACTGGCTGGTGGTAATCCAATCGTTCGCCGTCGATTACGGCAGCAAGAACGCGCGCGACGACGCAAGACACAGCGCCCGCGGCTCGATCAGCTCGATGGTCTGAACACCGAACTCGTTGTCGATCGTGACTGTCTGTCGCGCAAACGTGGGCTCGGGGATTTCGAAGCCGCGCTCCCGGTACCTGAGCTCGAGGCACGCGAGATGCGCGTTCAGATCCACGACTCCGGAGCCATCGACGTCGACCGGCGTCAGGATCGAGGACTGCCGGAAGAACTTCGCGTCCTGCGATCCGACATTTCCGTCCAGCGTGATCGCGAACAGCGTCGCCCGGTACTTGCGGACGCCATAGCTCTTGAAGTGATTCAGATTCAGAGCCGACGGCGTGCCCTGCTTCTCGGTCGGGACACACAGCGTCGTGGGCTTGAGGTCGCGCGCAATGGTGAGAGAGAGCTGGTGATCGAGGCCGACGAGCGATGGCGTGACGAAGCCGCCGCGATAGATGCGGTAGCACGTCAGGTAGGTGGTCGGGTCGATCACGGCTGACCCACTAAGACTCACTGGCTCGCAGAAACTAGTCGGCCTGCCAACGGTGGTAGTGCGAGTTTCTAGGTCGTCCACGAGCGTGACCGACGGCACCTGCACGCGCTGACCCTTGGCGGCGAAGCAGCGGTAGTGGTCGAGAGTGATCGGATCGCTTCCCAGGCGATACACGCCGCCCAGGCTGGTTCCGGTGTAGGCTCGTGCGGGATCCTGAGAGTCGTACGCGACCGCGTACGCGCCCGGCCGTCCCAGCCCGGTCTCCAGCGGCACCCAGCGGGCACCGCCGTCAGTCGTCCTCAGCACACCTCGGTCCTGGGTTCCGGCGAACAGCGTGCTCGGGTCGTGAGGGTCGATCGCCAGCGCGGTGATGTAGGAGTAGCCCGCGTAGTAGTCGAGCCCTGCGCTCTTGTTGGTCCACGTCGAACCGCTGTTATCACTGCGAAATACGCCGCCGGCGTCGAGCACGCCTGCGTAGACCGTCTGCGGCGACGCGGGATCGATCGCGAGCGCGTAGACCCATGAGCTGAAGTGGCTACTTCCGTCGTTTAGGTTGATCCAATGCAGCGGTCCCAGCGGCGTCCACGTGCCGGCGCCGTTCGCGCTTCGGAACGCTCCGTTGCGAGTGCCGGCATAGACGTTGGACGGGTCCTGCGGGTCCACGACCAACGCCCAAATCTCGAGACTCTGTGCGCTGCCGTCCAGGCCGGTGTTGACCGCCGACCAGCTCGCCGCGCCGTTGGTGCTCTTGAATACGCCATCGTGCTCGGTCCCGGCATACAGCGTGGAGGGGCTCAGCGGATCCATCGCGAACGCGTAAATCTCGCCCTCCTCCGGCAACCCGCCGCTGCTCGCGACCCACACCGCGCCGCCCGTCGTGCTCTTGAAGACGCCGCCTCCATCGGTCGCGGCGTAGACCGTCGACGGCGAGGTCGGATCGATCGCGATCGCCACGACGTGGAGATCGGCGAGCCCGAGGTTGACCTCAGCCCAGCTCGTGCCGCCGTCGATGCTTTTCATGATCCCTGCTCCCTCGGCGGGAACGCCGGCCCCCGGGTCGAAGGCGATGGCACCGTTCGAGATACCGGCGTAGATGATCATGGGATCGGTCGGATCGACGGCAATCGTCCGGATCGGGATGTTCGCCGAGAGCAGCAAGGAGTCCCAGCGCTCCATGTCGGCGAAGCTCGGCCGCGCCTCGGTTGCAACCATCCCGATCACGGCGGCAATAACTAATGCTTCGCGGATGCGGAAGCGTCGTGCGTCACGAGTACGCGGGTCGCTTGCGATGGTGAGCACCGAAACCCCCTGGGCTTCGCACGAACCGTCCGTGCGCAGCCGACGGATCGTGCCACGGCGGTTGACGTCTTGGCAACGGCAGCGGGAGGATCTTCGGCGGCGAGGCGAAATCAGCCGCATTTAGACGACGGGCGACTTGCCGAGACGGTGGATCATTCGTGGTTCGTTCGAGCCGAGTTACCTACTCGCGAGCAGCTTGGCGAGCCTGGGGCTACGAACCAGGGCGGCGAGCTCCTTGTCGGTTGGCATCACCGGCCGGTCGCGCTCGCGCTCGACGATGCAGAGAAAACCCAGCGGCTCGCTGGAGGATGCGTGGAACTGGTGCAAGGTACTCGGCGCGACGTACACGCAGTCGAGATGGTCGACCGCGTGGACGCGCTCGCCGAGAATGACCTCGCCGCGGCCGCGCACTACGATGACCGTGTGCGGGTGCTCGTGGCGCTCGAGCGATGAGTACCCTCCCGGCTGGATCTCGAAATAGCGCGTGATCAGAGGCGTGGCGCGTTCATCTTCGGCTTCGCCGACTAGCGTCTGGCGTGTGACGGACCGGTAGTTCTTGCTCGTGTCACCCTTGTAGGCACGCCGCCTGACGCCGCGCCAGCGATAGCCTTTGTGCTTGATGACCTTCGAACAGTCTTGCATCCCTAACACTCTCGCGTTCGATTCTAGGCGCGCGTGAAGCACGCGCACAAGGTCACGGAATGATCCGGAAGATCTCGCCGTCGGCATAGTCGGCGATGTACAGCTCGCCGCGGGCGTCCTCGCCGAACGACGACGGATTGTCGATCGAGCGAAGCCCGGGTGGATCCAGCTCAACGGTGCGGTCGGTGTCGGCAGTCGCTACGCCGCCGGCGACCACGAAGCTGCGCACGAAGCCGCTGGCGAAGTCGGCGAAGAAATAGGCACCGTGCAGGTCGGGCATCGCACAGCCGCGATAGACGTAGCCGCCGGTCACCGATTGACCGTTCGGCCCGGCGCCCGAGTGCCGGTACTCGTAGATCGGAAACACGAACTGGGAACGATTGGGACAAGCGGACCCCGCGAAACACTCGCTACCTTCGAAGAAGTTCCAGCCGTAGTTCTCATCTCCGGTCGAGCTGGCCGGCCGGTAGTCGATCTCCTCGATCCGGTCTTGGCCGACGTCCGCGATGTACAGATCGCCCGTCTCGCGATCGAAGCTGAAGCGCCAGGGATTTCGCAACCCCTTGGCCCAGACCAGCGCGCGCGACGTGGGCCCCGGGTGAGGATTGTCGGCCGGATTAGCAAAGTACGGCGGCCCTGCCACGTCGACGTCGACACGCAGCATTTTGCCGAGCAGCTGCTGATCGTTCTGAGCCGTGCCCGCCTGATCACCGCCCGGGTCGCCGTTGCCGTCGCCCATTCCGATCCACAACGTGCCATCGCGGGCGAACTGGAGCTGACCCCCGTTGTGATAGGCGTCGATCTGGTCGATGCCGAACAGTCGCTTCTCATCGGCGGCATCGAGCATGTCTACGCCCGGCATCTTCTGGTATCGCGCGATGACCGTATCACCGGCGGTGTCGGTGTAGTTGACGAACACCCAACCGTTGCTCGCATAGTCGGGGTGGAACGCCATGCCGAGTAACCCACCCTCCTCCCCGCAGCAACTCAAGGAGCTCACCCGGTCCGAGATGTCGAGGAAGGGTTGTGCCTCCAACACGCCGTCGAGCAACATCCGCACCGTCCCCGCTTGCTGAACCACGAAGAGCCGGCGCGGATCCCCAGGTGGTGCCGTAACGTAGACCGGCTCGACGATGCCGTCGACGACCAGCTCGGTCCGCACCGCTGTTCCCGCGACCGGCAAGACGCCAGCGCACGGATCGGGCTCATCGCAATCGCAGCTCGACGAGAGGTCGACCAGGAATACACTCCCGTTGAGGATCAGCAGGCAATCGGTGGCCGTCACGGTGCCGTTACCGTTGACGTCACCGCAGGCCGGATCGCCCTGCGCGCAACCAGGAGCCGGCGCGCAGGTGCCTGCGAGATCGATGGTTTCCACTACACCCCGGAGGCAGACCAGCGCGTCGGTCGCGGTCAGCGTTCCGTTGCCATTGAGGTCGCCACAAAGCGCGTGCGCCGCAGCGGGCGCCAGCAGCAGCGCCGCAACTGCGACTCCTCCGAGCCGTCGTTTGCCCACCACCCCTCTCCTACCTCGGTCGCTCAACAGTGCAATGAAAAACCGCCGCGCGGCTCTAGCACTCCGCAGCCTCTCTGGACTGAACACGATACGGACGTGATAAGTGCGGGCGATGGTCAAATTAGTGAAAGCGACCGTGCTCGGGGGACTGGTGGTCATTCTGCCGGTCGTGGTGGCCGGCTTCATCTCCCTGAAGCTTATCCTAGCTGCTGAAGCGCTCATCGAGCCTCTGGCGCGGATGCTCGCGTTCCCTCCTGTCATGGCTCGGGGGGTCGCGCTGGTCCTGGTGCTCGGCGGCTGCTTCGTTGCCGGGCTCCTGGTCCAGACCCCGCTCGGTAAGCGCGGGAATCGGTGGTTCGAGCTCACGGTACTCGAGAAACTACCGGCCTACGACGTTCTTCGCAGCATTGGCCGCCAGTTCGCCGGCCAGAATGACGAGCGCCGCTTCGCGCCAGCGCTGGCCGAGATCGAGGACGCGCTCGTCCCCGCGTTCATCGTCGAGCGGCACGACGACGGCCGACTCACGGTCTTCGTACCGGCCGTGCCCACGCCAACGATCGGAGCGATCTACATCCTGGCACCCGAGCGTGTGCATCGCGTGCCGCTTCCGATCGCCAAGACTCTGCAGTGCGTGAGCCATTGGGGGATCGGCTCTCGCGAGCTCGTTGCAGCCGCGCAACTGCCTGCGGCTGGCATCAAGTCGAGCTCGTAGCGTCATCGCCCTCATCGCCGCGCAGGCGCTCGCCCGGATCTTTTCTACGTGAACGCAATCCTGTAGGACGACGGACATGGCGCTCACGGCGGAAGTGTTTTGGTCGTTTCGAAGCCCTTACTCGTACCTCGCAACCCCGCGGCTGCGTGAGCTTGGCCACGAGTACGACGTCGACCTACGAATACGGCCGGTGCTGCCGATCGCCGTGCGGATCGAAAACTTTTTCCAGACGGTCAATCCCCTCTGGCCCCCTTACCTGCTGCGTGACGTCGCTCGCGTCGCCGAATATCTCGGCATGACGATCGGTTGGCCGCGTCCCGATCCGATCGTGCAAGACTACGCCACCCGCAAGGTGGCGGAAGATCAGCCGTACATCTACCGGCTCACGCGTCTGGGCTGCGCCGCCGCAGAGCGCGGCCGTGGAATGGACTTCCTTTACGAGGTCTCGCGGATCATCTGGGACGGTACCGTCGACGGGTGGCATGAAGGCGACCACCTCGCGCGCGCGACAGCACGCGCGGGACTCGATCTTGCAGCTTTGGACACCGAGATCGCCGCACACGCGCAGCGCTACGACGACATCATCGAGGCGAATCAGCAGGCGCTGAACCACGCCGGCCACTGGGGTGTGCCGACGATGGTCTTCGACGGCGAGCCTTTCTTCGGACAAGACCGCATCGAGCTGCTGCGGTGGCGCTTGGAGCAGCGGGGGCTTCGGGCGCGATTCGCCCGCTAGGGTCGGCCGGTACCAGCACCGGCAGTCATCAGTCCCGTCTTTACGTCAACGCGACCATCGTGGCATCTATGCGTCGGAGATGCTCGAGCCAGCAAGCGCCCGGACTGGCTTTCCACCGTCGGCGGGCACCTTACGAGATCGAGACCGTTCGCGTGATCGTGATCCTCCCACCGCTCGACCTCGTGGCGACTGTCGGCGTAGGCCGTCTCACCACCACCAAGGCGTTCACGCAGGCGCTGCCCGAGCTCCTCGAGTCGTGGGGCAACGGATCGCGAATGAGCTGCCGGCTTGCTCGCAACGAGCTCGACGATTACCTCTCATCCCGGTCCGCTCGATTTGCTTGTTAGCGGTCAACTCTCGATCGCCAGTAGCCTGGACGGCGACTCTGATGGGCGACCCCTAGGATGCACAGTGCGTCCGACGACACACTGTAGATCAGCGCAAAGGGGAAGCGGTTGAGGACGAACCTCCGCAGGTCAGGATCAACCTCGGCACCAAAGCGTTGGCCAAGACCAGGCACCTGGAGTTCGTAGTACGCGGCTACCTCAACGAGTTTTAACTCCGCCTCGGGGTGGAACTCAAGCCTCATCGCTTCAGACGTGAACGGAGATTCTCGAAGACGCGCTCGCCGGAAACCGCACGCACCTTGCCCTCAATGAGCTCGCTGTGTCGCTTCCTGGCTTCTTCGAGCCATGCTCGTTCGACCTCAGCGTCCGCGGGCCCATCAAGTTCGGAAATGAGAGCGCGGATCAGCTCAGTTCTGTCTGCAAGACTCAAGGCACGAATCTTAGCTTCGATCTCAGCGACTACGTTTGACATGGGTCACTCCGGACTCGAGCTCCGGCACCCTAGCCCGATGTCCCGTTGACCGCTAACGTCGCCATTGAACGGCGTCGATAGGCGTCCGCTCAAAGGGCTTGGGCGGCAAGTCACACCATTGCCCGCATTAGTTGTTCAGCGCGTGGCGCTCGAAGGCCGTCGCTACGACCCAAAAAGTAGAGCTCGTCGGCCGACTCGGGTGTCAGATGGTAGACGCTTGAGAACCCCATCTCGCCAAGCCGTTGCTGAAGAAGCGCCGGCTCAAGCCGCGTGATGAACGGTTCGCCATGAGATGCCGTCCTTTCGGCGATGGATGCGATCTCTTGCCGCTGGTTGATGTCGAGAGAAGCGTCAGGCGCGACGAAGGAGAAGACAATTCCGCTACCGGAGGGGAGCGAAAGCACGAACTCGAGAGTCGATTCGATGGCTTCCTCCGGGAGATATTGAGTGACGCCGAGCCACGAAGAGAAGGCTGGCGTACGAAAATCGAACGACACCGCATCGAGTGCCTCACGCAGAGAGGTGGTTTCGAAATTGATCGGACAAAAGCGCAGACTTGCGGGGAGCGCGATACCAGCGCGGTGCAAGATCGCGCGCTTCCACTCTTGCGTGGCAGGGTGGTCCACTTCGAACACCCGAAGTCCTCGAGCCCAGGGAGGCTGCCGATATGCAAAGGTATCCAGGCCAGCTCCAAGGACCACGTATTGGCGAACGCCGAGCCGAGAGACCTCTTCGAGAACGTCTTCGGCGTAGCGACTACGCACGGTGAATGCTGCGCGCAGGCGTTTCATGAACGGAGTCTGGAGATCGTCCGGTGTGGCTTCCAGGTCGTTGCTCAGCAACCTCTCGGCGAGCCTGACTGCAATGTGATCGACCAGTATCTTCGGATCGTCGTCGAGAGCCTGGTGAGCGGCTCTCAAAATGGCCGGTCGAACCGCCGTGCGGCTAGGTTGTGCGTCTCGCATAATCAGGCCCTCCGTTTTGCCGCCCAACGCTGGCGGTCAGCCGCGCCGCCTTGCGGCGTCGGCTGACCGCCCTGTTAGATGGCGCGCGAACAACGCTCGAGGACTAGCAACTCACGCTCCTCTGGGGCGAAGCCTAGGCAACCACCGATGGACGTCCCGACAATAGGCTTCATAGCTCTCCCCGAAGCGTCTACGAAGCTCGGGCTCTTCGATGTAGAGCACGATCAGATGGCCACCAACGCTCGCCGCCAGTGCGTAGAGGACAATACCGAAGCTCGCCACGTAAAGCGCCTCGCCCCAGATCACCATCAACTCAGCGACGATAATCGGATTGCGCACGACACCGAAGAGGCCCTCCGTGACGAGGCGCCTGGGAGCCTCCGTGGGAAGCTGAGTACCGCGACCGCGGCGGATGAAGGTGTCGAGACAAGGGATCAAGACACAGACTCCGACCCCAACTAGGACCGCGCCTCCCCAAGTTCTGATCGCAGGCGGAAGTGGGAGCATCTGCGGCAGGAGCCGATGGGCAGCCCAGGGAAGAGTGGCCATGAATACGCCGAAGAAGAGCACTGCGTCGAGCAGAGCTTTCGCCCAGAGCGCGGCGCTGCTCTCGGTAGTGCTGGGCCGGCCCCGAAGCCAGCGGGTTAGACGGCCAGTCAAGACGAGGCCTCGCGTTGCTCTCGAAGGATCACGCGGACACATGCGGATTCGAAATGGGCGAGCGTATCAGTCTGCGTGGTGACGGAATTCAGCCGGGCCATCTAACTACAATTGGCAGGCTCAAACGCCGCGCTATAACACGCCCGTCGTTGCCCGCCTGATTCGGTTCTCTCGATACTACCCCCGCTTATGTCGTGGCAAGCGGATTCGCGCGCCGGTGTTGGGCTGCGGGGGTTTTGGTGAGTCGGCCAGGGGAATTGCTCGAGCAGGTTCGAGCGCCAGTCCGGGTCAAGCACTACAGTTACCGCACCGAGAAGAGCTACGTCCACTGGATCCGTCGCTTTATCTTCCGTGGGAAACGGCACGCGCTGTCGATGGGAGAGACGGAAGTTCGCATGGTCCTGCAGGATCTCGCGGTGCGCGCACGGGTCGCAGCGAGCAGGCACAATCAGGCTCTGGCTGCCATCTTATTCCTCTACAGAATAATTCTGCGGCGAGATATCCCCCGATCGACTCGGCACTTCCTCGCGACACAACCGCTCGAGGACCCCCAGGACATCCGCACCGCGCCGTAGCTGTGTGGCCATTCCCTGCTCGATCATTCCGTCAATCGCACCTGCCATCTCATCTGGAAGAACGTCGGCAATCCAGACCATTTTAGTCCCGTCGGTACCGTGATGACCTCCTCGTTTGGGAGGCCATTCTACCGAGCGACGGCGAGATCGATCTCTTCATGCGAGTGCGTCTCGCCTTCGTTTCCCGGGACAGGATCTCTACGAACCGTGCGGCGAACTGGACTCCTGGCTGTCCGGACCGACGTCGGTTCGACCTTCGGCGGCGACCTGCGCAAGCTCGCCCAGGACCATCAGCTCGGCGAGCGGCGGCACGCCACCACTACGCCAGATGCGCGTCCCGTTGCCGAGCGAGTCGATGTGCTTCCTACAAGCCGTAACGCTCGTGCAGCACGCACGCGCTCGTGATCTCGGTAAGCGCCCAGCCCCGGCCCTCCTGTGCGGCAGGGTCGTCGATCTCGGGAAACTCCTCGAGAGCCGCGCGGACCTTGGCGGCGTCGAAGTACGGAATCGTGTCCAACGCCTTGCTGTGCAAGGTATCGTGGACCATCTCCGCAAAGCGGCCGCGAAGCGCCACCGGCGCAACGAACGGGTGCTTTTGCCGCTTGTACACGGTGTCGGTGATGTACGGCCGCGCGGCCTCGCGAAGAACGTACTTCTCGGTGATGCCGTGGATCTTGAGGTCGATCGGCATGCGGTTGACGGCGGCGACGAGGTGATGGTCGAGGAACGGCGTGCGTCCTTCGATCGAGTGCGCCATCTCCATGCGGTCGCCGAGATGATTCAGCAAGATGTCAGGTAGCGTCGATCGCGCCCAAAGGTACAGCGACTGACTGACAGCTTGCCGCCCTTTTGTCGCTCGCAGGTCGATGCCGTTGAGAAACACTCGAACCGGATCCCGTTCGGCGAACTCGGCGGCGAATTCTGGGCTCAGCAACGTGCCGATGCGCCCGTTCCGACCGCCCATCGCCTTGATGAAGGCCGGCGAGTATCCGAGAGCCCCCTCGGCGGCCTCGACGCGCTCGTCGCCGCCGCCGCTGGCCAGGAAGTGCGCCACCCGGTTGCGATCGGTGATCGTCTGGAGGTCGGCCTTGATCTCCTCGGCGCTTCCCCCCGAGTGGTAGCGCACCATGTCATGGCGAAACGCGGCATAGCCGCCATAGATCTCGTCGGATCCTTCGCCCGTGAGGACCACCTTGAAGCCGAAGTCGCGGACGCGCTCGCTCAATAGATATTTGGCAACGGTGTTGCCGTTGCCATGCGGGTCTTCCGCGTACCAGATCGCATCGGCGAAATGATCGGCGCGCAGGTCGGGGCTCATCTGGAAGCAATGAAAGTTGGCGCCGGCAAGCTTGGCCATCTCTTCGGCCACCGGACGCTCGTCGTACGCTTCTTCTTCGAACGCGATCGTAAACGCTTCGATCGGCCGGCTGAGGAGCGTACTCGCAACGCCGAGTAACGAGCAGGAGTCGAGCCCGCCGCTAAGGTAGCAACCGACCGGCACGTCGGCGCGTAGACGCAGGCGAGTTGCTTCGATCAGCTCCGCGCGCATCTCCTCGACCACTTCCGCCTCGCTGCGCGCGGGCGGTAGATCGTCGGCACGCGGATAGTCTTGATCCCAGTACGGCACCCACTTCGAGCTCCAGCGCGTGGCCAGGAGCAGGTGTCCCGGCGGCACCTGCCGCACGTCCTTGAACATCGACCGGTCGCTCTCGATGTTGAGGTAGAGCTTCTGATGGAAGGACTCGCGATCCCACGCCGCCGGGACACCGGCGGCGAACAGCGCCTTTGCTTCCGACGCCAAGTACAGACGACCCCGATGCCAACTATAGTAGAGCGGCTTGATGCCGAAGCGGTCGCGTGCGGCGACGAGCAGGCCGTTGCGCTCGTCCCACAGTACGAACGCGAACTCTCCGCGCAGGTGTTCCATGCAAGCGGTGCCGCGCTCTTCATAAAGATGCAGCGCGATCTCGCTGTCGGAATACGTTCGAAACTCGTGGCCGCGCGCGATGAGCTCGCCGCGGATCCGGTCGTGGTCGTAGAACTCGCCGTTGACGACGATGTGAATCTTCGCGTCACGGCTGGCGATCGGTTGCTCGCCCGAATTGAGATCGATGATCGACAGTCGCGCATGTCCCATGCCGACACGGCCGTGATCGGCGATCCAGCGACCCGACCCATCCGGTCCGCGATGCGCGAGTGCGCGCACCGCACGATCGATAGGATCGGGCTCGATTCCCCCGTCGGGCGAGAAGATGGTCACAACTCCACACATGCTGCGGACGACCCCTCTAGCGCTTTTTGCTGGGTTTGTTCATGAGTAGAGATGTCCTACTCCGCCCGGCGGGCTACGCCAAGCAGGCGTCCGAGACGTCAGCTTCCTGCTAACCATCGCCGTCCGACGGCCCACCACGGCGACGATCGCTCGATCATCCAACACGCGGCGAGCGACCCCATCGCATAGACGACGAGTGTCCGCGCCCATCGTGGGTTGCGCAGAGCAAGGGCGTTCGCCGTAGCTTGGAAGGCCACGACGGTAAGCACGAAGGCAAGCTGACCGAGCTCGATGCCTACGTTGAAGCAGAACAGCGCGAGCGGAATCGCTCCGGCGGGAAGCCCGGCCTCGCGCAGCGTGGCGGCGAAGCCGAGACCGTGCAGCAGACCGAACAGCACGGCCATCAGCCACGGCTTCCGCCGCATCAGACCAGCGCTCGTGCCCGGCCGCATGAGCTCGACGGCCAGCAGGAACACACTGAACGCGATGAACACTTCGATGGGTGCCGAGGGCACGCGCGCGACGCCGAGAATCGCGAGCGTCAGTGTCACGCTGTGCCCGAGCGTGAACGCCGTGACCGTTGCCACGAGCGCCCGCACGTTGGTTGCCAGCAGCAGCAAGCCCAGAACGAACAGCAGGTGGTCGTAGCCGGTCGCGATGTGCTCGACGCCGAGCTCCACATAGCGGCGCGCGACTGCAAGTACGTCCTCGTGGTCGGGCACGGTGAAGAACGGCTCGCGCGCACGCAATACGGTATCGATGACGCGCCCGTCGGCGAGCTCGACGTGCAGAAGAGCGTCGGTCTTGCTGGCGCCTAGTCCTTCGACGCCGATCTGTCGGTCTACGAGACCCGCGGGGCCGCAATCGACGCTCCATCGTGCGGTTACGCTGTCCGAGTCCTGACTCAGCTCGGCCGGACTCGCCACCGAGCAGTCCGTGGGCAGTGTGGGTCGGAGGTCCGCACCCGGAAGACGTAGCAACGGAGTCTTCCACGTGACATCGACGCGCCCGCCTGGGCTCTCGCGAAGCTCGAGTAGAGAGGGCGAGAGCGCATGGGCGAATGCAGTCGCGGCGGCGAGCACGCATACGAGCGTCGGAAGCGTCGCCATCGGCGGGCTAGCCATCGGCCGCCACCCCATCCTCGATTCGCACCTCGTACGCGGCGCGAATCTCCTCGACCATCCGCTGGAGATACTCCTGCTGCCGTTCCGCACGGTAGGCGTGGAGCACCTGCGAGCGCACGGCGTCGAGCGCCGGCATCCTCGCGTCATCTCTCTCGGACAACCACACGAGATGGAACCCGTAGGGTGACCGAATCGGCTCGGACCAACGGTTCGTCTCGAGTCCCATGACCACCGCCGCGAACTCATCACCGAGCAGCTTGACCAGTCCCGTTCGGGAGGTCGCTCGGATGACGTTGCCGCTTACGAAGGGATCGCCTTGTCTCACGGCTTCGCCCGGGAGCGTTGCCGACGCTTCGAGTGTCTCTCTCAATACGCGCGCTTCGAGTTCGCGTGTCGCGTCGCCGCGGAGAAACACATGGGTCACGGTGAACAGCTCCGGCTGTACGTAGTCGTCCCGATGGCTCTCGAAGTACGCCTCCAATGCGCGCTCGAGCTCGACGCCGCGTGGTTCCTCGCCGCGACTCGCGCCTTTCGCGAGCAGGCGCATCTTCGTGATCAGACCGGTCCGCACGACCACGTCGTCATCCTGCAGACCAAGCTTCAGGCCACCGCGTAACGCCTCGACGTTGTCCCCCGCCGCATCACCATAGAGGAATTCCATCTTCTCGATGATGCGCCACTCCACGGCAGGATCCCCGCGGTCGAGTCCGAGCAAGAGCGCCTCGCGGTAGAGCATCTCGTCGTCGGCTTCCCGATCGATCAGCGCCGCCAGCTCCTGCGGCGTCGGCGCCGCGCCCACGGTGTGCCTGTAGTCGTCACGAATCTCTTCGATGCGTGCCGCGGTGATCACGATCGGATCGCGCGCCCGCGGCGGGGTGGCGGAAAGGGAAGGAATCCCGAAAAGAAGTGCGCCGAGCACCAGAAAGTGCAGCGCCGGAGCCCGCGCTATGGCCGTGACAACGCGCACGGGGTCATTCGTCACGAGGGAGCGCCGGCCGGCCCGTGGTCGGGATGGCCGAGCAACGTCACCGCAGGGCCGTCAGTGTCTCGTGCTCGTATCCCCAGTACCGGCTGTCGCTTTGATCGTACGCACCGGTGACCAACTGCACGTTCACGCGATGATCGGAGGCGTCTGCATTGCCGAGATCGACCGCTTTTGCCTTGACGATCAGCTTGCCGGTTCCCTTGCCAACCCCCCTGACATCGAGACGAAGCGAGGCGGCTCTTATCCCCGCGATGGCTCCCGTCGGGTCCTTGAACACGTACGCCCGCCCCGGCCGTTTCTCGACCAGCGCTCCCGCGGGTAACGTCGCGGTGTAGACCACGTCGTCATCTGCGACGGTAAGCATCAGGTCGTTCGCAGTCACGTCGATGTCCGGCGAAACCCGACCAATCGTCAGCTTGAGCCGCAGATCGTCCGTACCCGAGCCGGCGCCGAAGCGCATGCTGCCCTTCACACCGAATCGTTCGGGCTGATAGAAGATCGGCGAGGTCCACGCACGCTCTTGAATGGCTTTTTCGACTAGATTCCCACAACACTCGGCGTACTGCGGCGGCACGGACGGTAGATCGGTACAGTCGACGCCGAGGTCGTTGCATAGCCGCGTACTCCATCGACACACGGGGTTCTCGATGACTCTCGCGTAGTAGAAGGCGCGTTCCGCCGGCTCGAACTCCGGATCCTGCCAGACCCTGCAGAGCGATGCGTGGCCGCTGCCCATCGGCGCGCACGTCGGCAGGTCGACCCCGGCGCCGTTGTCGGGGTCGCCGGCCACGTCATAAACGCGCTCGTGAGCTACTCCGTCGGCATCGACCCAGCCCTTGATGATCTGGATGCGCTGCAACGGCGTGCCCGGCTCGCCGAAACCGCCCGGATCCTGCATCGCCATGACCGCGAACCGCGGGCTTTTGAGCCCAAGGCTGGGGCCGATGTCTCCTCCCATCGGTACGCCGTGGGTGTAGCCATCCTCGGCGAAGTCAGAGCTGTCACACATGTCGGCGGAGAGACGCCCGCCATAAAAGCGCACGATCGGCCGCGTGCCACTCGTCGCATACGCCTCGCGACGCCGCATGGCTGCAAACAGGGAATCGCGAGAGTTTTCCTCGGCCCACAGCACCGCGAGACCGCCGCCATTGGTCACGACGCCGCCAGGACCGATCCGCGAAAGCAGATTCTCCGGAATTCCGTCTCGCAGGCCCAGGTGACCCGTGCTCGCGAAATCCTCCTCGACCGTCGCACCCGACGTGGCGTTGTGCCCGTCGGTACTACCGACCAGACCGAACTTGAACGGATTGGCGCCCAACAGATCGTGCTGTCGAAGGCCTTCCTGCAACGCCGGCCGGACGAAGTTCGACGCCGGGGGTATCGCGCTCAGGTCCGCGTTACTGAAAAGCTGCAGGCGATTGAGGCGCTCGAAGCCGCAGAGCTCGTCGTTTGGCGAGCTCGCCGGGTGGCATTCGGAGCTGCCTTTGTGCTGGAACACTTCCACCAGCGTCTCATGGGCACTACGTCGCAGGGCGCCCGCCTTGGTCAGAGGGCTGCCGTCGGCGTTGGCGGGCTCGAACATCAAGCCGCCGCTCGCATTCGAGTTGTGGGGAATCGATACGAAGTCGCAGTTTCCCGGCGCGTCTAGGCAGTCGTTCTCCAGCGCGGTGAAAAGTCCTTCGACTTGCGGCTCCTCGTAGTAGCTGGTCGGAAGCACCGGGACCTCCGCATTTCGGAAAATGATATTGCGGTGCAGATTGTAGCCGTTGAGATTGTTGGTCCATTCGTAAGCCGGAAAGGTCGTGAAGCTGCACGCGGAGGTCCGGTCGTAGAATTCCTCCGCCGCATCCAGCTCGTCCTGCCACACCAGCCCAGCCTGAGTCAGACAGTTGACGTCGCCCGCGCCGCAGAGCGCCAGACGCATCGGGTCAGGACTGAAAATCGTCAACTGGAACGCAATGACGACGAGAGGCAGCGGAGCCTCGATGCCCGCCGGCGGGCTGGCTATCTCGGTCCTCAACGCGGCACAGATGGGGTCGTCGTACCCGGGCAGCCCCGAATTCAGACACGTTCTCACCTCGCCCATCCATTCGGCGTGGTCGCTGACGGCGGTGAAATCGAGGGGCCGACGTAGCTGAGCGAACCGGGTCGGCTGGTCCAGCGCATCGTAGGGCGGTAGCCCGACCTGGTCCCCCTGCGCGAACATATAGGCGTCGCGCGGCGTGCTACGGACGCGAACGAACACAGCGTCACCCGAGAAGGCGGTGTGAATGTGGGTTTCCCCGAAAAACGGGCCGCGCAACGGATTGTAGCTACTGCAGTCCTCGCGCGTTTCGGTGCGGACCCAGTCTTGTGCGGGGGGCTCCGCCAACGCGCCGGCGGGTTGCAGTAGTCTCAGGCCGAGGGCGATCGCGCCGAAACGAAAACCTTGAAGTCTCATGTGTTCCCCCGCTGCCTACACGTGGCAGGACGCCACGCCCCCTGTCAAGAGAAATACCGCACACTGGCGACCCCTTCCGGGGGGGGGCTTCCCGGCGCGGACCGGATCGCCGTTCATTTCGCGCAGCTCCCAGTGTCGTTGACCAACCAGCAACGAACACGCTACAAACGCGGATCTCGATGGCAGATTCCATCCACCGCTCTGTCAACCGCGACACCTTCTACCGGCTCTACATGGCCGAGGAGTCCTACTTTTCGGCCAAGGTCCGTCCGGCGTTTCGCTGGAAGCGGGTACCACACGTCGAGGTGCTCGCGACCAGTCGCGTCTACCGTGAGGTCATCACCCCCCGTGTCGGGTTCGCGATGATCCCCGTCGTCGTCGATCCCGAGGGCGAGACGATCCAGGATTCGAGCGACATTCTCGATGCACTGGAGATTCGCTTTCCTGATCCACCGCTTTTCCCGATCACGCCCGTGCAACGGATCGTCGCCTATCTCTGGGAGGTGTACTGCGACGAGTTCATGATGCTCCCGGGCCTCCACTATCGGTGGAATTTTCCCGAGAGCGAGGCGAAGGCACGCAGCGAGTTCGCGTCGATCACCGGCGACCCACGGCGTGCGGACAAGTTCGCCAGTGTGGTCAAAGCTTTCACTCTTCTGATCGGCGCGACGCCGGAGACCGCCCCCGCAATCGAGGCTCACCTGCGCGACTTGCTCGCCGGACTCGAGGCACACCTCGCGGAACAGCCGTATCTGTTGGGCTCATGGCCGTCGCTGGCCGACTGTGCGCTGTTCGGTCCGATGTACGCGCACCTGTTCAACGATGCGGTGCCGGGTCGTCTCCTGCGCGAGACAGCTCCGCGCACGTGTCACTGGATTGGTCGCCTTCTGCATCCCGACCCGGACGTGCCTGGCGCCTGGCTCGCCAAGGATGCGTTGGCCCCGACCATGCGTCCGCTGCTCGAGCTGATCGGTCGCGATGCAATTCCGGTTCTCTTGGACGGCGCGCGCGGATTCGAGACCTGGGCCGACGGTCACACGGACCCGACGGAGGAGCTACCGCGCGTGGTCGGTACGCATGCGTCGGTGCTGCGCGGCGTGGGCTTCCAGCGTGTCACGACGTCGTACACGCTCTTCATGGTGCAGCGGCTGTGCAGCGCATACGCCGCGCTCGATTCCGGCGGCCGTGCGGCCGTCGACCGGGCGCTTCGCGGCACGGGCTGCGAGGCGGCGGTAGCCTACAAGCCGCGTCATCGGGTGGAGCGGCGTCCCTTCAAGCTCTACCTGGCCCCAGGATGAGCCTCGCGGCCATCGCGTAGAGGTCCCGATGCCATCGACCCCGCTCTACCTCGTATACGGCATGAGTCAGTCTTTTTTCACGCGCAAGCTCGAGGGCGTGCTCGCCTACAAGGGCATTCCTTATCGCCTGCGCCGCTTCGCGGGCGCAGGCTCCGAGGCGCGTAGCGCGGGCTGGCCGGGCGGCATCCCGGTGGTGCGAACGCCGGAGGGAGAATGGACCTGGGACACCACCGACCTGATCCATCACCTCGAGCTGCGCTTCGGCGATCCGGCACTGCTGCCGCCGGATCCAGTGCAGCGCTTCCTCGACGCGGCACTCGAAGACTTCGTCGACGAGTGGCTGTACCGGCCGGCGGTCGGCTCACGCTGGCACTTCGAAGAGAACGCGCGGGTTGGCGGCTTCGAGCTCGCACGGGATGCGACGCATGAAGCGCCGCTGAGCTGCGACCAGGCCTTCGAGCTGGTGCGCGCGCACGTGAGTGCGAGCTGTGCGCCCTTCGGCGTGACCGCCGAGAACGTCGCGGCCTGGATCGACGAGGTGCTGCGTCCCTGGCAGCGCGCGGTCGGGGCACACCTCGCCATGCGCCCCTACCTCTTCGGTGAGCGCCCTTCCCTCGCCGACTTCGCCATCCTCGGGAGTTGCGCCGCGCACTTCGCGAACGATCCGCTCTGCCGGCGCTGGCTCGACGCCGACGCCCCCGCGCTCGTGACGCACACGCACCGCTTGCTCGAGCCCGAGAGCCAGAGCTTCGGGCCCTGGGCCGCAGCGGGCGACGTGCCCGACACGCTCATCGTCCTGCTCGCCCAGCTCGGGCGCCACTACCTGCCCTGGATCAGCCGAGCGGCGCAGGAAGGAACCGCCTCGCTCGTGTTCGAGAGCGGCGTGCGAGCCGAGGTCGCGGCCACGCCGTTCGTGGTGAACGCGCGACGCGTGCTGCTGGCCCGCTATGCGTCGCTGCGCAGCGAGGCGCTCGACCGCGTTCTCGAGCGCGCAGGCATTCTCGCCTACTACGCGGACTTCGTGCGCGAGGCGGGAGCGATCCCCGACCCGCGCCTGGTCCCACAGCCGCGTCTGAACCGGCCCTTCGCTCCGCCGTGGGAAGCGGAGCAGTAGACGCATAGATGCACGTCAGGCGCGCTTACGACGCCTTCCATGGCAAAGACAGGTGGCGTCTGACGTACGCTCCCTGCGCGTAGACTCCGGCATCGACGGCGACCTGAAAATTCGGGCATCTGTCGAGCAGCTCTTCGAGTACGACGCGGGCCTGCAGCCGGGCAGCGGCGGCACCGATGCAGTAGTGCGTGCCGTAACTCAGCGTAAGGATCTTCCTGATCTTGCGCTCGACGTCGAGATCTTCAGCGGTCGGTCCGAACTCCCGGTCGTCGCGGTTCGCCGCGGCGTAGCCGAGCAATACCTTCTTCCCCTCGGGGATCTTCACTCCGTGCAGTTCGACATTGCGCGTCGCCGTACGGGCGAGGTTCTGTACCGGCGAGGTCAGGCGGAGCAGTTCTTCGACGGCGTTCGGAATCAGCGCCGGGTTCGCGATGAGCTTGGCGCGCTGATCCGGATTCTCGGTCAGCAGACAGGCCGATCCGGAGAGCAGGCCCGTGATGGTGTCGTTGCCGCCGGTGACCATGGTGAACGCAAACCCGAGGATGCGTGCAATCGACACGGTGTCCTCACCGAGCCGCGTCAGATCCGACACGATGTCGTCACCCGGCTCGGTGCGGCGGCGCTCGACCAGGTCCGCGAAGTAAGCGAGTAGCTCACCGAAGGGGTCGCCGGCGGCCGTCGGGTCGCCGCTCGCCGCGGCTTGCACGATCGCTTGCGTCCACCGGTCGAACAGAACGCGATCCGCAACCGGCACACCGAGGTAGTGGGCAACGACGAAGCTAGGCAGCGGTTTGAAGAGCTCGGCGACGATGTCGGCGCTGCCGAACTCACGGATGTTGTCCAACCGTTCGACGACGAAGCCGCGGACGTCAGGCTCGATCGTCGACACCTTGCGGGGCGTGAGTCCCTTCGTTACGAGCGAACGAAACTTCGTGTGCTCAGGCGGATCGAGAAACACCATTGGCGTGGCATCTCCCATGCCGGTCGCCTCGATCTCGCCGTAGTTGACGGTAAGCCCTTCGGCTGAGGAGAACGTAACCGGATCTCCTGCCGCCGCCCAGACGTCGGCGAAGCGGGTCAGAACGTAGAAGTCTCTGTCCGCGACATGGTGAACAGGATCGTGGTCGCGCAACGCCGCATACATGTCGAAGGGGTTGCGCCAGGTTTCGCCGCCGCAAAGCTCGAACTTTGGTACGGCCAGCATCGAAACCATAGTGCATCGCGGCCGGACCGACACAATCTCGCCGCTACCACCGCTCTCGTTCGGATCGTTTTTGGCCCTTGACTAGCCCATGTCGCCGGGAGTAGACGGTGTCTCAGCACGACTCGAGGCGGTCAGCGCTCTCAAGGGGGTAGCATGTCCATTTCTTCTTCTCGTGGTCGCGGCCGAAGGGCCTTCCTTTTTCTCGTAGCATCAGTGTTCTTCGTAACCTCCGGCACGTTGGTGGCCGGCCATGCCCAAGCGCAGTCGGTCTCGCTCTCGACGGCTTCCGTTTCGCTGCCGCTGCCGCCGCCTATCGGGCCGTGCATCGGGGGGTTTTCGCCGGCCGGCGACATCTTCGACGCGGTCCAGAGCTTGCCGATGGGACCGCCGGGATGCGGCCTTGGTTGGCCTGGACCTGCGGCGCTGGCGAACGTGGACGCGTTTTGCAGCGGCGCCAGCGTCTTCTTCTTCGGCCCGCTGCCGCTGCCGATTCCGGCGGGCTTTCTCACGCTGCAATTCTCGGTCGACAAGCTCGCGACGGGGGACACCACATCCACCTGTGCGACCGCCTCGCCCGGGCTTCTGGCCCCCGATGTCGGCAGTGAGTCTTGCGGATTGTTCCTCGGCAACAATGCCAACAACCAGTCCACCGACGCCGCAGACGACATTTTTTCGTCCGCGTTGAACGCCGCTCCGCTCGGCATCGGCCCCATTCCCGGCAGCATGCTGCCGCAGTGGCAGCTCGCCGACGGAGATGGATTGCGCTCGTTCCCATGCCCGTTCCCCCCCGCGCCGGGCACGGCACGCATCGAGCCGACCTTCCCCGCCGGCCCGGCGCCGGGGAACCAGCCGATCGACGACGTCGACGCATACGATTTCGAGGGGCCGGCGAGCGGAATCATTCCCTTCGACGTCGCACCGGCCGACGGGATCGGCGACCGCCCACTTTACTATTCGGTAGACCCCCCGACTGCGGCGGCCAGCGGCTTTTTGCCCGCCGACGTGCTCGTGTCGCTCGGTGGGGTCGCGTTCATCTATGCGCCTGCCGGGCTGCTTGCGCTCGGGCCGCTCGACGACATCGACGGCTTGGTCGTCAACGACGTTGCCCTCGACGGCGTCTACGCCCCGTTCCCCGGCCCCGACCGGATCCTGTACTCGCTTTCGTCGGCGTCGCCCGCGATCGGCGCGCTCGATTGCATGGGCTTTTCGATCAACGCAGGCGACATCCTTACCGAGGGCACCCCGCTGGGTTTCCCGGGTGTACCCTGCATCATCATCGATTCGATCAGCTACGGCCTGTGGAAGGGCGCCTTCTGCGGCCCCAACCCGGTGACAGCTGCGGTCGGTGGCGACAACCTCGACGGCTTCGACATCGTGCCGCCGTTCGTCGCGCCGCCTGCGCTCGTTTGCGGCTCTGCTCCCGAACTCGACGGCTCGTGCTATCTCGCCGACGTCTCCGGCCTAGGCAAGTCGGCGCTGTCGATCACCAACGTGGGGACGCCGGGCAAGAAGAACAAGTTCTCGTGGAAGTGGCAGAAGGGAGTGGCCACCGCGGCCTTCAACTTCCAGGACCCCGTCAGCCTCTCGAGCAAGTACCGGCTGTGCATCTACGACACCTCGGGCAGCGCGCAGCCGATCCTGCAAAAGGATCTTTCCCCCAATGCCGTTGTCCCGCTATGCAGCGGCAAGCCGTGCTGGAAAGCGAACGGCTCGCCACCCAAAGGCTTCAAGTACAAGAACAGCAAACAGCCACGGCTGAGCGGTGGCGTCATCGGGTTGACCTTCAAGGCCGGCGACGCGGGCAAGTCGAAGCTCAGCGTCAAGGCCAAGGAACGGTACAGCGATCCACCTTCCACGGCTCCGATCGTGGCTCCGGTGATCGTGCAGATGCTCGTCACCGACGGCTTCACGACGGAGTGTTTCAAGACGACGTTCCCGGTCGCCGGCATCAAGAAGCAGACACTGTCGCAGTTCCTGATCAAAGGACCGTGATCGGCCCCGGGCGCACGCGCTTCGCCGACTGACGCCGGTGGCGGCCAACGCTGGCCCCACATCAGAGCATGAGCTAAGGACGTGGGCATGCCCACGAGCGTGCCGACCGATCCAGTAGCGCTGCTGAACGCGAATCGCGGCGGCTTCGATATCGCGATGAGCTTGCGCTACGTCCAGGCCACCGCCGACGAAGTAGTCATGGAGTACGACATCGGGCCACAGCACCTCCAACCCTACGGTATCGTGCACGGCGGGGTGCACTGCGCCGTCATCGAGAGCGTCTGCTCGACCGGCGCCGGTCTGGCAGCGCTGGCCCGGGGGCAGTCGGTGGTGGGCGTCGAGAACCACACGTCGTTCATCCATGCGGTGCGCGAAGGCCGCTTGACGGCACGCGCCATGCCGCTCACGCGTGGCCGGCGTACCCAGGTCTGGGAGGCCCACGTCACCGACGCCACCGGACGCCTCGTCGCCACCGGGCGCGTGCGGCTCCTCTGTCTGGAGCCCGGCTCGGAGCTGGCCGGCCACATCGTGCCTCAGCGCCGGCGGAACCCGTCCGCCCCTGACACGATGTCATGACCACGAAGCGTCCGTATACGCCCCGCAGAAGCTGGACCCCACAGTCGCTCCGGCCAGCGGGATGATCGGATGCAGTGGCGCACTGGGCCGCCAACGTGCCGAGGCGAGCGCTCGCGAATCTTGGCAACGACATGTACCTTGCGGACGACGAGCGTGGCTGACTGACGCCGTACGCCCAGGATTTCTGATGTCGAAGTCATCTCCTCCTGATCCGCCTCCCGCAGAAGAGGATTTCTCGACGCTGTTCGCTGCGAGCGAGGGGCAGACCAAGCCACAGACGATCGCCGTTGGCGACCTGGTCTCCGGCAAGGTAATCGCCGTCAGCCAGTCGAGCGTCTTCGTGGCAATCGGCGACAAAGGCGAGGCAACCATCGATGCAGCGGAATTGCGCGACCCCGCCACCGGCGAGCTTCGCGTCGCGGTTGGCGACGAGATCGAAGCGACCGTCGTGGACGACGGCAGCCGCTCCGGAAGCCCCATCCTGCGGCGCGCGATGGGACGCAGCGGCAACAGCGCCGCCGAGCTCGAACAGGCGGTGGCGCACGAGCTCCCGATCGAAGGCATCGTTACGGCGGAGATCAAGGGCGGCTTCGACGTGCAGATCGGCACGGCGCGCGCCTTTTGTCCGGGCTCGCAGATCGACCGTCGTGCCGGCGGCGAGCGCATCGCGGGCTCCGAGTACGTCGGCCGCCGGCTCCTGTTTCGCGTAACCAGAGTCGAGCAGGGCGGCCGCAACATCGTCGTGTCGCGCCGTGCTCTGCTCGAAGCGGAAGCGGCAGCGGCGGCGGCTCGAGCGTGGGAACGGATCCGAGTAGGCGCGGTGCTCACGGGAACCGTGAGCTCGGTACTCGACTTCGGCGTGTTCGTCGATCTGGGCGGCGTGGAAGGGATGATCCACGTGAGCGAGCTCAGCTACAGCCGACTCGAGCACCCGCGCGACGTGGCCGCGGTCGGCCAGCCGGTAAAGGTCCAGGTCGTGAAAGTCGACGATACGACGGACAGTCGAGGACGGCGCCGTATCGGACTTTCGCTCAAAGCACTCGCCGCGAATCCTTGGAGTACGGTTGCCGAGCGATTCCCGGTCGGTGCGAGCGCATCGGGTACGGTGCGCCGGCTGGAAGCCTTCGGAGCGTTCGTCGAGATCGCGC
This sequence comes from uncultured Myxococcales bacterium, assembly GCA_964555245.1. GTDB lineage: Bacteria > Desulfobacterota > Binatia > UBA1149 > SPBQ01 > CAZKRI01. The sequence continues at coordinate 37,526 of CAZKRI010000022.1, forward strand.
CGGGCGTGGAAGGACTGGTCCACATTTCCAAGATCACCCCCGATCGGCGCCTCGCACACGCTCGCCAAGCTCTGGACGTGGGTCAGGTGGTCGACGTCACGGTGCTCGCTGCCGATCCGCCTCAGCGGCGTCTCAGCCTGTCGATGATCGAGCGGGGCGAGCGCCAGCGCGATGCCGAAGAACACGCGGAGCGAGATGAGGAGCGGCGTGCACTCGCTCAGCTCGCGCAACCGCGTTCGTTGGGCACTTTCGCCGATCTGCTCGCAGCGGCCGCCAAGAAGAAATAGTCGTCATGGAATCAACGAGTAGTCAGAACGCGCGGCCGCTGGACGTCGCGTTCATCACCGAATGGGCCCGGCGTTGGCTTGACGCCTGGAATGCGCACGACGTGGACGGCCTCGTCACAATGTGCAGTGAGGACGTGGTCTGGGATGATCCGGCGCTACCGGAGACCGTCCATGGACACGATGGGGTGCGCGGCTTCCTAGAGGCGATCTTCCGAACATTTCCCGACGTTGAGATCGAGGCGCACGAGGGGATCTTCCTGACGCTCGGCCCCAGGGCGCTGAGCCCGTATCGCCTCAGGGCGACGATGGTCGCGAACTGGGAGCCCAGGGAGATCGAGGCGACCGGTGCGAGCCTCGACTACCGAGGCATCGATGAATGGGAATTCAGCGACGGACTGCTGATCCGCTACAACACCCATTACGACAGCCTCGAGACGGCCCACCAGCTCGGGGTGCTTCCGCAATACGCAAGCCGCGCAAGGTGAGCGCCGGCTGTCCATCGGGGGAGCGGCTCGCGCCACCTCAGTCCGTATAGCCCAACGCGCGCAACGCTTCGCGCGCGCGCTCGTCGACGACTCCGCGCGTCGTCGCGATGAAGACGTTGCTTTCCTTGATGCGGGCCACGATCACGGCGCGGAGCTGATTCGCTATCGCCGTCTGCTGATTGGCAAGATCGGTCTGTTCGTGGGGGTCTTGCTCCAGGTCGTACAGTTGCGGGCTGTAGCGCGCATACCAGATCAGCTTGAGCGGATAGCGAATCAGAGACGCCATCTCGCCGAACACCCGGTCCTCCGGCCCGCAGTTCGCCCGCTTGGCGTCCGCGCTGTCGCCGGGGAGTTCGTCGAGCGGCCAGTCCTCCGGCGGCTGCCGATCGATGTAGGTGCTCAGAAAGTCACGCTTCCTCCCGGCGGCCGTCGATGTCAGCGGCAGCGGGACTGCGTCGGTTTCGGACGCGCCGCCGCTGCCCGCCCACTCCAGCACCGACGCCGCCACGTCGGTGAGTATCACCGGCGTGTCGATGACCGCGGGCGCGATCCCCTGGAGGCCGTGGACGACGAGCGGGATGTGCAGCGCCACGTCGGCGAGTGTGTACTGATGATCCACCAGCCGGCGTTCGCCGATGTGCTCGCCGTGGTCGGCGGTCACCACCGTCACCAGTGGGCGTGTTCCCGCGGCGGCACTCACGCGGCGATAGATGTCGCCGAAGGTCGAATCCGCGGCGGCGACATCGCCGAGATACAAGCCACGCAGCACGGCGCTCTCTTCCGTTGACGGCGCCGAGTCGCAGATGCGGGTGGGTGACTGCAACACGCGGGCGGCGTCCGCGGGCGTCGTGCCGGGGGAAAGGAACCGGTTCGTCTCACGCACGCGGTAGGGCTCGTGGGGCTCGAACAGATTGACAAACAGGAAGAACGGCCGCTCGTCCCGACGGGACTTGACCCATGCGTCGAGAGCGCGGCCCACATCGAACTCCGAGCTGCCCGGTTTGCTAGACTCGGCTAGCAACTGATCGATTGTACGCGCAGAGAACCGTTCGAATCCCTGATTCATGCCGAACGGTTCGCCGATCAACGGATTCTCCACGAAGGCCACGGTCTCGTACCCGGCATCGCGTAGCCGCTCGGCCAGCATCACCAGCTCTTGCGGAGCGGTAATCCGCTCGCTCATGCCGATGCGGTGATGCTCAGGGCCCAGGCCGGTGAAGAGCGACACGTGCGAGGGCGTGGTCCACGGCGCCGGCGCATACGCGCGTGTGTACCGCAGGCCCGTCGCCGCCAGCGCGTCGACGTGCGGCGTGGTACCGGCAACGGCTCCGTACGCCGACACCGCGTCGGCGCGCAGCGTGTCGAATACGACGACCAGCACCGACGGTGCCCCACTGTCGGGTGCCCTCTGGTGACAGCCGCCCGCCAGCACACCCGCGAGCATCTCCAAAACAATGAGCGCGCGAACGACGTGGCCAGAGCCGGCGGCGGGCGACGTCACGGCCAATCCCATATGCCATCGCCGTATGGCTTCCAAGAAACCTCGTCCGTCAAGTAAAAATGTCCTACGCGGCGGGCGGGCTACCGCCTGGGAACCTGTCGGCTCGGGCTCTACGTCAGCGTAACCGGGGTCATCGTGTACGTGATGACATTCGCCTACTATTGATGTCGATGGACACGCTGCTCTCCGATCCCGTCTACGCCGAGATCACCCTGCGACTCATTGCCTCACTGCTCGTGGGCGGGTTGATCGGGCTCGAGCGGAGCTATCACGGCCGGCCGGCCGGGTTCCGCACGCATGCGCTGGTGTGCTTGTCGACCAGTCTCCTGATGCTCGTCACGGTGTACGAGACGCGTTGGTTTCCCGAGTTATCGCAGGGCCGTATCTCGCTCGACCCAACGCGCATGGCACAAGGGATCATGACCGGCATCGGCTTCCTCGGTGCCGGTACGATCATGAAGGACGGACTCTCGGTCCGCGGTCTCACCACTGCCGCGTCGATCTGGATCACCGCGGCCATCGGGATTCTGGTCGGCATCGGGTTCTACTTTCCCGCACTCGTCGCGACCACTCTCACGCTCGGGACTTTGTCGGTCTTCCGATGGATCGAGAACCGCATGCCCGCGCAGTTCTACGCTCAGTTCGTCGTACGCTTCGCGCGCGGCGAGGCGATGCCGGAGCCGGAAATGCGCGAGCTGTTGGCCGAGCAAGGTTTCACCATCGCCAACCTGAGCTACCGTCTCGATGGACATTCCGACTACTTCGAGTACCGAATGGTGATCCGAAGCAACCGAGCCGATAACGCGAGCAAGCTGAGCCGCCTGCTGAGCACGCTCGAGTCGGTTAAGAAATTCCGCGTTTCACCGACCGGAGACTGAGACGATCCTCAAGGAGACCACATGGCCGAGGTGGCGCCCAATCTGATCCTGTACCCGGTATTCGCGATGTTCCTCTTGGTCGCGATCGTGCTCTTGCGCATGCGACGGATGCGTTTCGCGGCGGTCCGCAGTGGCGAGGTCAGCATCAAGTACTACCGAGCGTACCAAGAGGGAGACGAGCCCGAGGCGCTGAGGGTGGTCTCGAGGCATTTCATCAACCTCTTCGAGATGCCCGTCCTGTTCTACGTGGGCGTAGTCATGACCTATATCACCCACAACGTGAGCTACTGGATGGTCGGCTTGGCGTGGACGTACGCAGCGCTCCGCTACGTCCACAGCTACGTCCACCTCGGCTCCAACGACGTTCGCGCGCGCGTCACGGTGTATTTCGCGAGCGCGCTCGCTCTGCTCGTGATGTGGGCGAGCCTCTTCCTGCAACTCGTAGTGGCCGGGTAGAAGCGTCCAAAAGATGGAGAAGGTCCAGGCATGAGAATACTGAAGAGAGCAGGCATCGTCTTGGCGATCCTCGTCGTCGCGAGAGTGGCCGCCGCCTTCGTCTGGCCGACCATCAACGACGTCCAGACCGGAGCGACACCGGAGTATGCAGACCTCCAACCTCAGCGCTTCGCCGAGCCCCAGGATCGCGTATTTACGGCTGCGCTCGCGACCGCGGAGGCGCTCGGCTGGGAAGTAACGAGCCAAGATCCCGGCGGCGGCGAGATTCGCGCCGTGGCCACGACCAGGGTCTTTCGCTTCAAGGACGACGTGAGCGTGACCGTCGGCCGCGAAGGCGAGAGCACCGTGGTCAACGTGTGGTCCCGTTCACGAATCGGCAAGGGCGACTTGGGCGCGAACGCGCGGCGCATCCGCCTGTTTCAAACGGGACTGGTAGAGCGATTGCTAGAGTGATCGATCGTTGCCAGCTCGCTGGCCACTCTTCGAGGGTCTGTGGCAATAGTGCTGGCTTGCCAGTACGAGCGCCGGGGGCATTGTTCTGGATCGACTCATCGCCGTTGCGCGCGACGCGAGTTCGTCGACCGCCCGTGACCAGATCCGCGCATTTGGCCGCCTGATTCTTCTCTACGGATCGACGCGAAGTTGGCTTTGGGCATCCGTGGAGCATGCCGACCGCTCGTTCGACGTCATCGCCGGAACGGGGCTGTCGGTCTGTCTCCTGCTGGCGTTGTGGCAGAAGACCGAGGTCTGGGCCGCCCGCTTGGCGCTGCCGTTCGTGCTGCTGCTGATCGCCGTCTCCTTCCCGACGACGCCGAACCACTACTACCTCGAGTTTCTCGCGCTGGTCGTGCTGTCGACGGTCGGTCGGGGGAGCATCGACGAGGAGGAGACGGCGCTGGCCGCCCTGCGGTGGATGGCGGCGATCGTTCTATTTCAGAGCGGGCTGCAGAAGGTCCTGTACGGCCACTATTTCCACGGCGACATCTTCGCCTCTCTCATTGGCCAAGATGATCGCTTCGCGACGCTGTTCGGCGCCGTCGTCCCGGCGGGTGAGATCAGCCGGCTGTCCGCTTACGACCCGCTGCGCACCGGTTCTGGTCCGTACCGACTCGATTCGTTGCCCGTCATTGCGGCTTCCAATCTGACGTACGCCATCGAGCTCGCGCTGCCGCCGCTGATGTTGCTGACGTCGACGCGTCGCGCCGCGGGCCGCGGTGGCGTTCGTTCTCGTCATCCAACTGGGTGCCCGGGAGGTGGGCTTTGCAATCGTCTTCGCCGGCCTGCTGCTGCTGTTTCAACCGAGCGTACCGCTCCGCCGGGTTGTGCCCGGCATGCTGCTGCTGTGCTTGCTGGCGATCGGCGCGGCGCACGGCGTTCTGCCGGGTGCCGCGTGGGTGAAAGGGATCAACCCATGAGGCGGTTCGTCATCGGCTCGGTTCTCGCGTTTACCGCATTCTGGCCGATCGTGCACTACGGTTTGGTCCGGTGCTTCGAGATCAGCAACTGGAAGTTGGCGGGGTGGGCGATGTATGCGACGCCCCAGGCTCGGGTTCTGACGGCGCTGTTCACCAAGGTCGAGGGGGGCTACGCGCTCATCTCCCCGGAGTCTCTGTCCGCGAACGTGCGCTATCAGCAGCAGCAGTTCGAGCGCTGGCGTCTCTGTCTCGGCAGCCTCTGGCGGCCCGACGATTTCGGGCGCGCCGTCCTGGCGACGCGACCGGATCTCGATAACGTCGTCGTCTTGGTACAGCGCATGTACCGGGATGCGAAGACCGCACTCGTGGCCTCCACGAGAACCGAATACTACTATCCGCGCCAGCCGCCCGTGGACTGAAGCGGCATCGCGAGCGACTCTGCGCGCAGCGCCCACGTGACCGGCGAGACCCGCTCGAGCGAGCGGCGTGTTCGTGGTCGGCGGGAGACCGATCGCGGCAGGCACACAGACCTGGCTAGCCTTGAAGCTGGTACCGGTGCGCGTACCGAACTGATCGCTCAACTGCCGGTCGGGAGTGGTAACGCGCGGGCACGTGATCCTGCAGCAGATCTGACTAAAGTCGAGGTCTTGCGCGGGGAACGGCGAGGGCTGCGTCAGTGGTGCGGTCACAGGACCTTCCTACAGCAGATCTCGCCTACGTTCTGCGGGACTTCACGCTCGGCTTCGCGAAGGACGAAGCGAACGGGAGGCCAGGTCGGTCGAATCCTCTGTGCGGTCCGTGAGTGCCGAAACGGAGGCAGGCGTTCGATCGACGGTCCGACGAAAGAACCGGACGACGCTACCGAGGGTCTAGTTCCCGCGACGTACGGCCCACGTGAACGAACCCCGGGCACCCGCCTGCTGGCGGGTTGCTTCGAGCCTGAGCGGCAGGGCGCAGACGGCCTTGGCCAGGCGCTTGCTAGCTGCCAGTCAAAGGGCGCCTTGTAGCTGCCGATGCCGTTGCAGCGGGGCGCTCCGGCGATGATGTGCCGGCTCAACCGCGGGCACGTCAGCCGACGAACGGGAGAACGTCATGAAAGTTGTGTCCGTCGCCTTGTCGAGCTGTTTGATCCTCGTTTCGACTGCCCATGCAGGCGAGCGCGGTGCAGGAAGCACCGAGACGCTCGAGCAATGTCGAGCGATCCAGCGCGCCGTGCAGACCGAGATCGGCGCCGAGGAGGGCTACCCGGCGCGCGCACGCGGGCAAGCGGTTCGGACCGTCGTACGGGAACTGCACCGCAACGGCGCTGCTGGTCGCGACTTCCGCGAGAGTTGCGGCGGCTGCATCCTGCGCCAGTTCGCACAGGGGGTGCCGCTCGGCGAACAGACCCCCTGCGGCACCCACGACCGTTGCGTGTCGGGCGCCGCGCTCTCGCCGGCCGACGACGCGTGCCTGGAGGCCGTCTGCAAGCGACGCAAGGCATGCTGTACGCAACGCTGGGACGAGTCGTGCGTAGCGGCGGTAACGGAGCTTTGCGAACAGCCGTGCGGCATCTGCACGCACTCCGAATGCGAAGAGGGTGACGCGCTGCCGAGCGGCTGCAGCACGTGCACTCAACGAGTTTGTGACTCCGACCCGTATTGCTGTGACACCGCTTGGGATGCGCGTTGCGCGGAGGCTGCGACGACCGCATGCGCTCCGGCGTGCGACCCACCGACGACCACCACCACGTCGACTTCGACCACCTCGACCTCGACAACCATGACGACCGTGACGTTACCCCCACCTCCCCCCCCTCCTCCTCCGCCGCCACCCCCGGAGTGCACGGCTGCGGACGACTGCGCCGATACCGACCTGTGCACGATCGACACCTGCGGTTTGGGGACTTGCGTCCATGCGGCGATCGTTTGCGACGATGGCAAAGCTTGCACGGTGGGTGACCGCTGCGTAGCCGGCATCTGCATCGGTGGCCCTCCGATGGACTGCAACGATCGAGACCCCTGCACCCTGGATTGGTGCGCCCCCGTCGGCGAGTGCCGTCACATGACCCTCGGTTGTGGCGACGGTAACGCGTGCACGGTCGATTTCTGCGATCGCACCCTGGGATGCGTCCGCGAGCCGGTCGATTGTGACGACAACGACCCCTGCACGGTGGAGTCGTGCGATCTCGTGCGCGGCTGCTTGCACACCCGTGACGACACCGCGCCAGGCTGTAGCACCAGCGGCGCGGCGCTACCCTGACCGTCGCGGCACGTCGCCACACACCCTGGGGCCGGCCTCAGTTGCCGGCCCCAGGCCTTTTCTCTTGCGTGCTAGCGACAGTTCCTTCGTTGCGCAATATTTGGCGTCGCCTACCCTTCGGGGAATCTCCTCACGCTCCGCCAGTGTCGCGAGCTCACGCCGGCAGAACCGTTCTAGGACTACCGGGCAACGGCTCTCGGAACAGGATCGGAAGCGCGGTGTCTATCGCCGTGTGGTGCTGCGTCTCCCGACAGGCACTCTTAGCACACGCGCGCGTGGGCGAAACGGCCGAAATCCCAAGCGCGTAGTCCGTCTGCGCGGTCGTTGAAGAAGCGCTCACCCTGCTCCTGCGGGCCCATGTCCTCGAGAAGCTCGAAACCGAGTGGTGAGAGTTCCGCTTGCAGCAGCGAGGGATCGAATCCGAAGATCAAGGGCTCGCCCAAGCTCCGAGTGACGTCGAGGACCATGCCGACACCGGGAGACTCGTTTCTCGGGAGGAAGCCAGGGGCATCGATGTAATCGAACACCAGCTCGCTACCGGGTGCGGCGGCGCTTCGGATGGAGCGAAGGGTTTCCACGATGGCGTTGCGCGTCAGATACATGGTGACGCCCAGCCACGCGAAGAACGTTGGTGCTTTGGGTTCATGGGGCAACTGTGAGAGCGCTGCTGCGACACTCTCCCTCTCCAGGTCAGCGGCTCCGAAATGAAGATTCGGTGGCGCTGGGAGGCCAGCCTCCCGCAGCCGTTGCCGCTTGAAACTCTGTGTGGCGGGATGGTCGAGCTCGAAGACCTGAAGACGGTCGGAGAGGTCGCGGCGCCGTAGAGCAAATGTATCGAGCCCGGCCCCGATGATGACGTACTGCGATATGCCATTGCGGAGTCCTTCGGCAAGCTTGTCTTCGGTGTAACGCGCTCGGCCGAGCACGAGCGGTTCCCCCGGCGAGAGCCGCATGGCGTGGGCGAGCGCAACCTCGCGATCGACGCGGGGTGGCGCCAGGTCCGGGTAGAACTTGACGAGGCTGTCGAGGAAAACGTCTTCGACGGCACGTCGGTCCTGCGCAGAAAGAAGCACGCCCGCGAGCGAGTCTTCGAAGATCTTCGGTGTATCGTGGGAGTAGTGATACGCGCGCCTGAACGCGGTGATCAGCGCAGTCATGCTTGCTCTGCCGGTTTCCATGAGGCTCTCCTACGCACGCCGCGATGAGGGTCGCGCTGCGAGCGCGCACCAGGTTCGTCAGTGAAGAATGCGGCGCCTGCGCCGATGAGCAGTGCGCCGCTGCAAAAGAGGAACGCCCACGAATAGCTACCGGTGCTGTCATAAAGCGCGCCGACTAGAACCGGCCCCGCAGCCCCGCCTAGACCGGCGCCCACGGCGCCGAGAGCTCCGGCGATCGCGCCGAACGCACGTATCCCGAAATCATGTGCGATCGTCAGAGGCCAAAGGACCATGAGTCCGCCGGCGCCCACGCCGAAGAGCATGAGGCACGCCGTTACCGCCCAGAGCCCCAAGGCATCGAGGCAAACCGAGAGTCCAATACCTATTGCCTGAATCGTAAGGCAGAGCGCGAGGATGCGATGGATTTGTCGAGCATGCTCCGTCGCCCAGCCGACGAAAAACCGTCCGGCCATGTTCATCCCCAGTAAAACTCCGGCAACGCTCGACGCGGATTCCAGCGTCAGACCTTTGTCCTGAAGAAACGCGACTTGGTGGGCCACCACAGCCATCGCGGCCATCAGCCCGAGGCCGAAGGTCAGGCCCAAGAGCCAGAACGTCGACGTGCGCAGCGCTGCCGCCAGAGTCCAGTCGCTCGAATCGTGGCGAGGCTCGTCGACTGCGCAAATGGACGTCTGGCGCTCACCGTCGCGCCCGAGCGGTGCGTATCCGATCTCTTCGGGCGTGTCGGTCAGGAAGAACCAGATCAGTGGCAGCATAGCGCCGAGAGCGACAGCAGCCAATGCGCGGTAGGCAAACCGCCAGCCCAATCCTCCGATGAGGTAGCCGGCAAGGGGGACCAACACGACCCCACCAACGCTCGTACCGATCAGGGCGACTGCCATCGCACGTCCTCTCTTTGCCACGAACCATAGAGAGATGACTTTGCCGACCGTTGCAGGCCCGATCCCGCCGAGTCCGACGCCCAACGAGAAGTAGAACAGGTAGAAGGCTTTCAATCCTCCGACGCAGCTCAGCAGCAACAGCGCGCCCCCGTCGATGACGGTACTGCTGAGGAAGACGAGCCTCGCGCCTTTCCGATCTGCAATCCAGCCCCACAACGGCAGCGTGAGCCCCGCGGCCAGCAAGTACAGAGAGAAGGCGCCCGCCGTCTGCGCTCGCGTCCAGCCAAACTCTTGAGACAGCGGCTTGAGAAACGCAGAGAAGATGTAGGCAAAGCCACCGTCGAGGATCGAGACGACGAAGAGAATGCCGACGATGAACCAGCCGTAGAAGATGCGCTCGTTTCCGGCCGGGGCCCCTTGCGCGCTGACGTCGCCGAGACATTCGCTGCGCGCGGCAAGATCCGTCGCGAGATCCGCGCCCGCACACCGTGCGGGTGAGGTCATAGGCGGTATCACTCGCGCAGGCGGATCGGCCCTTGCTATGACAACTGCAGGGTCATGACCATCTCTTAGCCGCCACACACCATCTGTCGCTCCGTCGTGTCGCAATCCGGCGCGACGAACGCCGACTCGCCGCACTGGCCCGCCTCAGACGCCGCCTGGTCACCGAGCGTGAAGATTGCCTTGAGCGGCACGTAGCGCTCGGAGACGGGGTAGATTCCTCCAGCACCCTTCAACGTCACCTTCACGAGGCCAGGGGACTCGCCTCCTGCGTCGCGCACGATGATCTTGCTCACGCCGTTCGGAGCGCCCCCCGTGTGGTCGATGAACCTCCAAAGCGTACCCGTACCGTTGGATCGCCAACCCGCCGTACCGCTTCCGGCATAGGCGCCAGGTGGCAGCGTCACGTCGAGAACCTCTCCGCCGAGAGAACTTTCGATGCGCGCGCGGGCCCCATCGGATGCCGGATCGAAGTCAGCGAATGCACCGGCGATGGTGAAGCTCCCGAGAATTCGCACGCGGTTCGACTTGACGGGGATTTCGCTGCCGACCAAACGCCGCACCAGTACCCGGGCGTCGGTCATGGTGCGAGCGCTGCCGACGTTGGTGCACGGATCGCAGCCGTCGGGCACCCCATCGCCGTCCCCGTCGATACTATCGTCATGCCCCAGGCAACGATCACACGCCGGGTCGTCGTCGCTGCAGAAGTGTCTCGCGACGACCTCGGACTGATCGCTCGCGTAGCTTTCCCAACCGACGACGAAGTTGCCGTTCGTATCGACGGCCACATGCGACGCCAACTGGGTCGATTCCAGGACGTCGTTCAGCAGCAACTGCGGGCCCTTGGCCAAGCCGTTCGTGTCAAAAGCGCGCCCGTATACGTCACGATCCTGTGCGAACGTCACGACGAATCCGCCGTCGGGTGTCGCGGCGATCGATTCGGGAGTACTACGCTCCAACGCATCGGTGTCGTTGACGACGATTTCGCCGTCAATCGGCGTTCCCAGCGCGTCGACTCGCCGCCCAAAAACGGCGCTCGGGGACGGAGCGATCTGATGGCGCCATACGACGAGGAACTCGCCCGAGGCGTTGGACGCGACCTGAGGACGCGAGTGCGTACCGGCCGTCACGACGCTTAGCTGAGCTTCGGTGCCCGCCGCTAGGCCGTTCGCATCGAAGCGCCTACCGACGATCCCCTGTGGTGCGCTCGACCATGCAACGAAGAACTCGCCGAACGGAGCGACCGCGAGTGCGGGGTCGACTTGTACATTCGTCGTGTAGGAATTGACCTGGAACTCGGTCCCGATCTTCGTGCCGGCCGCGTCGATGCGCTGTCCAATGATTCCCGGGCCGTTTCCGTCCTGGCCGCCTACGCCAAAGAACGGCATCTCGCACAGCGTGGTGGTCGCTGCGCAACTGCTCCACACGACCACGAAGGCTCCGGGCGCCAGCGTTTCGATGTCCGGCCGCGTCTGGTCTCCAGCCGTGTAGGTGTTGACCTGGAACTCTGCGGTCACGGGAGACCCGAAAGCATCGAAACTCCGGGCGAAGACGCCCCAGCGGTCTCCGTCTTGGAAATAGCTCCTCCAGGCGACGGTGAACCCGCCGCCTGGGTTGACGGCGATTCGCGCTCCGCTTTTCGCTGTAGCCGTATCGACGTTGATCATGAACTCCGTTCCCAGAGGCTGCCCGACTGCGTCGAGACGGCGTCCGACGATGTCGACCCACTCAGACTCGTAGGCCACGACGAACTCCCCACTGGCCAGGCGAGCCACGTCACGAACCTTCTGGTAGCCGGGGGTGTACACATTGACTTGAAGTTCGTCGCCCGACGGAACGAATTGTGCGTCAGCAGGCACCGCGAAACGATACGTCCCGACGATCAGCGCATACACGAAGAAGGCACGCGCGCCGCGGCTGAGAAGCACCCTTGGGTGGGCGGGCCAAACCGGTGCTATGAGTTGGATCCTGACCTGGAGGTTATGTGAATCGCGACGCTTCAAGCAAGTGGCAATAGAGCCGGCTTGCCCGTACGAGCACCGGGGGCATCTTCGCCTCTCTCATCGCCCGAGATCATCGCTTCGCGACACTGTTCGGCGCCGTCGTCCCGGCGGAAGAGATCAGCGGGCTACGGGTTGATGGCGAGCGCCAACGCTGCCCAGTCGATGCTTCCGCTAAAGGTACCGTTAACCGTAACCGGTGCCGCCGAAGCGGTGGTCTTGTGCGAAACCGCGACCGACGATGCGCCCGACCCGCCGCCGCTACTCATCAGCTCGACGTCCTCTAGATAGCCCGCTCCCGGAGTGTGGGTACGGTTGCGCATCGCCGCCGTGCTGTAGACCACCGAGCCGGATCCGACCGCGGGTAGCGGGTACGAGTATGCGCTGTTGTCCACGCCGCCGGCGCACGCGCCGTCGACGCCGTTGGTGTTGGCCGATTCGATGCTGCCCACCGCATTGGTCACGCTCACGCCTGAGTAGCGCGTCACCGCGATCACGGCGCCGGTGGCCGATGACTGTAGAGTCGCCGTCACCACCCCGCTGCCGCTGGGTGTTCCCTGCGCCTTCCACACCTCGATCCCGGTCTGCGCGCGTCCTGCGCACTGCGCACCGACTCGGGTCCAGGTAAGGCCAAGGCCGGTTACGCCGGTGACCACCTTGTTGGGCTTGTAGGAGATCGCCGCCAGGTAGAGGTTGTCGGCGACTGCGACCAGGGGCTCCGCGGTCGCAACGCTGCTCAGGTCGATCGAGCTTCCGGTTCTCACCTCCTCGGCCGTGATCGCCGCCGGTGGATTGCACGTGTCGGTGTGCTGGCACGTGTCGCCTGCCTCGTTGCACGTATCAGTCGTGCAGACGTTCGCGTCGTCGCAATTGACCAGCAGTCCCGCTTGGCAGCCCAAGCTCACGTTACAAGTCTCGGTCCCGGTGCAGAACAGACCGTCGCCGCAGGCAATGTCGACCGGAGTATGGACGATCACGTCGAGCGTCTCGCTGCAGGCGTCCACGGTGCACGGGACGCCATCGCTCAGCGCCGGCGGGACACCCGCTTGACAGCTCCCCGTCACGCAGCTTTCCACGCCGTCGCAGAACAAGCCGTCTGAACAGTCGCCGTTAGTGCTGCACAGGGCGGTGGCGCCGGGCCGAATCTCCGCGGCGAAAGCCGCCCAGTCCGCGCTGCCGTCGAAGGTGCCGTCGACCGTGACGCCGCCCGCCGAAGCCGTGGTTTTGTGCGACACCGCGACCGAGGAGGCGCTCGAGCCCCCGGCGCCGCTTATCAGCTCGACGTACTCCAGATAGCCCGCTCCCGGAGTGTGGGTACGGTTGCGCATCGCCGCCGTGCTGTAGACCATCGAGCCGGATCCGACCGCAAGTAGCGGGTAAGAGTATGCGCTGTTGTCCACGCCGCCGGCGCACGCACCGTCTACGCCGTTGGTGTTGGCCGATTCGATGCTGCCCAGCGCATTGCTCGTGCTCACGCCCGAGTAGCGCGTCACCGCGATCACCGCGCTGGTGACCGATGACTGTAGAGTCGCCGTCACCACCCCGCTCCCGCTGGGCGTCCCCTGCGCCTTCCACACCTCGATGCCGGTCTGCGCGCGTCCGGCGCACTGCGCGCCGACTCGCGTCCAGGTAAGGCCGAGTCCGGCGACGCCGGTGACGACCTTGTTGGGCTTGTAGGAGATCGCCGCCAGGTAGAGGTTGCCGCTAACTCCGGCCACGGACTGTGCCGTCGCCACGGTGCTCAGCCCGAGCGAGCTGCCGGTCTTCACCTCCTGGGCGACCACCGGTCCGCCAGGGGGGGCGCAGGTATCGACGTGCTGGCAGACGTCGCCCAGCTCGTCGCAGCTATCGGTCGTGCAAGCGTTCGCGTCGTCGCAATCGACCGTCACACCCGCCTGACAGCCGCTGAGCGTGCAGGTCTCGGTCCCGGTGCAGAAGAATCCGTCGCTGCAGGCCAGGTTGTTCGGTGTGTGGGTGCAGCTATCGGTCGACTCGTTGCAGCCATCGGTCGTGCAGGCGACTCCGTCGCCGCAGTTGACCGGGGTTCCCGCCTGACAGTTCCCCGAGACGCAGGTTTCCGTGCCGTTGCAGAACAAGCCGTCATTACACTGCGCGGAGGAGTTGCATCCGCTGCCGCTCGCGGCGAGTGTCAGAGTGTTGTGGAAGTAGGCGAGGCTGTTCTGTGCGCTGGCGAGAATCACCAAGTCTGTGGCGCTGTTGAGATTTTGCTTCGTCGATGTCGCGTCGTTGATGTCGTTGTCCACGCTACTGGTAATGAAAGGCGTCCCGATCCCGGACTGGAACGAGATCGCATCCATGCTGGTCTTTTTGTAATAGATGCCTTCTCTGTTGTTCGTGCTGTTCGCCGTGAACACGTAGATCTCGCGGTTTTCCGTATCCAGGAGGAGGATCGGGCGAGTGGGCGTGTTGCTGCTACTCCCATACACGACGTAAAACTCCCAGTCGTCGGGGTTCGTGCAGTGGGTCGGCGTGTCCTGGCAGACCAGCAACGTGATCAAGTGGGAGGACACTGAGGTCTTGATCATCACGAACAGCCGCCCGGCATCGTCGGAAGAAACCGCCTTGAAGTTGATGTGGTCGTCGGCCGAGATGCCGAACGCCACGACGTCGTCCCAGGCGGTGTCGGATGTCCCGTCCTCGTGCGCGGCGAAATACATCTCATCGGTACTCTGGTTGCTCCACATCACGCCGATGTGACCGTCGTACGCAACCACCGACGCCAGGTCATCGTCGGTCAGGTTCGTCGTATCCGGGGCTGGCAGCACGAACGGCGTTCCCCAAACCGCATCGTTGCCCCCCACGCTGTGGTTGATCATCGTTTTGCGACTTTCCGTGTAGGCGACCCAGAGCTGGCCCGTGGTATCTTTCGCGACCACCAGAGCTTCATGTCTGCCACCGGTCACCTGCACCGGGTAGCCCGGGTCACGGGTGAAGTTGTGCGCCACCGGATCGTAGCTCAGGCGAAACAGCTCGCCGCGGTTCGATGCGGTCGCGGGCTGACTCGTGCCGTTGAAGACATGCGAGACGACGTAAAGATGCGTGCCGTCCCAGAGCGCGTCAGCCTTGGTGTTGATCCGGTCGTCGAGCTCGGTGCCCATGTCTACCCACGTCTGGGTGGCGAGATTGAGGCGGTGAACGTGATAGGCGGCGGCCGATCTACTCCACATGCATCCCCACCACGAGCCGTCGTGCCACCAAAGCTTGCTCTCCGGCTTCTCAGACGTGACACGAGAGTCCGAGCCCACCCCTGAGGGGTACGTGAAATCCCGGAACCCGGTGGTGATCGGGGTCTGCGCCTGGGCGAACCCCACCCGCACGAGCACCCCCAAGACGCCTGTGATCAGCCAGAGAGGCGCACGCGTGCGTCGCGACAGGCCCGAGCCCGGCGACCGAGCGCCGCTGGAACAAGCCCCAGCACCGTCGACAGATGGAAACATAAACGCCCCCCCCCCAGGTTCGAGCCTTGATCGTTCTCTTGTCTTGTGTCCAGCGCCCTGTCCAGAAGTGGCCATACTGGGGATACGCCACACGTCGGCGTCCGGTATGGTTCCCCATTTCATGCGGACTTGGACCCTACTATTTTCCTTTGACGGCGAGAGCGCGTGTCGGTATCGGTTGCCCAGGCGAGATCGCGCAGCCGAACAGCCCCGACACCATCAACGTCGGTGTTGGCAGCCACCACGAGGGCGCTCGCAGCTAGCACGCCATTTCCCTGCCGGGGGGGGGGGCTGCAAGGGTTGGCCAGAAAGCTCAAGGGCGACGGTCCGCTGCGTGCTGGGCAAGAGGTCGGCACCATGGCCTAGCTGGTCCACGACGCGTTCACGGCGATGGGTGTGGAGATCCTGCCGCGCAGCTTCGCAGCACCTTCACAAAGAAGCCTGCGTGTGGACCAGGTCGCGTTCGGCCATGGCTCTTCCACGAGAAGCCGTCGGATAGATTGGCCGGTCCACGCTTTCGCAAGGCAACGTGTGCCGAGCTTCAGGCTCGAGCACGATCATGGAAGGCCCTTGTCGCCTGTCTCCTGGCTCTGGTCATCCAGCGCAAGCGTTCCTATCCGTCGGCCCGCACACTCCGCCGGGAGCATTCGGGTACTCCGGCACGTTCCGTGTGGACTTGCTGCGCGAGGTTCCCTATCGTTGCAATCGCCGTGCGAGGTAAGCGACCGGTGAGTTGCTTGGATCTGCGAGGGACGCTGGCGATGGTTGCACTGCTGACCACGCTGGCATGGGTCTTGGTGCCGTGCGAAACCGCGAGCGCGGCCGATCCGAGACCGGGCCTTTGCGCGACCGCGAGGGACGGGCCGGCTTCGCCGCCGTACCTCGCAGTGCTCTCGGCCTTTCCGGCCGAGCTGGCACCGCTGGTCGCGGCCACCCGGATCGACTCGACGCTCGAGGCGAACGGACAGCTCTTCTACACCGGCGCCCTCGACGGCGTGAGCGTCGTTCTAGGTCTGCTCGGCATCGGCATGGTCAACGCCGAGCGTTCGGCAGAGAACCTGCTCGCCGGCTTCGAGGTGGCAGCGCTGATCGTGAGCGGCGTGGCCGGAAGCCACCATCGCATCGGCGACGTGGTCGTGGCGTCGCAGTGGGTCGAGCGCGACGGCAGGCGTACGTCTCGCGTCAATCGCGCATTGTTGGCGCTGGCACAGCGCGGGGCGACCGCGCTGGCAGCACCCCTGGAGCGCTGCACGCACATCCCTCCGACGGATCCAGACGGCGAGATCGTCTGCATGCCGTTTGAGCCGGCGGTCGTGTTCGGCGGACGCGGGGTGAGCGGCGATCCGTTCGCGGGTGCAGCCCTCCCGTGCGTCGCCGGGGGCGGCGAGATCTTCGGCTGCGAGCTGCCGGCGCCCGCCTCGGAAGCTACGTCGACGCTGACAAGGCGGGCCAGCGAAGGCGTTGCCGCGACTTTCGCGCCGACCGCGCGCGTCATCGCACGCGACACGGATCCGGACGTCGAGGACATGGAAACTGCGGCGGTCGCCCGCTTGACTGGCCGCCATCGCATTCCATTCCTGGCCGTTCGCGCAGTCTCTGACGGCGCTGGCGATCCGCTCGGTGATCGCGAATTCCCCGCGCAGTTCTTCGACTACTACCGCCTCGCAGCCACCAACGAAGCACTGGTCGCGCGCTCGATCGCCACCGCGCTCGGTGCGCTCGCACGCGACCAAGCCGAGCTGCGTGCGTGCCAGATGCTTGCTCGGCGCCGCTGGCGCGCGGCCGCCGACCTACTCCTCGCCGACACCGGCGGCTGAGCCGACGGGCTGACGAAGACAAGCTGGCGACGATCCGAGGTGCTCGACGAGATCCTTCCCTGGATGTCCATCCGTGATACGTTCCGCCGCAAAGCAGACCTCGAGGAGATTCGGTGTGCATGATCTTGTGATCCGTGGTGGCACAGTAGTTGATGGCACAGGTGCCGCGGCCTTCACCGCAGATGTCGCGATCGATCGCGGGCGGATCACGGCCGTCGGCACCGTGACCGAGCCCGGCCGCGGAGAAATAGCTGCGAGTGGAAAGGTCGTCGCCCCGGGTTTCGTCGATATCCACACCCACTATGACGGCCAGGCGACATGGGATCCGGAAATGGCCCCGTCGAGCTGGCACGGTGTCACCACCGTCGTCATGGGCAATTGCGGCGTCGGCTTCGCGCCCGCCAAGCCTGACCGCCACCAATGGCTGATCGGCCTGATGGAAGGTGTCGAAGACATCCCTGGCACTGCGCTCGCCGAAGGCATGAACTGGGATTGGGAAAGCTTCCCCGAATATCTCGACGCACTGGAGAAGCTTCCGCGCACGGTCGACGTCGGCACCCATGTGCCCCACGGTGCGGTGCGTGCCTATGTGATGGGCGAACGCGGCGCACGCAACGAAGCGCCGACCGAAGCCGACGTCGCCGAGATGTCCAAGATCGTCGAAGAGGGGCTGCGCGCGGGCGCGCTCGGCTTTTCCACCTCGCGCACTGTCCTACACAAGTCGATCGACGGTCAGCTCGTCCCCGGCACGACCGCGACCAAGGAGGAGCTGATCGGCATTGGCCGTGCCATGGGCCGGGTCGGGCATGGCGTGTTCGAAATGGCCTCTGACCTCCGGCGCGAATGGAACGAGTTCGAATGGATGGGGGAGCTCAGCCGCGAAACCGGCCTGCCCGTCACCTTCGCAGCCCTCCAGTCGGTCGCCAAGGAGTTGCCGCTCGACCAACAGATCGCAGCCATGGCCGCGGAGAATGCCAAGGGCGCGCGCATCGTGGCCCAGATCGCACTGAGAGGTAACGGCGTGATCATGGCGTGGCGCGGGACCATCCACCCCTTCCTGTTCAAGCCAGCGTGGGGCGAGGTCGCGGGCAAGCCTTGGGCAGAGCGGTGGACGGCGCTGCGTGACCCCGCCTTCCGCGCGCGCATGCTTCACGAAGACTCCGTCTTCCCACCCTCCGACATCGTCGAGCTCTTCAAAATCGTTGCCGGCGGCTGGTTCGCTCAATACGAAATGGGAGCGGACTTCAACTACGAGCCGACCGCGGCGCAGTCGATCATTGCGCTGGCCGCCGCCAAGGGCATCGACCCCGGCGAGTATGCCTATGATCTGCTGATGGAGAGGGACGGCAGCGGCTTCATCTACTTCCCGGTCCTCAACTACGCCGATGGCAATCTGGACTTCCTGGAGGCGCTGCAGCAGCGCGAGGATTGCGTGAACTCCCTGTCGGATGGTGGTGCCCATTGCGGCACGATCTGCGACGCAGCCTCACCAACGTTCATGCTCCAGCACTGGGTGCGCGATCGCCAGCGTAAGACCATCCCGCTCGAGCACGCCATCAAGCGCCAGTGCCGCGATACGGCGTTGCTCTATGGCCTAGGCGATCGCGGCCTGATCGCGCCGGGCTACCTGGCTGACCTCAACGTGATCGACATGGATCGCTTGCGGCTCGGCAGGCCCTGGCTCGCGTTCGATCTGCCCGCTGGCGGCAAGCGCCTGCTGCAAAAGGCGGATGGCTACGTCGCGACGATCAAGTCGGGCGAGGTGACCTTCCGCAATGGCGTGATGCAGGGACCCACTCCCGGCAAAGTGATCCGCGGGCCACAAACGGTCGGACGGGCGTTGGCGGCGAAATAACGCGCTCACGCTCCTGAAGTCGTTCCGGTCGCAAGCGACGACTCACGACCTGAGGCATTGCGGTTCGCGGCCACCCCGAAGATGACGAAGCCCACGTTCAACGCTCCGCACAGCAGCGCCCAGCCCGCCGGCCGCGACTGCAAGAGCGCTGCATTGGCGGTGTCGAGCAATACCGCGGGAGTGACGGCGATCGCAGCGATCCGGACGAGCGCCGTATAGGGAAGCTCGGCGTCCAGGCTCCTCGCGACGACGACCCCCAATCCGCCGAGAATGAGCGCCTGGAACACGCGATAGATGAGGGAGCCCCCTATGAGGAATGGGAGCACGAGCAGGGTTCCCCAGCGACACAATGTTCTGGTCCAGCGCACGAGATCTTGGGAGGTTGCGGAAAACCTCCGCACCCTGGCCAGATCGTACGCCCGAATCTCGCCACGTCTGTGCCGGTGAAGGGCGATTTTGGAACCGGTGAGCATGACCGTGCCTGCGCCGAGGGCATCCAGGTCGTTCAGGTCGCCGTCGACGTCGATGACGCCGACGACACTCCCGGTCCGCGGATTGCGAATCTCGTGGCGACCCGGGGGGTCGACGCTAACCACACCGTGGCGGATCGTGATCGTGGGGGCTTCCGCGAATAGTTCCGCAACCCACTCGTTCCCGAAGTTCGAGAGCTCTCGCTGGGCAGCGATGGCGAACGGGATCCAGCTCAGCGTAACGAGTAAGACCAGGTAGCGGGCGCCGATGCCGGTCCAGCGCTGGGCGACGTCGCAGTAGACCGAACGCGAGAAGAACGAGAGCCAGAGCACTTCGTGCGCGCGATGCCGTGTCATCGATGCTTCCCCCCCGGCTGCGAGCGGCGCGGCGAATCATGCCACACGGCGCGCTGTGCTGAGAAGCCGTCTCCGCACTCAGCACTCTCGGCCTGATAGCCAAGGCGTGGAAAAGTCGCTATGGGAACGACGATGCCTCTGATGGGAGCTGACATGTCGGCCTACGTTATCGCTCAAATCAACATTCACGATCGCGCCGAGTACGAAAAGTACCAGGCTGGCTTTCTCGACGTTTTCGCCAGATTCAAGGGAGAGCTCCTGGTCGTCTCCGAGAATCCCGTCGTGGTCGAAGGCGAGTGGCCTTACACCCGCACGGTCGTCATCCGCTTCCCTTGCGAGGAAGAAGCGCAGCGTTGGTACCAGTCACCCGAGTACCAAGCGCTTGCCGAGCATCGCTTCCGCGCGTCGAAGGCCAACGCGGTTCTTGTTGCAGGACTCCCCGAAGCGTAGGCGTTCTCTCGCCATCCTCAGCCGCTAACAGGGAGTGCGCCGCCCGCAGATATTCGGTAATCGCCCGATCCGACCACGAGCCGCTCGTGCGCAGGTCGTCGAAGAAGCCGCAGTGGCCCCCATGTCGGGTCAGCGCCAGAGTCATGCGTGGTAGCTGCTGCATGCCATCCAGATGGCGACGGACGTTGCGCTCGACGCACACCGGATCGTCGATCGAGTTGATGACAAGGACAGGAACCGTTAGATCGCGCGCGACCTCCATCGGGTTCGAAGCACGATAGAACGCTTCGCGGCTGTCAAAACCGGCCAGCGGATAGAGACGGTCGTGAAAGTCCGCCATCGACGTGGCGGCTGCGCACTCGGCGTATCCGTCTATGTGCCTCAAGACCTCCCGGTTCCTGTGAACGAAGAACTCGACCAGCTTGCGCGTGAGGTAGACGTCGTACGCACGATGCGCGTAGCGAAACGCGTCGCGCAGGTCGTAGGCCGGACACAAGGCGACTGCGGCACGCAAGCGAGCCCGCTCGCCTTCTTCTCCCAGGTAGCGCATGAGCAGACCGGATCCGGCCGAGATGCCGACGCCGTACAGCTCGGCGCCCGGACGGCGCGCTTCGATGGCGGCCAGCTGCGCGCGCAGGTCGCCGGCCGAGCCCATGGTGTTGATGCTCGGAGCTGTCAATGGCAGGTCCGCGTGGCCGCGCCGATTGCACGCGGCGATCACCCAGCCTAGCTCGCGGTGGACGGCGACGATGAAACGGCGCAGATCGTCGGCGCTGCCGGTGATGGTGTGGAGCACGACCAGTACCGGCGTCCGCAGCGGTGCGTCCAGACCGAGCCACTGGATGGAGACGGTACCGCCGTCCGACATGGTCAGTCGCTCATCGCGTTCCCACGCCGCCGGCGCGGCACGGTCGCCGCGGAGCACGGTCAGTAGATTTTGGACGTGCGCGTTGCGTACCCACACCGACGGCGTGAAGCCTCCGCGCAACGACGGGCAGCGTTCGAGCACGGCACCATGCCAGTCGGCGTCGCGTCCGCCGTAGCACGCGACGGTGTCGTCGATCGGTCGTTTCATCCGAAACTGCTTCCTCTTAGCGGGTGAACGCACGCCCGCCCATCCATGCTACGCCAGCGCGTCGTAGCGGATGTCGACGACCTCGAGAGGCTCGACACCGACCGGGGTTCTGAGCGTCACGACGTCGCCGACGCGCGCCCTGAGCAGACACTTGGCGATCGGCGAGACCCACGATACGCGCCGGCGTGCTGGATCGAACTCGTCCGTACCGACGATACTCACGGTACGCTCCTCTCCCGCCTGGTCGATCACGGTGACCGTCGCGCCGAATAGCACCCGATCGTGGTCCTTGCCGGCGTTGTCGACTACTTGGGCGATGTCCAGCCGTTTCGATAGGAAACGGATGCGACGATCGATCTCGCGCAAGCGCCGCTTGCCATAGATGTAGTCGCCGTTCTCGGAGCGATCGCCGTTGCTTGCCGCCCACGTAATCGTTTCGACTACCTTCGGGCGCTCGACCTTCCACAGGGCGGTGAGCTCTTCTTCGAGCCGCTTGTAGCCGACCGGCGTGATGTAGTTCTTGAACCCCGCCGGTTGCTCGACCTCTGGCTCGAGATCGAGGTCTTCCTCGCCCGCACCGTCCGATTCCTTGGTGAATGCCTTGCTCATGGCCCGCTGGCTCACACTTACAGGCGTTTACCGTAGGGCCTGCAAGATAGCGAGGAAAGCGATCCGGAACCCGTACCGGCGCAGGAGGGCGAGCAGCGCTGGCTGCGTTAGCGCAGCTTGCGGAAGCACTCCCGCACTTCGCGCACGAAGGTCTCCGGCTGCTCGAAGGCGGCGAAGTGGCCGCCTTTCGGGAGTTCGTTGAAGTGCACGAGCTTCGAGAACCGCTTCTCCGCCCAGCGGCGCGAGGTGCGGAAGATCTCCTTCGGGAAGATCGAGCAGCCGACGGGAATCGAGATCGGCTCCATCGGCGGCGTCCTGAAGCTCTCCCAGTAGAGCCGCGCCGAGGAGGCCGCGTTCGCGGGCAGCCAGTAGAGCATCACGTTGTCGAGCAGCTCGTCGCGCGTGAGCACGTTCTCGGGGTGGCCGTCGCAGTCCGTCCACGACCAGAACTTCTCGAGGATCCAGGCCGCCTGCCCGATCGGCGAATCAGTAAGGCCATAGCCGACGGTCTGCGGGCGCGTGCTCTGCTGCATCGAGTAGCCCGAGTCCCAATCGCTGTAGTGCTGCATGCCGGCGAGAGCGGATTTCTCGGCCTCGGTGAGGTCGCCCATCGTCGCCGGGTCGGGCCGCACGATCGGCATGTTGAGGTGGATGCCGAGGCAGTTATCAGCGTCCTGGATACCGATGCAGGTCGTCACCATCGCGCCCCAGTCGCCGCCCTGCGCAGCGTAGCGTCGGTAGCCTAGGCGCGGCATCAGCTGCGACCAGGCGCGCGCCATGCGCTGCACGCTCCAGCCGCTGCGTGACGGCTTGTCGGAGAAGCCGTAGCCCGGCAACGAAGGGCAAACGACGTGAAAGGCGTCACGCGCATCGCCGCCGAGCGCGGTCGGGTTCGTCAGCGGCTCGATCACCTTGTCGAACTCGACGATCGAGCCGGGCCAGCCGTGGGTGATGACGAGCGGCATCGCGTCCGCGTGCGGGGAGCGCACGTGCAGAAAGTGGATGCCGAGGCCGTCGAGGCTGGTCTTGAACTGCGCGAAGCGATTGAGGCGCGCCTCTCTCTCGCGCCAGTCGTACTTCTCGGCCCAATAGGCGCACACGTCCTGGACGTAGGCGAGCGGGATGCCCTGCGACCAATCGTCGACGCATTCGCGTTCGGGGAAGCGCGCCGCGCGCAGGCGCCGGCGGAGGTCGTCGAGCTGTGCGTCGGTCGCAGCGATACGGAAGGGGTCGATTGAGTCGCTCATGCGGTCTCCATCCAGGTGGGGCGGCGGCCGCCTCGGCGGCCCGAGGATGCGCCGGTGCGCGCGCTCCGGCACGCCGGTCGAGCGGCCCTGCGCACGTGGGGCTGCAAGAATCGGCAGTCGGTCAACGCGGCCACTGTTTACGGTACGTCGGTGACCAACTCGCACGTGGCGTCGGCCACATCACCGATCGTCGGTCGCCCACCGCTACAGACGTCGAAGTCTGCGTTTCCGGAGAGGTCGTCCGCATCCGGGTCACCGAAGAGCCAGTCACGACTCCTCGCTCGCGTCCGCTTGACACGGAAGCGACGGGATCGCTCCCGTAACGTAACGCAGCAAGCTCAGCGCGTCGCCGATCGTGACGAGTCCGTCACCATCCACGTCGCAGACGGAAATCTCGCACGTTCCGACACCGATGACGATGTTGAGCACCGCGGCCGAGTCGCTCACCGTAACCTCACCGTCACCCGTGGCGTCACCGCACGGCGGGCTGGGCGGCAGGGTTGTGCTCGTCGTGCTGGTGGTGGTCGTTGT
Organism: uncultured Myxococcales bacterium; assembly: GCA_964555245.1. GTDB lineage: Bacteria > Desulfobacterota > Binatia > UBA1149 > SPBQ01 > CAZKRI01. The sequence goes on from CAZKRI010000022.1 coordinate 61,218, forward strand.
CGGCACGCAACCCGGAGTCGTCCGCCCCGCGCGACATTCGGTCCCGTCACAGGACTCATAGCCGTTGCATGGATTGCGATCGTCGCAGACGCGACCGCAGCCGGCCGCTGCTTGCGCCGTACCCGCGTGAGTCCAATCGGTCCAGCCGGCGTTCTTGCCATGCTGCGCCGGCACCACGGCCGGGAAGCGCGTCCCGTACGCATGGTTGACGAGGTGCGCAAGCCATTGATCGTCGCCCCGGGCGGGGAACGGAATCAGACCCGAGGGCAGGAACTGATGAAAGTGGAGCCAGTCGAAAGCGCGCTTGAGCGCGCGGTCTTGCCAGTTCCAGGCATCGAAGCCCTGACGATCGAGCAGCGCCGCGATCACCAATGCGGACTGCAGGGCTTCGTAGACGTATCGCTCGCGCGGCGGAGGCCAGCGAAACGGCCCGGCGCGACGCTGATCGTCCGGTAAGACCCCGTCGACGTCGCGCTCGGCGATCGTCGCGCCGGCGGCGTTGATCCCGACCGGCTCGCTAGGAATCGCCTGCCAAGAGCGCGAGCCGTACTGGAAGTCGGCATAGGCAGATCGATCTCCGAGCCAGCCGCGAAACAGCGCCGCCGTCTGGTTGATCTCACCGATCGGGTCGCCGCAGCTGGCCAAAGCCCCGGGCGGATTGCACTCGTCGACCGCGAGACAGGCCTGCGCCGGCACACCCCCGTGGTCGCGCAAGTAGATCGCGATCGCCAGGCGTGCCCCGGTTGCCGCCAGCCCCCAGTTGTTCGGCCGTTCGTGCGAACCGTACCAGAACGAGCGCGGGCCGAAGCAATGGTAGCGCAGGTCGGCGATCCAGCTGCGGAAGCGCAGCTCGGCCTGCGCGTCCAGGCCGGCGAGGTCGATCAAGTCGGCCGCCAAGACGTACCCCTGCATATTGACTGCCGGATCGCGTGCCGTTTCTCCGCTCTCGGTCCCGATCACCACGAGCAGTCCGTCGGCGGCGCTGCGTCGGTACAGGGCGCCTTCACCGTCGAGTCCCAGCCGCGCCGCCACCAGCGCACGCGCGAGGGTGATCACGTCATGTCGATTCGTCGCTGCGGCGAGGTCCGCCACGACCAGCGTCTCATCGGCTGCAGCGCGCATGCTATCCCAGGCCGGCCCATCGGCTGGCAGGCGCGCCAGCTCCTCGCCGCTGAGCCACATATCGCCCGCATGCGCGTCGAGCGCCAACGTCATCGATCCGAGCAAGCCGGCCAGCAGTCCGGCAAGCAAACCGCGAGCAACCCACGGCGCACGCGAGCGTGGCACGGCCGATCGCGAGCGCACTCGCTCCCGGTCGAGCGTTGCGTTTGACGGGATCAAGTCCACTGGGCGGGCGCCTGGGCCGTCGAGCGCTGCCAACGACTGACCGCCGCTGACCACGGCGGCAGCTCAACGCGCCTCATTGGTGCCGTGGTGCGCGGGCGGATAAGCCGTATCAGAGCGTTTTTCGCTAGGTCCGATGAGGTCGTTTATGTCAGCCGCGCGGGGCTGAGGCCACTACGCGGCTGGGATTTGGCGGCTAACCAGAAATACTGACGACGACTTCTTCGAGCGTCGCGCCCGCCGGCAAGGCCGCCCGGTCGCTACCGCTAAGCGAACTGGCTCAAACTCCCTACGCACGATTTCGACGTGCCGTATAGAGACGCGATCCCGCTATGGCCCCGTCACCGAGCCGCACTGACTCACGTCGAGCCCGAGCCCCGCGAAGGTCGATCCGCTCAGGTCGCAAGACCCGCCGGCCAGCGTCCGGAAGATGGCCACGCTGCCTTGGTTACCCCGGACTTCGTCATTCGTGAACACGATGCTGGCTGCAGGGTCGCTGACCGACACGTCGAGTCCGGCCCCGTGCAGGGACGACAACGAGATCGACACGACCGACGACGCGGTGACGAGAATGGGCTGCGAATCCCGCGTGGACTTGTCCAGCTAGGAACCCGCCCCAATCGTGATGCTTGCACCGAATAGCTCGATTTCCTGAACGCGGTCACCGCTGTCGATCGACACGTTCTCACCGACTGTCAGCGCGCCGACTCCGGCGTCGAGCCGGATCTCGCCACCGGCGATGCGCACTCCGTCTCCAACCTCGAGCGGGCCTTCGGCCTTCAGACGCACGGGCATGAGTTTCGCCGAATCAACCTCGTACCTGGCGTTGATCACGCTTCCGGAGCCGATCTCGATGGACGTACCTGTGAGGAGAGCGCCTATGCCAACCCCCTTAAGCTTGGCGCCGGCGCTGACGAGGAGAGGTCCCGACGCACCTGCGCCGAGCCTCAGCGTTCCGCCAGCCCGGATACTCGCATTGGTGCCGATCGTGAGCCCAGCCACAGGGTACATGTCGATGTCGAAGCCGATCGTGCCGCCATCTGCGAAAACCGACTTCGATCGTAACTTGAGATCGTCCCCGATGGTCAGCGGCGAGGCGCCGCCCTCGTGAAACATGATTCCGCCGGGCGATCCGACCTGGAAGCGGTGACCGATCGAGACCGGACGAATCAAGTCGAGCCATGCGTAGCACGATGGATCGCCGCCGGGAGCGCAGGGCGCAACGATGCGCACGTCGTCGCCGATCGCAGCGTCGTAGATGGTCAGGTATCCGTTAGGCCGTCAGCTTCGCGCCGTCGCCGACCACCACCGGACCGCAGCCCACGGCGCAACCGATGGTCGTATCTCCCTCGTAGCCGTCCCCCCGTGCTCTCATTCGGATGGAGCCCTGGATGTAGGTCGTGCCGCCGGCTTCGACGTTCAGCTCCGAGGGCCCGCTGATTCGTCCGTCGATCCACAAGTCGTTGGGGATCGACCAGTAAGGATTGGCTTGATTCGGCAGCACGAGGGAGTTCGGAATCACGAGCCCCGTGCCGGCAGGCCCGACGAACGCGGGTTCCATCAGATCGGCATCGACGCTGGGGCTGTCCATGCCCGCCGTGTGGCAGCCGTCGTTATCGACGTCGATGTACGAGAAATCCGGCTGAGGCGACGGGCAGCCGGTCGCGGCCGTAGCCGAAACGGATTGCGAAGTCGCAGCGAGGGTTGCGAGCGCAACCCAGAATGCGAAGCGCCGGGCTCGTGTATCGTGTCGGGTACCCATCGCACACCTCCCTGAAACCGAACGTGTCAGACTCGGCAGCTCGCCGCCTCCGCACTCGGCGCATTCAAGCGCGACACGCCGACCGGCTCTCCGCGAGCGTCGTCACGTCATCATGCCGGCTGTGTCATTGGAAGAAGGATGCTCCCGACGACCCAACCCGAGCAGCAACCGGCGTGGTAGGAACGTCGCCTGGTATGGGCTATTCTCGTTGCCCGATGGTGTCGGCGAAGGACCGGGAGCACTTCCGTCGCATCGCGGAAGCAGAGGCCGAGCTCAACCGAGAAGCCGTGCGTGAGTCGGCGGCACGCTCGCCGGGCGAGAACATCGCTCTCGGCTTCGCGCTCAGCGAGTTTGCGGTGGCCTTCGGTGCCGACCTCTCCCGCCCTGACGAGGTCTCGCCAGCGAGCCTCTGGCGCGAACGTACCTCGCACTGTTCGAGCGACCGGTGACTCAGTCCAGCTTCGACGTCCAGGGCACCTTCCAGGAGGTCGTTGCTGCACTGGCCGAAACGGGTGTGCCGTACGCATTCATCGGCGCTCTCCCGGTGCTCGCCTGGGGCCGTGTGCGCGCAACGACCGATATCGACCTGGTAGTCAGCGTCGAGACTCAGTGGACGGGATTTGCGAACGCGCTCGCGAAGCGGGGAATCCGGCCGAGCAAGACAGTCGGTCCGGCCGACACCACGGATGCATTGCCCGATATCGCAGTGTTCCGTTCCAGCCGTGCGGTCGGCACGCGCGTGGATGTATTCATCGCTAAGACGGCCTTCGAGAGGGCCGTCATCGACAGCGCACGGACCGCCGAGGTGCTCGGCAGCACGGTTCGGCTCGCATCACCGGAAGCTTCGATCGTCTACAAGCTGCTGGCGCAGCGCCCCCGGGATATGGACGACGTCGAAAGCGTCTTCGAGGCGCGCACTGCCGCGGACGATGCGCTCGACTGGGTATTCCTCGACCGCTGGACTGCGGCATGGGGAATCGCCGATCGCCTCGCGGTCTTCGGCAACCGTTACCGGCGTTGACTCCTCACCGCGACGCAGCACGTCGAAGCGATAAGGATCGTCGAACATGACTTCGTCGCGATTGGTAGAGTTGTAGAACATGACGACTTTCTGACCCGCACCAATCTTCTGTCCGCCAAGCTCGGCGGATAAGCCACATCAGCGCTGTTTCCGTCAAGTCCGATAAGCATCAGGGGCGTGGCGTCTGTAAGCCAAAGCCCGCTCGAGGCGGCGGACGCGCGGTCCGGTTTCGAACGACAAGCGCACAGAGAGACGTGGTGCCTCCCGAGCCCGTCGGGAATCTTCGGATTGGACGCTCATGCAGTCAGCTCGACGCTCGCCGTAGTCTCACAGAGCGGAAAGCGCCTGACGAGCTTTCCCGTGGAAACCAACGGCCGGGCGCTCGTCGAGGCGATCCGCCTGATTCCTGGCCGACGCCATCTCGTAGTCGAGGAGGGCACGCAGAGCGCTTGGCTCTACGAGACTCTCGCTGCGCACGTCGACGACATCGCGGTCGCAGGTGTAACGACGAGCCGTGGGCAGAGGAACGACGCCTTGGATGCATGTCGACTCGCCGAGAAGCTTCGCACCGGTACGCTCGACAAGACGATCTTCAAGGCGCCACGGCAGTTCGCCGTGCTTCGGGAGGTTGCGCGCGTGCACAGCATGATCTCCCTTCCAGCCGTCCGGGCGTGCGTTGCGATCCCCAACGATCGCGCGCATTCATAACGTCTCTTACTCGAGAGACCACCTGCGGTGTGCGGGGCCAGACGCCGGATCGCAGAATCTCGGGCGAAGAACCGGCCGGTCAGGCCGACGCGATCGTGAGGGTACGAGATCAAGCGCCGAAGTCCCGCGACAGCCACCGCCGCGGCTGTATGTGCACGACGAGCTCGCCATCCGCGCTGTCGCCGCGCGTCGCCTTCAAGTAGCCGTCACCGAGCTCCGCGCCGAGATAGCGGTGCATGACGGGCCGGAGATCGCGCTCCATGTCGGCGGTCTCGAGCTTTACAACTGGCCCCTCGATCGCGACGTACTTGGGCAGCACGCCCTTTGCGAGATCGCCCTCGAGCTGCACGAGAAAGCTCACGTGCGCGCCGAGCCTGAGCAGTTTCGCCTTGCGAGCGTCCTTCTTCGTACAAAACGCCACGACGCCGCCCATCGAATACGTGTACCAGACGGGACACACCAGCGGGCCGCACGCCCCGTCGGCAATCGTGACGATTCCGACATGCAGCTCGGAGAGAAACTGCTCGCGCTCGGTCTTGGTAAGCGGTCTCGGCACGGCCGGCCTCCTATTCGTCTCGTGCAGCCGCCGTGGAGGTACCCATGACGACTGCCAGCGCGTAAACTCGTCCCACAACCGGTATTGTGCGGCCGAGTATACGAGATGACCACACGCGCTCCCAAGAAAGCCAAGGATCCCGTGCGCTGCGATTGGTGCAAGTCCGATCCGGCCTACATCGCCTATCACGACAGCGAGTGGGGCGTTCCGGTGCGCGACGATCGGGTGCTGTTCGAGTTCTTGCTTCTCGAAGGTGCGCAAGCTGGGCTCAGTTGGTTGACGATCTTACGAAGGCGCGACGCCTACCGACAGGCCTTCGCGGACTTCGACCCCGATGCGGTGGCGCGCTTCGACCGTCGCAAGATCGGCAAACTGCTGCTCGACCCCGGCATCGTGCGCAACCGGCTGAAGGTCGAGTCCGCGGTCAGGAATGCGAAGGCATTTCTCGCGGTGCAGGCGGAATTCGGCAGCTTCGCGCGCTATCAATGGGCGTTTGTCAGCGGGCGCCCAGTGCAGAACCGACGCCGCTCGATCGCGGAAATCCCCGCTCGAACGAAGCTCTCCGACGCGTTTAGCAAGGATCTGAAGAAGCGCGGCTTTTCGTTCGTCGGGTCGACCATCGTCTATGCACACATGCAGGCGGTGGGTATGGTCAACGACCACGTCGTCGGCTGCCATCGCTACGTCGCGTTGAGGCACAAACGGTAGCGCGGTGGGACACGAACGCGCGAGGGCAGGCGGGTGGCCTCGACCGCATCGGCGTTGGCGATCGAGCGAATGGTCGCCGACAGCTGCCTGCCCTCGAGGTTTTTCAGCCCCAAGCTACCGCAATGGTGTTCCGCCGCGCGTAGCGAGGTCTGGCTTGCCCGGGAAGACGACGGATAGGCCCTTGTAGCGCTGATTCCTGGCTTTGGTCAACGACCGAGAAGATATGGCAACTGCGGGGTCATGGCCGGCTAGGAGTGTGCGCCCCAGAAACACTGACGTGAGAAATCGGCTGCATTTGCCTCCGAATGAGCCGGTCGCATCCCTCTGGACCGTCCATCGACGGTGCGATGCGGGGTCGTCATCAGCGAGAGCGTGGTCGTGAAAG
>CAZKRI010000023.1:0-3230 GCA_964555245.1 uncultured Myxococcales bacterium
CTCCGCTCGCTCCGGCAAGCCTAGCTTCAAAGCGTCTTCAAGGAGCTTCTCGCCTGTCTTGGTCATGGAGGCTACGCTACCGCGAGGTGCGCCGTCTAACAAGCGAATGGAGCGGACCGGCGCGAACGTATATCGTACATGTCATTGCCGGTGGGCCGGCCGCTCATGCGCAGCGTTAGGCCTCGCAGAAAGGAGTCTCCGTGATGGCTAAGGGATCCGACCGAGTGCACCACCCGATCATCGCAAGGTTGTTGCCCCGGATTATCGCGAGAGCCGAAGCTCGAGGCCAAGGCGAACACCGGCGAGAGGTGCTCTCCGGGTTGTCAGGACGAGTGATCGAGGTGGGCGCTGGAACTGGGATCAATTTCGCTCATTACCCCGCGTCAGTGGCAGCAGTGCTGGCGACCGAGCCCGAGGAACATCTTCGGGAGCTCGCGGCTCAGGCCGCCAGGCACGCACCGGTCCCCGTCCGCGTCATCGATGGCGTTGCCGAGCATCTTCCGGTGGAAGACCAATCATCAGATGCTGGCGTCGTCTCGCTGGTACTCTGTTCGGTCTACGATCCTGCGGATAGGCAGAAATAGCGTCATTTTCTGCGTCCGACTCTGGAGGTTATGTTAACCGGAACTCTTCAAGCAACCGGGTTTCTGTAGGCGGGGCTTCAGCAGACGTAGCCGCATAGGACGGCAACGGCGTCGCCGTTCCGAAGGCAGGCTAGAGCCCGTGGAGGAGGCGAGGCCCGCTGTGCGCGTACGACATCGAATGATCGCGTGTACTGGAGTCCAGACCGGACCGTGATCCGCTTTGGGCTGCCACAAGCGCCAACGGCCTGTCTCCGTGTCGAGCACTCGTACAGAAAGCTGCCGATTTGGCTGAGAATCCGCTCCGCGCGTGAGAGCCCTTGACTACTGCACAGCAGGGTCGGGATAATGCGCGCGATTCTAGGGGGGCTTCATGCACACCGGCTCTCTGTCCCGCTCCTTCGCAGTGGCGACGTGCTTACTGGCTATTATCGGTACGGGCTGCGCCGCCCGAACTGAAATCCCGAATGACTCCCCACCGGACGAAGGCGCCGCAACGGTGAGCGGGGAAATGCCAGCTGCGCTCCCGGCGGTTGCAGATGCGCTTCAAGTGATTCTCTACGAGCAGGGCTGGATCAGCAACGAACCTGCGCACACGAACGATGGAGCAACGGAGCTGAGCGCCACGAAGGCGGTCGACAAGGTTGCGATTTCGCTTCAGCAGGTGCGGGATGATGGCCCAACGACCGTAACTATCCTCGTAGACGACGAGAGATCCCATGCATTGGATTACGCGTTCATGTGGTGGGCTGCGCCCAGACAAATCCGAGCAGAGCGCGAGCATGTTGCGAACACTCTCCTTGGTCTAACACGGCTACGGCTCAAGCAGATTGCGGCACGGGGGGCTCTCCAATGAGGTATACGAACACGCTGTTGGTGTCCCTGACTGCCATGATGATCACAGCGTGCAGTCTCGCGGGCGATCGCGTGCGTACGTATGACGGACCTCAGCGAGCACAGAAGGAAATCTCGATACTGGACTGTGACCAAGGGGGTTGGGCTACGGACTTTATCGTCCACCGTATCGACGGGAAGATGGGACCCAAGAAGCCACTTTTTAACGCCGATGAAGGTTCATACTTCGGTGTGTCTCCCGTACTCGAGCTCGAGCCCGGCCCTCACGTCATCGAAGTGTTGGTTATGATCGGCAGCGCCGGCGGGCGCGCGATAGTCGAACACGAGTTTGCACCCGGCAAGCAATACGTGATGCGTGTTGGAGTAGACATGCCGGCGAGCACGAGAGTCGCGGCCGTGGTGGGCTTACCCTACACCACCCCGATGCGCGTGTGGGTTGAGGAGCTCCAATAAGTCACCGCTGGAGGTGTGTGCTGGCTACTTTGTCTGTCCGGCCGCAAAAGGACGGATCCGAGGCCACGCACCGGCGCGACGGCTACGAGACCCCGTCCAGGAAGGTCACAGCTCTTCGACCTGAAAGCAGTACTCGCACAGGTCGATGACCATCGAGTTGATCTCGACGTCGAACCATCGCCTGAACATCTCGCAGGTACGGTTGGCAGGCCAGATGGTCTCATCTCACCCGACTCGGTTCCCCTTTGCTCAGGGGGCTAGGCGGCCCAGCGATAGTCGTGATGAAGGCCACCCAGAACCGGCGATACGTCGATCCGCCTACGCGCCACCGGCTTGCGGACGACAGGTGAGGGGACGGTCTGACGAAGACCCTGGTGAGGCCGCGCGCTGTTGAAATAGTCGACGTATGCGCTCAAGACGCGTTCCAGGTGCTCGACGCTCAGGATGAACGTGTGGTCAAGGCACTCGCGTCGCACACTCCCCAGAAACCGCTCGCACACGGCATTCGCCTTTGGCGCGTGATAGGGCGTTCTGAGTACTGCGATCCCCGCGCCGTCGGCAACATGGTCGAATTCGGATCCATATTTTGCGTCGTTGTCCCGGATCAGGAATCGCGGTGCCTTCTCGCACGGCGTTGCGTTACGCAGCTGCTGAGCGACCCATGCCTGCGTAGGAGAGCGAGTGACGCCCGCATGCACGACTTTGCGTGAGCCGAGCTCAATGATGAAGAAGGCAAACACCGACCGGAACAAGACGTCGTAGGTCTGGACAAAGTCACATGCCCAGGTCTGCTGCGCGTGATTCCTGAGAAATGTTGCTCAGCTTTGACCTTGTGGGCGCGGACCGCGCACCGCGTAGGCGTATTTCTGAATGGTCCGCTTGCAGACGAAAATACCGAGCTTCAGCAGTTCGCCGCGGATGCGCTCGGCGCCCCATAGCACGTTCTCTCGTGCCATCTGCTTGATGAGCGATACCGTTTCGCGGGCGATCCGTACGCCGCAACTTCCGGTACGGGTCTTACGACGCCAGAACAGGCGAAATCCGTGGCGGTGCCACCGCAGCAAGGTATCAGGCTGGACCAGCAGGAGCGCGTCACGCCAGCTTCTGACGAGAGATGCCAGCACGACCATGCGCACCCGGTCGCCGGGGGTGAGCCGCGGTTTTTTGATCTCCCGGCGGGTAACGATCAACTGCTGACGCAGCGTAAGCGTCCGGCCGTCCGCCTCTTGGAAGCTCGCTCGAGGCCGCGTAAGCCTGTGGACATCGGAGGTATACGATGTCCCGAGATACGCACGATCGCACCAGACGGTACCGCGCACGTGAAGACGTCGAGCGGCTGCT
>CAZKRI010000024.1:0-96182 GCA_964555245.1 uncultured Myxococcales bacterium
CCCCGGGCCCGGTGCTTTTTTTTCCCTTCCTCCCCCCCCTTCCCCCCCCCCCCCCCGCAGGCTGCTCGGCCATGCTAGTACGTGCGAGGTTCCTCGTGAACCGCGCCCTGCGCGCTTGAAGACGGCGCCCTCCGCTTCTAGAAGCGAGCCATCGTGTCGCTCGTGGTTCTCGAAGGCCTCTCGCTCGGATTCGCGGGTCGCACGCTGTTCTCGGGCGTCAACCTCCGCGTCGGCGAAGAGGAGCGTATTGGGCTCGTCGGCCGGAACGGATCGGGCAAGTCGTCGCTGCTGCGGCTGATCGCCGGCAGCCAGGATCCGGCGCAGGGAGGCATTCGGCGCGCGCGAGGGCTGCGAATCGGTTACTTGCCGCAAGAGGTTGCGACCGGCGCCCGTGGTGGGTTGCTCCAGTCCGTGCTCGCGAGCGTGCCGGGCAAGAGCCAGCTCGAGGGCATGCTCGCGGAGGTCGAAGCGCAACTCGCGACGGCCCGAGATCACGACGATCAGCTCGCGCTGTCGCAGAAGCTAGCCGATCTGCACGAGGATCTTGCCCACTTCGACGCGACGTACTCGCGGCACGAGGCGCGACGCGTGTTGGAGGGGCTGGGGTTCCAGCCCGAACGGCTCGACGGCGACGTTGGTGAGCTCAGCGGTGGTTGGCGGATGCGCACCGTGCTCGCCGGCCTGCTTTTCCAGCGACCCGATCTGCTGCTGCTGGACGAGCCGACCAATCATCTAGACGGCCCCTCGGTGGCCTGGCTGGCCGGCTTTCTCAAGCGGTATCGCGGAGCGTTCGTGCTGGTCTGCCACGATCGCGAGTTTTTCGATGACCAGATCGATCGCGTGGTTGCGATCGAGAACGATGGGATGCGGCAGTACGCGGGCAACTATGCGGCCTATCTGGAGGCGAGGGCCGGGGAAGCCTATGTCCTGGAGAGGCGCGCCGCGAACCTGACACGGCAACGCGAAGCGGCGCAGCGGTTCATCCGAAGGTTCCGTGCACAGGCGAGCAAGGCCAAGGCGGTGCAAAGCCGGATCAAGGCGCTGGACCGCCTGGAAGAGATCACACTGCCGGTTGGGCAGAAGAGCCTCGCGTTCCGATTTCCACCTTGCGAGCGCGCGGGCCAGGACGTTACCGTGCTGAGGGAAGTCGGCCACCGTTATGGGAGCGACGCCGTGTTCGCCGGGGTGAACCTCGTGGTCCGGCGTGGCGAGCGCATTGCGGTGGTGGGAGCCAACGGCAACGGCAAGACCACGTTGCTCAGGATCATGGCCGGGGTCCTCGCTCCCACCAGCGGCTCGGCGGTGACCGGTCACAACGTACGCGTCGCGTATCACGGGCAGCATGTCGCCGCGCACATGGACGCTCGATCGACCGTCTTCGAGCAGGTGTGGCAGAGCAGCGTGGTCGAGGACGTGAGCCACGTGCGCACCGCGCTCGGCACGATGCTTTTCTCGGGTGACGATACCGACAAGGCCATCCGGGTTCTGAGCGGCGGCGAGAAGGCGCGCGTTGCACTGGCGAAGCTCCTGGTCAGCCCGGCCAACCTCATGCTGCTGGATGAGCCGACCAATCACCTCGACCTGGACGCGAGCGAGGCGCTAGCCCGGGCCCTAGAAGCCTTCGAGGGCACGCTGGTGTTCGTCAGTCACAATCGCAGCTTCGTCGGACGCTTGGCGACTCGGGTGTGGAACGTCGAGGGGCAACGCGTTGAGGAGTTTCCCGGCACGTTCGAAGAATACCTCGACCACTGCCTGCGCGTCGCGCGCAGCGATGCCAGCGGAGCGATTGCGGCCGAGGCCTCCGCCGGGCGGGTCGGTTCGACGAAGCCGACGCCGGTGACGCAACCGTCGCGCCGTCCCGCCACGGGCAAGCGAGCCCTCGCGCGCAAGATTGAAGAGTTGGAAACCCGCATTGCTCAGCTCGAGACCGCGCAGACCCAGCGTGGCAAGGAACTATCGACGCCAGAAACCTACTCCGATCAGGGGCTCTATCAGCGACTGCTCGACGAGTACCGGCGCGACGCGGCCAAGCTCGAGGAATTGATCGCTCGCTGGGAGCACACTCAGGGCGAGTTGCTGGCGCTATCTACGGTCGAGCCATAGCTCGCGGACGCGATCTTCGAGTGCGACGGGGTCGATCGGACCGAGGTTGGCGAGGAACTCCTCGTGAGAGCGGCGACGGCGATAAAGGGGCTCGCGCGCGGGGTGCTTGAGGATGCGCCCGATCCGAGCGATCTCAGCCGTCAACAACAAGGTACCGTGCAACAGCACGGCGTCTCGGGTTCGCCTCAGGGCGAGTCCGCCAACTTTACGGTCACCCCGCACCAGATCACCGCTCGCCTCATCGACGAGCCCGTGGCCTCGAGGCAGAGCCGAGAGGAGCAGCCGGTTGCAGTATCGCTTGGTGGTGGCGATGGTGCGCAGCTCTGGAGTCAGGGCTAGAGGCAGGCTGAATGTGTACTGAAGCGTGCCCGGGCCGATAACCACCGATCGTCCGCCACTGGGCCGCTGCACGATGGGGATGCCTTCGGCGTCGCAGCAGGCGACGTCGACTTCCGCTTCGACCTGGACGCTACGCCCGACGACGACCGCGTAGGCCGTGCTCGTCCAGGTCCGGAACGCGGGCGCGGCGCCCACCGCTTCGGCGGCCCGCAGCATCGCCAGGTCGTCTTCGAGTGCGAGGGCTGCGGTCGTCAGCACGGGATTGTTCCAGCGAAGCGGCGACGGTACGAAACCCGATCCGAGGCACACGAGTTGCCGGGATATTCCGAAAGAGCCATCGCCAAGGTGCGGCTGCTGCGTGGCGATATCACCCTGGAGCAGGCTGACGCGATCGTCAACGCGGCCAATGCGGCGTTGGCCGGCGGCGGTGGCGTGGATGGCGCGATTCATCGGGCGGGTGGGCCCGAGATCAAGTCTGAATGCGATCGCATCCGCGCTACCGCCGGCGGCTGCCCGACCGGGACCGCCGTGTGCACCACTGCGGGGCGGCTCAAGGCGCGCGCGGTGATTCATACGGCGGGCCCACGTTGGCGCGGTGGGCGCGCCGGCGAGCCGGAGCTGCTCAGCTGGTGCTACCGAAGCTGCCTCATGCTGGCGAAGGAGCGAGGCTTGCGCACGCTCGCGTTCCCGTCGATCAGCACGGGCGTCTATGGCTATCCGGTGGAGCCGGCCGCCCACGTTGCGCTAACGACGGTACTGAGCGAACTGGACCGAGATCCCTCCCCCTACGACGAGGTGCGCTTCGTGCTTTTCTCCGACTCCGACCTCGAGGTCTACCGGAAGGTCCTGCGCGCGCTTACGTTGTAGGGGCTCAGGCCGTCATTCAGGCAGCTCACGCTCGGGCATCACCTGGCGGAACCGTTGTGTCAGGGTGTCGAGTGACTCGACAGGGCGCGAAACTCGGCCGCTTTCTCCTCAAGCCCTTGCTCGATCAGCTCGCTCGCTGTGTAACCGTGCTCGGCCGCGTAGCGCCGAACGTCCTCGGTGATCCTCATCGAGCAGAACTTCGGGCCGCACATCGAGCAGAAGTGCGCGACCTTGGCTCCTTCGGCCGGTAGTGTTTCGTCGTGAAACGCACGCGCGGTGTCGGGATCCAAGGAGAGGTTGAACTGGTCTTCCCACCGGAACTCGTAGCGCGCCTTGGACAGCGCGTCGTCCCAGGCGCGGGCCCCCGGGTGTCCCTTGGCAAGATCTGCCGCGTGCGCCGCGATCTTGTATGCGACGACCCCGGCCTTGACGTCCTCGCGGTCGGGAAGGCCGAGGTGCTCCTTGGGCGTGACGTAGCAGAGCAAGGCGCAACCCATGGAACCGATCATCGCCGCCCCGATACCCGAGGTGATGTGGTCGTAGCCGGGCGCGACATCCGTGGTGAGCGGGCCCAGCGTGTAGAAGGGCGCAGCGTGGCAGATGGCGACCTGACGGTCCATATTCTCCTTGATCAGATGCATCGGGACGTGACCGGGTCCCTCGATCATGACCTGCAGGTCGTGCTCCCAGGCTTTGAGGGTGAGCTCGCCGAGCGTCTCCAGTTCGGCGAACTGCGCGCGATCGTTCGCGTCTGCGATCGATCCGGGGCGTAGCCCGTCTCCCAGGGAGAACGCGACGTCGTAGCGTTTCATGATCTCACAGATCTCCTCGAACCGTGTGTAGAGGAAATTCTCTCGGTGATGGGCCAGGCACCACTTGGCGATGATCGAGCCGCCGCGTGAGACGATGCCGGTAACTCGCTCGCTCGTGAGCGGGATGTACGGCAGCCTCACCCCGGCGTGGATGGTGAAGTAGTCGACTCCCTGCTCGGCCTGTTCGATGAGCGTCTGGGCGAACACCTCGAAGGTGAGATCCTCGGGAACGCCCCCGACCTTCTCGAGCGCCTCGTAGATCGGCACCGTGCCGATCGGCACCGGCGAGTTTCTCAGGATAGCTTCGCGCGTCTCATGGATGTGAGAACCGGTGGAGAGATCCATGACCGTATCCGCGCCCCATCGGACCGCCCACTTGAGCTTGTCCACCTCGTCGTCGATGGAAGAAGCGACCGCGGAGTTGCCAATGTTGGCGTTGATCTTGACCAGGAAAGGCCGGCCGATGATCATCGGTTCGAGCTCCGGATGGCGGATGTTCGCGGGTAGGATAGCTCCTCCGGCCGCGATCTCGTTGCGCACCAGCTCGGGGGCCACCCCCTCGCGGGTGGCGACGAAACGCATTTCCTCGGTGATCTCCCCGTTGCGCGCGCAGTGCATCTGCGAGTAGTTGCGATCGCCACGCGCGCGCCGCCGGGCTGTCCACGGTGCGCGCTGTGCCGGGATCCCGTCGGCGGCTGCGTGCCCTTGTGGCCCTGACGTGTCGTACAATCGTAGCGGCGGCTGGCCGCCGCCGAGCGTGACCTCTCGGAACGGGACGCGCAGGTCGCCGTCGCCGACATACACCTTGCGCGAACCCGTCGGGATGGATTCCACCGGCGACGAGTGACCGCCGTTGACCGGATGGGCGTGGTGGCGACGCTCATTCATCGCGGATCGTCTCCCTGGCGGGTGTAGTCCCGGACCTCGCCGTAGTCAACGGTCTATTCCCGCGTCATCATCCGTCGTTATCAGCTCGACCTCGACGCCGACACTGCGCGCTCGGGCTCGCTCGTACACGATGCGAGCGACCGCAAGGTCCTGGATGGCCAGCCCGGTAGAGTCGAACACGGTGAGCTCGTCACCGGTCCGACCGGGAATCGATCCCGCCACGACCTCGCCCAGCGTGCCCGCGATCCTTGATGGGTCGAGCGTCCCTTCATGCAACGGCACGTTGATCTCGCCACTTTCACGCGCCTGTTCGAAGTCGTCGACGAAGATCCGGGCGGCTTCCAGAACGGACTGCTCGAGCTCGCGTTTGCCCGGTGCGTCGGCCCCCATCGCGTTGATGTGAACGCTGCGGGAGAGCATCTCCAAACCCAGGAACGCCTGCCGTGAAGGTGTCAGCGTACAAACGACGTCGGCCGCCGCGGCCTCCGCAAGGCTGCTGACGCGGCAGTTCGGCTCCGCCAGACGAGCGGCGAGCCGGCGGGCAGCCTCTGGCTGTCGGTCGTGCAGCCTGACCTCGGTGACGGCCATGACGGGCCGGTGTGCGCGGACGATGCTCTCGGCCTGTGCTCCACAACCGATGACCCCGAGCACCGCCGCACCCGGCCGCGCCAAGTGTCGCGTGGCCACGGCTGCCGCTGCGCCCGTGCGCAGTGCAGTCAGCCAGGTGGCGTCCATGATGGCGAGCGGGACCGCGGTCTCCGGGTCGCTGTAGATGTAGACGCCCATGACGGAGGGCAAGTGATGCCGGTGCGGGTTCTGCGGGTGTGCGTTGATCCATTTGACGCCGGCGGTGCCCTCGAGGTAGGCCGGCATCGCGCGGAAGTCGCCGCCATGTTCGGGTAGGGACAAATAGACCTTGCAAGGCATTCGCGCTTGGCCTCGGGCGTGAGCCGCGAACGCCGACTCGACGGCTTCGAGCGTATCGCTCGCGTCGATGAGCCCTCGAACATCGGCTCCGGACAGGACCAACGTGCGCATGGCGCCAATGCGAGGGTATAGTGGGGGCGCTCGTGGCGCCAAAGCGCGCGCCAGAACGGTCCGATGAAAATCGTCACATGGAACGTCAACGGAATCCGGGCGTGCATCAAGAAGGGGCTGCTCGAATGGATCGAGAGCTTTCGACCGGATGTGCTCTGTCTACAGGAGACCAAGGCCGCGGAGAGCCAGCTGCCCGCTGCGGTCCGCGAGCGCATCGCACAGATGGGATACACAAGCGCTTGGCATTGCGCCGAGCGAGCGGGTTACAGCGGGGTCGCGACGTTCTGCTTGGCCCCTCCGATGTTCGTCACCCGCGGCGTGCCTTTCGAGCGTGGCGAGGGTCGCGTGCTGGTTACCGAGCACGGAGCTTTCACCATGTACAACGTGTACTTTCCCAACGGACGCCAGCGCGAGGACGGCCCGGATCCGGAGCGTCTCGCATTCAAGCTGGAGTTCTACGACGCCATGCTCGAACTGCTGGAAGAGGAGAGGGCTGAGGGGAAGAACCTCGTGATCGCGGGCGACTGGAACACCGCGCTGACCGAGATCGACATCGCCCGCCCCAAGGAGAACGAGAACGTCACGGGCTTCTTGCCCGTCGAACGCGCGGCGCTACAGAGGTACGTCGCGCGGGGCTATGTGGACACGTTCCGCCACTTTCATCCGCCGAGCATCTACGAAGGCAAGCCTCCCGACCAGAGGGACTACACGTGGTGGACCTACCGGGCGGGTGCGCGCGAGCGAAACGTGGGCTGGCGCATTGACTATCATTTCGTCAACAAAGAGTTCGTGGGTGTGCTCAGGTCGGCGCGCATCCTTCCCGAGGTTTTGGGTTCGGACCACTGCCCGGTGGTCGTGGAGCTCAAGCTGTGAGCGCGGGGTAGCTGACTCGGCGAGAGCGCAGCTCGATCAGCGAATCTGCCGGATCACCGGCGCGTGACCGCGGTATACGATGGGTGTCGACAGCACGCGCGACACCAGGGCGCGGCCGACCACGGCGGCGAAGACCACCAGCGAGAGGAACGCAATCCGCTCCAAGCCTCCGGGTAGGATCTCGAGGAACTCCAGGACTACGAGGCTCAGCATCGTGAGCCCCAGGATCGCGGTGATCACGAGCGCCAGCGCCAGCGCGATGTCTTCGGCCTCGATCCCACCCCGCCCGCGCGTGCCCCTGTAGAGTTGTTTGCTCGGTGCCACGGAACCCTTCGTGTACGTATAGGCATAGCGAAACTGGTGGACTTTCTCAAGGGACTTCTCCCCATCGAAGATGTGCAGCTATTGCGTCTCGGGCTCAGATAGGGATAGCGCGCCCCGAAAGCTCTAAGGGATATCCCCTAACTGGGGCACTCCCCTTGTCGAACCCGCTGCGTTTCCCCGCGCATTTCGCGCCAGCGCTGGACAGCTCTACCGTCGGCCGACGGTTCCGTCCGAAAAAGATCTGGGAGACTCGCCCGTGCTTGCTGTGGCGACCCTGGCAAGCGCGCGCCGGTGGGGGTGACGATCTGTTGAGGGGCGAGGCTGCCGGCCGGTCAGCTAGTCGCGCTCCGACGAGCGCCGAGACCGAACCGGTTCGCAAGCGCGTGATGCTGCCGCCAAATCTCGCCTGGCAACCGGTCGCCAAACTTGGCGAAGAACGCCGACTGATCCAACAACTCGGACTCCCAGTCGCTGGGGTCGACGCGGAACAGCTCGGCGAGTGTGCGTTCCGTGACGCGCTCCTCGATCCCCGTCAGGTCGATGGCTCCGGGGGCGGGGACCTGCCCGATGGGGGTCGAGATCGCTTGGGCGGTTGCCCGACAGCGGCCCAGAATCCAGCGCAGCACCCGGACGTTCTCGCCGAACCCCGGCCACAGGAACGCTTTTCGCTGGTCGCTTCGAAACCAGTTCACATGGAAGAGCTTGGGCAAGCGGTCCGAGCGAGAACCGAACTCGAGCCAATGCCGGAAGTAGTCGGCCATGTTGTAACCGCAGAACGGCAGCATCGCGAAGGGATCGCGGCGCACCGCGCCGATCGCCTGGCCCTGCGCTGCGGCAGTAGTTTCCGACGCCGCCGAAGCGCCGACATACACGCCGTGCCGCCAATCGAACGCTTCGAAGACCAACGGCGCGGTGCGCGCGCGACGTCCGCCGAAGATCACGGCCGAGATCGGGACGCCTTCCGGACTCTCCCACGCGGGCGAGATCATCGGCGACTGCTGGGCGGGCGCCGTGAACCGAGCGTTCGGATGAGCGGCGGTGGTCGTCGAGGCCGGTGTCCAGTCGTGCCCCTGCCAGTCTCTGCAGTGCGTCGGCGGCTCGCTCATTCCCTCCCACCATGGCTCGCCGCCATCGGTGAGCGCGACGTTGGTGAAGATCGCGTTGCGACTGAGGCTCGCCATGGCGTTGGGATTGGTCCGCTGGCTCGTTCCCGGAGCCACGCCGAAGAATCCCGCCTCAGGGTTGACGGCGTACAGCCGCCCGTCCTTGCCAATCCTCATCCAGGCGATGTCGTCGCCGACCGTCCATACCTTCCAGCCCGATTGCGACGGCGGAGGAACCAGCATCGCCAAGTTGGTCTTCCCGCATGCCGAGGGGAACGCGGCCGCCATGTAGGTGACCTCGCCTGCTGGATCTTCCAGGCCGAGGATCAACATGTGCTCGGCGAGCCACCCCTCTTCCCGGGCCATCGTGGAAGCGATCCGCAAGGCGAAGCATTTTTTACCGAGGAGCGCGTTTCCGCCGTAGCCGGAGCCAATGCTCCAGATCTCACGACGCTGGGGAAAGTGGACGATGTATCGCCGGTCCGGGGATAGGTCGCCGAGCGAGTGCATGCCCTTTACGAACCTGCCGTCGCGCTCGAGCCGCTCGAGCGCGACCTTTCCCATCCGCGTCATGATCCGCATGCTGACCACGACGTATGGAGAGTCGGTGATCTGTACGCCTACCGCCGACATGTCCGAGTCTGGTGGACCCATGAGGTAGGGGACGACGTACATCGTCCGACCTTTCATCGCGCCGGCGAACAGCGGTTTGACGCGCTGTTCCGCTTCGGCCGGAGACATCCAGTGATTGGTTGGGCCCGCGTCCTCGGGTCGCTCGCTGCAGATGAACGTCAGGTGCTCGACGCGCGCAACATCCTGCGGGTCACTGCGGTGTAGGTAGCAGTTGGGGAAACGCGCCGGATTGAGGGTGATCAACGATCCCGCGGCGACCTGTTCGCGAAGCAGTTGCGCGTTCTCCGCTTCCGAACCATCGCAGACGACGACCCGTTCCGGCGTCGTCAAGCGAGCGACTTCTTCGATCCATTGCTCCAGCTGCGGGTGCATGGTCCCCTCGGTGGACTCGTGACCGGCACGTCGAGCAGACGAGAGCGTGGCGCTCGACGAGAGGCCGAATGTAGGCACGAAACCTGGACGGAAACCAGCGCATGGAGGGCGACCGGGCCAGCGGCGTGCAAGCCCGCATGCGGTTTGCCGGAGAGGCGGTTGGGCGTTAGTCCGTGACGCTCGCCACCACCCGATCGAGTGAACGCTCTGGAGCGGCCTCCCACGGATTGAGGAGTGATCGTGGACGCGCTAACGGTTCGACCGCCGAGAGGCCGGAGGAACGATGGCTCGATGCCTGAGACTGATGCCCTTCCTGCTCGCCAGCGCCATGGCGAGCCAAGCCTTCGCCGACGCGTTTGCGGACGGGGTCTGGCGATTCGTTCCTGGAACCTTCGCGGGTTTCGGCCAGCAACGGCTGCCCTGGATCGTGCTGGGTCCACCTCAGGGTCTCGGTTTGTTGGAAGGAGGAACCGACGTCCTGTCGCTCGGGGAGGGAGGAGAGATCACCATCGCGTTCCGTGACAACGTCGTCGTCGATGGGCCAGGGCCGGATTTGGTCATCTACGAGAACGCCTTCCACTCCGGAGATCAGAGCGGTCCCGTATTCACGGAACTCGCCTACGTCGCGGTCAGCAGCGACCGCAAAATCTGGCACCAGTACCCGCATGATCCGGCTACCGGTGACGGGTTGGCCGGGCAGACACCTGTGCTGTCGAACAGCGCGAGCGGCATCGACCCGTTCGCGCCGGATGCCGGCGGCGACCGCTTCGATCTGGAGGACCTAGGGGTCGACTACGTGAGCTATGTGCGCATCGTGGATGTCGGTGGCGCGATTGCCGACGCCGGCGACCTCGTAGCGCCGGGTAACAAGGGAGGATTCGATCTGGACGCGGTCGGCGCCATTCATTCGCTCGCGACCGGCAGCGTTTCTGGCACCGTTACCAGCCGCGGTCAGCCGGTCGTCCACGCCCGGGTCAAGCTGATACCCTCGGGGAGCGGCCGCAAGCTACGCCGCCGCACGGGGGGAGACGGACGGTTCGTATTCCGATCCGTGGTTCCCTCCGGGGGGTACCTGTTGAAGGCGCGGCGATCGGGCGCGGGCAAGGCCGTTGCCGGCCTGGTCGTCGATGCCGACCACCTCGAGGTCGCCATCGATCCGGAGCTAGCCTCTCCCTGAGAACAGGCGGCGACACGCTTGAGTTTGCTCGTCACTTGCCGAAGGCTGCGGTTGCGGCTTCGAACGTGGGCCGGCGTGCGGATCAGCGATGCAGGTCGTTCGGTTGGTCGAGATGATTGAGTCCGCGATTCCGAAGGCGAAGGTGCGCGCCGTCGACCTGCAAGGCGGCGGAGATCACTTCGAGGTGAGCGTGGTTTCCGAACAGTTCGAGGGGCGCTCGCTGATCGAGCGTCACCGTATGATCTACACAGCCGTGGGCGAGGCGATGCAGCGCGAGATCCACGCGCTCACGATTCGCGCGATGAGCCGCTACGAGGAACAGGCGCTCGAAGGACGAGCAGCAGCGAGGGAATGACCGTGCCGCAGGACATATTTCAGAAGATCCAGGAACAGGTAGCTCACGATCCGATCGTTCTTTACATGAAGGGTACGCCCGCGATACCGCAATGTGGGTTCTCTCAGGCGACTGTCGAAATCCTACGCCGAACCGGGAAGCGTTTCGTGGCCTACGACGTCCTACAGGATTCGGCCCTGCGCGAGGGCATCAAGCAGTTTTCGAACTGGGCAACCATCCCACAGCTTTACATCAAGGGAGAGTTCGTCGGTGGCTGCGACATCGTGCGATCCATGCACGAGAGCGGCGAGCTCGACACGCTCGTAGCCGGTATCGAGAGCGCCTAGCCGAACCCGGTACGGTTTCTACCGGCTCGCCGCGGACCGCGCGGATGAGGCGACGACCAGGCTGAGGTGGCGGGATGCAAGGCACGCGGCTTACAGCCGAGGACCGCGCGGAGGCTTCGGAGCACGGGCTCTCGCTCACCGAGGTTGAGCGCCAGATCGACTTTTGCATGCGCCCCAGGCGCTACCTGCGGCTGCTGCGACCGTGCACGCGTGGCGACGGAATTCGCACGATTCCCCCCGGGGATATCGATCGTCATCTTACCGCGTATGAGGAAATCGCCAGGAGTCTGCGGCTGATCAAGTTCGTTCCGGCTTCCGGAGCGGCAACACGCATGTTTCAGGAGCCGCTCGCGGTACTGAACGGTCCGCGACCGGTAACGCGCGAGGATCTGCAACGCGCGGCGACGGCCGGCGACAGGAACGCCGGCGCCATGCTCGGGTTTCTCGCCGACATCGAACGATTCCCGTTCTACGGGGAGCTTTCGACGGTGCTGAGTCATCGCGGTCGGCCGCTCGAGCGCATCCTCGCCGGGGGGGATGTCGGTGAGTTGCTCGATGCGCTCTTGAAACGCCCCGGGCTCGGCTATGCGGAGCGGCCCAAAGCGTTGCTGCCATTCCACCGTTATCGTGAGCGGGTGCGGACCGCGTTCGAGGAACACCTCGTCGACGCCGTCGGTTACGTCCGAGACGCCGACGGTATCTGCCGGCTACACTTTACCGTATCTCCCGAGCACCTGAGCGGCTTTCTCGCGCTCTGGGAACGGACGCGAGCCGACTACGAACGAGCGTACCGCGTGCGCTTCGAGATCGGGTTCTCGGTTCAGAAGGCATCGACCGACAGCGTCGCGGTGACTCCGGAGGGCGCGCTTTTCCGTACCCGTGCCGGCAGGCTGTTGTTCCGACCCGGAGGACACGGCGCGTTGATCGAGAACCTTGCCGAGCTCGACGCGGACATTGCGTTCGTCAAGAACGTCGATAACGTTTCAGCCGATCCGTTCAAGGAGCCGAACGTACTCTGGAGTCGCGTTCTGGTCGGGCTTCTTGCCTCTCTTAGCGCGCGGACCTCCGAGCTTTTGGCTCGCCTATCGGACGGCGGGGATGACGATGCAATCTCGGAATCGCTCAATTTCTGTCGTGAGCAGTTCGGCGTGAGCCCCCCGTTGGCGGTGCCGGCGGCCGGCCGATCGACGCTCAGCCAACACGCGGCTGCGGTCCTCGAACGGCCGCTGCGCGTGTGCGGAATGGTTCGCAATGAGGGCGAGCCGGGCGGTGGTCCGTTCTGGGTGGAATCGCAGCCCCCACAGATCGTCGAGCGAAACCAGGTGGATCCCGACGCAACCGACCAGCAGCGGCTCTTTGCCTCTGCGACCCACTTCAATCCGGTCAACCTGGTTTGTAGCCTTCGAGACCGGCTTGGCCGGCAATACGACCTGCCGCGCTACGTGGATCCGAACACCGCCTTCGTGGTCGAGAAATCCAGCGACGGTCGGCCCCTGCGGGCGTTGGAACGCCCGGGGCTCTGGAACGGGGCGATGGCCGGGTGGAACAGCGTGTTCGTCGAGGTTCCGCCCGAAACGTTCGCGCCCGTCAAGTCCGTCAATGATCTACTGCGACCAGCGCATCAGCCGCTGGGAACCTGAGCCGTCGCCGCTGCGGCAACCTCAACGCCCGTCCGAGCTCTTGAAGAAGTCCGCGAGCGCTGCGTCGAGGTCGGCGAACTTGACCTTGCGGTGGGTCGCTTCCGGCGGCAGCGCGTCTTGCAGACGCGGGAAATACCGTTTGTCGCTGCGCGAATCGACGATCACCACCACGCCGCGATCCGTTGGCGTGCGGATGAGCCGGCCGATCATCTGTTTCAGTCGAAGCAGCATGCGCGGGAGCATGTAATCTCCGAAGGCGTTACCGCCTGCTTCTTCGATCAGTTCCCCACGCCGCTGGATCAACGGATCGTTGGGTACATCGAAGGGCAGCTTTTCGATCACCAGGGCCTGGCAAGCATCGCCGGGAATGTCGACGCCCTGCCAGAAAGCACGGGCTCCCAGCAGCACCGCGTGATCGCTTTCGAGGAATGTTCGAACCAGGTCGTGCGGATCGGTAGTCCCGGTGGAGGGGGCGACGACGGATATGCCGGCGGGTCTCAAGGTCTCGTCGAGCCGGTCGCTGACCGTCGAAAGCCGGTCCCTGCTCGTGAACAGGCCGAGCGTACGGCCGCCCAAACGCCCCGCTACCCCTGCGATGACGCCGACCGTGCTCTCGACCAGCCTGCTGGCGTCCAGCCGCTCGTCGACGAACAGCACCAGCAGGTTGCGCCGGTAGTCGAACGGGCTCGCGATGGGCGGTCCCATGCAAAAGCGGCTACCCGCACGTTCCTCGAACTCGAGCGAGCCCAAAGCGGCGGCATGGTGCTCGCCCACGGCCAGCGTTGCCGAGGTGCCGAAAAACGTTTCCACCTGATCCAGGACTTCGAGCTGGAAGTCCGCTGCGGGCGATACCGGCGTGGCGACCAGGCGCCAGGAGGTGTTGCTCGGTCGCGCTAGCCCGCGGAAACGCACGACGAGTGCGGTGGCGGGAGCGGGCAGGCTCTCGCGCAAGACCGTTGCAGCGTCCAGTAGGGCATCGGCCACGCCGGGCGCTCCGCTGGCGTCGTCGACCGTAGCGGCAGCGATCTCCCGCGAGAGATCGTCGAGTGCATCGGCCAGTTCCAGTCCCGCGGTGATCAGCTCTTTCCACGCCGGCCCGGGGCCGTCCGAGGGGAGAGGGAGGTCGTCGAAGTAGGTTTGGCTGAAGCCCGCTCCGGCTTCGGTGCTGCCGGCCAGGCTCCTGGCCGAGCTCCCGATCGATTCGACGAGACCCTTCGCACGCGCCGCGAGGCCTGGGTACCGATCGCTCAGCCGGCGCGCGAGATCCGCATCCCGTCCTGGTGCGTCGATTCGGTGGAGGATCTCGACGGCGTCGACGACTCGCGCGTACGCGCCGTCCGCGCGTTCGGCCAGCTCGTGAAGCTCATCGACGATGAGGTGTCGCAGCGGCGGATAGTCGGGCGGCCAGCGCAACAGCAGGTCGTGGTTGACGACTACGATCTCGGCGCCCTCCAGTCGCCTTCGCGCGTCGCGGAAGACGCACTGGGCCCGAGTCGTTTCGCAGGTCTGGCGGCTGCACTCACCGGCCTCGGCGCTGCTGACCTCGCGGCGGAATCGTTCGAGCTCCGGATTCATCTGTAGCAACACTTGGGGCACGCGATCGACTTCGCCGTGGCTCGTGTTGTTCGAGAAGGCCGACACGTAGGCCAGTGCGAGCGAGTCAGACGGTGCGAACTGGGCCGCGGCATCGTCGAGAAACCCGTCCAGCCGGACGCGGCAGAGGTAGTTAGCCCGGCCCTTCATCGCCGTGAACCGCAGGTCGGGATAACCCATCAGTCGAGCGGCTGCGGGGATGTCCTTCTCCATGAGCTGGCTCTGGAGCAGCTTGGTCGAAGTCGACACGATGACCTGCTCACCCGTTTTGCGCGCGAACGGGATGGCCACCGCGAGATACGCCAGGGTTTTGCCGATTCCCGTCCCGGCTTCGCACGCGTGAACGGTTTTGCCGCCGATCCCGGAGAAGCACTGGTGAACCCGGCGCACCATCTCGGCTTGTCCGGATCGAAACTCATAGCCGGGAAACAACCGACCAGCGCTCGTCACGTCGGCGAGGCGCGCATGGATCGCCTCGTAGACGAAGGGCACCGCCCGAAGACTCGGCGGACGTTCACCGCCGGCACGCGCCTCGGGAGCCTGGTCGGGCACGACCGCGGGCACGTGGGCCAACGCTGGGAGCCAGGGAGAGGAGTTGTGAAAGCTACGCAGGGCGTTGCGCGCATGAACGACGCGAGTGGATCCTTGTAGCGCACCGCCGACCATGTCTGCGACCACGCGCAGTGTGTCGAGCGCGTCATCGAGCGCTCGATGACGTTCCTTGCGCGCCAGCAGCGTGCGGCAGAACGTGTCGAGCTTCATACTAGGCGAATCCGGGTACACCAGCGCGAGCAGTTCGACGGTGTCGAGAAAAACGTGCTCGGCGAAGCGTGGGCTCACGTAACGGCTGAGCCACGCCTGCTCGAAGCGAGCGTTGTGGGCGACGACTGGCACGTTGCCGATGAACGCGTCCAGTGCTGGCGCGACCTCTGCGAGTGAAGGAGCGTTTCTGACGTCGTCTTGACCGATGCCGGTGAGCCGGCGGATGAACGGGGTCAGCAGGAGTTGCGTCTGGACGAACGTATTGAAGATCTCGACGTCGTCGGCATCGGCGCGCACCAAGGCCGCGCCAGCCTCGATTAACGCGTCCTTCGTTGGCTCCAGGCCGGTTGCCTCGAAGTCGAGGAAACACAACGGTCCCGCCTGCACCAGAAGCGCGAGCGCGTCCGGGTTGACGCCGAGCTCCTGGGCCTGCGCCACCGAGAGGAAGCGACTCATCCGCCGAAGCGGAAGGTTCTCGTGAAACGCGGCGGAGGCTCTCACGGAAGTGACCCCTTGCTATACGAAGCGTGGGGAGGAGGCGAGTGGGTCGTTCAGGCTTGTCCGCGCACCGTCCAAATTGTGTCGGCGGACGATGGGGCGCCGCACGCGATGCAATCGGGATCTGGCGTTTCCGGTGTGGCGGCCTGCCCGACGTGAATGGCACGTGCCTTGCTCACCGAGCGATGCCCTCTCCCTCGCTCGTGCGTTTACGCGGGCGGTGGTTCCAGGCGGAAACGAGACGATGCGCGAGTTGCGGACCAACCGGGACCTGGATCTGGCCATGACCTACAGCGCCTACCGGGAGATCGAGATGGTCCCGCGTGATCTGCTCGAGCGAGTCAGTCAAGCGATCCTCAAGTTGGCGGAGAATCCGCGGCCGACAGATGCGGTGATGCTCGACGACGCAAAAGGCTGCTACTACCTGCCGGTCGACGACTGGTACATTCTGTATCACTTGAGTGAAGGCCAGGACGCGCTGACCGTGCTCGGCGTGCTGCACGGCTCGTACCATACCGTCCACTAACGCGAAAAAACTCGGGGTCAATCGGCTCGGGGTGGGTTTCGCCTCGGCTCCGGTTTGCCGGCCGCTCTGAGCGCGGCCAGCAGACTGGCTGTGGCTGCCGCCGGGTCGGTGCTGCCCATCACCGAGCCGATGACGGCAATTCCACCCGCGCCGCAGCCGCACACCTCGCCGGTGCGGCTCGGGTCGATTCCGCCCACGGCCAAGACGGGTACCGTTCGCGCGGCTGCCACGGCCAACGCTAGCGCCGCTAGCCCCTGCGGCGGCCCGAAGTCCCGCTTGGAAACGGTGTCGTAGACCGGCCCGAACTGGAGGTAGTCGAGCGCGACGTCGGCCATGGCTCCGGCGGTCGCCGGCGCGTGAACCGAGCGGCCCAGCAGCTTTCGCGTGCCGAGCACCGCGCGCGCGTGTTCCACCGACATGCCCGACTCCGGCAAGTGCGCGCCGTCGGCGTCCACCGACACGGCCACGTCGATGCGGTCGTTGACGATCAGCCAACTGTGCTGCGCGCGAGTGATGCGGCGCAACGCCAGCGCAAGCTCGTGGAACGTCCGCGTGCTCACGCGCCGGTTCCGGAGCTGAACCACCGGGCAACCAGCCGCGCAGGCGGCCTCGACGACCTCGAGCATGCGAGCAGACGGGATCTCCTCGTCGGTGATCAGCGAGAGGAACGGCCATGGGAGCGAACCCACGTGTTACGCGATCAAATCGGTCAGCGGTGAGCTGGCGGTGGCGTACAGCCGCTTTCCTATGCGCCCGGCCAGATGAGCGTAGCGTCCCGCCTCGACGGCGAGCCGCATGGCCCGTGCCATCAGGATCGGATCACGGGCGCCGGCGATCGCCGTGTTCATGAGCACGGCGGTACAGCCCAGTTCCATCGCCACGGCGGCATCGGACGCGGTGCCGACGCCGGCGTCCACGATTACGGGGACGCGGGCCTGCTCCAGGATGATACGAATGTTCGTCGGGTTGCGGATGCCGAGACCTGAACCGATCGGCGCAGCGAGCGGCATGACTGCGGCGCAACCGATCTCTTGCAGACGCAGACACGTGACCGGATCATCGGTCACGTAGGGCAGGACCTCGAATCCCTCCTTGACCAAAACGCGAGCCGCATCCAAGGTTGCAGCCAGATCCGGCATCAGTGTCCGCTCGTCGCCAATCACCTCGAGCTTGACGAGGTTCCCGATGCCTGTCTCGCGTGCGAGTCGCGCGGTTCGGATGGCCTCCTCGCTGGTGTGACACCCGGCGGTGTTCGGCAAGATCGTGAATTTCTGCGGGCTCAGGTAGTCGAGCAGGTTCTCGCGGCCGGTCTCCGTGATGTTCACTCGGCGAACCGCGACCGTCACGATCTCGGCTCCCGACGCTTCCACCGCACGGCGGGTTTGCTCGAAGTCGGCGTACTTCCCGGTCCCCACGATCAGACGGGACAGGAAGCTCTTGCCTGCGAGCTGGTACCGATCCGTGGGGTGAGATCCGCCGACGCCCACGAGGCATCATCCTCCGCCGACGAACTGAACGATCTCGACGCGGTCGCCCGAGCGGAGCGCGGTCGATTGCCAGCATTCGCGTTCCACGAGAGTCCGATTCAGCTCGATCGCGACGCGGCGAGTCCGCAGGCCAAGACGTTCGACCACCTGCGCGATCGTGACGCTGTCGTCGAACTCTGTGTCCTCGCCGTTTACCTGGACTTTCACCTTACGAGGGATACCGCCGCACCCGCTTCTTTACAACCTTCCGGAGTCTTGCTATCGCCCGCGAAGCTTGTCGAACAGCCAACCGATTGCGCGCATCGATCTGTCCGCTTTGACGCGAAACTACGGAGAGGTTCGGCGGCTGACCGGTCCGAGGATCGAGATTTTGGCGATGGTCAAGGCGGACGCCTACGGCCACGGCGCGGTCGAGGTGGCCAAAGCGCTGGCGGGCGTCGGCTGCGGGACATTTGGCGTCGCCAATCTCGACGAGGCGGCGCAGGTTACCGGTGCAGTCTCCGCGCCACGGGTCGTGGTCTTCGGCGGTTTGCTACCGGACGACGGCGGGCTCGCCGCCGATCTCGGTGTCGAGGTCGTTACGCAAGAGATGGAGACGGTGCGCGTGGTCGGCGCGGCAGCGGTCGCGCGAGGAGTGGCAATCGGGATCCACCTCAAGGTCGATACCGGGATGCACCGCCTCGGCGTGGCGCCGCAGGACGCGATCGCGTGGCTGGGGGAAGCTCAGGCCGTACGCGGCGTTCGAATGGTCGGTTTGTGTTCGCACTTCGCGATGGCGGAGTCGGTGACGACGACGGTCACTGCGGGCCAGATCGAGCGGCTCACTGCGATCGCCGATCAAGCCCGTGCCGCGGGCTGGTCTCTGCAACGCCACATCGCCAACAGTGCCGCGATCATGACGCTACCTCATGCCTATCTGGACATGGTGAGGCCGGGATTGATGCTGTACGGACTGTATCCGCACGCTCAGCTCCGCGGTCTCGCGGAACTACACCCCGTTATGACGCTGGATGCCCCGATCGTGCGTGTGGCTGTGGTTGGCCCGGGAGAAGGGATTGGCTATGGCCATAGCTACCGGGCCGTGAACGCGATGCGTCTGGCGACGATTCGCTGCGGCTACGCCGACGGCTATCCTCGTTCGCTTTCCAATCGCGGCCAGGTCCTGCTGCGAGGAGTACGCGTGCCGGTAGTAGGCAGGGTCTGCATGGATCACGTGATGATCGATGTGACAGCAGTAGGCTCCGCGCGTGTGGGCGACCGCGTTCGACTCTGGGGACCGGGGCTCGACACCGCGGACGTGGCCGCGACCGCCGACACGATCAGCTATGAGCTGGTCGCACGAGTCGGCCCACGCGTGCAACGGCGCTATCGAGCGCCCCGGTCATCCGGCGAGGAAGGGGAGTGACCAAACGGATCGAGCGAGCGCTTCTCAGCGTCAGCGACAAGACCGGCATCGTGGCTTTCGCCCGGGGACTATCCGAGCTCGACATCGTGATCCTGTCGACCGGGGGGACCGCGAAGGTTCTGCGTGAGGCCGGTTTGCGGATCGTCGACGTCAGCGCGCACACCGGCTCGCCGGAGATCCTCGACGGTCGAGTGAAGACGCTCCATCCGAAGGTTCATGGCGGGATCCTGGCGAGGCGCGAGGATCCGCGGCACCGCGCCGAGGTGGAAGCGCAAGGTATCGCCTACATCGATCTGGTTTGCGTTAACCTCTATCCGTTCGCCGAGGTTACCGCGCACGGCTGTACATATGCCGAGGCGATTGAGAACATCGACATCGGTGGTCCCTCCATGGTTCGGTCGGCGGCGAAGAATCACGCCGATGTCACCGTCGTCGTGGATTCGGCGGATTATGAGCGCGTGCTCGGAGCACTACGTGCCAACGGCGACGTCTCCCAGGAGCTTAGGCGAGAGCTTGCCACGAAGGCGTTTCGCGCTACCGCAGCCTACGATGGAATGATTGCCGACTACCTGGGTAGGGATCCCGACGGCGGGTTTCCCGCCACGCTGCACCAGCAGTGGCACAAGCTTCAAGACCTGCGCTATGGCGAGAATCCGCATCAGCGCGCCGCGTTCTACCGTGGAGAAGATGCGACGCTCCCGTCGCTGGTCACGGCGCGTGTTCTGCAGGGGAAAGGCCTCTCGTACAACAACCTCGTGGACGCGGACGCGGCTCTGCAGCTCGCGATGGAGTTCGCGCAACCGGTCTGTGTCGCGATCAAGCACACCAACCCATGCGGCGTCGCAACCGGCTCGGGCCCGCTTGACGCGTTCGACAAGGCGCGAGCGTGCGATCCGGTCTCGATTTTCGGCGGGATCGTCGCGTTCAACCGCGAGGTCGATCAGGCAACCGCCGAGGCGATGAGAGAGGTCTTTCTCGAAGTCATCCTGGCGCCTTCCTTTTCTTCGGCGGCGCTGGAGATCTGCCGTTCCGCGCCCAAGCTGCGCAACGCACGTCTTCTCGAGCTGGATCCGCGGGCTTGCAGCGCTGAGCGCGAGTTGGACTTGAAACGCGTGCTCGGTGGGCTTCTGGTACAGACACGGGACTCTGGGCAGGAGGCGGTCGGCCGGAGGCAGGTCGTGACTGCTCGCGCGCCGACGGCGGCGGAGCTGGACGCGCTCGAGTTCGCCTGGCGGGCCTGCAAGCACGTCAAGTCGAACGCGATCGTCCTCGCGCGCGGAGACCGAGTCGTCGGCGTCGGCGCCGGACAGATGAGCCGCGTTGATGCCGCGCGGATTGCGGTGGCGCGTGCTCGCGAACACGGTCACGAAATCGCCGGCGTCGCGGTGGCCTCGGATGCTTTTTTCCCGTTCCGTGATGGGCTCGACGTCTGTGCCCAAGCGGGGGCTACCGCGGCGATCCAGCCTGGCGGGAGCGTGCGCGACGCAGAGATCATCGCCGCCGCCGACGAACATGGCCTGGCGATGATCATGACGGGGACGCGGCACTTCCGGCACTGAGCTTTAGGAGATGAAGGTCTTGGTTGTCGGTGCAGGTGGGCGCGAACACGCCCTGGCCTGGAAGCTTGCCGCGGAGCCACGCGTCCGTGCGGTGCTGGCCGCGCCGGGTTCGGCGGGGATCGCGCGAGTTGCCGATTGCTACCCGGTCGCTGCCCAGGACATCGACGGGCTGGCCAGGCTCGTCGTCGAGCACGGCGTCGACTTGACCGTGGTCGGGCCGGAAGCGCCGCTTGCGGCGGGGCTGGTGGACCGATTTCGCTCGCAGGGTCTGCGAGTGTTCGGGCCCGACGCCGCGGGGGCGCGCCTGGAAGCGTCGAAGGCCTTTGCCAAACGACTCCTGGCCGAAGCGAGCGTCCCCACGGCGACGTACGGTGAGTTCACCGAGATGGCTCCCGCTCGGGCGTTCGCCCGGAAGCTGGGCTTACCGGTCGTCGTCAAGGCGGACGGCCTGGCCGCGGGCAAAGGAGTGGTGATCTGCGAGACGGCGGAGGACATCGATCGCGCGCTCGGTGACATGCTCGAACGAGGGCGGTTCGGCGCGGCCGGGAAGCGGGTCGTCGTCGAGGAGTTTCTGCTGGGCGAGGAGGCTTCGATCATGGCTCTGACCGACGGGCGCTGCGTGTTACCGCTCGCTCCCGCCCAGGATCACAAGCGCGTGTCCGACGGCGATGCCGGGCCGAACACGGGCGGCATGGGAGCCTATTCGCCAACGCCGGTAATCTCGGCGGACCTGGCCGCGGAGATTACCCGGACGATCATCCAACCAACGGTCGATGCGCTTCGAGCGCACGGGATCGACTACCGCGGCGTACTCTACGCCGGGATCATGATTTGCGACGGGCGCGTGAAAGTTCTCGAATACAACGTCCGCTTCGGCGATCCCGAGTGTCAGCCCTTGATGGTGCGACTCCAGAGCAACCTGATCGACCTGCTCGAGGCGTGCGTCGACGGCACGCTCGCGGCCGAGCGCGCGCAGTGGCGGGACGGTGCCGCTGCGTGCGTCGTCATGACGGCGGCGGGCTACCCCGGTGACTATGCCAAGGGTGCGGCGATCGCTGGCATCGAGGAAGCGGAGCGCACGGAAGGGGTCACGGTCTTTCACGCGGGGACAGAACGTGACGCCCAAGGACGCTGGATCACGGCCGGCGGCCGGGTACTCGGCGTCACCGGTGTCGGACGGGACATCCCCGCCGCGGTGGCGCGGGCTTACCAAGGCGTGTCGAAGATCACCTGGGAAGGCATGCACTATCGCCACGACATCGGCCACCGAGCCGTCACCGGGCGGGCCTGAAACGCGAGCGCGAACATGACGAATACCGCTAAGGTCGAACCGTTGGTCGGCATCCTCGTGGGTAGCTCCAGCGACCTGGAAGTGATGTCACGTGCTTCCAAGCGACTGGAGGATCTCGGCGTCCCGCACGAGGTAGTCGTGACCTCGGCGCACCGCTCCCCGCAGCGCACGGACGAGTATGCCGCCACGGCCAGGCAGCGAGGCATCAAGGTGCTCATCGTTGGTGCTGGCCGCGCGGCGCATCTCGCCGGTGCCGTCGCCGCGCGAACCACGCTACCCGTCCTCGGCGTCCCATTGGAGTCCGGCTCGCTCGCCGGTTTCGATGCCTTGCTCTCGACGGTTCAGATGCCGGCCGGTGTCCCGGTCGGGACGCTCGCGATCGGCGCGGCGGGCGCCGAGAACGCCGCAACGCTGGCCGCCCAAATTCTCGCTCTCGGCGACGCGCGCCTGGCCGAACGCCTGGATCGCGAGAAAGTGAAGATGGCGCAGGATGTTCCCGGCCTCGTGCGCACCGTTCCCGGGTGAGCCGAGCGCCGGTTACGGCGTCCGTCGAGCGCGCGGCGTCGGCGTTGACCGAGGGCAGACTGGTCGTCTATCCAACCGAGACGGTCTATGGCATCGGTGCAGGCTTCGCGGCAACCGAAGCGCTGAATCGGCTGCTCCGCCTCAAGGGGCGCCCGGACGGTCGCGGAATCTCCCTGATCGTGCTCGACCTGACATCGGCGGAGGGCCTGCTGGCGCAGCCGCTGCCGGAGGCGGCGCGTTCGCTCGCGAGAGCCTTCTGGCCGGGACCTCTGACGATCGTCTTGCCCGCCGCGTACACGGTTGCGAGCGCGGTAGTCGGTCCGACAGGCGGGATCGGCCTGCGTTGCTCGTCAGATCCGGTATGTCGCGAACTTGCGCAACGGTTCGGTCAGCCCTTCACCGCGACGTCCGCCAATCGGACCGGTTCTCGCCCAGCGACGAGCGTGGATGAAGCGTGGGCGTACTTCGGGCCGGAAATCGACTGTTACCTCGACGGTGGCAGTAGAGCAGAGGCGACGGTGTCGACGGTGGTTGAGTTTCGCTGCGGGAACGCCTACCTCATGCGCGCCGGAGCGATCCCCGCGCAGGCCTTGGCCGGTGTGATCACGCTCACGTCTTCGTCCACCCCGGATTCTTGAGATGGCAAGGTTTCGCCCGTTTCGAGGCATTCGGTTCGCTAAGGATCGAATCGGATCGCTCGAGGGCGTGGTGGCGCCCCCGTACGACGTCATCACTGAGCAGGAGCGGGAGGCGCTCTACCGCGCAGGGCCGTACAACGTAACCCGTCTCATCCTCAACCGGGAGAGTCACGACGCGGCCGCGGTACTGTTCCGCGATTGGCGCGAGCAAGGTGTGCTCGCCGAGGATCCCAGCCCGTCTTTCTATCTGTACTGCCAGGACTTCGAGTGCCGTGGTCTGCGACGCAGGGTTGGCATTATCGGCGCGCTGCACCTGGAGCCGTTCGAGACCGGAGTGGTTCGCCCCCACGAACAAACCTTCGCGCACCACAAGCAGGATCGGCTCGAGTTGACCAAGCGGACCCGGGCGAACCTGAGTGCCATCTTCGGCCTGTACGGGAATCCGGAGTTTCGTCCAGCACCGGACGGGGGATGGGCCGAACCACCCGAGGTCGACGTGCTGCACGCCGGGGTGCGCAACCGTCTCTGGCTGATCCGATCGCCGGAAGCGATCGCGCGGATCACTGCTGCGGTGAACGGCCGTACGGTGTTCATTGCCGACGGACATCACCGCTATGAGACGGCGCTCGCCTACTACGCTTTGACGCACAAGGACGGATGCTTGGCTCGTGCGGACGGCGCTCCAGCCGACGAACAGGATCCGGCTGCCCACGTCATGGCGTTCCTGGCGACCTTCGAGGACCCAGGGATGGTGGTGCTTCCGACGCACCGTGAGATCACCGATTGCACCGATGCCGACGTGACCGCCTTTCTGCGCGCGATGGAGAGCGAATTCGAGATAGAAACGATCGAGCGCTCGACCGCCGGGTGTCGACGGGCGCTAGCGTGCCTGGAGGCCGCAGACGCTGCGACCAACGTTTTCGTCGCGAGCTTCAAGAGCCGGCCCGCCTACTACGTGATTCGCCGTCCGATCCCCGAAGGCGACGTCTCGCCCAAGGCGGTGCTGGACGTGACGGTCCTACATACGACGATTCTCGGAC
Source organism: uncultured Myxococcales bacterium (assembly GCA_964555245.1). GTDB lineage: Bacteria > Desulfobacterota > Binatia > UBA1149 > SPBQ01 > CAZKRI01. The sequence continues at coordinate 24,175 of CAZKRI010000024.1, forward strand.
GCCTTCGCGGCGCTGGCGACGACAGAGTGCCGCACATCGAATACTCGCCGGATACCGAGGCGGTCCTGGAGCGGGTTGAGCGCGGCAGATCGGGCGCCGCGTTCTTGATGCGGCCCATGCAGCCGGGTCAGATGGCAGCGGTATGCATGGCAGGTGAGCTCCTGCCCCAGAAGTCGACCTTTTTCTATCCGAAGCTTCTGACCGGCCTGGTGTTCCACGCGCTGGCAGCTTGAGCCCTGGACCGCGCCAGCGTTTGGACTACTCGCCGTCTTCGCCGAAATGGGCGCGCACGATGCGTTCCTTGAGATACTCGAGCGTGCCCAGGTCCTCGATGATGTCCCCGCCCGTGTCGTAGAAGAAGATCTCACCTTCCTTGTTCCGGCCGACGGCCACCAACCACTCGAGCTCGTCGCGGTCTTCGAGCAGGTAGTTGATCGCTTGCGAGACACCCTTGCCGGGAATGATCGTGATCTTCGTGCGTTGGCCGAGGGCGGCTTTGGCGACGGAGGACTTCTTCTTCATGTGGATGCTCTCGGAACGGACGGACGCGTGCGGGCAGACGGAAAATAAGAAGCAGGTCGCATCAAGTCAACTCTAGGTCGCACACGGACTCGACATGGTAGGTGTGAGGAAAGAGATCGAGCGGCAAGGCCTTGATCAGGCGATAGCCGTCTGCGTTCAGTGAGCGGAGGTCGCGCGCGAGAGTGGTTGGGTCGCAGGAGACGTAGACGATCCTCGCGGCGCGCAGCTCGGCCAGTGCCGCAACGGCGCGGCCGAGCCCTGCCCGTGGCGGATTCACGACCACGCAGTCGGGGTGTGAGGCGCGAGGGGAAACCAAGAAGGCCTCGACGCGCTGCGCGTGAAACTCCACGTTGGTGATGCGGTGGAACTCGCATGCGCGGCGGACCGATTCGGCGGCGGCGGGATCCTGTTCTACGCCAACCACCCGGTGACAGCGTGTCGCCAGGGGCAGGGTCAGATTGCCCGCACCGGCGTAGAGATCGAAGACCGTTTCGGGTCCGCGCAGTGCTGCGAATTGGAGGACCGTACCGACGAGGAACGCGTTCGCCGCGGTATTGACCTGGCCGAAGCCGCCGTCCGCCATCTCGACCGTGACGCGCTCGGTGCCGAGCCCGAAGCGCCGCCGGGTATCCCCCCACGCCCGCTTCCAGCCTCGGCCCCTCATGCATATCCCGCGGATGGGATTGTGAGGACGCGACAGATAGTCGTGAACTCTGCGCGTGTCGGCACGCCGCAGCCGACCACTGCTTCGGATGCCAAGGGTCAGCCCGGGGAGCAGGCCGCGGCCGGCGATCTCCACGCGAGCGACCCGAGTCGACAGGGATGACACGAAGGTCTCTACCTCCGGAATCGCGTTACGAATCGGCTGCTCAGCGAGCAGGCAGTCCGGTGCCGGCGTGAAGCGATGACTGTGGGCTCCCGTAAAGCCGAGACGACCTTTCTCGAATCGAAGGTTCAGGCGGTTGCGGTAGCCGAAGACCTCGGGTGACGGGAGTACGCGTTCCACCGGAGGCGCGCGGATACCGCCGACGCGTTCGAGAGCATCGACAAGCGCGCGATGCTTTCCCGCGAGCTGTTCGTTGTACGAGATGTGCTGCCAAGGACAGCCGCCACAAGCGCCGACGATAGGGCACGGCGGGGTCACACGCGCGCTGCCGCCGCTCAAGATCTCGATCACCTGAGCTTCGGCGTAGGTTCCGTGGTCCTGAGTCACACGGACGCGGGCTCGTTCGCCCGGTGCGGCTCCCTCCACGAACAGCACCTTACCGTCCGCGCGCGCGACGCAAGCGCGCCCGTAGCTCAACGAATCGATGTCGACGATCGTCTCCATGCGCGCCGGGTGCGTTGCCCCAGAGGAGCGTGATGGGGTCCTGCGCTACATGCAAGGCACGGGTTTCCGCGCCGTCCCGGAGCGTCGCGTTTTCTTGACATGCCCCATGGCTGCCGCGTAGTCTCACGTGCGTGTTGCGGCTGCGGATTCTCGGCTCCGGCGATGCGTTCAACGGGTCGGGCGCTCTGCATAGCTGCTACCTGCTCGAGCACGCTGCGGGCGTGCTGATGCTGGAGTGCGGGCCCTCGGTGCTTGCCGCCATGAAGCGCGCGAGGCTTGCCACCGGTCTGCCCGACGCTATCCTCATCTCCCACCTGCACGGGGACCATTTCGGAGGCATCCCGTTCTTGTTTCTGGAATACATGTTCCAGAGCCAGAGGACACGGCCGCTGCGGATCGTTGGCCCGCCCACGATCGAGCGTCGAGTCAACGATCTGTATCGGGCGCTCTACAAGGACATCGTCGAATGCCGCCAACTCAGCTTCGACATCCAGTACGTCGAGATTCACCCAGGCTCCCGGCTGGAGTTGGCCGGCTTGGCGATCGACGCATTCGAGGTTCCTCACTCCGCAACCCCTTTCTCGCTCGGCTACCGCTTGAGCGGTGGGGGTGCGACGGTGCTCTTCTCAGGGGACTCGGCTTGGACCGACGAGTTTATCCCAAGGAGTCGGGGAGCCGACGTTTTCCTCTGCGAGTGTTGCTCGCTGGAACGGGTAGTCAACGTTCACACGAGCTACGCGGATATCCTCGCCCATCGTGCGGCCTTGGGATGCCGACGATTGCTGCTCACCCACCTGGGGGCCGACGTTCGCGAGTCCAAGGCGGTTGCGGTCGAGCGCGCGTACGACGGCATGGTCGTCGAGTTAGGGACATAGCCGGCGCGCGGGTGGCAGGGTCGCGAGCGGGATTCACTGCTCGGCGATGCCGGACCTAGGCTCGTGGTGAAACCCGCGTACGACGTCATCCTGGCGCATTACAACGAGGTGGCGCTGAAGCTCGGCCACCGCGCGATGTTCGTCAGTAGGCTGATCGAGAACGTGCGCGCCGTCCTGAAGGATCTGCCAATGGGTCGAGTACGCTCGGCCGCCGGCCGGATCATCATCGAGCTGGGCTCGGCATCCGAATCGGCAGCCGTTGAAAGGCTCCGCGTCACGCCTGGTATCGCGAATCTGTTCCCGGCGCGTGTCTGTGGTCCGACGATCGAGGCGCTCGAGGCCACTGTCGATGGTCTAGTGGCGATCTGGCGATTGGACGGGTCGTTTCGAGTCGAAGTTCGGCGTGCGGACAAGCGATTTCCATTGACGTCGCCCGAGGTCGGCGCGCGCATCGGCGCGCGCATCGTCCGCGCGACCGGAGCCCCGGTGGATCTGCGTGATGCAGACCATGTGGCACGCGTCGAGATCGTGGAGGACGCCATCTACGTTTCCGTCGAGCCCAAGATTGAAGGCTGTGGCGGGCTGCCCGTGTCCACCGGTGGCCGATTGCTCCTTCTGCTGTCTGGGGGCATCGATTCGCCGGTGGCGGGACTACGCATGATGAGACGCGGGTGCCGCATCGACGCGCTGCATTTTCACAGCGTTCCTTACCTCGATCGGGCGAGTCAGGACAAGGCGAGGCAGCTCTGTGCGGTGCTAGCCCGAGGTCAAGGGTCCACCCGTTTGAGCATGATCGCGTTCGGGGACATTCAACGAGAGATCGTCAAGTCGGCGCCTGCCCCGCTGCGTGTCGTACTGTACCGGCGAATGATGTTGCGATTGGCAGCGAGGATCGCGCACCAGGATGACATGGGTGCCATCGTCACGGGCGACAGTCTGGGCCAGGTTGCTTCTCAGACCTTGGTCAATCTCCAGACCATCGAACGTGCCGCCGGTATCACCGTTCTGCGGCCGCTGGTCGGCATGGACAAGCTGGAGATCATGCGATACGCGCAGAAGAGCGGGACATTCGACATCTCGATTGCCCCGGATCAGGACTGCTGCTCGCTATTCGTTCCCAAGCATCCGGCTACGGCCGTGACGCTGCGCGAGGCCGAAACGGCCGAAGCGACGCTCGATCTAGAGGCTCTGGCAGAAACAGCGATGGCGACGCGTACCCGGGAGTATCTCGGGGCGGTGTGGGAATCGCGCTCCGCGGTGCTCACCGAGCACGTCTAGCGGGTCCGATCCTCACGCGGCCGCTCGCCAGCGGCTGTCCACAGCCGGTCGATGGCCGCGCGCAGGCGCCGCGCCGTCTCCAGTCCGTCTAGCGGCGGTGCCTGGTGGTTCTCCCTGGATCCAGTCCGAGCCGCTGCGTTTCGTGCGACGGCTCGCGCCGACGGCCCATTGGCCGGTTCGTGCTCCACGTGACCCAGGACGAGAAAGATCTCCCGCACCACGTTCCGGTCCAAACGGTCGTTGAGGCGCGCGCACAGCTCATGGCGCAGCATGCTCAGCTCCTGCATCCACGCTGTGCTCCTGACGGTCACGACGAGTCGCTGGTTTGCGAACCGCAGCGGCTGTGCGTTCCGCGCTACCGCCGGGCCAACCACGTCATCCCAAGCCTGCCAGAGCTGATACTCGGCCATGTCATGCGAGAAACCGAGTCGAGCGAGGATCTCATTCAGGATCCCATCGACTCGCTCTGGGCGGCGATCGGTTGAGCCGGGTGGCATGTGTGTGACATTGTCCGCCAGTATCGGCGTGCGTCCAAACTATGCGGTCTTCATGATGAAGCCGTCGACCTTGAGGGTAACCCATCGAACCGCTGCAGGCGACCGTCGCCACCCACGGCTCGACTTTTGTCTTTTCTTCGCTCATGATCTCCGTTCGTTCGAGGGAAAATCTATAGGCGAGAAGATTCTGCGCCTCACACAAGATGTAGTGGTATACCTGAAAACCCGCCACAAGATACGGCGCTTTCTGTGGATAACCGGTGCTCTGGTGGGGAAGCCTCTCCATTCACGGGAGGCACTGATCGTAAGTTATTGAAAGAATAGCATATTCGGATACCCGAGACTTCGGGGCGGTGAGAGTCAGGGAGGTAGGGCACATGGAAGAAAGGGCACCTCGGGCTACCGGCAGTTCGGCTTCGATCGAACTGCGAACCAACGACGTGAATCGTTCGCCAGTCATGCGTCTGCGTTTCGAGAGGCGACTGTCGCGTCAGGGAGTCGATCCGTTCGCGACGGTGGAATGGGAAAAGCGCGATGCGGTCATACACGGAGAGGGAGGGCGGACGGTATTCGAGCAGCCGGGCGTGGAGTTCCCGGCTACGTGGTCGCAACTTGCCACCAACGTCGTCACCTCCAAGTACTTCCGCGGACGGCTCGGCAGCGCAGAGCGGGAGTGGAGCGTTCGTCAGCTGATCGGTCGTGTGGTGACCACGATCGTCGGATGGGGGGATACGCAGCAATACTTCACGACGGATGCGGACCGGGACGCGTTCCGCGACGAACTGACGCACTTACTGCTCGATCAAGAGGTCTGCTTCAACAGTCCTGTTTGGTTCAACGTCGGCGTGGAGCCCAAGCCACAGTGTTCGGCGTGCTTCATCTTGTCGGTCGACGACACGATGGACTCCATTCTCGATTGGTATCGGAAGGAGGGGGTCATCTTCAAGGGTGGCTCGGGATCCGGTGTGAACCTCTCGCGCATCCGCTCCGCGAAGGAATCGTTGGGGGGTGGAGGCACCGCTTCCGGGCCGGTTTCGTTCATGCGCGCCGCCGACGCCTCCGCGGGTGTCATCAAGTCAGGCGGCAAGACGCGCCGCGCTGCGAAGATGGTCGTTCTCAACGTCGATCATCCCGACATCGCCGAGTTCATCGACTGCAAGACGAATGAGGAAAAGAAGGCATGGGCGCTGATCGACGCCGGCTACGATTCGGCGATCGATGGGGAGGCGTACGGCTCCATTTTCTTCCAGAACGCGAACAATTCGGTGCGTGTGACCGATGAGTTCATGCGGGCGGTCGTGGAAGACCGGGAGTGGCACACACGCTACGTGCTCGACGGGCAGGTCGCCGGAACCTACCGGGCCCGTGACTTGATGAGGCGCATCGCCGAGGCCGCTCACTTTTGCGGCGACCCGGGGTTGCAGTTCGATACGACGATCAACGCTTGGCACACCTGTCCGAATTCGGGTCGGATCAACGCTTCGAATCCCTGCAGCGAGTACATGCACCTCGACAACTCGGCCTGTAATCTCGCATCCCTCAACCTGATGAAGTTCGTCGACGAAGACGGGCATTTCGATAGCGCTGGATTCCGGCACTCCGTCGACATCGTGATCACCGCGCAGGACATCCTCGTGGATAACTCGAGCTATCCGACCGAGGAGATCGCGGCGACCGCACGGGCCTACCGTCAGCTCGGCCTAGGCTACGCGAACCTGGGCGCCTTGCTGATGTCGCAGGGCCTGGCCTACGACTCCGATGATGGCCGTGCGTACTCGGCGGCGATCACGTCGCTGATGTGTGGCGAGGCGTACCTGCAGTCGAGCCGGATCGCCCAGGCGATGGGCAGCTACCGCGGCTACGCCAGGAACCTCGAGCCCCAGCTACGGGTGATCGAGAAGCACCGCCAGAAGTCGCGCGAACTCGCACCGGCCTATGTGCCGCTCGACCTGCTTGCCCCGAGCCGTGAGGTCTGGGACGAAGCGCTCGAATCGAGTCGCACTCACGGCGTTCGCAACTCGCAGGTGACGGTGCTGGCCCCCACCGGCACGATCGCGTTCATGATGGATTGTGACACCACCGGCGTGGAGCCGGACATTGCGCTGGTCAAGTACAAAAAACTCGTTGGCGGCGGCCTGCTCAAGTTCGTCAACCGCGTGGTGCCGACAACGCTGCGGCGTCTGGGCTACGAATCGAGCCAAGTCCAAGAGATTCTGGACTATATCGATCAGAACGAAACCATCGAAGGTGCCCCCGGCCTCCAGCCAGCTCACCTTTCGGTGTTCGACTGTGCGTTCAAGCCGCGGAATGGGTCGCGCTCGATCGAGCCTTTGGGACACATCCGGATGATGGGTGCGGTGCAGCCGTTCATTTCGGGAGCGATCTCGAAAACGGTCAATCTACCCACCGATGCGACCGTGCAGGATATCGAAGACGCCTACGTCCAGTCGTGGCAGCTCGGTCTCAAGGCCATCGCGGTTTATCGCGACGGCTGCAAGCGAACGCAGCCGCTCAATACGGGCAAGACCGAGGAGACAAAGCCCGAGCCGGTTCTTGCCGCGCAACCGCAGCCGGTACGCCGCCGCCTTCCTGCCGACACCGCGTCCTTCCGACACAAGTTCGATATCCAGGGACACGAGGGATACATCCACGTCGGTTTCTACGAGGACGGAACCCCGGGAGAGATCTTCATCAAGATGGCCAAGGAGGGGAGCACGATCTCCGGCTTGATGGACACGATCGCCACCCTGACCTCGCTGGCGTTGCAGTACGGCGTGCCGCTGGAGGCGCTTGTCAAGAAGTTCGAGCACGTTCGCTTCGAGCCGTCTGGGTTTACCAAAAACCCCGACATTCCGGTGGCCAAGTCGCTGACGGATTACATCTTCCGATTCGTCGGAAACCGTTTCGGCGGTTCGCGGCAACAGCGCGGTGTAGCCGTCACGAAGACGCCTCAACCTGCCGACGAACGCACCGCGTCAGCGCGGCCAGGCAGCGAGATCGCCGAACGCATCGCCGAGAGTCCGCTCGAGTTCATTCTGCCGCAAGCCGATGCGCCGACCTGCGCGGAGTGCGGTGCGATCATGGTGCGCAACGCTGCGTGCTACAAGTGCCTGAACTGTGGTTCTACGAGCGGTTGCTCGTAGCGGGCGGTGGGAGGGATTGCGGCTCAGCGCGGTGGTGCCGGTTGGACCCGGAACACATACACGATCTCGTCCTTTCCCGCCACGCCGAGCTTGGCCCTGGCTTCGCTTTCCAACACGCGGGCGTCGGTGCGCAGTCCATCGATACGCTCCAGCAGCGAGCGATTGCGAACAACGCGTGCGTAAGCCTCGCCGGACCGACGGGCACTCATCGAGCGAAGCTCGAGATAGCGTCGCAACCCGTGCTTGCCGACCAGAATGCCGTAGAGCAGGCCGGCGGTCACCAGCGCCAGTGTCCAGATCAGCGTCTTGCGCTGCTTAACACGGAGTGCGCCATGGGTTCGCATGCCACCTCAAGGATAACCGACCGGGGCTCGCGCGGCCAGGAGCGGCGACGGTAACAGGGCGCCGATGAAGATCGAGCATGTGCATGCGCGCGAAATCCTCGACTCGCGTGGCAACCCGACGATAGAGGTCGAGGTTGGTCTTCGCGGGGGCGCGGTCGGTCGGGCGAGCGTTCCCTCGGGCGCTTCGACCGGAGCACACGAAGCCCTCGAATTGCGCGATGCGCGTAGCCCCCGATTCGGTGGCAAAGGCGTGCGGCGCGCGGTCCGCAACGTCTGCGAGCGAATCGCCCCGCTCGTCATCGGCTTGGACGCACGCCAGCAGGCGCAGATCGACCGACGCATGATCGAAGCGGACGGCACGCCGAAGAAGACTCGGTTGGGAGCGAACGCTGTCCTCGGCGTGTCGCTCGCCGTCGCGCATGCGGCCGCGGCCCACGAGGGACAGCCGCTCTACCGGTGGCTCGGTGGAAAGGAGGCTCGGGTGCTGCCCGTGCCTCTGATGAACATCGTAAATGGTGGCGCGCACGCGGATAACCGGCTGGATTTTCAGGAGTTCATGATCGTTCCCTACGGGCCTCGCAGATTCTCCGATGCACTGCGCGTCGGCGCCGAAGTGTTCCACGCCTTGAGCAAGGTGCTGCGGGAGCGACACTGCAGCACGAACGTGGGTGACGAGGGTGGATTCGCGCCCAACCTAAAGACCTCGGACGAAGCGATTGGCGTCATTCTGGAAGCGATCGAAAAAGCAGGCTACCGACCAGGTCGGGACGTAGGGCTGGCTCTCGATTGCGCGGCGACCGAGCTGTTCGACGGGGGTTCGTATCGCTTTCGTAAATCGGGTGGCGGACGGAAGACCAGCGAAGCGATGATCCGGATCTACGAGGAGATGGTAGATCGGTATCCCATCGTCTCGATCGAAGACGGCCTGGCGGAGGACGATTGGGACGGTTGGTACGAGCTGACCCAGCGACTGGGCAGGCGAGTTCAGCTGGTGGGCGACGACCTGTTCGTAACCAACCCCACCCGGTTACGCCGCGGCGTGGATCTCGGAGCGGCGAACTCGATTCTGATCAAAGTTAACCAGATTGGCACGCTGACCGAAACGCTCGAGGCCATTCGCATGGCTCAAGGTGCTGGCTACACAGCCGTGATTTCGCATCGCTCAGGAGAAACCGAGGACACGACGATCGCCGACTTGGCGGTTGCCGTCAATGCGGGGCAGATCAAGACAGGATCGCTTTCTCGTGGCGAGCGGACCGCGAAGTACAACCGCCTGCTGCGAATTGAAGAAGACCTGGGCGAACGGGCGACCTACCCGCGGCATACCGTCTTTCCGAAGCGTTGAATGATGGACTGTGAGCGTATCGACGGCGGTATGAGGAACGACGTAGATGCACCAATGCTCGGCGCTGCCCTGATCCGACCCGTCCTGCGCCAAATAGCTGAAAACCCAGGTGATCTAGCGGGATAGCGCTAATTTTCGACCTGGTTCGCGGTGGCACGGCAGCTGTTGGCTTCACGGCGACGCCGACATTAGCAGGCGTGAAAGGGATCGGTAGTGCGGTCGGGGTGGCGTAGATCGCGATCGTGGTACGGATCCCGACTGCGATGTGGCCGGGTGATGGAAGAATGCGATGAGCAGCGCCGTGTACGTCGGCGATAGTTCATCGTTTTGGAGGGTGATGATCACAGAGAGTGTCTCCGTTTCCATCTGACCGTAGGGTTGTTGCTGGATACTCGCACGACGACTCCTCGGCTGTGCGTAAGACGGTCATCAACGTCAGCTTGACCCTCGCGAGGACCGTCGAGCGAGGTCTGACCAGCGAAACGTTTGCCGCGGCGTTCTCTCAGTTGGTTCGTGTGTTTGATCTCGAGCGTGCGGTGGAGATCTCGTTCGGATTGCTCACACGCATGTGGATGCTCGACAAAGAATGCACGATCGACGCTCCTTGGAATGCGCGTTTCTGTTGACTCCTGCGACGATAGCTAAGTATACTTTGATCAAGTCGGGCACACGGTGTTGCGCTTACTGCCCGATGGATCGCTCGTATGGGATCAAATCTCGGACCGAGCGAGAGCCTGAGACCGAGTCCGCGAGGAACGCTGGAGGAGGAGATAACGGTATGGCAGGAAGAAAGAAGGCTAAGAAGAAAGCAGCGAAGAAAGCAGCTGGAAAGAAAGGCAAGAAGAAAGGTAAGAGAAGCTAGAGGAGTCAGCGTGACTCGAACCTTGCCGTCGCGATAGGACGGTGGGGGTCCGGACAAGTCTCGGGAAGTCCGCGCTCCAATGGGAGCGAAAGAAACCCTCCGGCGATGAGCCGGAGGGTTTCTTTTTCGGGAGCGTCCGGAATCCGTTGACACAATCCCCGCGGCTCCATATATCAGCGCGCCGGGCAACATAGCTCACCCCGGTGATTTAGGAGGAGATTGGCGATATGGCGGCACAAGCGACCAGCGTTGCCGAGGTTTTCAAGTTGTTACCGACCGTGTTCAATGCCGCAGCGGCAGCGGGTGTGAACGCGGTCTATCAGTTCGATCTGACCGGAGACGGGGGCGGAACCTACCATGTCCAGGTGGCCGACGGCGGCTGCAAGGTGCATCAGGGTGCCGCGACAACCCCGAACATCACGATCACCATGGCTGGATCCGACTACCTTGACATGATCAACGGCAAGCTGAACCCGCAGATGGCGTTCATGGGCGGCAAGCTGAAGATCAAAGGTGACATGAGCTTGGCGCTCAAGATGCAGCAGATCTTTCCGACCGGCTGATCTTCTCGCGGCGTAAGGGCGAGGTTGGCTTAAGAATCGTCGTTCTTGTCAGGATCCGGCGTCGCATCGAGCGCCGTGTGGATTCCGCACTCGACTCTTGCGCTCCCTGCCCATCGTCCGGAGCGCTCGTCGCCGTCCGGCAGTGGCAGAGCGGTACACGGCTCACAGCCGATCGACGTGTAGCCGCGCTCGAAGAGCGGGTGCAGCGGGATACCGTGCGCGTACAGATAGCGATAGGTATCTTTCGCGGACCATTTGGCGAGAGGATTCAGTTTGACAACTGGACCCTGCATCTCAACCAAAGGCAGCGTACGACGTCCGTGAGTCTGGTCTCGCCGGCGCCCGTTGATCCAGCAACCGACGCCCGTCAGGGCATCGAGTAGAGGCTCCACTTTGTTGATTCGGCAGCACAAGTCGGGATCGCGCCGATAGAGATCGGAGCCGAATCGCTGTTTGAACTCGTCGAACGACATCCTGCGGCGGATCTCACGTAGGTTGAGGTCGAGCAGTTTGACGATCGTGTCGCGGTACTGGAGCGTCTCTTTGAAGTGGAAGCCGGTGTCGATGAAGACCACGGGAACATCGGGCTTGATCGTTCTGAGCATGTGCGCGAGAACCACACCCTCGTGTTGAAATGAGCACGTCAGGATGGTGTCGTTCGGAAACTCGGTCGTTCCCCAGCCCAGTATCTGTTCCGGTGTCGCTTCTTCGAAACGCTGATTCAGCTCCACTAACCGGTTGGGCGTAAACGTCGACTCCGGTTGGGACGGCATCGTTGACGGGTAACACGGCGTCGGGGGTGGCGCAATCGGCAAGTCCGCGAGAACGCTCGCAGCCCGATGGTGACGCGACGCGGTGGATCAGCGGGGCGCGCCGCCCCGAAGGTGTTCAGGCGACATCGAGATCGCGACGAGGGACATCGCGCAGGAGAACGTCCGACGTCTTGTCGTCGGAGGCGAACTGCCGCATTCGCTCGAGCCCTTCCCGCACCTCTCGGCGTGTCATGAGGATGCCGTACGACTGGAGAATCTGCTTGACGATGTCGTAGTGCGTCTCGATCGACCGGGTGACCGAAACGTACCCGTGGCGGCCGGCTCGCGGCCCTTCCCAGAAGGCGAGAGGATTCATCGCGAAGAACTCGGTGTCGTGCTCGGTGGGCTCGATGACGATGATGTCACCGGTGAAGTTCGGGTCATCCTGGTACTCGCGCAGGCCGTACTGCAAGCGCGAGTGCAGGAGCGTGCGGAACACCTGATTGAGGACGGTGATGATGCCCTGATCGGCTAGCCTGGTGCCTTCGGTGACGAACTTGCCCTTCTCAGGAATGTAACGATGGGTGACGCGGTTGGAGAACGGTCGGAACGGATTGTAGCAGATGATGAGATCCGCTCGGTGTTCGATAGCCACGTCGATGCTTGCCGTCCGTCGAACGCCGCCGTCGACGTAATCTACGCCGTTGATACGTGCTGGTCGGTAGAAGACCGGTAACGCGGTCGACGCTTGAACCGCCTCAGAGACCGTGAGTGACGTGTCTTCGTCATGCCCGAACACGACCCGCTCCGCGGTGTCCAGGTTCATGGCGGTGATGTAGAGGTCTTTCTCGGTGACCCGCTGAAGACTGCGAAAGTCGTTGGGCAGCCCGTTCTTCTCGAGGTTCTCCCGCAGGTAACGCTCGATGGTGCCGTTGTCGAACAGGCCGGACGGCAGATAGTAGTGCGGCAACGGAAAGCGCCGAGAGAGCAGAGCTCCGATCAGCGGTGAAGCGATGTCTTGCAACGCCGCCAGCGAAGGTTGTCGGCGGAACACCTGGAGCGAGGGCCGGATGCTGTCAGCCAGCTCAGGGAGATCGGCCACCAAATCCAGCAGGATACCGGGAACATAGGTCATCACGTCGAGAAGATACTCGGCCGGTTTGCGCAGCATCTCCTCGGTGTTGAGATTGTAGAAATCTCCCGGCCGGAAGCGTGAGAACTGGACAGAGGTCCCGTCCAGGGTGCGCAGCATCTCCGAGGGGGCGACTCCGGCGGCTAGCGGTGCGCCGAGCATCGCACCGGCGCTCAGGCCTACGTAAAGGTCAAAATCCGTGACCTTGCGGTTGATGAGAAAATCGTCGAGTGCCTTGAGCCCGCCGAGTTTGAACGCACCGCCCGTCAGCGCGCCGCCAGCGAGCACCAGAGCGACCTTCGAATCCCGCTTGCGGACCGTCAGGTCGCTCTTTTGAATGATGGTGATTCCCATCGTACAGGTTCGGCCAGGATAGCCTACGGCCTTCCTGAGTGTCGAGCGGGCATCCCGAGTAGCGCTTGTTCCGCCGCGGCGAGCTCCGACGGAGTGCCAACCGTCAGCCAGGGACCGTCGAACCGGTAGGCGTAGATCGGTTCCCCGCGCGCGAGCATCCTCGGGTAGGTGTGGCGTGTCATCGAGAAGACGGTGCCCCGGATCATGTAGTCGAACACTCGCGGCTCGAGTACCTGAACCCCCGTGTACATGAACGGCTCGAGCGGCTCACCCGGTGCCAGCGTTTCGGGCGGCGCTTCACAGTCAAGAAAGCGGCCAACCCGTCCCTGTGGCGTGACCCGAATCAGCCCGAAGCGTTCCATCGACGGGTCCTTACGTACCACCAACGTCGCGAGCGCGTCACGCGAGCGATGGAAACCCACGACCGTGCGCAGGTCGATATCGATGATGGTATCGGCGTTGACCGTGATGAACGTGCGCGCGCCCAGTAAAGGTTGCGCCCAAGCGATCCCGCCGCCACTGTCCAGGAGCGGGTTTTCGACGCTGTAGTGGATCCGGACGTCGTGGGTGGAACCGTCGCCGAGGTGTTTGCGTATCTCTTCCCCGAGATGATGCAGATTGACGATCACGTCGGTGATTCCGGCGTCTGCGAGGGTGCGTATCGCGTAGTCGATGAGAGGGCGACCGCCGACGCGGACCAACGCCTTGGGAACACGTTCGGTAAGGGGACGCAGTCGCTGCCCGAGACCGGCCGCAAGGATCATCGCGTGTGTGACCCGCGTCATGCGTTTCCAACCGGACCGGCCTTGACCCCGTCCTCCAAGATACGTCGGGTTTGGTCGATTCCGTCGACCTGCGTGGCCAGGCGGCGCGCCGTTGCTACGACCGACGGCAGCATCTGCCGATAACGTGGCTTGCCCTTGCGCTCGGCGAGGAAGTTGAAGCGGCCGATTACCTTCAGAACCCGCTGGAACGCGCAGAGGCGGTACACCTCGAGAGGATCGCCACCGACGGCCAGGCCATCGGCGAAGCGCATGACGAGCTGTTCCTCGTGCCGCGAGTCGATCAGCTGTGGGGTGGTACGGTCGGTTAGCAAAGAGGCGACGTCGTAGAGCCGCGGTCCCAGCAAGGCGTCCTGGAAGTCGAGCAGCCGCAGCCGGCCATCCTGTACGTGAATGTTCCAGGCGTGGAAATCACGGTGGCAGAACGCTCGTGGCAGGTCGCCGAGCCGCTCGGCCACGGCCATTAGCTCCCCGTGGCAACGTGTCCGATCCGAGGTTGGCACCCGCGGCGCCAGGCCGTATTCGAGAAAATGCTCGAACTCCCAGCCGAACAGTCGAGCGTCGAATGTCTGCCGGAAGGCGTAACAGCCACTGCCGTCATCGAGCGCGCGCCGCTGCAAGTCTCGCAGCAGCATCAGGGCGCACCAGAAAGGATCTTCGCTCCGACTAGCCGCGCTGGTCGCCGACTCCCAAAGCGACACATCGCCGACATCCTCGAGGACGAGGCCGCCTTCCGCGGCGTAGGCGCGAAAGACGCGGGGAACGGCGTCCGTGACCCGCGAGAGGAACCGCCAGACGTTGACGAAGGGCAGCTCCGCTGGCCCTTGCGCTCCGAACACCCCCAGCTCCTCTGACGACATCGGCACCCCGGCGTCGTCGATGAGCATGATGACGACCGTGGACGGAGTCTGCGACCGTTCGCCTGCGACGATCTCACACCTCAAATACCGTCGAGCTGAGGCGTCGCCCATGATCGGAGTGACGCTAGCGACGGCCGCCTTCGGCCACAGTTCGCTAACGGCGCTCATGCAGAGCCGTCGAGCGCGCTCTCGATCGTCGATGGCCTCGGGCATGGCGTGCGATTCTTGCAGAGGTCCGGGCGGAGCGGCAACCCGGATACGAACGCGTGCGCGGCGCCGATTTCGTTGACACGGGGGGAGGTTCTCGCAATAAGCCCGGCTTACGAGCACGGATGCGGCGCGATCGGCGCAGTTAGCCGCACTTTCCCGTGCCATTAGCCCCGCGGCATGTCGGAGTATCTTCCGGTCGCAATAACCTTCGCGATCACGGCCGTCGTCGTCGGAACGATGGTTTCACTCAACCGGCTGGTGGGCCCACGCGTAACCCGGTCGGCCGAAACAGCCAAGCACGAGACATTCGAGTGCGGGAATCCAGCTACCGGGTCGGCTTGGGCGCGTTTCTCGGTGAAGTTCTACTTGGTAGCGATCCTGTTCATCGTCTTCGACCTCGAGGTCGTGTTCATGTACCCGTGGGCTACCGTGTTACGGGAGCTTGGCCTGTTCGGGTTCGTTGAGATGATGATCTTCGTGGGCGTTCTCGGCGTAGGTCTGGCCTTCGCCTGGCGCAAGGGGGCCCTCGATTGGAAATAGCCGAGCTGATCAATCGCAGCGTGCCTAGTGCCGCGGCGATACTGACCGCGGCGTCAGGCTGCGCCGTCCTGACAGTGGAGTCTGCGGCTGTTGCCGAGGTGCTGCGTTTCCTGCGCGACGATCCCGGCCAACGGTACGAGATGCTCGTAGACGTGACCGCCGCCGACCACACGGCACTGTCGGGGACCATCCAGGTTATCTACCAGCTCTGCTCGCTGAGCCGGAACGTTCGCCTCATGGTCAAGACCATCGTGCCCGCCCGGCAACCGACGGTTCCCTCGGTCGCTACTCTCTGGCGGTCGGCCAACTGGGCTGAACGCGAGGTGTGGGACATGTTCGGCGTTCGCTTCGACGGCCACCCCGATCTGCGCCGCATCATGATGTACCCCGAATTCGTCGGGCACCCGCTGCTCAAGAGCTATCCGGTGAATCAACGACAGCCGTTGATTGAGGAACGTGATCCCATCGCCAACCCGTGGCCGTCGCGAGACGGACTCTGATGAGCGAGCCGCGCGACGCGCCAGGTAGAACCGCTCCTCATGACGCGATCTCGGAGGTCATGGAGCTGCAGATGGGGCCGTCCCATCCGGCGACTCATGGCACCATCAAGTTCAACCTGCGACTGGACGGCGAAACCATCCTGTCATGCGGTACCGAGGTCGGTTATCTGCATCGTGGCTTCGAGAAGATGTGCGAGCAGGGGACTTGGACGCAGTGCATTCCCTACACGGACCGTCTCAACTATGCCTCCCCCTTGATCAATAACTTCATCTTCACCGAGGCCGTCGAGCGTCTGCTCGACGTTAAGGTGCCTGCGCGGTGCACCTACGTCCGCGTGCTCCTCTCCGAGCTGTCGCGGGTCGCGGACCACCTGACGTGCCTGGGCATGGCTGCGGCCGAGATGGGCGCGATCAGCGTCGGGTTCTACATGAACGAGGCGCGAGAGACGCTGTATAACCTCAACCAGAAAGCCACCGGTGCGCGCGTGACGGTCACCTACGGACGGGTCGGCGGCCTTGCGCGCGATCTGCCAGAAGGTTTCTTCGACGAGACGCGTGCCGCGGTTCGCAAGATCGGTGCGACGCTCGACGACTGCGAGCGATTGCTCGAGCGGAACCGCATTTTCTTGGGCCGCATGGTTCGCATCGGCGTGATCTCGCAGGCGGACGCGATCAGCTACGCGCTTACGGGCCCGATGCTGCGTGCCACCGGCGTTCGCCGCGATCTGCGCAAGGACGAACCCTACATGGAGTACGATCGGTTCGACTTCGACGTGCCGGTAGGGACCGTTGGCGACAACTTCGACCGCTTTTCGGTGCGGTTCGAGGAGATGCGCCAGTCGCTCCGGATCGTCGAGCAGGTGATGTCCACGATTCCGGAGGGGCCGGTGTGTATCGACGATCCGACGATCGTTCTGCCCCAGAAGGATCGAGTCTACGGTTCCATCGAGGGTTTGATGGCGCAGTTCAAGCTCGTCATCGAGGGTATCAAGGTCCCACCGGGCGAGATCTACTTCGCCGGTGAGGCCTCCAATGGGGAACTCGGCTTCTATTTGGTCAGCGATGGGAGCGGCCGGCCGTTTCGTGTTCGTGTCCGACCGCCCTGTTTCTACGGCATGGCAGCCGTCGAGCACATGGCCAAAGGGCACGCGATTGCCGACCTCGTGGCCATCTTCGGGATGGTCAACATGATCGGCGGCGAGTGCGACCGGTGAGCGGCCGGATATGACTGCGGACCGGACAGAGACGACGCACCGTCGTGACGGGCCGGTCGCGTTCAGCCCGGACGCGCTCCGCGAGTACGAGGAGATCCTGGGTCACTATCCCCAGCCCCGCGCGGCGCTGATGCCGGTTCTCTGGCTTGCGCAGCGAGAGTTCGGATGGGTTGGCAGCGACGTGCAGGAGTACGTGGCTAAGTTGATGGGGTTACCGCGAGCCTGGGTCGAAGGCGTCGTCTCCTTCTACACCATGTACCACACGCGGCCGATGGGCCGGCACCATCTTCAACTGTGCACGAACCTGTCTTGCCGGCTCCGCGGCGCAGATGAGATCCTGTCCGTGCTCCGGCGCCGGCTCGACGTCGAACCTGGTAAAACGACCGCCGATGGTGCTTTCTCGCTCGACTGCGTGGAGTGCCTGGGGTCTTGCGGAACTGCGCCGGTGATTCAACTCGGGTCGGGTCCGTACTTCGAGAACCTCGACGTCGGTACGGCGCTGGCACTGGTCGATCGCCTGACCTCCGCCCGCGCGGCCGGAGAATGACGTGGACGACTGGTTGATCGATGCTGCCAAGTGCCTGCTCGTGATCCTGATGGTGCTCCAGCTGTCCGCGTTCCTGCTCTGGATCGAACGCAAAGGGAGCGCGTTGATCCAGAACCGCATCGGCGCCAATCGGGCCGCGATCTTCGGTCGGATGCCCGTCAATCTGGGGTTTCTCAACACGCTGGTAGCCGATCCCGTCAAACTGTTCACGAAAGAAGACTTCGTCCCAGCCGGCGCCGACCGCTTGGTGCACACGATCGCGCCGTTCCTCGCCTTGTTTCCTGCCATCGTGACGTTCGCCGCGATCCCGTTCGGCGATCAGATCGAGATAGCCGGCCGAACGATCGAACTCCGTGCCGTCCGGCTCGACGTCGGCTTGCTCTACATGGTCGCGATGGTGTCGATGGGGGTCTACGGGGTCGTACTGGCGGGGTGGGCCTCCAATAACCGCTGGGCGCTGCTCGGGAGCATCCGCGGGTCCGCACAGATGATCTCGTACGAAGTCCCGCTGGGCTTGGCGCTGATCAGCGTGGTGCTTACGTATGGAACGCTCGACCTTCAGGAGATGGTGCGGGCTCAGGGGGCCGCGCTTCTCGGGTGGATTCCTGCATGGGGAATTCTCTACCAACCGGTGGCATGCCTCATCGTGCTGGTTGCGGGCATGGCCGAATCGAAACGCGTGCCGTTCGATCTCCCCGAAGCGGAGTCCGAGTTGATCGCCGGCTACTTCACGGAGTACTCGGGCGGCAAGCAAGCGTCGTTCATGCTCGCGGATTTCGCCGAGGTTGTCGTGGTCGCGGGGTTCGTGACCACGCTGTTTTTCGGCGGCTGGCAGGTGCCCTATCTCGGGCGGGAGGGGTGGCTCCTTCCGGGTGGAGCGCTGATCGCAATCTCCCATTGGGTGGTGGTCGGTCTGCAGCTGTTCGCTTTCAGCGTCAAAGTTCTCTTCTTTTGTTGGCTCCAGATCCTCGTGCGCTGGACGGTTCCCCGCTTCCGCTATGACCAGCTCATGGATTTGGGCTGGAAGGGAATGATCCCGGTCGCTCTTCTCAACCTCCTTGTGACTGCGACGGTGGTCGCTTTCGGAAGCAGCGCGAGATGAGCGAGACCGTTTTTTACGGGTTCGCCGTCACCATCTTGGCTTCTGCCGCCGGGGTCATCGTGTTCGCCAATCCGGTCCACTGTGCGCTGGCGTTGGTAGCGACCCTGTTCCTGGTCGCCGTTGCCTTTGCCGCTCTCGGTGCACACCTGGTCGCGGCGCTCCAGATCATCATTTATGCCGGCGCCGTGGTCGTTCTGTTTCTGTTCGTCATCATGCTGCTGAACCTCGAACGTGAATCCTCCGACGGTTCCTCCGTGGGTCTACGAACGGCTGGTGTGGCGGCTGCGACGGCAATGGGCATGATGCTCGGCAGCTCACTCTGGCGGGCGTGGGTCGGCGGAGCCGCCGCTGCGCCGAGCGACTTCGGCACAACCAAGGCTGTGGCGCGTGTTCTGTTCCGCGATCACCCGGTGGCGTTCGAGTTGACGTCCGTTCTGCTGCTGGTGGCCGTGGTAGGCGCCGTGGTCCTAGCGCGCCGCGAGCGCGAGTAAGCGACACCATGGCGACCCCGGCGCATTTCTTGGTGCTCAGCGCGGTACTCTTCGCGTTGGGCGCCGCCGGGGTGGTAGTGCGCAGAAACGTCATCGTCATGTTCATGTCGGTTGAGATCATGCTGAACGCTGCAAACCTCGCTTTCGTTGCCGCGGCGAGCCAGTTCGGTGATGTCGCGGGGCAGGTCATCGTGTTCTTCGTGATGACCGTCGCCGCGGCCGAGGCAGCGGTCGGCCTGGCGGTGATTCTGGCCCTTTTCCGCAACCACCTGACCGTGCACGCCGACGAGATCACGAGTCTGCGATGGTAGACGCCAGCGTTCACGGCGACGCGCTTGGCTCCGCCATCGTCGCCGCTGGCTATCTGCGCTGGATTCCGGTGCTGCCGTTTGCCGGCGCGCTGGCGCATCTCGCGATTGGCCGCTGGCTGGGACGCAGAGGCGTGGGGCTGATGGCCTGCGCGGTCGTTGCCGCGAGCTTCACGTTGGCCGCCCGCGGCTTCATGCAACTGACCGTCGGACCTAATCCGGCGACGGCGCTCACCGACGCGATCTATACCTGGATGCGTTGCGATCCGCTGCGAATCGACGTCGCCCTGACGCTCGACCCACTGTCGGCGGTCATGTGCCTCGTTGTTACGGGTGTGGGTTTCCTGATCCACGTCTATTCGACGGGCTACATGGCCCGTGACCCGGACTACGCGCGATACTTCGCCTACTTGAATCTTTTCACCAGCGCGATGCTCGTGCTTGTCCTCGCCGACAGTCTGCCCGTCATGTTCGTGGGCTGGGAAGGAGTCGGCCTGTGCAGCTACCTGCTGATCGGCTTCTGGTACGACGACGAGGCGAACGCGTCGGCCGGTAAGAAGGCGTTCGTCATCAACCGTATCGGGGATGCCGCCTTCGTGATCGGCATGTTCGTGCTGTTCTGGGCGCTGGCGGATCTCGGCCAGCCGGCGCTCGACTTCGTGACCATCAACGCGAACGCCGCCAGCCTCGCGCCACCGGCGGCTCTGGCTGCCGCGCTCCTGCTGTTTGCAGGCGCCACCGGGAAGTCTGCGCAGTTGCCGCTCTTCGTCTGGCTACCCGACGCCATGGCGGGACCGACGCCAGTGTCAGCGCTGATTCATGCGGCGACCATGGTTACGGCCGGAGTTTACATGGTAGCGCGCCTGGCGCCGTTGTACTTGGCGGCCCCCGTCGTGCTGAACATCGTCGCGACCGTGGGAGTGGTGACTGCCGTGGGCGCCGCCGCGGTCGGGTTGGTTCAGACGGACATCAAGCGGGTCTTGGCATACTCGACGATCTCGCAGCTTGGCTACATGTTCGTTGCCGCTGGAGTTGGGGCGTTCGGTGCAGCCGTGTTCCACGTCGTCACCCATGCGTTCTTCAAGGCGCTGCTGTTTCTCGGATCCGGTAGCGTGATTCACGCCTTGCACGAAGAGCAGGACATCCGGCGCATGGGCGGGCTGTGGCGCAAGCTACCCGTCACGTGGGCGACGTTCGTCGTGGGCACGCTGGCGATCGCCGGGATCCCCGTGTTTTCCGGGTTCTTCTCCAAGGATGCGATCCTTGCGGCTGCGTTCGCTGGCGGGCACTACGGATTATGGTCATTCGGCTTGGCGGGCGCCGGCCTTACCGCGTTCTACATGACCCGGCTGCTGGTGCTGACCTTCCACGGGGAGTTCAGAGGGCCGCCAGCGAAGCTGGAGAAAGCGCACGAGAGTCCCGTGTCGATGACCTCGGCGCTCATCGTGCTCGCGGTTCTCGCCTCGGCTGGAGGATGGCTCGGCGTACCTGCCGTCCTCGGAGGCGAGAACGTTCTCGGTCGCTTCCTCGGTGGCGTGCTCGGGCATGGGGAGCTTCATCTCGAGACAGGCACCGAGGTCCTGTTGATGGGACTCTCGGTCCTTGTCGCGGTCGCCGCGATGACCGTCGCGTGGCGCTTGTACCGGCGAGGAACGGGACCGGATGACGTTTTGGCCGAGCGAGCACGCCTGATTCACGCGAGCCTGACCCGCGCCTACTACATCGACGACGCGTACGATCGGGGCGTGGCACGGTCGATTCTCCGCGCTGCCGAGTGGCTGTGGCGACGCGTCGATTCAGGAGTGATCGATGCCATCGCCAACGGTATCGCCGGCGCGATGCAACTCTTGGCGGATTCCTGGCGGCGCTGGGCAACGGGCAATCTTCAGCACTACGCCCTGACGCTCCTGGTCGGCGTTGCGCTCGCGATCGCCCTTGCGGCTCTGGGAGTGCAGGGCTGAAGCATGGACGGCTCGCTGCTGAGCTGTCTGGTTTTTGCGCCGTCGGCCGGCGCTATGCTGCTGACGGTCCTGCCGCCCGGCGCGACAGGCTTGCTGCGCCGCCTCGCGTTCGTGGTCGCCCTGATTCCACTGATCCTGGCCATGCGCCTGTGGACCCTGTTCGATTCTCTCGATTCCGGGTTCCAGTTCGTCGAGCGGAGCACCTGGATCCCGTCGCTCGGCATTTCATACTTCGTCGGCGTCGATGGGATCTCGTTGCTGCTGCTCATGCTGACCGCGTTTCTGACACCGTTGGTCGTCTTCGCGGCCAGCGACTCGATTCACCACCGGCTCAAGGCCTATCTCGTTGCAGTCCTGCTTCTCGAGACGACGATGCTCGGCACCCTCGTCGCCCTCGACTTGATCCTCTTCTACGTTTTCTGGGAGCTGATGCTCGTGCCCATGTTCCTGATCATTGGTGTGTGGGGCGGGGAGCGACGGGTCTACGCGGCCATGAAGTTCCTCCTGTTCACCATGGTCGGGAGCTTGCCGATGCTTGCCGCGATCATCTACATGGGCCTTCAGTACGCCAAGCAACCCGACCTAGGCGGCCACATGAGCTTTGCACTGACCGATTTCTATGGTCTCAGGCTCTCCCCGTCCGCCCAGATCTGGACCTGTTCGGCGCTCGTCCTCGCGTTCGCCGTCAAGGTCCCCATGTGGCCGCTGCACACGTGGCTTCCTGACGCTCACGTCGAAGCGCCCACCGGTGGGTCGGTGATCCTGGCTGGGGTATTGCTGAAGCTCGGGGCCTACGGGTTCTTACGCTTCGTGATGCCGCTGTTCCCCGACGTGCTGCCCGTACTGATGCCACTCGTGGCCGGGCTCGCGCTGGTGGGAATCGTCTATGGCGCGCTGGTTGCCATGGTCCAGCCGGACATGAAGAAGTTGGTGGCCTACTCTTCGGTGAGCCACTTGGGCTTCGTCATGCTCGGGCTGGCGAGTATGACGCAGACGGGCGTGGCCGGTGCGATGTACCAAATGGTCGGGCACGGACTGTCCACCGGTGGTCTGTTCTTCCTGGTGGGCGTGATCTACGAGCGACGCCACACGCGCTTGATCGAGGAGTTCGGAGGGCTGTGGAAGCCGATGCCCGTCTACGCTGCGTGTTTCCTGGTCGTGGCCTTGGCATCGATCGGACTACCCGGGCTGAGCGGCTTCGTCGGCGAGTTCCTGATCCTGCTCGGGGTTTTTCGGACGGAGCCGGCCTGGGCCGCAGTCGGCGCGAGCGGCATGGTCCTGGGTGCCGTCTATACGCTCTGGCTCTATGAAAGGGTCATGTTCGGCCCGATTCGGCATCGGCAGAACCGAACGCTCGCTGATCTGCGAGCGCGAGAACTCGCTGTGCTGGTGCCCATTATGGCGATGGCCGTGGTGCTGGGGGTATGGCCCCAGCCCATTCTCACCCGGACGGATGCGGCGATCGCTTCGACGCTCGCCCGCGCGACTGCGACCAGGCGAGCGAGTGAGGGTTCCGCGAGCGGCATGGCGATGGTGCGCCCGACCGGCGCTTCGCACGAAGGGGCTCCGCTACCGTGACCGGCGGACTGGCCTCGTACACCGCTGCCTGGCCGATCATCGCGGCGGCCGGCGGCGCGATGATCGTGCTGATCGCGGAGATGATGGCGTCGCGGCGCAATGATGCCGGCATCGGCTGGCTAACCGTGCTCGCGGTCGTTGCGGTCGGTGGCGTGGCCGCTTCCCTGCAGACGGGAGAAAGCTTCACCAACGCGATCGTATTCGATCCCCTGGCGAGTTTCGGCGTGCTGCTGCTGTGCGCCATGTCTGTGCTGACGGTGCTCATGGCGATGGACTATCTCCCGGCCGCCGCATTGGAGATTGGCGAGTACTACCCGCTGATGCTTTTCGCGCTGACCGGCCTCATCGTCATGGGGACGGCGACCGACTTGATCGTCACGTTCCTCGGGCTCGAGACCATGTCGATGGCTGTCTACGTGCTTACCGGTCTGTGGCGCCGTAATGCGCGCTCGAGTGAGGCCGCGCTCAAGTACTTCATCATGGGCGCGTTCGCTTCTGGCTTCATGTTGTACGGGATCGCTCTGATTTACGGGGCGACCGGAACCACCACCATGGCGACGATCGCGGCCGCCGCAGATGCCAGCGACGGCTCCATGTTGCGCATCGGAGCCGTGATGCTGTTCGTGGGCTTCGCTTTCAAGGTGGCCGCGGTTCCCTTCCATCTGTGGACCCCCGACGCGTACGAGGGTGCGCCGACATCGGTGACCGCCTTCATGGCGACCGTCGTCAAGGCCGGCACCTTCGTGGCGATCGTCCGGGTCGTGATGACGGACGTGCTGCCGGTCGCCGAGCTACGGCCGCTCCTGTGGGTGATGGCCGCTGCCACGATGACCGTCGGGAACGTGGTGGCGCTTCGCCAATCCAGCTTCAAGCGGATGCTGGCGTACTCATCCATTGCTCACACGGGCTATCTGCTCGTGGGGGTAACCGCGGGCACATCCGATGGCGCCGCGGCCGTGCTCGTGTACCTCGCGGCCTATGGCGCGATGAACCTGGGCGCGTTCGGACTGCTGATGCTTGCCACGTCACCCGACCCGATCGATGACCGAATCGACCGGCTAGCAGGTCTGTCTCAGGGTCACCCGGCCATTGCCGCTGCGATGGCGGTCTGCATGCTCTCTCTCACCGGAATTCCACCCCTGGCTGGCTTCATGGGGAAGCTCTTCCTCTTCTCGGCCGCGTTGGAACAGGGCTACGTCGTTCTGGTAGTGATCGCTGTTCTGAACAGCGTGGTCTCGGCGACCTACTATCTGGGGGTCATCCGAACCATGTACTTCGAGCCGGGTACCCCGCTGCTGCCGCAGGCCAAGCCGCACCTAGCGGTGGCGACCGCCGCGGCGATCATCCTGACCGTTGCGCTCGGGGTCGCGCCGGCTGGGTTACTGGAAGCCGCCGGCGCCGCTGTCGATAGGATCATGCTCGGTGGGGGCTGAGGCCCGGTCGGATACGTGGGCCTCAAAAAAGAGCCGGGCAGCGGAGGGGGGGACCCGCTGCCCGGCGAGGACCGAAGAGGAAGGAAAAGGAGGAGCAAACTTCCTCTTCGTGAGGGGCTTCTACGATGTTTGAGACGTCCAGCTCAACGGTTCATTCGAATGCTGTTGGCGGTGAGTACACTTCTTCCGAGTGTGGGTCGATGAGCCGGCGTTACGCCTGGAAGACGCGCCTTGTCGCGCTGGGTTTCGTATGGGCGTGGGCCTGCTTGGCTTGGCCGAGCTACACGTGGGCTGCTTCTAACGAGACACTGCGAGCCTCATCCGGATCCCCCCCGGAAAGGGGGGATGCTCGACGGATCGTCTCTCTCACCCCGGCAGTCACGGAGACCTTGTTTGCCCTGGGCGCAGGCCTACGAGTCGTCGGGGTTTCCAACTACTGCGACTACCCTCCCGAGGTTGCTACCCTACCTCGAGTAGGAACCTTTCTCTCGCCCGTGGTCGAGGTGGTGGCAAGCTTGGGTCCGGACCTGGTCATCACGTCTCCGACCCCCGGAAATCACGGGGCGGTCCAGGCGCTGGAGCGAGTCGGGCTCCGGGTCGAAGTCGTCAGCGAGGGTTCTGGAGCCATCGCTGACATCCGTCAAACCATCAGCGAAACCGCCGGTTTGGTGGACCTCGAGCTGGAGGGAGCGGCACTGGTCGCCTCGCTCAGCGAAACACTCGAAGCCGTGCGGGTGAAAGTCGCGGACCGCGCCCAACCGTCGGTCGCCGTGGTCCTTGGGCATGAGCCGCTCGTCCTGGCAGGCCCACAGAGTTATCTCGGTGAGCTGGTCGTCATTGCCGGGGGCAGGAACGTCGCCGACTCGCTCGGAGGTAAGTGGCCACGGGCAGGATGGGAGTTTCTGATCGCTGCCGAGCCCGAGGTAATCATCGACGCGTCAAGCGACGTCGTGGGGGCGACCGAGGCCGAGCGGCTGGCACGTGGCTGGTCGCGGTATCAGACGCTGCCGGCCGTTCGTGAGGGGCGGGTCCACGGCCACGCCGGTTTCCTGCTGCTACGCCCTGGGCCTCGGCTGGGCGACGCCGCCCGCATCATGGCGGGGTGGGTTCACCCCGACGCATGGGCCGCCCAGCATTGAGATCCGCCCGGCTGACCCGCCGCCGTTTCGTGCGCGGCCTGTCGGTCACGTTCGCGTTGTTCCTGACGATCGGCTTGATCGCAACCCTGGTCGGTAGCGTTCGACTCGATCCGGCGGCGATCATTTCGGGGCTCGGCACCGATCGATCGATCTTTCTGCACCTGCGGCTTCCGAGGATCGTGTTGGCGGCCATGGTCGGTGCCGCGCTCGCCACTGCCGGAGCCGCACTCCAGCCCACGCTTCGCAACCCTCTGGCGAGCCCCGACATCATCGGGGTTTCCGGCGGCGCCGCGCTCGCTGCCGTCGCTGCGCTTGCGTTTCTGCCCGCCTCGGCGCGCACCGACCTTCTGGTTCCGATCGTCGCGTTTGCCGGCGCGTGCGCGTCCAGCGTTCTGGTCTATCGACTTTCGCTCGTGCACGGTCGCCTCGAACCGACGACTCAGCTTCTGGTGGGCGTGATCTTCAATACGTTTGCGGCCGCGCTCATCCTGCTGATCACTGCGATTGTGGACGTGGCACGTTCGCAGTCGATCGTCTTCTGGCTCATGGGTGGTCTGTCGGCGCATCCGGCCCGAACCCTGGTGATGGTAGCGGCCGTTGTCACAGTCGGCTCGGGCATGCTGGCCGCGCAGGCACGAGCGCTCAATCTACTCGCGCTCGGCGACGAAACGGCTGAACACCTCGGCGTTGATCTGGCTCGCACCCGGCGGCGTGTGTTTGCGGCTTCGGCGCTGTTGGTTGGGACGGTGGTATCCCTGACGGGGATCATTTCGTTCGTCGGATTGATTGTCCCTCACTTGCTCCGCGCGGCATTCGGCGGCGACAACCGCTTGTTGCTGCCGGCTTCGTTCCTCGCTGGTGCGGCCTTCTTGATGGGCTGTGACGCGCTCTGCCGCTGGCTCATCGCCCCGGCGGAACTGCCGGTAGGCTCGATCACTGCGCTGACCGGCGGGCCGTTTTTCATCTACCTGCTTCGGCGCAAGGTCCGTCATGACGATTCCGCACGCCTCTGACCCCGAACGCATGCTGGTCGCCCGCGGCTTGACGTATCGTTATCCGGGCACGACTGCCGGGCTGGAGCAGGTCGATCTGGACGTCGCCCGCGGCGAGATGCTCGCGATCGTCGGCCCGAACGGGTCCGGCAAGACCACGCTCCTGAGGCTACTGTCCGGTCTGCTCCACCCGCGCTCCGGCTCGCTCCGTGTTTGCGGGATGGATCCGAGTCGGGTCGATCGCCGCGCATTCGCACGGCAGGTCGCGGTCGTCGGACCGGCCGCAACGCTCGGGTTTCCGTATACCGTCCTGGAAGTTGTGCTCATGGGGCGCTCCCCGCACCTGGAGGGATTCCGGCTGGAATCGCGGCAAGACCTGGAAGCCGCCGGGTTCGCGATGGAGATGACCGAGACGGCCTCGCTTGCCGAACGCGTCTTCGACACGCTGTCGAGCGGGGAGAAGCAACGCGTGGCGATGGCGCGTGCGATCGCGCAGCAGCCGAGGCTCTTGCTTCTGGATGAGCCGGCGGCCTTTCTCGACATCAAGCAGCAGGCCGCGCTTTGCGATCGACTGCGGGAGCTCAGCACGCGTGAAAGCCTGACGATCGTGTCGGTTCTCCACGATCTGAACCTGGCGGCGCTGTACTTCGAGCGTGTGGCGATGCTGAAGAACGGTCGGATATTCGCGCTGGGGTCCTCGGCTGAGGTCATGACCTACGCGAACGTTCGGACGGTCTTCGAGACCGACGTCTACGTCGACCTCAACGACCTCACGGGCAAGCTCAACATTCTGCCGCTGCCTCGCAGTAGAATCTCTTAACTCCTTGCTCTATATCGGTTTTATCCTCTAATGCGAGGTTTGACTTCCAGGGGGGTGGGTGTTAGCCAAAGCCGCGGATTTAGGGGAGTTGCGTGCAGTTCGACTATGCCAACGTCCTCATTTTTATAGGACTCGGAATCGGCCTGTGCTCGCTGATGATGGGGCTCGGTGCGCTGCTCAGGCCGGCCAATCCGGAGCGGGCGAAGCTGACGACCTATGAGTGCGGCGAGGAGGTGGCCGGCGACTCGTGGATCAACTTCAACATCCGTTTCTACCTCGTTGCACTGATCTTCGTCGTGTTCGACGTCGAGGTCGCGTTCATTTACCCGGTCGTCACGGTATTCCGGGGCTGGGTCGAGCGCGGCCGTGGGTGGTTCGCGTTGAGCGAGATCCTCATCTTCGTCGGAGTGCTGGTCGTCGGGTTGATCTACGTTTGGCGCAAGGGCGACCTCCAGTGGATCAAGACGGTGGTGCCCGGACCCGCCGCGAACCAGCGGCGGGGTTCGGCCGCGCGGGGAGGACCGCATGTCGCTGATTAACTCGGTGCCGGAGATGGTCCTCACCACCAAGCTCGATGCGTTGCTCAACTGGACGCGCAAGTCGTCGCTCTGGTACATGCTGTTCGGGCTCGCCTGCTGCGCGATCGAAATGATGCAGACCGGTGGGCCGCGTGCGGATCTCGATCGATTCGGGATGGCTCCGCGCGCCACCCCGCGCGTCTCGGATCTCATGATCGTCGCCGGTACCCTCACCCTCAAGATGGCGCTTCGTACCAAGGTTCTCTACGAGCAGATGCCGGACCCAAAGTACGTTCTCTCCATGGGGAGCTGCGCGAACTGCGGAGGCTTGTTCCAGTTGGCTTACTCGGTTTGCGACGGAGTCGACAAGGTGATTCCGGTCGATGTCTACGTCCCTGGCTGCCCGCCCAGGCCCGAGGCGCTGACGGAGGGATTGCTGCTCCTGCAGGAGAAGATGATGCAGGAGAAGTGGCTGGTCCGTTCCGAGCACGCCGGCGCCGCCTGAGCGATGGACATTCAAGAGATCGAAGCGCTGCTCTCACGCCGATTCGGGGCCGCGGTAGGCCCGGTCGAGCGAGGTCGGGTCGAGAGCTGGATCGAAGTCGACGCCGGCAAGATCGACCAGGTTGCCGAGCACCTGCGCTCCGCCACTGAGCTGCGCTTCGAGTGCTTGTCCAACCTCTCGGGCGTTGACTATCCCGCGAAGGGCCATATCCAGGTCGTTTATAACGTGATGTCGTACAGCCTGGGGCACGAGCTGACCGTGAAGGTCAACGCCGACCGCCAGGCTCCGAAGATTCCCACGGTTCGGTCGGTGTGGCCGGCCGCGGACTGGTTGGAGCGAGAGGTCTACGACCTGCTCGGCGTCGAGTTCGTGGGTCATCCGGACTTGCGTCGTATCCTGTTGCCCGATGATTGGGTCGGCTATCCGCTGCGTAAGGACTACGTAGAGGCCCCCGAGTACCACGGCATCGCGACCATTCGTGAGAGCATGCTCCGGATTCCGGAGCGGAGCTGAGCCCGCCGGCGAGAGAGCGCCGATGAGCGTCGAGATCGAAATCGAGGGTGGCGGTCTGGCCACCGAGGAAATGACGCTCAATATGGGCCCGCAGCACCCGAGCACGCACGGGGTGTTGCGATTCATCGTCAAAGCCGACGGCGAGGTGATGCGCTGTGCGATCCCGGACATTGGGTATCTGCACCGCTCGATCGAGAAGATCGCCGAGAAGGTCGGCTGGCACGGATTCATGCCGTATACCGATCGAGTCGACTACGTGGCCGCCATGACCGCCAACCAAGGCTGGGCAATGGCGGCAGAGGCGCTCGGAGAGATCGAGGTGCCCAAACGCGGAGAGTACTGCCGCGTGGTCGCAGCGGAGCTGAGCCGCATCTGCAGTCATCTGCTCGCCATCGGCGCGATGGGCATGGACATGGGGGCGGTCACCCCGTTCACGCACGCTCTGCGCGAGCGGGAGATGATCATGGATCTGATCGAGGAGTTGTGCGGCGCGCGCCTCACCTACAACTACATGAGGATCGGAGGCGTCGCATGGGATTTGCCCCCGAGCTACGCCGAAAAGGTCACGGCCTATCTCGACCACCTCGAGCCGGTCACCCACGAACTCAACGATCTGCTTTCCTACAACAAGATCTTCGTCGAACGGCTGGCGCACGTGGCCGTGGTCAGCGCGGAGCAGGCGCAAGCCTATAACTTGGTTGGCCCCAACCTGCGCGCGAGCGGCGTGACGTACGACCTGCGCAAGAATCGCGTCTACAGCGTATACGGCGACTTCGACTTCGACGTGCCTGTGGGCAAGGGCGAGCAAGGCCAAGTCGGTGACTGTTGGGACCGCTACATCGTTCGCATGTGGGAATGCCTGGAGTCGATCAAGATCCTGCGCCAGGCCCTCACTCAGATACCGGACGGTCCGGTGATCGCGAAGGTTCCGCGCAACTTCAAACCCAAAGCGGGCGACGTGCACGTCCGCGTGGAGGGTGCGCGCGGCGACATGAACTGGTACGTGGTCAGCGACGGAAGCGAGTACCCGTACCGGGTGCACATCCACACCGGGTCCTTCGCCGCCATGTCGATCATCGAGGAGATCAGCCACGGCATGATGATCGCTGATCTGGTGGCGATCATCGCGAGTCTGGACATCGTGGCGCCCGAGGTGGATCGCTAGGGAATCCGTGCAAGCGTTTCTCGATAGCTTGATCGGACCTGCGGAAGGTATCTGGCGCGAGCTCGCCTACCTCGCCGGCATGGTGGCGTTCGGTGCCATCGTCGTGTTTGGGTTCATCCTGCCGATTGCTGGCGTGACCAGTTGGCTCGAGCGGCGGGTATGGGCGCGCATGCAGTCGCGCGTCGGCCCTAATCGCGTTGGCCCTCAGGGCTTCCTGCAATGGCTGGCCGACGGCATCAAGAGCCTTCTCAAAGAGGACGTGGTTCCCGAGGCGGTCGATCCCCGTCTGTTTCGCCTCGCGCCCTACGTCGTCGTCACCGGTTTCGTGGCGGCTTTCGTTGCCGTGCCTTTCGCCGGAAGCCTGATCATCGCGGACCTCAACATCGGCATCCTCTACATCACCGCGGTGACCTCCTTGGTCGTCGTAGGGATCCTGATGGCCGGCTGGTCCTCGAACAACAAGTGGTCGATGCTCGGCGGCATCCGTTCCGCCACTCAGATCGTAAGCTACGAAATTCCCGCAGCGTTGGCTGTCTTCCCCGCGGTGTTGCTTTCGGGGACGCTATCAACGCAGGGCATCATCGCGAGCCAGGGCTGGGCCCCCCACACTTGGCATCTGTTTCACAGTCCCTTCAGCCTGGCGGCGTTTCTGCTGTTCTTCATTGCCGCGCTCGCCGAGGGCAACCGGACCCCTTTCGATCTAGCGGAAGCCGAATCCGAGCTGGTCGCGGGTTTTGCCACCGAGTATAGCGGCATGCGCTCGCTACTGTTCTTCCTGGCCGAGTGGGGAAATCTGTACCTCATCGGAGCGCTGGTCACGACGCTCTATCTGGGCGGCTGGCAGGTGCCGGCGTTTACCGACCACGCCTTTCCGCTGGCGGCCGCGCAGTTCGGCGCCTTTTTCCTCAAGGCCTACTTCTTCGTGTTCGTCGCGATGTGGGTGCGTGCGACGCTACCGCGAGTGCGCGTCGACCAGCTCATGTCGCTGTGTTGGAAGTACATGGTCCCAGGCGGTCTCATTGCGGTCCTGGGCACCGCTACGCTGATGGTGGTCTTCCCACAAGGCAACGCGGCGCTCAGGTACACGATGGTGGGACTGGTTTCACTGACGATCTTACGATTCGTTAGCCGAGTGCGGTTCCACCTTCGTCGTTCCAAGCGCTTCCGGTACAGCCCCGCGGTGTGATGCTCGGATCGGGATCGGAATTGAGGATGGAACGGTCCAGCGCATGACGACATACCTCCGCAACATCTACGGCGCTCTGGCGACCGCATTCGAAGGCATGTCGGTCACGTTCTCTCACCTTTTTCGCAAACCTTACACGGTCCAGTACCCCGACCGGATGCCGTTCCCCATCCAAGACACGCTTCCCTACCGCTACCGCGGGATGCTCGAGGTGGATCTGGAGATCTGCACGGGCTGCCTAGCGTGTGAGCGGGCCTGTCCCATCGATTGCATCGTCATCAAGGCGACCAAGGATCCCAAGACCAAGGCGATGATTCTCAGTCGCTTCGACATCGACATGGCGAAGTGCATGTACTGCGGCCTCTGCTCGGAACCGTGCCCAACCGGTTCGATCCATCACACGCGAGAATTCGAGGGCTCGGATTATTCGCTGGAAAGCATGATACGGCGGTTTGTAAAAGTCCCGGTCGCCGCTTACAAGCCGAAAAAATCGGGTGAGGACGATCCCGCGATCCTGCCCATTCTCGAGCGCGGGATGCGTTACATCGAAGAGTTCGCCGCTCCTGAAGGGAAGTCGTCCGAACCAGGAGACGTGATCTGAGTCATGGGGGATGAGGTCTCGCTGTCGGTCGCGGCGTTTTATCTGCTCGCGGCTCTGTCGGTGGTCGGCGCGGGCGGCGTCGCGTTCTCGCGAAACATCGTCTATTCGGCGCTCTCCTTGATGGTGTCCTTCTTCGGCGTCGCAGGTCTCTATGTCGTGCTCGGTGCGGACTTCGTCGCCGGCGTACAGGTGCTGATCTACGTTGGCGGGGTTCTCGTGCTCACCTTGTTCGCCGTCATGCTGACCGCGCAGATTCAGGACATCGAGGTGTCCAATCGCGCCGTCGGGACCTGGGGCGCCGTGGCGATCGTTGCGGCGATCTTCACCGTTACGTGCCGGGCCTTCGCCGGCGCCTCGTGGCGGTCCGAGGAACTGACTGTCACGGCCTCATCGACGTACGCGGTAGGCGACGCCTTGTTGAACGAGTACGTCCTTCCCTTCGAGGTCGCCTCCATGGTCTTGCTTACGGTGCTCGTGGGAGCGGTGGTCCTTGCGCGCAAGGAAGTGGTCGAGCCGGACCGCGACTAGCAAATTCATGTTCGAGAGCGTCGGGCTTCAGCATTTCTTGGTCGTCGGGTTGGCGCTGTTCTGCCTGGGCCTGTACTGCGTCCTCACCCGGCGGAACGCGATCGGTGTGCTCATGGGGGTGGAGCTGATTCTCAATGCGGCCAACGTCAATTCGATCGCGTTCTCACGCTTCTCTTCCGCGAGCTACGACGGTCACGTTTTCGCGATTTTCGTGATCATGCTTGCGGCAGCGGAAGCCGCGATAGGACTGGCGATCGTTCTGGGCATTTACCGACGGTTCCATTCGATCGATGTGTCCGACATGAAGCAGCTTCACGGCTGATCGCGAGCGGCCGATGCACGAGGCGCACTCCGTAGCTCACGAGGTCAGCTCAGCGCTCCGCTGGATCCCGCTCCTCCCCTTGCTGGGGGCGGCCGTCAATCTTCTCGTCGGCCCACGGATTCAGCGCCGATGGGGCCGTGGTGCGGTGGCGGCGCTGGCCAGTGTCCTCCCGGGCCTCAGTTTTCTCGTGGTGGTGGCCGGGTTCATTCGCCTTGCGGCGTTGCCGGCCGAAACCCGCTTGATCATCGACCGCGTGTTTCCGTGGATCAACATCGGGAGCCTGCGCGTCGACGTCGCGTTTCAGCTCGACCCTCTGTCCGCCGTGATGTGTCTGGTGGTGACGGGGATAGGCACGCTGATCCACGTCTACTCCCATGGGTACATGGACGAGGAACCGTCGAGCTGGCGGTTCTTCGGACTGCTCAACCTGTTCATGTTCTCGATGCTCACGCTGGTGCTCGGCGACAACGTGTTGCTCATGTTCGTCGGCTGGGAAGGCGTCGGTCTGTGTTCGTGGGCGCTGATCGGCTTCTGGTACAAGGACCACGCCAACGTCTCGGCAGGCAACAAGGCCTTCATCGTCAATCGAATCGGCGACTTCGGGTTCATTTTGGGCGCTGCGCTCTTGTTCTGGACGCTCGAGTCCTCGGGCCACGGGACGATGGTATTCCGCGACCTCGCCACACACGCGCACCATCTGGAAGGACACACGCTTTGGGGCGTGTCCGTCGCTACGTTGGTGACCCTGTTCCTGTTCGTGGGCGCGACGGGAAAGTCCGCGCAGATTCCGCTCTACGTCTGGCTGCCCGACGCGATGGCCGGGCCGACGCCGGTCTCGGCGCTCATCCATGCCGCTACCATGGTTACCGCTGGGGTCTACATGATCGGCAGGTTGAACTTCCTGTTCGAGCTGGCGCCGGTGACGGGAAACGTCGTAGCGACCGTGGGTGCGGCCACCGCACTCGTCGCTGCCTCGATCGGGCTCGCCCAGAACGACATCAAGAAAGTCCTCGCCTACTCCACGGTGAGTCAGCTCGGATACATGTTCATCGGCATGGGGGTGGGCGCGTACGCGGCCGGCATCTTTCACCTGATGACCCACGCCTTCTTCAAAGCCTGTCTTTTCCTAGGCTCCGGGAGCGTGATCCACGCGATGCACCACGAGCAGGACATGCGCAACATGGGTGGCCTGCGCCGCTTCATGCCGCGAACCTACGCCACGTTCCTCATAGCGACGGTCGCGATCGCAGGCATCCCGCCGCTTGCCGGGTTCTTCTCCAAAGACGAGATTCTGTGGAAAGCCTACCAACATGATCCGACGCTCTGGCTGGTCGGCTTTGCCGCCGCTGGGATGACAGCGTTCTACATGTTCCGGTTGGTGTTCATGACGTTCTTCGGTGAATGCCGCGCCGATCACCACACGATCGAGCACCTGCACGAGTCGTCCGGGTGGATGACCTGGCCGCTCGTGGTTCTTGCGGTCGGCTCCGTGGTCGCCGGATTTCTCGGGGTTCCCGCGGCGCTCGGAGGCTCGAACCTGTTCGAGCACTGGCTCGAGCCGGTCTTCGCCCATGGTGCGCATCCGGCGGCTCATAGCGCGCACGGCCATGAGGACGTCGCCTTGGAGTACAGTCTGATGGGCGCTTCCGTGGGCATCGCGGCTTTCGGAATCGCCTTGGCCTACCTCATGTACGGGCGGCGCTCCGTCATCCCGAGCGCGTTCGCGGCGGTCGCCGGCGGCGTCCCTTACAAGCTGATCTACAACAAGTACTTCATCGACGAGATCTACTACGGCACGTTCCTGCGGGGCACGCTCGGCTTGTCGCGGGCGTTGGCCTGGTTCGACCGCACGGTTGTGGACGGCGCCGTCAACGGATCGGCTGCCCTCACGCGGCTGATCTCATGGATCAACGGGCGCATCGACCTCCACGTTGTCGACGGGCTGGTCAACCTGACGGCTGGCATCATCCACGGGATCGGTGGCGCCGTGCGCCGCATCCAGACCGGCAGCATCAACGCCTACCTCTACGTGGTCGTGATCGCAGTTACGGCCGTGCTGTTCGCGCGCACCTGGTGACGCAGAGGAAAGAAGAATGGACCATCTGTTGACCTCTATGACCTTCGTCCCGCTGGCGGGCATGCTGGTGATCCTGGCCCTGCCCCGAGGCGCGCACGAGCTGATCCGGCGAGTCGCATTCGTGTTCACGCTGCCGCCGCTGGTGATGGCTATTTGGTTGTACGCCAACTTTGACCGTACGACGGCCGGCATGCAGCTCATGGAACGGCACATGTGGATCTCGTCGTTCAACATCCAGTACATCATGGGCGTGGACGGCCTTTCGGTGACCATGATTCTGCTCACGGCGCTGCTCTGCCCGCTGTGCCTGCTCGCGTCCTGGAATATCGAGAAGGGTGTCAAGGGCTATTTCATGCTCTTCCTGCTTCTCGACACCGGCATGATGGGGGTGTTCTGCGCTCTGGATTTCTTCCTCTTCTACATCTTCTGGGAAGTGATGCTCCTCCCCATGTACTTCCTGATCGGAATCTGGGGTGGCCCCAGGCGCGAGTACGCCGCGATCAAGTTCTTTCTCTATACGCTGCTGGGTTCGGTGCTGATGCTGATCGCGATGCTCGGACTGTACTTCGCCAACGATCCGCACACCTTCGACATGCTCGTGCTGATGGAACAGTCCGGCACCTACACGCGCACTTTCCAGACCTGGGCGTGGATCGCATTGTTCATCGGTTTCGCCATCAAGATCCCGGCGTTTCCGTTCCACACCTGGCTGCCGGACGCTCACGTGGAGGCGCCTACGGCGATCTCGGTGATCCTGGCGGGGGTTCTCCTCAAGATGGGCACCTACGGCATCCTTCGCGTCTGCTATCCGATGCTTCCGGTCGCGACGCAGGATCTCGCCTTCTGGGCGCTGGGCGCGCTGGGCACCTGGAACATCGTGTACGGGGCACTGTGCGCCATGGCCCAGCAGGACATGAAGAAACTGGTCGCCTATTCGAGCATCTCGCACATGGGCTACGTCATGCTGGGCATGGCAACCTTGACCGACCTGGGCATCAACGGCGCCGTTCTGCAGATGTTCAATCACGGTACCATCACTGCGATGCTGTTCTTGCTCGTCGGCGTGCTCTACGACCGTGCGCACCACCGCGATCTGGACGGGTTCGGCGGCCTGGCCAGCGTCATGCCGACTTACACCGGCATCATGACGATCGCCTTCTTCGCCGCGTTGGGGCTGCCCGGTCTCTCGGCGTTCATCTCCGAGGTGCTCGTGCTGTTGGGGGCGTGGCAGTACGACCAGCGGCTGGCGATCCTGGCCGCCAGCGCCGTCGTCCTTACCGCGGGCTACATGCTGTGGATGCTTCAGCGTGTCTGGCTGGGCCCCGTCAATGAGAAGTATGCGACCATGCCCGACTGCACGGCTCGCGAGTTGGTCACTCTCGTCCCGCTGGCGGTGATCGTGGTCGTGCTCGGGGTCTATCCCCACGCGGTGCTCGACCTGATCAATCCGACGCTGGTCGCCCTGAACCGGACCGTGATGAGCGCCCACGCAGTCGCCGCGGCCACGCCCTTGCTTCCGTAGAGGGACGTGTGGTCGATCTCGGAGCCATCGAGAGCCTCGCCCACGCGCTGCCGGAGCTGATCCTGGCCGGCGCGGTGTTGCTCGTCCTGATGCTCGAGCTCGTCGTGCGCCGCAAGGAGCGGTTGGGCGACGTCGCATTGCTCGCGGTGGCGGCGGCCTGTCTGACCGGAGCCATGCAGGCCGGCGGACCCCAAGGATGGCTCTTCAACCGGATGGTTGCTCTCGATTCCTTCGCGATCTTTTTCAAGATCGTCTTGGGTTTGGCCGGCTTCGGCGCGGTCTGGCTGTCGCTCGGTTCGCGAGAGCTCGAGAACCAGCACCCGGGCGAGTACTACACCGTGCTGCTCGCCAGTACCCTTGGCATGTTCTACATGGCTTCGGCCAGCAACCTGCTCATGGCCTATCTGGCGCTGGAGTTCGTCAGTCAGACCTCCTACATCCTGTCGGGTTTCCTCAAGGCCAACCGCCGGTCGAGCGAAGCGGCGCTCAAGTACCTGATCTACGGAAGCGTGGCCTCCGGCGCGATGGTCTACGGGATGAGCCTCATCTTCGGTCTGACCGGTTCGCTCGACTACGCTGAAATCGGGACGCGACTGGGAGCGGTCGAAGGCAGTGCCCCGGTCATGTTCATCGCGACGGTCCTGGTTCTGGCGGGGTTCGGGTACAAGATCTCGATGGTGCCCTTTCACATGTGGGCGCCCGACGTCTATGAGGGCGCACCGCTGCCCGTGACCGCGTTTCTCGCCGTCGGCTCTAAAGCGGCGGGGATCGCGATGCTGGTGCGTTTTTTCTACCCGGGCATCTCCGCTTTCGCGGGCGGCGGTAGCTGGACTCCGCTTCCGAGCGTGGACTGGCCGGGCCTGATGGCCATGGTCGCGATGGTGACGATGACGCTGGGCAACCTGGCTGCCCTGCGTCAGGACAACGTGAAGCGCTTGCTGGCGTACTCCTCGATCGCGCACGCCGGGTACATGTTGATGGGATTCGTCGCGCTCACTAACGACGGACTGCAGGCGATGCTCTTCTACGTGGTCGTCTACTATCTCATGAACCTAGGCGCCTTCGCGGTGTTGCTGACCGTACTCAACCGGGCGGGACGCGAAGACCTCGAAAGCCTGCGCGGCTTGGCCTGGCGTGGCGGAGCTGTGCCGGCCGCGGCCATGGCGGTGTTCGTTTTCTCGTTGGCAGGAATCCCGCCCTTCGCCGGGTTCATTGGGAAGTTCTACTTGTTCGCTGCCGTCATCGACCAACGCATGTGGACCCTGGCTGTGGTGGCGGGATTGAACAGCGTGGTCGCGCTTTACTATTACGCGCGCATCGTCCGCACGATGTACCTGGACTTGCCGGTCGACGGTGATCCGGCCGTTTCCATGGACCTCCACAACGCGATTCTCATCGGCGTGCTCGCTGTCTGCACGCTTGTCTTCGGCGTCTACTGGTCTCCCGTCGTGTCATTGGCGGCTCGTTCCATCCTGTTCACTGGCGTCTAGTGTCCCGTCCCAGAAATCAGGCACATAATACTGCGGGTCTCGACGCCGCTGGCTGCGTTGCTCCTCCTCCGAATATTCCCGATATTCGTTGTCGTCGCGCCTTGCCAGCGACGCCGATCCCTCGCAGCCTTATGCAACTGACTTCTGGGACGGGACACTAGCCTCGAGCGTCTCGTCGGGTCCGGATCGGTCGGTCCCGCGGTGCGCGGGGCCACCAGTGGGCGTGGGATCAGTCGGATCAGAGGGTGATGGCGATCTTGACGACCCCGTCCTCTCGGTGGCGAAAAAGGTCGTAGGCGGCCTCCAGTTGAGTGAGCGGCCGATCGTGGGTGAACAGCGGCAGCGGATCGATCCGACCGCTTTGGATCAGGCCCAGAAGATAGTCCAGGCGCGCGCTGCCCGCCGGACAGAACGTCGTCACGATCCTGCGGTGCACGAAGCTGCCATCGGTTGGTAGTGACAGAGCTCCGATCCCGGCGTACACGCCGACTGACGAAACCGTTCCTCCCAGACGCGTCACGCGGCAGCAATTTTCGAACGTGATCTGCGTACCGAGCGCCTCGACGGCCACGTCGACCCCGGCTCCGCGCGTGATCTCGAGAATGGATGAAACCGCATCGTCCGGATCGATCACGTGCGTGGCCCCGAAGCGCCGCGCGAGCGCCACACGTGCCGGAAGGCTCTCGACCGCGATGATGAGACCTGCGCCGTAGAATCCGGCCCCGAGGGTCGCGCACAGACCGACCGGGCCTTGCGCGAAGATTGCGACCGACTGGCCACGGACCAGCCCGGCGCGCTCGATCGCTCCAAACCCGGTCGAGAGGACGTCGGCAACCGCGAGCGCGCTGCGATCGGGGAGGCCGGCCGGGATGCGCGCCAGCGTGTGATCGGCGCCGCTGACCAGGAACGCTTCTGCCTGCGCCCCGAATAGAAGGTTCATGGGAGCGCCGAGGCTCGAGCAGATGCTCTGCTCGCCGGTGGTGCATCGTTCGCACATCCCGCAGCTCATCAAGGAGCACGCGACCACGCGCTCTCCTCTACGAAACCGTTCGACGCCCTCCCCCACCGCCTCGATGACGCCCACTCCCTCGTGACCCATGGGCATGCCGGACGGCACCTCGGGAATGTCGTCGATGATATGAATGTCCGAGCCGCAGATCGTGCTCAGGGAGGTGCGCACCAGGGCCTGGCCCGGACCTGGATCGGGCAGGTCGATCCAGGTGAGAGCGACCTTGCCCGTGCCCTGCTTGACGCCCGCGCTGACCCGTGGCACGGGCGGGATTCTGGCCGCCGCCGCCC
Source organism: uncultured Myxococcales bacterium (assembly GCA_964555245.1). GTDB lineage: Bacteria > Desulfobacterota > Binatia > UBA1149 > SPBQ01 > CAZKRI01. The sequence goes on from CAZKRI010000024.1 coordinate 63,375, forward strand.
GGCCGTGCAAAGGAGCGGCTGCACGCACTCGAGAGGTGTGAATTCGAGGGATCTATGTCAGTCTTGCCGCAACCCGCGTAGCGATCGGCCCGACCAACGGCACGGGGGCGGCTGCGGGTCCTAGAGGGGTTGATGACACACGCGGTCAAGCCACAGCATATGCGCAGTTCACGTGTCGCGGTCGTTCAGTTCGCGCCGATGCTCGGTGATCTCGAGAGCAACCTGAATGCCCACCGCGAGGCGATCGAGCGCGCGCGCGGTCAGGAAGCAGGTCTGGTGGTCTTCCCCGAGCTCAGCCTGACCGGCTATCGGCTCAAGGACATGGTTCCCGAGGTCGCCGTCCGCCGCGATGGCGACCTGTCGACCGAGGTTGCGGCTCTATCGACGGGGATTTCGCTGGTGGTCGGGTTCGTCGAGGAAAGCCCCGAGCACCACTTCTACAACTCTGCGGCGTACTTCGAGGACGGCCGGCTTGTCCAAGTACACCGCAAGGTTTACCTGCCGACCTACGGCATGTTCGACGAGCAACGCTATTTCGCGCGTGGCAATCGCATTGCCGCTTTCGGGACACGTCACGGTCGAATGGCGATCCTGATCTGTGAAGACATGCTTCATCCCACCGCCCTTACGCTGGCGGCGTTGGACGGGGCCTCGACCATCCTAGTTCCCTCGGCGAGTCCCGCGCGTGGAGTGGTCGGAGAGGGAGAGGTGGACGCCAACGGCAAGCATTGGGAATCCTACGGCCGCGCGATGGCGCGCACCCTGGGCGTGCACGTCGTCTATGCCAACCGCGTCGGAGTCGAAGACGGTCACACCTTCTGGGGTGGCTCCGAAATCATCGGTCCGGACGGGGTGCCGATGGCGAAAGCCGCTTACTACGACCCCGATTTCATCGTTGCCGAGCTCACCGAAGACGCGGTCCGACGTCGGCGTTTGCAGTCGCCGGTGCTGCGCGACGAGGACCTCGACCTGACGATCAACGAGCTAATCCGTGTCCGCGGCCGGCCGGAACACAAGCCGATGGTCGCGGATCGTGGTGACCATGCGCCGCGCGGTGGACCGCCTCCCAATCGCGGCCGGCACGGGGGTCCGCCGCCGCCGCCCCCTCCACAGCAGGGACGACCGGGCCGCGGCCGGCCGCCCGAACGTCGTCGCCGAGGCCAACGACACGAGCAGCGCAGGCCCGAGTTCAACGATCCGCAACGCGGCGTGGAAGCGATGGATCCAGAGCGTCGGCGCCAGCAGGTCGCAGAGCGGTTCAAGCCGGAGCCGGGCGAACGGAAACCTCGCCCGATCGACCCGAGTCGCGCCATCTCGCCAGGTGATGATCCGGGTGACGATCTTCCGTGAGCCCCCGGCGTAGGGCGGCCAAGCCGGAGCCCCCGGAGTCTTCGTTTCCTGCTTTTCCACCGACCAACTATCCGTTGGTCGAACGAATCCTCGTCGACTTCGTGGCGCGCGAGGTGACCAAGGTGGGCGTCCAACGGGTGGTGGTCGGGCTTTCGGGGGGTGTCGATTCCGCGGTTTCCGCGATGCTCGCGGCCCGTGCGCTGGGGCCGGACAACGTTGGCGGTCTACTCATGCCGTACGCGACCTCGAGCCGCGACAGCGTACGCGACGCGCAGGCGGTGGCGCGCGCGTGTGGTATACGGACGCAAAAGATCGAGATCACGCAGCAGATCGACGCGTATTTCGAGAGCTTCGCCGACGCGACGCCTCTGAGGCGAGGCAACAAGATGGCTCGGGAACGGATGAGCATCCTTTACGATCAGTCTGCGGCTCAGTCGGCGCTCGTCCTCGGGACCTCCAACAAGACCGAACTGCTGCTGGGATACGGAACGCTCTACGGTGACATGGCTTCGGCGGTCAACCCGCTCGGCGACCTCTACAAGACCCAGGTCTGGGGGCTCGCCGCGCACCTCGGGTTACCCGACAAGGTGGTGTCGAAGGCGCCGACGGCCGACCTGTGGGAAGGTCAGACCGATGAAGAGGAGCTCGGGTTCGGCTACCGCGAGGTGGACGCGTTGCTCTATCACATGATCGACGAACGCTGCCGTGACGGCGAGCTGGAGGCGATGGGCTTCCAGCCCGACTTCAACCGGCGCGTCCGGTTGATGGTCCAAAACTCCCAATACAAGCGACGTCTGCCCGTCATCGCCAAGCTCTCCGCACGGACCATCGACGCGGACTTCCGCTACGCCCGAGATTGGGGCAGATAGCCGTTGGCCGGTACGGGGAAGCTCTATGTCGTAGCGACCCCGATTGGGAACCTCGGCGACCTCTCCCCACGCGCGGCGCGCACCCTGGCCGCGGTCGATCTGGTCGCGGCGGAAGACACCAGGGTAACACGCCGGTTATTGGCAGCGGCGGGCGTTCAGGCGAAGCTGCTCAGCTACCGCGATCACAATGAGCGACGGCTCGCGCCGCAGTTGGTTGAGCAGCTGCGAGCCGGCCGCTCCATGGCTCTGGTCAGCGACGCGGGCACGCCCTCGATCTCGGATCCGGGATACCGGCTGGTTGCCGCCGCTGCGGCTGCTGGCATCGAGGTCGTGGCGGTCCCGGGCCCTAGCGCGGTGATCGCGCTCCTGTCGATCAGCGGGCTTCCCACCGACCGCTTCGCCTTCGAGGGCTTTTTGCCTTCGGGTGCGGGCGCACGCCGTGCAGCCATCCGCGCGTGGCCCGCCGATGGCAGGACGGTGGTGGTCTACGAGTCACCCCGGCGAATCACCGGGCTGCTGCGGGACGTCGTGGCCCTGCGCGCAGACCCCCTGGTAGCCGTCGGTCGCGAACTGACGAAACACTACGAGGAAGTCTTGCGCGGTCGCGCCAGCGACGTCTCGACGCGGCTTGCCGCGAGGGAGACGCGCGGCGAGTTCGTGGTTGCGGTGCATCTCGCGGCCGACCCGCGGCCGGCCGGCTCCGCTGAGGCCGAGGTCCGGTCGCTTCTTGCCGCAGGCTTCAGCGCGCGCGACGTTGCCGCACGGTTCAAAGGCCGCGTGCCGCGCCGCCGCATCTACGAGATGGCGAAACAGAGAGACTGAACCGGTTACGGTTTGAACGACGCTGCTATCCACGCCTGGCTGCCTCCCCTAGCGCGTGATCGCGAATCCGGTCAGGTCTTCCGATGCTTCTTCCCGCGTGTCCACGGTTTGCACCCTAGCGGCGGGCGGCCCGCGCCAGCACCACACCACGATGGCCGCGACCGCAGCCTCATTGCCTTCGACGGCGGCTTCGACGGCACCATCCGGCCGGTTTCTAACCCAGCCGGCCAACCCCAGGCGCTCGGCCTCTTCCTTCATCGCGCCGCGATACCACACGCCCTGGACCCGTCCCGAGATCACCACACGGACGCGCCGGATCGGACCGGTCACCGCCGCTCCGCTCCTTCACCGAGCACGCGCATGAGCCCCTCTTCATCGAGGATGGCGACGCCGAGCTCCTGCGCCTTCTTGAGCTTGCTGCCGGGCTCGACGCCAGCCACGAGGAAGTCGGTTCTCCGGCTCACGGCCGAGGAGACGGTTCCCCCGGCGTCTTGGATGAGGTCTTTCACGCGGTTGCGTGGCAACGACAACGATCCGGTCAGGACGAAAGTCTTGCCCGCCAGACTGCCGCGCGTTCCGGTGTCGCTCCAGGTAGGATGCAGCCCGGCCTCCGCAAGTTCCCGCACCTGTCGTTGGTTGGCATCCTCGGCGAAGTAGGCCCGTACGGCGGCGGCCATCTCGGCGCCGATTCCGTCGAGCGCCAGTAGTTCGTCTTCGCCCACGGTCACGAGCGCGTCGGTGCTACCGAACGCGCGCGCGAGGACGCCCGCGGCGTGCTCGCCGATGTGGCGAATGCCCAGTGCATAGATGAAACGATCGAGCGGTCTGTCCTTGCTCGCTGCGATCACGGCCACCAGTTTCGCGGCCGATTTCTGCCCCATGCGCTCGAGTGTCGCGACGTCCTCAGCGCGCAGTCGATAGAGATCGGCGAAGCCCTTGACCAGACCGGCATCCACCAGGCCAGCGACCAGTTTCTCTCCGAGCCCGTCGATGTTCATGGCGTTCTTGGAGGCAAAATGGCGTAGTCGTTCTTTGAGCTGCGCCGGGCAGCCCGTTCCCGTGCACCGGTAGGCGACTTCGGACTCGCCACGGACGACCGCGGCGCCGCACGCCGGGCAGTTCGAAACCATCTCGAAACGCCTCTCACTACCGTCACGGCGATCTTTGAGCGGCCCGACGACGTACGGAATGACGTCGCCAGCACGCTCGACCATAACCCAGTCGCCGATGCGGATGTCCTTGCGCTCGAGCTCGTCCATGTTGTGCAACGATGCGTTAGAGACGGTCACCCCGGCGAGCGCGATGGGCTCGAGCTCGGCTACCGGGGTGATCGTGCCAAGCCGTCCGACCGAGACCGAGATGTCGCGGACGCGGGTCACCGTCTGTCGCGGCGAAAACTTGTAGGCGACTGCCCAGCGAGGCGATCGAGACACGTCGCCGAGACGCTCTTGCTGCTCGAGAGCATCGAGCTTGACCACCACGCCGTCGATCTCCACGTCGAGTGTGTCACGGTAGGCCTGGATCTTCCGGTAGTAGGCCTGGATGCCATCCAACCCACGTACGCGCCGGATCGCCGGGTGAGTGCGGAACCCCCACGCTCCTGCGCGAGCGAGGAACTCCCCATGTTGGCGGAAAAGCCGCGGCTCGACGCGTCCGTGGCTATGAGCATAGAAGTCGAGCGGTCGGGTCGCGGTGATGGCTGAATCGAGCTGACGCAGCGACCCCGCAGCGGCGTTGCGTGCGTTTGCGAACGGCGGCTCGCCGTTGGCGTCACGCTGCTCGTTGAGAAGGGCGAAGTCAGCTTTGGAGATGACGATCTCTCCGCGGATCTCGATTCGCGCCGGCTGAGGCTCGTCATCGGCGCCGAGGGTGATCGGGATGCTTCGAACGGTTCTCGCATTCGGCGTGACGTCCTCGCCGGTGGTGCCGTCACCGCGAGTGGCCGCGCGCTCGAGCACGCCGCGCTCGTAGAGCAGGTTGATTGCGACGCCGTCCAGCTTGGGCTCGCAGATGAAGATGAGATCGGTCGTCGCGAGCGCTTTCCCGACCCGGGTAACGAAGTCGGCGATCTCGGATTCGTCGAGCGCGTTGGCAAGGGACAACATTGGCCGCAGATGGGCGCTGGGCGCGAATACCCCGAGAGGAGCGGCGCCAGGGCGCTGCGTCGGGGAGTCGGATCTGGCCAGCTCGGGATGGTCGCGTTCGAGCCGCTCGAGCTCGCGCAGCAATGCGTCGTACTCGGCATCGGAGATCGTCGGCGCGTCGAGTAGATAGTAGCGCCGGTTGTGCTCGTCGATCTCTCGCTGCAGCTCGCGAATCCGTGAGGCGACATCCGAGCTCGGCATCGCTGTCCAGTACCATGGCGACGAGAGGATGGGAAAATCCTATGACACCCATGGCGTTGGCGCGCGGGGCCGAAGGATCTAAGCATGTCGCGCCTTCGGGCCCCGTCGCGATGCGAGAGCGCGTGCGAACCAGCGGCCCGAGGCGAGGAGGAAGACGAAATGACGCAAACGATCCCGTTTCGGGTGGTTACGCAGAGCCGTGTCCTACGGGCGGCACTCCTTGCGGCGGCCATGGTTTGGTTCCCGCTGGCAAGTGGGCTGGCCGCAGATCGGCTCGACGTCAATCAGGCCACGGTTGAGCAACTCGCCACGCTTCCCGGCATTGGTCCGGCAAAAGCTGCGGCCATCGTCGACGAACGCACGCGTAAGCCGTTCACGAGCGTCGACGATCTGGAGCGTGTCAAGGGAATCGGGCCGGCGCTGATCGCTCAGCTCCGTGATCACGTCGTGGCTGCGCCGAGCCAGTCTCAGTAGGCTCGGCAATCCGGCAGCGGCCCAGAGACGGACTGACGTCTCTTGGCCTCTGCTGGGCCACGTCTCAACCGATCAGTCTCTCGAGCAGCGCGATCAGGGCTGGCGGGCGGAACGGCTTCGCGAGCACCGGCCTACCCATACGCTCGGCCAAGTGCGAACCGCGCCCGCCACCGAGGTCTCCGGTGATGACGATGGTCCGCGCGAATGCCTCGGGATACTCGGCGGCAAGCCGCTCTAGGAACGCCGCGCCGGAGACGTCGTACAGGTTCCAGTCGAGCACCACGGCATCATACGCGCTGACCGCCAGACAACCCGTGGCCTGGTTGGCCGAGGCCGCCTCCTCGATGTTCGCGCCGGTGCCGCGCAGCGCGAGCAACAGCATGCGCCGCACATCGGGGTCGTCCTCGATGACCAGAATTCGCTTGCCCTTCATGGGAGGCTAGTACAGGAGCTGCTTGAGTCGAATCAGATTCTGAACTTCCGCATTGAGCTCGAGCAGCTGGTCGATCAGTGTGCGAGTGTCGGCTCGAGCCCGTTCGATGACCTCCGAGGAGACGGGTGCAACGGCGGCCGCGACGCGCTCGATCCAAACGGCCAGCCCATCGAGCCCGTCCTGGACCTGGAGCTTTCCGTCGAGCGCGTGGAGCGCTACTGCGAGGCGATCGGCAGAGGAAAGAACAGACTCGCGCCCGGTCGACGGCACCGGCCGCAGATTCGGTGTCCGCGGATTGTCACCTTCTGCCATCAGGTTCCGGGCACCCGTGCCCGGCTCTGGGGAGCTTATAGTGGCTCGGAGCGGGTCAGACCAGCGAAACGTTTCCTCAGGGTGGAAAATCACCGATGGCGATGTCGTTTGGGAAGCTACCGCTGAACCGCAACGTGCTGCTCGACGGAAACTTGGTCGGTATGCCGCCGGGGTTCAGAATGTATGCGTCGATGCGGTCTCGGCCCGCCGCAGCGACGTAGAGCACGCCGCTGTCGATTTCGATGCCGGTGGGGAACAGTCCGGTATCGCCCTGCGTGAAGGCGATCGGGGCGTCGTCGAGCAGGGTTCCATCCGTTGGGTCCACTTGGAACAGGTCGATGCGGCCCCGGTTGAAACCGCTAGCGTACAGAAGCCCATCCACGAGCTCCAGCTCGACGTAACTTTCGGTTCCACGGGTCTCGCTCGACGGATCTTCGGGGAGCAGACCGTTCGCCTGAACGGGAAACGTGAGGAGCCGTTCCTCGAACCCGTCGGCGGCGTAGATGATGCCGTCGTTGAAAAGGAGATCATCGGGAAAGTCGATATCGGGCTCCGGGTCCTGAGGCTCGGGTTCGACCCCGAGCAAGCCGCCGGGGAGGATCAGGTACGTGTCGATGGTTCGGTCGTTCAACTGTCCGCCGTAGACGAAGCCATCTCCGACAGCGACGCTTCGGTAGTCGCTGACGCCCGTACCGCTGATCGAGATCGGTACCGGAGAGACCTGCCCCTGCTCGAGGCGGTAGGCATTGATGGTGAGCAAATTCTCGAAGGCCACGTACAGAACCCCGTCGGCAAGCGCGAAGTCCAGAGGGTTGCTTTCGAGAATCGGATCCGTCGTCGCGGTAGCGGCGGGCGGCAGGCTTCCGTCGGCTGCAAGTTCGAAGGACACCACCCGGTCGTTGAGGGCGACGAAAAGGACCCCGTCGTTGAGCAACAGACGGCGGGGGTTTTCGGCCGGGGCTTGGCTGAAGGGGGTGCCCGGCAGCAGGCCGTCGGCGCCCAACCGATAGGCGACCACGAGATTTCCCTGGCCGAAGGAGGCATACAACACCTTGTTGCCCGGTGGTGCGCCGGTCTGCGGACCGCCGGGCAGTTCGCGCTCGGTGCCATTGCCGGCGCCGCATCCGGCTGCGATCAAGCCGGCGAACGCCAGGCCGAGGTGCCGCCTCGAGCATGGGCGCCGAGCCTGCTGCGGAAGCTCACGCATGGCGTGCAGCATTAACGAAGGCGGGAGGGGCTGTCCAACTCCCAGGGCAGGACCGAGCGCCGTTGCAGCGGCCACGCACGCCCCTATCATCGACTCGTGGAGCGGTGCACGTACGATCCGGGAGCCTGGAACCTCGTCATCGTCGCTCGCGATGGCATGACTGGTACGGTGCATCGGCGGCTGGCGACGGTGGCGCGAGCACGTTCCACGCCCTACCGCGGTGTGCTGATCGGTCAAGTGGGTGCGGATCCCCTATCCTGGCTATCGGAGACCTGGAAGGCGGAGGCAGAGCTGTTTCGCGACGTGGTTCGCATTACGCCCGTCCAAGGCAGGTTCCGGTTCGAGCGCGATGACGTGACGGAGATCCTCTGCGAAGCGCTGGCACTGCGCGCCGAAGCGCCTCTCGGGAACACGTTCTACGTGCGCGCGCGGCTGCGCGGTCTCGACGGACGCCTGGAAGCGCGCGCAGTCGAGCGTGCCGTGGGGGCGTTTCTCCAGGAGCAGGCGTCGACCGCCGGGCGCCCAGCGGCGGTGCGCTTCGACGACCCGGATACCGTCGTTGCAATCGAGGTGGTCGGCCGTCAGGTCGGCTACGGACTCCTGGACCGCCATACACGCTTGCTACCGATGGTTCGGCCGCGCTAGGGCGACTGCTCGGGCGCGAGCATCACCTTGATCGCTCCTCGACTTTTGTCCGCCGCGATCTCGAACGCGAGCTGCGCTTGCTCCAACGGCAGGGTGTGCGTGAGAAGCCTACTCAGCACGCTACTGCGATCGGCGAGGATCTCGAGTGCGACCTCGAAATCGGCCGCTCCGTCCCGATCGCGGCTGTACATGCTGGAGCCGACGATACGGGCCTCCTTCACCAGGAGCTTCATCGGGTCGAAGGACGGAGCGGCGTCGAACAGGCCGACCATGGCGATGGTGCCACCGCGCGCAACGCAGCTGACCCCGTCGGCCAACGTCGTCGCATGTCCCCCGACGGTCTCGATCACCGTTGCCGGCCGCGGACGGATCTGCTCGACGTCGTCGGGAGCGACGACCCGATCGGCGCCGAGCAACCGAGCCGCTTCGGCCTGCTGGCCGTAGCGGGCGGTGATTGCCACGAAGCCGGCTCCGAGCCGTTGGGCCGCGACAATGGCGAGCAAACCGACTGCGCCTGCACCGAGGATCAGCACGGCTTCGCCCGGCCTCGACTCGGCCACGCGCAGCGCGTGGACCACGACCGCGAGGGGCTCCGCGAGGGTGCCTGCCGCCAAGTCGACCGAGGGAGGTAGCCGGAACAACGTGTACGCTGGCACGACCGTGGTCGTTGCCATGCCGCCGGGGAGCGTTACGCCGTAGATGCCGAGTCTGCCGCACAGCTGATAGTCGCCGCGGGCACAGCGCGAGCAGCTGCCGCAGCGAGCGAGGGGCTCGACCGTGACACGGTCACCTTCGCGCCAACCCTGGACTTCGGACCCGATTGCCTCGATCGTGCCACTCATTTCGTGCCCCGGGCACGTCGGCGGGCGGTCGAGTTTTCCGCGGAACCAATGGAGGTCGCTGCCGCAGATCCCGCAGCCGGCTATCCGGATACGGACCTCGCCGATCCCCGGATCGCGGCGTGGCGCTGCGACGGCCTCGATGTGGCGCAACCCACGCGCGCGCAACTCGAGGTTCACAGCGTCTTCTCACCCTGCCCGCGGGGCAAGACAAGTCGATGGCAGTCGCGAGCGGAGCCGCGCTGTACCCCGGATGGGCTACGGGCCGGTCAGTTCAGCTCGGCGCTGCTGTAGCCGAGGATGCTGCGTGCGACGATCATCTGATTGATCTGCTGCGTGCCCTCGTAGATGTCGGTGATCTTCGCGTCTCGCATCCATTTCTCGAGCAGGAGCTTTCGCGAGTAACCCAGCGGGCCCATCAGTTCGACGCACTTCTGCGTCACGCGCGTGACCACCAAGCCCGCCTTCGCTTTGCACATCGAGGCCTCACGGCTGTTGCGCTCCCCGCAGTCCATCATGTTGCACGCTCGCCATGTGAGCAGGCGCGCCGCGTGAAGCTGGGCCTCCATGTCGATGACCTCCCTCTCCAAAACGGTCATCTCCGTGACGCCGGCTTCGTAACGGATCTCGATCCCGTTCTCATGCAGCGTGTTCTTCAGAAACTCCAAGGCGGCACGCGCCACACCGATGCCGCTGGCTGCGACGATCGGACGCGTGGCATCGAAGGTCGCCATCACTCCCTTGAACCCCGCGCGTTCTTTCTCGACGATCTCGGGTGTTCCCAGGATGTTCTCGGCAGGGATGCGCGCGTCCTCGAGCGTGATCTCGGCGGTGTCGGATGCGCGGATCCCCATCTTGTCCTCGAGCTTGGTTACTTTGACACCCGGTGTACCCGCCGGAACCACGAACGATTTGATCGCAGGCCGCCCCTTGTTCTTGTCGAGGGTCGCCCAGACCACCACGAACCCATCGGAAAGATCGAGCGCTCGATATCCCGAGGTGCAGAATATCTTCGTCCCGTTCAGCACCCATTCGTCTCCGTCCCGGCGCGCGGTGGTCGCGACCTGCTTGGAATCGGAGCCGAAGTGCGGCTCGGTGATCGCCATGGCGGCCCATCGGGGTTTGCCCTCGTGAAAATGCTTGAGAAAGCGCTCTTTCTGCTCGGGAGTTCCCGCGGCACCGATCGCCGCGCCGCCCAGTCCGGGGTTGGGGATCGAAAGATAGAGGCCAGCGTCGCCCCAGGCGAGCTCTTCAATTTGGATCGCAGCCAGCAGGGTACCCTCTGAGCGCGACCGTCGATCGCCCTTGCCATCACCCGTCATCGACGTGGCATCGCGGTTCTGCTTGGACGCGTCCCACATGGTGTTGAAAAAATCCCACGGTTCGCTGTGCTCGGCCTCGTCGAACTGCCGGGCGATCGGCCGCATCAGCGCCTCCGCGGCCAAGTGCATGAGCTCCTTCCGCTTTCGTGCTGCTTCCGAAAGGCTGAAATCCATCGTTTTGCTCTCCTTGGCTCAAACCGAGCCGAGTCCTTCGAACGTCGCGAAGCCGCGACCATTGCGCGCCCACATCTCGGCCGGATGGTCGCGGATGAACCCGTGACCGCCCAGTACCTGGATCCCGTTGTCGGTCACCGTCATGACCATGTTGGCCGCGTAGCGGTGCGCGATCGCTACCTCGCGTTCGGCTTGCTTGCCCTGGTCAAAGAGCCACGCCGCCTCCCAGTTGAGCAACCGCGCGGCGTCGATCTCGGTCGCCATATCGGCGAGCATGAAAGCGATGGCCTGTTTCTGGGCGACTTTGACCCCGAACACCTCGCGTTCCTTGGCATACTCGATCGCATAGGCGAGCGCGCCGGCAGCCACCCCGATGGCCATGGCCGACTGGGCCACGCGGGCGCGACGCAGCAATGGCAAGGCGTCGCCACCCAGGCGGGCCGCGGCTGGGAGCCGGCAGTCGGTGAAGGTGACTTCGTAGGTTTCCAGGCCATGGAGTCCCAGGTTCTTCTCCCGCTCCCCGACGGTCATGCCGGCGGCGCCCGCCGCTACCAGAAACGCTCCCACGACACCGTCCTGGTCGCGCGCATAGACGATAAGGAACGGAGCTTCTTTGGCTAGTGGAACCAAGCACTTATGCCCGCTGAGTACGTAGCCGTCAGCGCTGCGCTGGGCGCTAACGCGCAGGTTCCGCACCGAGAAATCCCAGTGCGGCTCGAGCACCGCGGCCGAGCCGGGCACGAAACGCTTGCCGCAGAACGCGGGGAGTATCCGTTTTTTCTGCTCCTCGGTGCCCAGATGGAGGACCGGATCCACCACCAGTCGGGGTGAAAGCGCATGAGCGGCTACCGCCAGATCGCCCCGGGCGAGCGCTTCGGCGATCACGGTTCCCGTCACAGCGGATTGGGCCTGTCCCTGGCCGCCGTACGCTTCCGGAATGGATGCGGGCACCAGGCCGAGCTCCCAGATCTGGTCGATGATCCGTGTGGGGATGACACCGGTCTCGTCGGCTTCGCGGGCGAGGGGGCGAACCTGTTCGCGTGCGAAGGCGGCGACGGTTTCCTGAATCAGCTGCTGCTCTTCGTCCAGACCGAGATCGATCATCCGGTGCTACGCTCCTCGGATCGTCCGCCGCTTTGGGGTGCGCTCGGCAACAGTCCCGCAATCAACTGGTCGATGTAGGCGTGAACCGAGTCCTCGAAGCGGAAGCGGCGGGGATCCTGGTAGTACTGCACCTCGGCGCCGAGGATGCAGCTCGTGTAGGCGCCCGCTACCGCTTCGGGATCCAGGCCGGCGTAGAACAACCCCTGCTCCTGACCACGCTGGACCAGGTTTCGCAGGAAGGCTCGAAACCTCCGCATCATCTCTCCCAGGCGCGCCGAAACCTTGGTGTTCGTGTCGATGGTCTCGATCATCAGCGTGATCGCGAAGCGTGGGTGATCGTGAGAGCGGGCGTGTTCGATGCACACGTCGGCGATACGCCGCAGCGCCTGGTCGGGCGGGAGCCCTTCACACCCGCGCTGGACCCGGTCTTCGAACTCGGCGATGCGGTCATCGACCGCCGCGGCGAGCAGATCCTCCTTGTCCCGAAAGTGGTAGTAGATCGCCCCCTTGGTCAGTCCGGCGGTCCGGGCGATCCGATCGATGCTCGTGCCCTGGAATCCGTAGCGCGCGAAGCAGTCGATGGCGACCTCGGTGAGTCCGCGTCGAGATCGGGCTCCGCGGCGCACCCGACGAGCAGATTCCATACTGAACGTTTAGTAGGATTGCCGCATCGAGTCAAGATGGTTCGAGTTCTCTTTTCTTTTTGTGCGGGAGAACGGCCGGGGCGGTTGACTGGAGAGGAGCCGTCGTGATTGTCTGAACTCCCCCTCACGTGGCGTATATCCGTCACATTCCGCCCTCTCGGGCGTGCGGGCGGCTGGCTCAGGTCTATCGGGAGATCCGTGCCGAGGTTCCGCGCGTCCCGAATTTGCTCCAGGTGTTCAGCCTGCGGGCCGAAACCATGGAGGGCATGTACCGCGGCTGGCTCGCGACGATGTATGCCGGTCGCGTTGCTCGTACGACGCGCGAGCTCGTCGCTCTGACGGTCTCCAAGGCCGCCAAGTGCCAGTACTGCGTCGATTCGCACCAGATCTTCGTTCAAGCGAGCGGTGTGGACCGCAACAAGAGCTATGAGGTTGAGCGTCGGCTTTTCGACGCCGAGGGCCTGAGCGAAGCGGAACGCGTCACGCTCCGCTTCGCCGCGCGTCTAACTAGCGACCCGCGTTCGGTCACCGACCTGGAGGTTGCCGAGCTGGCTGAAGTATGGCGGGACCCCGAAGAGCGCGCCCAGGTGATCGCCGTCGTTGCGGGGCACAACGTCATCGTTCGAATCGCCAACGCGCTCGGGGTCGCGCTGGAGATCCCCTCGACGTTGCGACGGTTCGAGGCGGGCAGGCGCGGAGCGATCACGCTGCTGGCACGGCTCACCGCGCTGAGCTCGGAAATGGGTGAACGGCCGCTGGTGGCGCGCACGCCCGAGGAGAACCGCCAAGCGTTCGAGCAGCTGTTCCGAGCGCAGCTGGGGTTCTCCGAATTGCCCCCTGGCTACCGGCTCCTGGAGCTGTGCCCCGAAGTGTTCGACGCTCAGTTGCGAATAATCGAGCGGTCCGTCGCGGTGGTGCCGCGCGACCGATGGATGAGGATCGGCGTGGTAGTGTCCCGCCTAACGAACTGCGGCTACTTCGCTCATCACTGCGGTGATTGGTTGACACAGAGGGGTACGGACCCGGCCGAGGTCATCGCCGCCAGTGAAGGGGCAGGATCCCGCCTGCCTGAGGCGGAGGAATGCTGCCTACGGTTCACGCGCGACCTGACCCTGCATTCCCACACCATCGTCGAGGAGCGTATCGACGAGCTGCGGGCCAAAGGACTGTCCGACGGCGCAATTCTCGATCTTGCATACGTGGGCGCCGTGTTCAACGGTGTGGTACGGTACGTCCGGGTACTCGCCGCGCTGGAAAGATTGTCGCTCGAGGAACAGGCTCCGGTTGAACAAAAGGCCACGGCCTGATTTGCTCAAGTGTGAGCGAGGTACGTCAGCGTTTCGCTCAGGAGGAGGTGGTCATGGTGGAGAAACCGCAGGTTTCCGGCAAGGTGTTTCGCTTCTTGTCGGCAATGCACCCGGCCTTGTCCAAGGCCGAACGCAAGCGCTACGCGGGATACGATCCCGACAAGTGGTACGACTGGAGCGCGGAGGTTGCCGCCGAGTTCACCGACCTCATGCGCCGCAGCCCGCGTGACACCAGCTTCGCACGGAGTTTCGCCTACGCCGCCCAGCGTAGCATTCCCGAGGGCCACTACGTGCCCACCCGCCAGCTCTTGGAGTACCTGGGTGGTCTTCCGGCTGCCTTTCGTGCTTCCGACGGAAGCGGCTTCCACGCGACGCTCGACCGTCCCGGTCACGCGATCGTCTCGTACACGGGACTTCCCGGCTTCTCGAACGTGTGCATCGCCATCCAGGGTGAGCTCGTTCAGCGGCTGCAAGCCACCGGCGCCCAGGCCGTCAACGTTCGTCACGCCGAGATGTGCCGGGTGAGTGGTGCAGGGGAATGCCGCTTCGAGGTGGAATGGACCTCGGAGACGCCGCCGGCTGAGGCGCGTCCCGTCGACGCGCGCGAGTTGGTGGGCGAGGGTTTCGTTACCAACGGCGACCGCCCACCGGTGCCGGAGACCGCGCAGGCAACCTCAGCTCCGCCCGCAGCCAGCGCGGCCGCATCGCCGGCGTCCGCGGCTTCGCAACGCGCTGCGGCCGGGAGCGGACGTCAAGCGGCTTCTTCGCGGACCGCGAGCGCCGCCGTCGCCGCTGAACCGGCGGCGAGCCGTGTCCATACGGAAAACGGCACCACGGGCGAACTGGAAGTGGGAAGCGATGATCTTTTCCTGCAGCTCCGCAAACGCTTGGCCGACGCGGATCGCCAGTCGCGGCTCTACGCGGAGGCCCAGGCCCAGATCGATTCCATGCGCCTGGAGATGGCCCGGGCGCGGGCGCAAGCGGACGCCGACGTAGCCAAGGCGCAAAAGGAGCGTGACGAAGCCCACGATGCGCTGGCCGAACTCAAGCGCCGCATCCGCGCAGTGATCGCCGAAGACTGAGGCGTGTGACCCGAGCCGGAGGTTCGCCGCCGTGCGTGGTGCTGGTCAGGCCCGCCGGCGGGGCCAACGTCGGGGCGGTCTGCCGCGCGATCAAAAACATGGGCGGGGGACCGCTGACGATCGTCGGCGGGTCGTTCGATGTCGAAGAGGCGCGCCGCATGGCGGTCCATGCTGGCGATGTGCTCGCCGAGCGCCGGCAGGTCGGCGCGTTGCGCGAGGCGCTCGCCGATTGCGGGACGGTGGTTGGCACCAC
The DNA here is from genome assembly GCA_964555245.1 of uncultured Myxococcales bacterium. GTDB lineage: Bacteria > Desulfobacterota > Binatia > UBA1149 > SPBQ01 > CAZKRI01. The sequence continues at coordinate 78,557 of CAZKRI010000024.1, forward strand.
GACCCGCGGCGGAGCCTACCGCAGCCGCGCGCGTGACGTCCGGGAGATCGCGGCGATGCTCGCGCGGCGGACCGGAGAGGACGCGCACGCCCGGCCCGCGCTGGTCTTCGGTTGCGAGCGGAGCGGCCTTTCGAACAGGGATCTGGCCGCCTGTCATCATCTGGCCTACGTTCCGATGGCGACCCTCCAGCCCTCGCTCAACCTGGCCCAAGCCGTCCTGATCTGTCTGTACGAGATCTATCGAGCCCGCGCCGCCGCCGACGGCAAATCCGCCGGTGTCCGAGCCGGGCCTGCGAGCGGTGAGAGGGCGACTGCGAACGCGCTCGAGGACGCCTTCGATGCGCTGCAAGAGGCCTTGATCGAGATCGGTTTTCTACCGGCCGAGAACCCGGCGCATCTCATGCTCAGTCTGCGGGCGATGCTCGGCAGGACGGAGATGAGTAGCCGCGAGCTACGCATCGTGCGCGGCATCGCCCGGCAGATTCGCTGGTATGCTCGCGGTGGTCGCGAGGTGGCGATCGAGAAACGCGCGCGTGGTGAGCGACTCCGATGAACGAGCGCGACGCGCATGCACTCGGTCCGTTGCACCGTTGCGTCCGGCTACGCGCTGGGCAATAAATGGGGTCAGGTCTAATTTCCGTTCGACGTTCGCTAATTCCCAAAGGGAAAGCGGAAATTAGACCTGACCCCATTTAGCAACGTGACGGTCATTCGCAAGAAGCGCGGCCACTATCTGGAAGACTTTCGGCCAGGCCACGTCTTCCGTCACAAAGGCGGCAAGACGGTGACCGCCGGCCTGTTCAACGCGTTCACTGACTTCTCCATGACCACCAATCCGCTGCACAAGAACGCCGAGTTCGCGCGCTTGCACGGCTACGACGGTCTGGTCGTGCCGCCAGGGCTCGTCATGAACATCGTTTTCTCACAGTCGGTCGAGGACATCAGCGAGAACGCACGCGCCAACCTCGAGTACATCGACATGCGCTTCGGCGCTCCGGTCTACGTTGGCGATACGCTCGAAGCCGAAACCACGATTCTGAGCGTCAAACCCTCCAGCAAGGACAACGACCGCGGCGTCGTGCACGTCAGCACGGTGGGCCGGCGCCAAGACGGAGCGACCGTGATCGTGTTCGAGCGCAAGGTGCAGGTGTGGAAAGGCGAGGTCCCCGCCAAGGTCGCCGATGCCGAGGTCGCCGACAAACCCGTGCATCGGCTCAAGCCTGGCATTCCGCCCTACCGCTCACGTCACGAGTACGCGGCGAAGGCGCATCTCGCCAACCCCGACACCTACTTCGAAGACTTCCACGCCGGCGACCTCTACGAGCACTCTCGCGGCCGGGTCGTCACCGACGAGCACATCGCGCTGACCGGTCAGCTCGACAACACCTCGCAGGTCCACTGCAACCAGTTTCTGATCGATCAGAACCCTGAGAAGTACATCGGTGGACGCCTGATCGTCTACGGCGGTATCGTGTTCAACCTTTGCCTCGGGCTCTCCTGTCCGGACATCGGCGACAACTCGCCCGCCGACATCGTCTACACCACCGGGCGACACACCGCCCCGGTGTTCAGCGGCGATACCGTGTTCGCGACCACAGAGGTGTGCGCCACCCGCGACTACCCCGGTCGGCCCGACCTCGGGGTTCTCGCCACGGTGCTGCGTGGCCACAAGTTCCGCCCACCCAAGGACGGGGAGCAGGGACCACAGAAGGTCGAGGTGTTCTATCTCGAGCGCGAGCTGGCGGTGAGGCGCCGCGGCCACTACGCAGCGTGAGCGCCGGCGAGGCAACCGCGGAGTGGCGCGTGCTCGACGAGGCCGCAGGGCTTGTCGACCTGTCCTTCCGCCGCAGCATCCTGGCTTCTGGGGAAGAGCGCGTTCGTTTTCTCCAAGGCCAGCTCTCTAATGACATCGCGACGCTGGAGGCGGGGGCGGGCGTCGCCGCTCTCGCGCTGAGCGCCCAGGGGCGCGTGCAGGAGATGCTCGACGTCTTTGTGCGTGAGGAGAGTCTCGAGCTGGTCGTCGACGGGGATCGACTGGAATCGACCCGCGCGAGACTCGAGCGGTTCCTGGTCGCCGACGACGTCGAGTTCAGCGTGGAGCCGCCCTGCGATCGGGTGGGAATTGCCGGACCGGCCGCGCGCGAGATTCTCGCGCGAGCTGGCCTTGCCTGCGATCCGACGCCCGGAAAGTGGTCGATTCAAGATGGCGAGATCGCCGGTGTCCCCGTACGCGCGCTGAGCTGTGGCCAGTGGCGGATCCCATGGGTCGAGCTGGTCGCCCCGAGCGGCGGCGTCGCGGTCCGGCAAAGGCTCGAAGCACTGGGGGCGCGGGCGACCGGGGCGGATGCGGCTGAGATCGTGCGGATCGAGAGTGGGGTAGCGCGGCTGGGGATCGACGTGGACGAAGAGCGCCTCGCCACCGAAGGCAGGCTCGAGTGGTCGATTCACTTCGCCAAGGGCTGCTACGTCGGTCAGGAAGTGATCGAGCGTTCGGTCAGCCGCGGCCGGCTCAACCGGGAGCTGTGCCTGCTCGGCGCCGACGCGCAACTGGCCCCGGGAGATCGCATCGAGGGAGCGGCCGAGAAGGACGTGGTCACGAGCGTGGCCGATTCGCCTCGCGCGGGGCACCTCGCCCTGGCCTACGTTCCGCTCGAACGCGCGACTGAGGGCACCGAGCTCTCGGCCCTCGGTGGTCGCGGGCCCGTACGATGCCGAGTGCTTCCCTGGCCCCGCCCGCGTCATCTGGCCGGCCGTTGAGCATCGCTAGGGGCGGTGCGGAGCCGATCCAGTGAGGCAACGGCAAACGCAGGCCGCCCCTTGGTTCGTCCGCGGCGACGTCGACGGCTTTTTCGGACTCGCGCTCGACAACCTGATCCAGCTCCTCGTGATCGGCGCGTTGACCTCCGGTGTTCTCGGCTTCCCCAGCGAGCTTGTGTACGGGCGTATCCTGCCGGGCGCGGCGCTCTCCGTTTTGTTCGGAAATCTGTTCTACGCCTGGCAGGCCAAGCGCCTGGCCGAGCGCACCGGCAGCCAGCACGTGACGGCGCTGCCGTACGGAATCAACACGGTGAGCCTGTTCGCGTTCGTCTTTCTGGTCATGCTGCCGGCCAAACTCGCCGCCACCGCCGCGGGCGCCGGACCGGTCGAGGCGGCTCATGCCGCCTGGCGCGCCGGGCTGGTGGCCTGCCTGGGCAGCGCGCTGATCGAGATTGCCGGAGCCCTGGTCGCCGACCGCATCCGCCGCGCAACCCCGCGAGCAGCCCTGCTGTCGGCTTTGGCCGGAGTGGCGGCTTCGTTCATCGCCCTGGGGTTCCTGTTCAAGACGTTTGCCAGTCCGGTGGTCGGGCTGACCACCTTGGCAGTCATCCTCGTCTGCTACTTCGGGCGGGTGCGCTTTGCCGGCGGCCTTCCCGGCGGACTGGTCGCGGTCGCGCTAGGCACGGTGATCGCCTGGACCACTGGGCTGGTGACGACGGACGCGGTCGCGTGGGACACTGCGCGCGCTACGCTTGGCTGGTATGCACCGGTTCCGGTGTTCGCCGACTTGGCCCAGGCCGTGACCGGCACGCAAACGCTTGCCTACCTGTCGGTGATCGTGCCGATGGGCGTCGTCAACGTCGTCGGTTCCCTGCAGAACATCGAGAGCGCGGAGGCAGCCGGTGACGCATACGCGACACGCTCCTCACTTCTCGCCAACGGCGTCGGAACCCTGGCAGCGGCTCTATTCGGAAGCTGTTTTCCAACGACGATCTACATCGGACATCCCGGCTGGAAGGCGCTGGGTGCGCGCATCGGCTACTCGATCATGAACGGCGTTTTCGTCACCGTTCTGTGCCTGACGGGATCGGTCGCTCTGGTGACGCTGGCGGTACCCATCGAAGCCGGCATGGCGATTGTCGTGTGGATCGGGATCGTCATCGTCGCCCAGGCGTTCGTGGCCACGCCGGATCGCCATGCACCAGCGGTCGCCGTGGGGATCTTGCCCGGCGTCGCTGCGTGGGGAGTGTTGATGCTCAAGCAGGGGCTCCGCGCAGGTGGAACGGGCTCGCCGGGCGGGGTCGGTTTCGGACCCGAAGTCGAGGCCGCACTTGGCGCGCTGGACATCTCGGCCCGGGGCGCATTCGCTCTGGAGCAGGGGTTTCTGGTCACTGCGATGGTTCTGTCTGCAGCGACCGTCGAAATCATCGAACGCCGCTTCGCGGGTGCCGCGTTGTGGTGTCTGGTGGCCGCCGGCCTCTCATGGATCGGGATGATCCACGCCTACGGCTGGACGCAGGGGGATACGGTGGTGCGCTTGGGCTGGGGGGTGGGCGCGCCGTGGGCGATCGGTTACCTGGGCGCCGCCGTTTTTCTGTACGCGGTTCCCTGGCTGACCAGGCCGACCGACTGAGATGGCCGAAACCGAACCGCTCGCTGACGCGCCAACCAACGTTCTCGTGTTCGCTTACGGCTCCAACCTCTGTCGCGAGCGGCTGATCGCCCGAGTGGGTCCGATCGAAACCGTAGCGGTCGCGCGCTTGGACACCCATCGGTTGTGCTTCCACAAGCGTGGGCGCGACGGATCGGGCAAGGCCGATGCGTTCTTCACGGGCGACCGCGCCGACCGGATCTGGGGTGTCGTCTACGACATGACGGAGTCGGCCAAGCGCGAGCTCGACCGCATCGAGGGGGTCGGTTGCGGCTACGTGGACGCGCAAGCGGACCTGACCTCGGCTGGCGGCGAGCGTCTACGTGCGTGGCTCTACCTCGCGCAGCCCGCCTGGATCGATGCGTCGCTCGCACCGGCCCCCTGGTACCGGGCGCTCATCGTCACGGGAGCCCGAGAACACGGCCTTCCGGCCGGCTATGTCGCCGAGCTCGAGACTAGATCGGGATCTTGCGGAGCCTCAGGGCGTTGAGGATCACCGAGACCGAGCTGAGGCTCATCGCCGCCCCGGCGATCATCGGGTCGAGCAGGATCCCGAAGAAAGGGTAGAGAACGCCTGCGGCTACCGGCACGCCAAGCATGTTGTAAACCAAGGCGAAGAAAAGATTCTGACGGATGTTGCGCATGGTCGCGCGGCTCAAGCGGCGCGCCCGCACGATCGCTTGCAGATCGCCGCGAACCAGGGTCACCCCAGCGCTCTCCATGGCGATGTCCGTCCCGGTTCCCATCGCTATTCCCACTTCGGCGGCGGCGAGCGCCGGCGCGTCGTTGATGCCGTCGCCGGCCATCGCCACGCGCCGGCCCGACCGACGCAGCTCGCCCACGATCCGCGCCTTATCCTGCGGGAGCGCCTCTGCCTCGACCCGATTGATGCCGAGCTCGGCTGCGACGGCGGCGGCTGCGGCGCGCCGGTCGCCACTGACCATGACGATCTCGATGCCGTCACCCCGCAACGCTTCGAGCGCGGGTGCAGTCGTGGTCTTGATACGGTCCGACACGAGGATCTGCGCTGCGACGGCGCCATCGATGGCGAGCGTCACCAAGCTGGAACCGGACGACGCCGGGTCGGTAGCGGCTGCCTCCGCTCCGCCGGATGGCGGCTGCGAGATGCCCAGTTCGGCGAGCAGGGCCGGACTCCCCAGAGCGACCGCGCGTCCATCGACGCTACCCACGACTCCCTTGCCGGGAACCGCGCGGAAGGCACTCACCGCTGAGAGCTCGAGACGCCGTCGCTCGGCCTCTCGCAGGATCGCCCCCGCCAGCGGATGCTCGCTGCCGCGCTCGAGGCTCGCGGCCAAGCGCACCGCCTCGTCCGCGCTCAAGCCGGCTTGCGGGCGCACGGTGCCCACTTCGGGATGACCCTCGGTCAAGGTCCCGGTCTTGTCCACCAGCAGCGTATCGACGGCCTCGAGCGTCTCGATCGCCGCCGCGTCCCGGAACAACACGCCCGCGCCGGCTCCGCGTCCGGTGGCGACCATGATCGACATCGGCGCGGCCAGGCCGAGGGCGCACGGACAGGCTACGATCAGCACGCTGATCGCCGCGAGCAAGCCCGAGAGCATTCTCGGCTCGGGCCCGGCGATGCCCCAGACGACCCAGGCGACTGCGGCGATGACCAGCACGGCCGGGACGAACCAGGCTGAGACCTGGTCGGCTACGCGCTGGATCGGCGCGCGGGTCCGTTGCGCTTCGGCGACCAATCCGACGATCCGTGCGAGCAAGGTTGCGCTCCCAATCCGCTCGGTTCGCACCAGCAGGGTTCCGCCGACGTTGATCGTTCCCGCCGTCACCTTGCAGCCGGCAGACTTGGCCATGGGGAACGGCTCGCCGGTGAGCATCGACTCGTCGACGCTGCTGCTGCCGTCGATGACCTCGCCGTCGATCGGAACCTTGTCCCCGGGTCGCAGCCGCACCACGTCGCCGACCTGAACGTGACACACCGAAACGTCCTCTTCAGTACCGCTGGCGGTCAAGCGACGCGCGCGCGGCGGCGCTAGCTCCAGCAGGGAGCGGACGGCTTGCCCGGCCGCCGCGCGGGCCCGCAGCTCGAGCACCTGACCCAGGAGCACCAGCACGGTGATCACCGCAGCCGACTCGAAATAGACGGGCGCGTGTCCCCCGTGGGCAAGGAACGCCGCCGGCAAGATCGTCGGTGCAACGGTGGCTACCACGCTGTAGCCGTACGCTGCGCCGACTCCGATCGAGATCAATGTGAACATGTTCGCGCGCCGCTGCACGACCGAAGCCCAGCCGCGCTCGAAGAGCGGAAGCGCGCCCCAGAGCACCACGGGGCTCGACACGGCCAACTGCAGCCAGTCGCTCATCCGTTGCGAGAACCCTTGCAGAGGCAGATCGAACGGCAGCATGTCGGCCATCGCCAACAGCGCGGTCGCCAAGGCCGGGACGAGCGAACCACGCAGGCGGCGGCGCATCTCGCGCAGCTCACGATCGTCGCCCGCGGCGGCCGGCCCGACCGGCTCCAGCGCCATGCCGCACTCCGGGCAGATGCCGGGCCGCGCCGCGCGGACCTGGGGGTGCATCGGACAGGTGTATGGAGTTCCGGCCGTGTTCGGGTGGCTGGGTTCGGCGTCGTCGGGGCGAGGGCTCAACGTGACAGCGTGGCAGGTCCCCGGGCGAAGCTCGGTCCGACGCCGACACCGAGTCGCGCGGAGCGCTGCGGCCCGGTGTGCCGGCCGAGCAAGGCTAGGTCCTCCGGGGTGTCGATGTCCAGGGCGAAGCTCGCCAGTGGCACGATCAGGGGAACGATGCCCCGGCCGGTGCAGGCCGCCACGTGCGCGCTCAGGCTGTGTCCCTCAAAGCACGGGGCGATCGCCGAGGGCGGGCTGGTGAGCAACGCGTTGGTGCCTGTGCCGGCGGCCGAGGGGACAAGGACCACAGGGTGCTGGCGGGGATCCGTAGCCAGCAAGCGGTCCACTTCGTCCGTCGCGAGCAGGGGCACGTCGCCAGGCACGGTCAACAGCCTGCGCACCTGCGACCGTTCCAGGATGCTGGCGGCCCAGATCACGGCGGCGTTGAGTCCAGCCGGTTGCTCCTCGCGCAACGGTTCTGCGCCCATCCGCGCCGCGCACTCGAGGACGGCGTGGTCCGCGCTGAGCACGTAGACGGCGGCGAGCGCACGGGCGGCAAGCAGTGCATCGAGCATGTCGGCAAGCATCGCGACGGCGAGCTCCTCGCGCTGGCGCCGGCTCAAGATGGCCGCCAGCCGCCGCTTCGCGTCGCTCAGCGTGCGAACCGGGATCAACGCTGCCTGCACGGCGCGGCACCCTACGGGAGGTCCCACCTCCAGTAAAGTCCAGATATTTCGGTCTTTTGCCCGCATCCGGGGCGTGCGGTATAAGCACCGGCGCGCTCGCGCCGGTGCACGGCGTGGGGGCGGTTTGCATCCATGCGCATCATCGCGGGAGAGCTTCGTGGCAGGCGTCTGGTGGCCGTGCCGGGCGCCGGCACGCGGCCGACCTCCGACCGAGTGCGCGAAGCGCTATTCAGCCGGTTGCAGAGCCGCTACGGATTGGAAGGCATCGACGTCCTCGACCTGTTCGCCGGGACTGGCGCCCTGGGGTTGGAGGCGATCAGCCGCGGCGCGCGCACGTTGGTAAGCGTCGAATTGAACCGCCGTGCAGCGCAGGTGCTGGTCAGTAACCTCAGGGCCTGCGGCGCCGACGGACGCGCCGAGGTGATGGTCCGAGACGTCGGGCGTTGCATGTCCGATCTGGCCGGCCGGTCCTTCGGGGGCGTGTTCGTGGATCCGCCCTATGGTCTGGGCCTGGCGGCGACCGTGCTCATCCACCTCGCCGAGCACGCGCTGGTCGCGCCCGGCGGCTGGGTATCGGTCGAGACTGCGGCCAGGGACGCGCTGCCGCAGAACGCGGGCGATCTCGTGCACGTGCGGGAGGATTTTTACGGCGACACCAAGATCACGATCTACGAGCGGCGCGCGGCGGCCAACTGAAGCGATGAACGGACGGCGCGCGATCTATCCGGGGTCGTTCGATCCCATCACCAACGGTCACCTGGACATCCTGCGCCGGGCGCTGACGATCGTCGATCACGTGGTGATCGCGGTCGCCTACAACGAGAACAAGCGCAGCGGCCTGTTCACCGCGCACGAAAGGATCGCGATGATCACTGAGGTCACGCGCGAGTTCGGGGAGCGGGTCAGCGCCGAGAGCTTCTACGGACTGCTCGTCGAGTACGCGCGCAATGCCAAGGCCGCCACGATCATCCGCGGACTGCGTGCGGTGGCCGACTTCGACTATGAGTTCCAGATGACGAGCATGAACCGGCACCTGGCTCCCGACGTCGAGACGGTGTACCTCATGGCGGATCAGAGGCACTTCTACACCAGCTCGTCGCTGGTCAAGGAAGTCGTGGAGTTGGGTGGCGATGTCTCCGGACACGTGCCCAAGCTGGTTGCCGACCGCCTCAAGCAGAAGCTCGGCAGGTAGGACCAGGTAGGAATGAAACTCTCGAGCAGGCTCGGCAGGATCAAGCCATCAGCGACGCTCGCCATGACCTCCCGTGTGCTCGAGCTCAAAGCCGCCGGGCGTGAGGTGATCGGGTTCGCAGCCGGCGAGCCCGATTTCGATACCTGGCCGCACGTTTGCGAGGCCGCGCGGCAGTCGATCGAAAAGCGTGAATTCCGCTACACGGCCGTCGGTGGCACTCCGGCGCTCAAACAAGCGATCGTCACCAAGCTCGCGCGCGACAACGATCTGCCGTACGCGCTAGGCGAGGTGATTGCGACCTGCGGTGGTAAGCACGGTCTCTACAACGCCTTGCAAGCGATCCTCGACGAGGGTGACGACGTCGTGATACCCGGGCCCTACTGGGTGAGCTACGTCGACATGGTGCGCCTGGCCGGCGGCGAACCGCGCGTGGTGATGGCCAAGGAAGCCGACGGGTTCAAGTTGAAACCGGCGACTCTGGAAGCCGCATTGACGCCCACGACCAAGCTGGTCGTCATCAACAGCCCGTGCAACCCGACCGGCGCGACCTACAGCGAAGCCGAGCTCTTCGAGCTGGGCCAGGTGTTGGCGCGGCACCGCTGCTGGGTGCTGACCGACGACGTCTACGAGTTCATCCGCTACGACGGGCAGCGGCCCAGGCATCTGCTCGCGCTGGTCCCCGGCCTGCGTGAGCGGACGGTCGTCATCAACTCGGTGTCGAAGACCTATGCGATGACCGGCTGGCGGCTCGGCTATGCGGCCGGACCTCCCCGGCTCATCGAAGCGATGGCGATGCTCCAGGGGCAATCGACGTCCAACCCGAGCACCATCGCGCAGGCCGCCGCCGCGGCTGCGCTGTCCGGTCCTCAGGACCGCGTCGCACCGATGGTCGAAGAGTTCCGTGTGCGGCGCGACTACGTCTGCGAGCGGATCAACGCCATCGACGGCCTGACCACGGTGGTGCCGGACGGTGCGTTCTACGTCTTCGTCAACGTCGAGCGCGCCCTGGCCAAGACCGGCTGCAAGGACGGCGACGCGTTCGCGCGCGAACTGCTCGACCGCGCCGGTGTGGGCTTGGTCGGCGGTAACGACTTCGGCTCGATGCGCCACGTGCGCATCTCGTACGCGACCTCGGTGGAGTTGCTTGGGCGCGGTTTGGACGCGATCGCGGGCTGGCTGGTGTCGTTCTAGGAGCAACGCCCCGCGAGGGCCGACTCACCTGGGTGGGGAAGAGCGGGCGCGGCAGACGAACCTGCGCCCTCGAGCCTCCGCGTTGCGTGACGGCCATCTTGTTTCACGGCGAGGTTCCGGCCCAGACTGAACCGGATCCACGAAGCGGGCAGGGGGGGACCTGCCGCTCGCCCAACTCGCTGTTCGACGGAGTAGAGACGATGACCATGGTTATGCGCCGCTCGCCCCATCGTTGGTTGCCATTCGTTGCCTTCCTGCTTCTCCAGGCTTGCGGCGACGGTGGCGGTGGCCAGGCGGCCGGCCAGGCGACCTGGGTGCAGCACTGGAATTCGATCGCGAACGACGCCAGCGGCCTCGATCACACGCCGCTCGCGCCGGGCGAGACCCGCACGTTCGGCGAACAGTTCGGCCCGCTGCGCGCCAGTCGAGCGCTGGCCATCGTGCACATCGCGATCTTCGATGCGCTCAACGCGATTGTGGGTGGCTATCAGAGCTACACGGGCCTCCCGTCCGCCCCGGCGGACACGGAGATGAAGGCCGCCATCGCGCAGGCCGCGCACGACACGCTGGTCGCGTTGTTCCCGTCGCAGGCGGAGACCTTCGACGATGCGCTGGCCGAGGACCTGGCGAAGGTTTCCGAGGGGGCCGGCAAGGAGAACGGGATCGATCTGGGCCAGCGGGCTGCCGAAGCCATTCTCGCGCTACGCGCGGGGGACGGCTCGGATCACTCGGAGCCGCGGGTCGGGGAGGACTACGTCACGAGCGATGATCCGGGGCGCTGGCGCCAGGATCCGATCAGCCAGCTGCCGCTGGCGCTGGGCGCTCGATGGGACGAGGTCGCGCCGTTCGCGCTCGAGTCGGCCGATCAGTTTCGGACCCCGCCCCCGCCCGCTCTGGACAGCGCCGAATACGCTGCGGCTTACGAAGAGGTCAAGCGCCTGGGCGGCGATGGCGAGGTCACCGCGACCGAGCGAACCGAGGAGCAGACCTTCATCGGCACCTACTGGGCTTATGACGGCACGCCGAGCCTGTGCGCGCCGCCCCGCCTGTACAATCAGATCGCCGTGCAAATCGCCGACGAAATGGGTTCGGACATCGTCGAGCTCGCCCGGCTACTGGCGCTCGCGAACGTTGCGATGGCGGACGCCGGCATCGCCGTCTGGGAGTCGAAGTACCACTACGACCTCTGGCGGCCGGTGACCGGCATTCGCGAGGCCGATCCGGGGACCGGGCCGACCGGAGCCGGCGACGGCAACCCCGCCACCGCCGGTGACCCGGAGTTCTCTCCGCTCGGAGCACCGGCGAGCAACGCGGATGGACCCAACTTCACGCCACCCTTTCCGGCCTACCCGTCGGGCCACGCCGGCTTCGGCGGCGCCCTGTTCCAGAGTCTGCGCGGAGTCTACGGCACCGACGACATCGCCTTCACGTTCGTATCGGATGAGTTCAACGGCAGGACCCGGGACAACCAGGGCCGCCGCCGCCCGCGCCGGCCGCGTAGCTTCGCCTCGCTGTCGCAGGCCGAGGAGGAGAACGGGCAGAGCCGAATCTACCTCGGCATCCACTGGGTGTTCGACAAAACCGAAGGCATCGCGCAGGGCCGGAACGTCGCCAACTACGTTTTTGACAACGTCTTCATGCCGGCCTCCTGAAACGGGGGCCAGGCGTTTCGCTCAGTCACCGCGACCGTAGCGAGGGCGCTCGCACGTGCGCCGGTAGCGGAAGTAATCGGCGAGAATGCGCGTGTGATCGAACGCGAGCGGCTTGGGTAGCGTGTCCTCGCCAGCGACGACGGCGCGCAAGGCGTCGTCGTCGGCGACAGGCACGCCCCGGGCGCTCGCGATGAAGACGATCGTGATCGTGTGCCGGCGCGGATCGCGCTCGGGAGCCGAGTAGACCTGGAACTGCTCGACCAGCTCGACGTCCAGTCCGGTCTCCTCTTTCGCCTCGCGTACCGCCGCTGCTTCCGCCGACTCGCCGTAGTCGATGAACCCGCCGGGGATCGCCCAGCCGTGCGGCTCATTGCGCCGCTCGATGAGCACGATCCCGCCGCCATCCATCTCGATGATCGTGTCGGCGGCCATGGCGGGATTGCGAAAACGGACCGGGTCCATCGGCGCGTGGAGGATTCCACGCCTTCGAGCCTGCTTCAATGTCGCAAGGTTTTCTTCGCCGCTCCGGGGTCGTACTATCTGCCGGTTGCTCCGATGAAAGGCTGCATCCTGGAAGAGCCCGGGCGTATCCGGGTCGCCGAGCTTCCCGACCCGGTCGCCGGCCCCGGCGAGTTGGTCATTCGCGTCGAGGCGGCGTTGACCTGCGGGACCGATCTGAAGGCTTACCGCCGTGGGCACCCCAAGATGCCGTGCCCGACGCCGTTCGGCCACGAGTTCTCCGGTTGTGTAGTCGAGGCCGGAAGCGGTGCGGACCGGTTCGCCGTGGGTACCGCAGTCATGTCTACGAACACCGGACCTTGCGATCGATGTTTCTACTGCGAGCGCGGCCAGCAGAACCTTTGCGAGACGCTGATGGAGGAGATGATCCTGGGCGCCTATGCCGAGTACCTGAGAATCCCTGCCCGCGTGGTTCGCGCCAACGTGTACGCAAAACCGGAGGCTCTTTCCTATGAGCAAGCGGCGTTGCTCGAGCCGCTCTCCTCGGTCTGCTTCGGGTTGGCGCAGGTGCCCGGCCACACCCGACACCGCGAATCTTTGGCGCTGGTGATCGGGGCCGGGCCGATTGGGCTGCTCTGGCTGGTCGCGCTCAAGAGCACGAGCTTTGGCCGCGTCGTCGTCGCGGGTCGGCGTCCGGCACGGCTTGCGGTGGCGCGCGAGCTCGGGGCTGACGCCACCGTAGCCGCGGGCGACGATCTGGCCGAGATCGTGCGTGATCACAGCAACGGCCGGGGCGCCGACCTGGTGGTCGAGTGCACCGGGCTACCCGAGGTTTGGGAGCAGGCCCCCGGCTACGCGCGCAACGGAGGGTCGGTCGTCCTGTTTGGCGGCTGTCCGGCCGGGACTCGAGCACACTTCGACACGTATCGCCTGCACTACGACGGCGTCGAGATCACGAGCCCCTTCCACTTCCGTCCGGCCGACGTCGCCACGGCCTACCGGCTTCTGTGCGGCGATGCCGTGGCCTGGGGCCGCTTGATTACCGCGCGGGCGCGATTGGACGAGGTCCCCGCCTTGTTCGCAGGGCTCGCGGATGGACACGAGGTCAAGTGCGCCGTCCTCCCGCACGCCGCAGCCTCGCCGTCATGCGCGTAGCGCGGCTCTATCGAGCGGGAGACATCCGTCTCGAAGAGGTTCCGGTTCCCGAGCCCGGACCCGGCGAGGCGCTGGTGCGCACGCGCGTCTGCGGCATCTGCACCGGGGACATCATGGGCTGGTATCTGGAGCGCAAGGCGCCGTTGGTTTTCGGCCATGAGCCGAGCGGTCAGATCGTGCGCCTGGGGGAAGGTGCGAGCTCGTTCCAGGTAGGCGATCGGGTATTCGTCCATCACCATGCCCCCTGTGGAAGCTGCCGGCGCTGCCAGCGCGGAGATCACGTGCACTGCAAGGTCTGGCGCACGAGCGGGCTCAGGCCCGGCGGCATGGCGGAGTACTTCGTGGTGCCGGCCAATAATCTCGCGGCCGATACGCTCAAGCTTCCCGATGGCGTCGACGACGAGGCCGGAAGCCTGATCGAGCCGGCGGCCTGCGTCGTCAAATCGCTTCGGCGCGGGGAAGTCCGGGCCGGCGATTGGGTCGTCGTGATCGGTTTGGGCGTGATGGGTCAGATGCACGTCGCACTGGCGGCCGCGCGTGGCGCGCGTGTGATCGCCGCCGACAAGGTGCCGTTTCGGTTGGAACGCGCCTCCGAGCTGGGCGCACTGGCCACGGTCAACGTCGACCAGAGGCCTTTGCAGGACGCCGTCGCAGAGCTAACCGCTGGCGAGCTTGCCGACGTCGTGATCGTCGGGCCGGGAACTCCCGAGGCCATGACGGCCGGGATCGACGTGGCAGGATCCGGCGGGCGCGTGGTGCTGTTCACCACGACGCGTCCGGATCAAACGCTCAACGTTTCGCCGTACCGTCTCTATTTTGATGAAGTATCGCTGGTGCCGAGCTACTCGTGTGGCCCTCAGGACACACGAGTAGCTCTTGGCTTGATCCAGCAAGGACTGTTGCCGCCCGGCAAGTTCATCACCCATCGCTTTACGCTCGAGCAGATCGAGCAAGCGATGCAGAAAGCCGCCGACGTCCACGAGGCGCTGAAGACCGTGGTTGTCTTCAGCTAACTCGAGCCGGGGCGTCTTTAGGGCCAGGCCGGCTTGGCTTCCGGCTTACTTGCGCAGCGACTTGTTGAAGATGACCTCGGTCTTTTCCGAGGCCATCTCGGCGCGCTTGGCCGCCGCCTCTGCCCGATCGGCTGCAGCCACGACCCGGTCGAGATCCGCCTTGGTGATCTCGGACCCCGGCGACTGAGCCTGTGTCGTTGCGCAGCCAGCGACCAACGTAATAGCGAGCATGCTTGCAGCGAGAACCCTCACAACCATCAATTGTTCCTCCCAGCAGGTCTGCGATTTTTAAGCGGCGGTAACCTCGCACAGGGCCGGAACGATAGCAATTGCGCCGACCACACGGGGCTGCGGTTCTTCCGGGCTCAGTGCTGGGCGTCGATGGCGCTCGCCAGTCGCTCGGCCAGACCCGGGTCTGACCGGGCCAAGTGCTCCAGCACGACGTGAGCATCGTCGGTCCGGGCTTGCTCCAGCAACTCGAGACCGACGCCGTAGAGCAACTGCGCCTGTTCGGGCCCGGCAACGTAGCCCACCAGGTCGAAGCTGCGGTGACGGCGTAGCCAAAGGTAAGGGTCTTCGTCGGACACCGGCCGAGATCGTGCGGCAGCGAGGCGCACTTCGGGGATGAGGTTGGTGTCGGTGCTTGGCCGGGAGTCGCCGGTTGTGCGGACCATTTCGGCGCGCGAGAGCGCGAACATCTTCAACAGATCGGCCGGTTCGCCGATTCGGTGACGCATCAGATAGCGAGCCGTTGCCGGCACTCGCATGCGCTCGCGCATCCGAGCCGGGTCCAACTGGATCGGCGCACTGGAGCCGAGCAGCAGCAGATCGCCGGTGCCGAGGTCAGCGAAGCTCAGCGCGTGTGGGAACACTTCGCAGAAGGACTTGAGGATCGCCCGCAGCGTGGTGGTATCCATGCGAAACAGGTTGAGCCATTGCGCGAAGACGCCGTCGCCGGTCAGGCGCGATCGGACGATGACGAAGAACTCACGCGTGAACAGGCTGGAGGCGCCGGCCAGCCAGGGATGGGACGGCTGAGAAGCGATGATCTGGTAACGGCGCGCCGTGGTGAGCAAGGCATGGCGGGCGTCGCCGATGGTGAGGGTGACGCGTGGGTCTTGGAGCGCGGGAACGTTCTCCGCGCTTACGGTCCGTACTGCCTCGACGATCGCCGGCTCCAGCTCGACGACGTCGATCGTACGTAGCAGGAACGCCGTGCTGAGTGCGTAGACGGTGTTGCCACCGCCGAATCCGACCACGAATGCATGCTGCGGGTCCGCGTGCACGAAGTAGGGCAGCAAGCCGAGCAGACCCTCGATCAACGAGCCGTTACGGGGATCGACGAGGTCGATGTGCGACTCCGTCAGGCCGTTGCTCTGCAAGCCAGCGCTCGCCCCGTCTCGCGTCGTGACGCTGATCACACCCATCCTGCCTTCGCGCAGGAACAGGGAGCGGGAGCTGGGAGCAGCGGCGGCGGTCGGTTGGTCGTAGCGGTCATCGACCGCATCGATGAGGGTCCGGTAGTCGATGCCGGGGCCCAGGATGCCGGCTGCGGCGACGGCGGCGGCGGCGACTGCAGCCGTCACCCGGTTCCAGCGTGACCCGTAGTGGTACGCGAGCAGCAGGCCGCAGGAGGCAAGGAGCAGCCCCAGCCCCAACAGGAGCCTATCGGTGCCGTAGCGGGGGATGAGCCACAGGCCAGCCCCGGCCGAGCCGACGATCCCGGCGACGGTGTTGGCGGCGTAGCCGCGGCCCACGCGCGCACGGGCCTGGACCGCGGTTCCGCAATAGGAGCCGAGGGCGAGGGGAAACATCGCTCCCAGCAAGAGCGTCGATGGGAGCAGCACCATGGCGACGTAGGCATAGACCGCGACGCGGCCCAGCTCTGGCGACCAACTCAGGCCGACCAACGCCGAGTGCAGCGCCGGCGCGACGCTGAGGCCGCCGCGCGTGAGCAGCGTCGCCGCCGCCAGTGCCAGCAAGCCTGTCGCCAGCGTCAACCCCGGCCGTTCGATCCGCGCGATCCGGAGGCGCACCGCCCACGACCCGAGCGCGATACCGGCGAGAAAGACCGCCAGGATCACGGAGAACCCGTAGATCGTGGTTCCGGTGAGGATCGACAGGTACTTGGTCCAGCCCACCTCTGCTGCGATTGAGCTGAAGCCGGTCACGATGAGCACGAACAGCGCGGACCTCGAGTCCACCGGCGGGGGGGAGGGCGTGACGTTCATCTCCACGGCGGCGGGCTCTCTGGTCCGACCACGCTGCTCCCGTCGGCGCACCGACCAACCTGCGATCAGCACGATCGCACCGTTGAGTGCGGCGGCTGCATAGACGGCGCCGTCCAAGCCGACCCGCGGAATCAGTACGAAGCCCGAGAGCAGCGCACCCAGCACCGCCCCGAGCGTGTTGAGGCTATAGAGCTCGCTGATCCGCCGGCCGGTTGCGTCCTCTGCGACTCGCTCGTGCAGGATCACGGCGGTCATGACCGGGAACGTTGCCCCCATGGCGAAGGTGGGTAACGCCAGCAGGCCGATCGCGATCGCGAACTTGCCCGCGATGCCCACTGCGACCGCCGGCATCGCCGCCAGGATCTGATCCATGGCCAGAAGGAGGGGAAGCAACGCCAGCCCGGCAAGCCCGATCGCGGCCTCCAGCGCCACGTAAGCTCGCGGGGCCGAGAAGCGTGCGCTCAACTCGCCGGCAGCCCAGCTGCCACCGGCCAGACCGAGGAAGAACGCGGCGACCACCGTGCTGACCGAAGCGCTCGTCGATCCCATGGCCAGTGCGAGCAGGCGAACCCAGGCCACCTGGTAGACAAGTGCGGCGATTCCGGAAAGGACCAGACAGATGGCGGCGATGGAGAAAGGCATGAGCCCGCGTGGCGGTGCGGTGTGCCGCCGGATATGATCGCGATGGTATCGCCCGCCGCGGGCCGCACGCAACTGGCTAGCCCACAGGCGACCTTCCAGAACACGCGACCGGTGATGATCGAACGCGGGCGCGCCTTCCTCGAGCTTTGGCCAGAGCTTCTCGCTGCGACGGTCGCGGCGATCCTGTTTCTTCCCACGATCGGGTTCGAGCTGGTCTTCGACGATCGTTCCCTGATCGGGCCAGACGGTCCGGCCTGGATCGGCGGCCGCTGGCTGCCCTACCGACCCGTGCGCTACGCCAGCCTCTGGCTCGATCACGCCCTCGGAGCCGGAGGAGCCTGGGCATTCCATCTCACCAACGTTGCTCTGCACGTCGCGACCGTTCTGCTCG
>CAZKRI010000025.1:0-14996 GCA_964555245.1 uncultured Myxococcales bacterium
ATGCCGGGAGACACGGTGCGGCTGGAAGTGACATTGATCATGCCGATCGCCATGGACGAGGGCCTGAGGTTTGCCATCCGCGAGGGTGGCCGAACGGTGGGCGCCGGCGTCGTGGGCAAGATCACCGAGTAGCCGGACCGGAGAGCCACGAAGATGCGCGATCAGATCTTTCTTTCGTGCGATCAATGCAAGCGGAAGAACTACCGGTCCAGCCGCAACAAGAAGCTGTCTACCGACAAATTGGAGCGCAAGAAGTATTGCGCCGCTTGTCGAGCGCACACGTTGCACAAGGAGGCGAAGGTTTAGGGGTCAGTAGCTCGAATTGGTAGAGCATCGGACTCCAAATCCGAGGGCTGCAGGTTCGAATCCTGCCTGACCCGCCAGAGCGCGGCGATTCGTGAGCGGATGAGTGTATGACAAACGTAGCGCAATACATCGCGCAGAGCAGAACTTTTCTGACCGACGTGGCGGGCGAGCTGAAGAAGGTCTACTGGCCGCCGCGCAGCGAGACGTTCGCATTTACCGGCGTCGTCCTGGTGGTGGTGACTTTCGTCGCCGGTTATCTCGGCGTGGTCGACTACCTGTTGTCCCTGCTCATGGGCTTCGTTTTCTGAGCGACCGGTCGCGGGGAGCACGGCGGTTCATGGACGAGAAGCCAAGCACGACCGAGGCCACCGCGCCGAAGCTGCAGTGGTACGTGGTGCACACGTACTCTGGCTACGAATCGGCGGTCAAAGCTCAGCTGGAGGAACGGGTTAAGGTAGCCGGTCGCCAGCATCAGTTCGGCGAGATCATCGTCGCAGCGGAAAAGGTCGTCGAGCTGGTGAAGGGCAAGAAGCGCACGGCGACGCGCAACCTGTTTCCCGGGTACGTATTGGTTCAGATGGAGCTCACGGATGATACCTGGCACCTCGTTACGAGTACGCCGAAGGTTACGGGCTTCGTCGGTGGCAGCACGTCGCCACCGGCCATATCGGAGCAAGAGGTTCGCAGCATCACGGCGCAGCTCGAGGAGGGGGCGATTCGTCCGAAGGCCAAGGTTTCGTTCGAAGTCGGCGAACAGGTCAAGGTGGTCGACGGGCCCTTCGCGGAGTTCACCGGCGTCGTCGAGGAGATCCGGCCCGATCGCGGTACCCTCAAAGTGTCGATCTCCATCTTTGGGCGGGCGACATCGGTCGAGATGGAGCTGGTCCAGGTCGAAAGGGTGTAGACGGGATGGCCAAGAAGGTTCTCGATCAGGTCAAGCTCCAGATCCCTGCCGGCAAGGCCAATCCGAGCCCGCCAGTCGGGCCGGCACTGGGCCAGCGTGGTGTGAACATCATGGAGTTCTGCAAGGCGTTCAACGCTCAGACTCAGAGCATGGGAGACGTGATCATCCCGGTCGTGATCACGGTCTACTCAGACCGTTCATTCTCTTTCATTACCAAGACCCCACCTGCCTCGATGCTCCTGTTGAAGGCCGCGAAAGTCGAGAAAGGATCTGCGGAACCCAACAAGCAGAAGGTGGGCAGCGTGACCCGCGCGCAGGTTCGGGACATCGCGCAACTCAAGCTGCCGGACCTCAATGCGAACGGCATCGATGCGGCGATGCGAGTCATCGAAGGGACGGCGCGAAGCATGGGCATCGCGGTCGAGGACTGACACATGGCGAAGCGCGGCAAGCGATACGTGAAAGCCGAAGCGACACGCGAGAGAGAGCGGCTCTACACGCTCGAGGACGCCATGCGTCTGACGGCGACCGGCTCCGGCACGAAGTTCGATGAGGCGGTCGACCTGGCGATCCGGTTGGGAGTGGACCCCCGCCATGCCGATCAGAACGTACGCGGCACGGTGTCGCTCCCGCACGGTACGGGAAAGTCGATTCGCGTGGCGGTATTCGCCAAGGGTGACAAGGCCAAGGAGGCAAGGGAAGCCGGCGCCGACCTTGTCGGCGACGACGATCTCATCGCCCGTGTCCGCGATGAAGGGTTCATGGATTTCGACCGCGCGGTCGCGACTCCCGACATGATGGCAGGCGTTGGCAAGATCGGAAAGATTCTCGGTCCACGCGGACTGATGCCGAACCCGAAAGTCGGAACCGTGACGATGGAGGTCGGCCGCATCGTCCGTGAGCTCAAGGCAGGTCAGGTCGAGTTCCGTGTCGATAAGGCGGGCAACGTCCATGTTCTGGTGGGCAAGGTGTCGTTCGGCGCCGAGAAGCTGTCCGAGAACGCGCATGCGGTGATCGCCAGCATCCTCAAGGCGAGGCCAGCAAGCGCCAAGGGGCACTACCTCGAATCGCTCACGGTCTCGTCCGCGATGGGTCCGGGCATTCGAGTCGAGGCCGCGGCGCTGCGCGGTGCAGCCTGACATGCGACCGGATGGCAGGTGAAGGGATGGAACGAGCACGCAAAGTCGAGGCGGTAACCGAACTGAGCGGGCGCGTCGCAAGGGCGCCACTCGCGATCGTGACCGAGTATCGCGGCCTCAACGTCGCGCAGATGACCGAGCTGCGGACGCGACTTCGCAAGTGCGACGGAGAATACTTGGTCGCCAAGAATTCGCTGGTACGGCTGGCCATCGCCGATTCGTCGTGGGCCCGACTCGAAACGTTGCTGACGGGGCCGAACGCGATCGCCTTCGCGTACAGCGATGCCATCGCGGTCGCCAAGATCGTCCGGGATTTCGCCAAAGAGCATAAAGCGCTGCAGATCAAGGGCGGCGTGCTGGATGGGGAACTGCTCAGCGCGCAACAGATGGAACGGTTCGCGACCATGCCGGGAAGGAACGAGCTGCGGGCTCAGCTTCTCGCGGTGCTCTCGGCCCCGGCGACGAACTTCGTCCGGGTGCTGAAGGCGCCGGCCCGACAACTCGTACAGGTGCTCGACGCGCGGAGAATTCAGCAGGATAAATGAAATCGCGATCCTGCGAGTCGCCGCGGTCTGACCGAGGCGGACAAACCAAGAGCGATGTGGATCCAAGATCCTAAGTGACAGGAGGAAACGATGGCCCTTAGCACGCAAGAACAAACCGACATCATCGAGAAACTCTCGGCAGCGACGGTTCTGGAGATTTCCGAGTTGGTGAAGGAGCTGGAGCAGAAGTGGGGCGTTAGCGCCGCCGCTCCGGTCGCAGTGGCGGCCGCGGCTCCAGGCGCGGCCGCCGAAGCCGCCGTAGTGAAGGACGAGTTCGACGTGATCCTGGCCGCGGTTGGCGGGAACAAGATCCAGGTGATCAAGGTGGTGCGCGAGCTCACCGGACTCGGTCTCAAGGAAGCGAAGGATCTCGTCGAAGGCGCGCCCAAGCCCGTCAAAGAGGGCGTGAACAAGGCCGACGCCGAGGCCGCCAAGACCAAGCTGCAGGCGACAGGCGCCACCGTGGAGATCAAGTAGCTCCGCGCGTGATCGCGTTGGCTCGAACCGTTCCCGACTCGTTGCGACAGGAGTAGGCATGGCGTCAATCGTTACGCAGAACCTGAGGCTCAGACGGAACTTCGGAAAGATCCGACGGGTGCTCGATGTGCCCAACCTGATCGAGATCCAGCGGCGTTCCTACGAGACCTTCTTGCAGGCGGACATTCCCCCCGACGCGCGGCCCGAGACCGGTTTGCACGGGGTCTTCAAGTCGGTTTTCCCGATCAAGGATTTCAGCGGGAACGCCGAGTTGTCGTTCGTGAGCTACGCGCTCGGCGAGCCGAAGTACGACGTGGAGGAGTGCCACCAGAGAGGCATGACGTTCTCGGCGCCTCTCAAGGTGACGGTGCAGCTCATCACCTACGACACCGACGCCGAAACGCAGGTCCGCACGCTGAAGGACATCAAGGAGCAGGAGGTCTACTTCGGGGAGATCCCGATGATGACCGCGAACGGCACCTTCATGGTGAACGGCACCGAGCGGGTGATCGTATCGCAGCTGCACCGCTCGCCCGGCGTGTTCTTCGACCACGACAAGGGCCGGACCTCGGCCGGTGGACGGCTGCTGTTCAACGCTCGGGTCATTCCGTATCGCGGATCCTGGCTCGACTTCGAATTCGACGCCAAGGACATCCTGTACGTTCGGATCGACCGGCGGCGCAAGTTCCCCGCGACGGTGCTGCTGCGCGCGCTGGGGATGTCCACGCAGGACTTGCTGAACTACTTCTATCCGAGCGAACGCATTCGCCTGGAGGGTCGCAAGGCGTGGAAAGGGTTCGATCGCGCGACCCTCGAAGGGCAGATCGCGTCGCGGGAGATTCGCCACCCGCAGACCAACGAAGTGATCATCCGCGAGGGCGGCAAGGTCACGAAACGGGCGGTCGCTCAGATGGAGGCCGCCGGGATGACCGAAGTCCCAATCGCCCTGGATGACATCATCAATCGGGTTCCGGCTCACGACATCGTGGACGCAAAAACCGGGGAGATCCTCGTCGAGTGCAACACCGCGATCACGGCCGAGCGCTTCGACACGGTCCGCGAGCGCGGCGTCGACGAGTTCGCTCTGCTCTACATCGACGATCTCGATCGCGGGCCGTCACTGCGGAATACCCTTCTGGTCGACAAGGTGGCGAGCTCCAAGGACGCGATCATCGACATCTACCGTCGGTTGAGGCCGGGCGATCCGCCGACGCTCGAGACGGCGACCCAGTACTTCAACGATCTGTTCTTTAATCCCGACAAGTACGACCTGTCACCGGTAGGCCGGCTCAAGCTCAACCACAAGCTTAGGATGGAAGCCCCACTCGAGCAGGGCACGCTCAGGCGCGAGGACATCCTGGCGGTGGTCGAGTACCTGATCCTGCTCAAGAACGGCAACGGGACGATCGACGACATCGATCACCTCGGCAATCGTCGCGTGCGGACCGTGGGCGAACTGGTCGAGAATCAGTATCGAATTGGGCTGCTGCGGATGGAGCGGGCGATCCGCGAACGCATGAGCTTACAGGACCTGGAAACCCTGATGCCGCAGGAGCTCATCAACTACAAGCCGGTTTCCGCGGTCATCAAGGAGTTCTTCGGCTCGAGCCAGCTCAGCCAGTTCATGGATCA
The DNA here is from genome assembly GCA_964555245.1 of uncultured Myxococcales bacterium. Lineage (GTDB taxonomy): Bacteria > Desulfobacterota > Binatia > UBA1149 > SPBQ01 > CAZKRI01. The sequence continues at coordinate 5,004 of CAZKRI010000025.1, forward strand.
GACCAATCCGTTGTCCGAAGTCACGCATAAGCGCCGGCTTTCGGCGCTGGGCCCGGGAGGACTCACGCGCGAGCGGGCCGGCTTCGACGTGCGCGACGTTCATCCGACACACTACGGTCGAGTCTGTCCGATCGAGACGCCCGAGGGACCGAACATTGGTCTGATCTCCAGTCTCAGCACGTACGCTCGAATCAACGAGTTCGGCTTCGTCGAGACGCCGTATCGAAAGGTCGCTGACGGTGTCGTCAGCGATGAAGTCGTCTATCTGACCGCCTTGCGGGAAGAAGAGCACACGATCGCTCAGGCGAACTCGACGCTGGACGCCGACGGCCGATTCGTCAGCGATCTGGTCTCGGCGCGCAAGAAGGGAATATCGCCACAGGGCGACCAGACCATGGATTCGACGATGGTCCCGCCGCAGCAGGTGACCCTGATGGACGTGTCGCCGAATCAGCTGGTCAGCGTCGCCTCCGGGTTGATTCCGTTTCTGGAACACGACGACGCCAACCGCGCCCTGATGGGATCCAACATGCAACGGCAGGCGGTGCCGCTGCTGCGTACCGAGGCTCCGCTCGTGGGTACGGGCTTGGAGTCGACGGTCGCTCGTGACTCGGGAGTGACGGTGGTCGCGCGGCGCGCGGGCACGGTCGAGAGCGTGGACGCCGAACGCATCGTCATCAAGGCCGAGCGACCCTCCGGACCTCGTGATCCGGGCGTCGATATCTACAACCTGACGAAGTATCAGCGCTCGAACCAGAACACGTGCATCAACCACAAGCCGATCGTGGTGGTCGGCGAACGGGTCAACAAAGGAGACGTGGTGGCCGATGGGCCGTCGACGGAGACCGGCGAACTCGCGCTCGGCCGGAACGTGGTCGTCGCCTTCATGCCGTGGAACGGTTACAACTTCGAGGATTCGATCCTCGTATCCGAGCGGTTGGTCAAGGAAGACTGGTTCACCTCGATTCACATCGAGGAGTTCGAATGCGTCGCCCGAGACACCAAGCTCGGCCCCGAAGAGATCACGCGCGACATCCCGAACGTCGGTGAAGAGGCGCTGAAGGATCTCGACGAGAGCGGGATCATCCGGATCGGCGCGGAAGTAAGCCCAGGCTCGATCCTGGTCGGCAAGATCACGCCGAAGGGGGAGACAACGCTGTCCCCGGAAGAGAAGCTTTTGCGCGCGATCTTCGGGGAGAAGGCGGGCGAGGTGCGGGATACGTCGCTGCGGATGCCGCCCGGCGCCGAGGGAACGGTCATCGACGCGCGGGTGTTCTCGCGCAAGGGCGTCGCCAAGGATGAGCGCGCAGTCCGGATCGGGGAGGAGGAGCGCCGCCATCTGGCCAAGGATCGTGACGACGAACTGCGCATCATCCGCCAGAGCGCGCTCGGGCAGATTTCCAGTTTGCTGGTCGGAAAAGAGACGGCTACGCGGCTGACGGACGACGCCCGGCACATCCTGGTAGGGAAGGGCGACCCGGTATCGGCCGAGTTGCTCGCCAGCATGCCGCCGAGCTACTGGGCCGAGATCAAGATCGGTGACGAGAAGGTCGAGGAGGAAGTGTCCCGGGTCGTCGATGCCATGAACGCGCGTAGCAACGCAATCAACGCGCAGTTCGACGCCAAGATCGAACGTCTGTCGCAGGGCGACGAGCTCGCCCCAGGCGTGATCAAGATGGTCAAGGTGTTCGTGGCCATCAAGCGAAGGTTGCAGGTCGGGGACAAGATGGCGGGCCGTCATGGCAACAAGGGAGTCGTGTCCCGGATCGTTCCGGTCGAAGACATCCCGTTCATGAACGACGGGACGCCCGTCGACTTCTGTCTGAATCCGCTGGGGGTCCCCTCGCGCATGAACGTCGGCCAGATTCTCGAGACTCATCTCGGGTGGGCAGCGAAGAAACTCGGCGAGCAGATCGGCGACATGGCGAACCGTGGTGACGTGGCTGGCTTGCGGGCCGAGTTGCGGGCGGCGTATCAGGGCGACGGCGCAGCGAGCTTCATCGATGGTCTCAGCGAGGCCGACCTGCTCCGACTCGCGCACAAAGCCGCCACCGGCGTTCACGTGGCGACGCCGGTGTTCGACGGCGCCGCGGAGGCAGAGATCTTCGAGTTATTCAGGCAGGCCCGGTTGGATGAAACCGGTCAGACGGAGCTTCGGGATGGCAAGACCGGCGAGCAGTTCGACATGCGGATCACCGTGGGCGTGATGTACATGCTCAAGCTTCACCACTTGGTGGACGACAAGATTCACGCTCGTTCGACGGGGCCATACTCGCTGGTGACGCAGCAACCGCTTGGCGGCAAGGCCCAGTTCGGCGGTCAGCGGCTTGGCGAGATGGAAGTGTGGGCGCTGGAGGCGTACGGCGCGGCCTATACGCTCCAGGAGATGCTGACGGTCAAATCGGACGATGTCGCCGGCCGGACGCGAATGTACGAGGCCATCGTGAAGAACGAGCATTCGCTCGAACCGGGCCTTCCGGAGTCCTTCAACGTGATGATCAAGGAACTGCAGTCGTTGGCACTCGACGTCAAGCTGATCGAGTCCGGGGAGGAGGCAGCGTAATGGAAGACCTTCTCACGCAACTGTTCGACAAACCGAAAGATCCACGGTGCTACACCGCGATCCGGATCGGCATAGCCTCACCGGAAACGATCCGGTCGTGGTCGCACGGTGAGGTAAGAAAACCGGAGACGATCAACTACCGGACGTTCAAGCCCGAGCGCGATGGGCTGTTTTGCTCGAAGATCTTCGGGCCGACCAAGGACTACGAGTGCAACTGCGGCAAGTACAAGCGGATGCGGCATCGCGGTGTCGTCTGCGAGAAGTGCGGCGTCGAGGTCATCCAGTCGAAGGTGCGGCGCGAACGGATGGGCCACATCGAGCTTGCGACGCCCATCGCGCACATCTGGTTCACCAAGAGCCTGCCAAGTCGGATCGGCACCCTGCTCGACTTGACCTTGAAGGAACTGGAGAAGGTTCTGTACTACGAGAGCTACATCGTCACCGATCCCGGCGAAGGAACGGGCCTCGAGGCCAACAGCCTGCTCAACGAGAACGAGTTCAGAACCAAGAACGAGCAACTCGGCCCCATGACGTTCGAAGCGGGAATGGGAGCCGAGGCGATTCGCAAGATCCTCCAGGCGACGGATATCGATGATCTCGCCGACGAACTCCGGCTGCTGATCAGCGAGACCAACAGCGAGGCCAAGCGCAAGAAGCTCATCAAGAGGTTGAAGGTCGCTCAGGCGTTCCAGTCGTCCGCATCGCGGCCCGAGTGGATGATTCTCGAAGTGATTCCGGTGATTCCGCCGGATCTGCGGCCGCTCGTGCCGCTGGACGGCGGACGCTTCGCGACGTCCGATCTGAACGATCTGTATCGGCGTGTCATCAACCGGAACAACCGCCTCAAGCGCCTCATGGAGCTCAACGCCCCCGACATCATCGTGCGCAACGAGAAGCGCATGCTGCAGGAGGCGGTGGACGCGCTCTTCGACAACGGGCGCCGCGGCCGTCCCATCACCGGCGCGAACAAGCGGCCGCTCAAGTCACTGAGCGACATGCTCAAGGGCAAGACAGGTCGCTTCCGGCAGAACCTGCTCGGAAAGCGCGTGGACTATTCAGGCCGTTCGGTGATCGTCGTCGGTCCCGAGCTGCGTCTGCACCAGTGCGGTCTGCCCAAGAAGATGGCACTCGAGCTCTTCAAGCCGTTCATCTACGGGCGTCTCGAGGAAAAGGGATTGGTTACCACCATCAAGAGCGCGAAGAAGATGGTGGAGAAGGAGCGTTCGGAGGTCTGGGACATCCTGGACGAGGTGATCCGGGAACACCCCGTGCTGTTGAACCGTGCGCCTACCTTGCATCGCTTGGGAATTCAGGCGTTCGAGCCGGTGTTGATCGAGGGCAAGGCGATCCAGTTGCATCCCTTGGTGTGCGCGGCCTTCAACGCCGACTTCGACGGCGACCAGATGGCGGTTCACGTGCCGCTTTCGGTCGAAGCGCAAGTCGAAGCGCGCGTTCTCATGATGTCGACGAACAACATCTTGTCGCCCGCGCATGGCAAGCCGATCATCGTGCCCACCCAGGATATCGTGCTCGGTCTCTACTACATGACGCGCCAGCGACGGGGCGCTCGCGGAGACGGCAAGGTCTTCTCGAACTTCGATGAAGTGCGCGTTGCCTACGATCAGGAAGCCGTCGACCTTCACGCCACCATCAAGGTGCGCCACGAAGGCGAGCGCGTGGAGACGACGGTCGGGCGCGTTCTGCTGTACGAGATCGTGCCGGAAGACGTCGTCTTCGGGTACGTCAACAAGGTGATGAACAAGCGCGCGCTGGGAGACTTGGTCGATATCACCTACCGAACCTGCGGGAACAAGAGCTGCGTGCTGCTCGCGGACCGTCTCAAGGATCTCGGGTTCGCGATGGCGACCAAGGCGGGAATTTCCATCGGCATCAAGGATATGAAGGTGCCCGACGGGAAAGCGGATCTCCTCGGTCGCGCTAGCAACTCCGTGGTCGAGATCCAAAAACAGTACGAGCTGGGGTACATCACCAACGGTGAGCGTTACAACAAGGTAGTCGATATCTGGGCCGGAGTAACCGATGCCATCGCCGACAAGATGATGAGCGGTATGGCGACCGAAACGACCACGGATAGCGAAGGGAAAGCGCTGACGACGCAGAGCTTCAATCCGATCTTCATGATGGCCGATTCGGGCGCGCGGGGCAGCGCCCAGCAGATGCGTCAGCTCGCCGGGATGCGCGGCCTGATGGCGAAACCCTCCGGAGAGATCATCGAGACGCCGATCACGGCCAATTTCCGCGAAGGATTGACCGTGTTGCAGTACTTCATTTCGACCCACGGTGCGCGCAAGGGATTGGCCGACACGGCGCTGAAGACCGCGAACTCCGGTTACCTCACTCGCCGCCTAGTCGACGTTGCCCAGGATGCGGTGATCACCGACAACGATTGCGGCACCATCGACGGGATCGAGGTGATGCCGCTGATCGAAGGCGGAGAAGTGATCGAGCGCCTCGGAGATCGCATTCTGGGTCGTGTGGCGCTCGATCACATCTGCGATCCCTTCACCGGCGACGTTCTCGTCAAGGCGAACGAGGAGATCGACGAGGACCGGGTGGACTTGCTCGAGAGCGCGGGCGTCGAGCGCGTGAAGATCCGTTCCGTGTTGACGTGCCAGTCCAAGCGCGGGGTCTGCGTGCTGTGCTACGGCCGTGATCTCGCGCGAGGCCACCTCGTCAACTGTGGCGAAACCATCGGTGTCATCGCTGCCCAATCGATCGGGGAGCCGGGTACGCAGCTCACGATGCGTACGTTCCACATCGGCGGAACCGCCAGCCGGCGCGCTGAGCAGACCACTCTGGAGCCACGGCACGACGGCGTCATCAAGTACCACAACGTGGAGTGGGTGACCGACCGCAACGGCCACACGGTGGTGATGAGCCGGAACGCGGAGCTCGCCGTGGGCGAGGTGCTCGAAGATGGACAGTTCCGGGAGCGCGAGCGCTATCCGCTCGTGCACGGTGCGCGCTTGCGCAAGCGCGATGGCGATTCGGTCAAAGGCGGAGAGGTGATCGCCGAGTGGGATCCGTTCATGACGCCGATCATCACCGAAGTCGCCGGGACAGTGAAGTTCGGCGACATCGTGAGCGGCGAAACGATGACGGAGGAAGTGGACTCGAATACCGGCATGTCGACCCACGTGATCAAATCCCTCAAGGGATCGAGCGACCGTCGTCCGAGGATCTCGATCAAGGACGAAGAGGGTACGACCAAGGAACGCCGACGTGGAGGCGCGGCGCGCTACTCGCTCCCCGAGGGTGCATACCTCGCGGTGCAACAGGGCCAGCAAATCCAACCGGGTGACGTGCTCGCGAGGATTCCTCGTGAGACGACGAAAACCAAGGATATTACCGGAGGGCTCCCGCGGGTCGCCGAGCTATTCGAGGCGCGGAAACCCAAGGAGTTTGCGGTCATCTCGGAGATCGATGGCACCGTCAGCTTCGGGAAGGACACCAAGGGCAAGCGAAAAGTGGTGGTGACGCCCGAGATCGGCGATCCGCGTGAGTATCTGGTCCCCAAGGGCAAGCACATTCTGGTCCAGGAAGAAGACTTCATTCGCGCGGGCCAGCAGCTGCACGCGGGGTCGTCGAATCCGCACGACATCCTCAACGTGAAGGGAGAGAAGGAGCTCGCCGCCTACATGGTCGACGAAATCCAGGAGATCTATCGGCTCCAGGGCGTGCGCATCAATGACAAGCACATCGAGGTGATCGTCCGGCAGATGCTGCGCCGGGTCCGGATTGCCGACCCGGGGGGGGCCGATCTGTTGGCGGGCGACCATGTCGAGAAGATCCGTTTCCAAGAGATCAACGAACGGTTGCTGTCCGAGGGCAAGCAGCCGGCTCGAGCGGAGCCGCTGCTGCTCGGAATCACGAAAGCCAGTCTCGCGACAGAGAGCTTCATTTCCGCGGCGTCGTTCCAGGAGACGACCAAGGTCCTCACCGAGGCGTCGGTCAACGGCTCGATCGACAGGCTTCGCGGCCTCAAAGAGAACGTGATCATGGGTCGATTGGTTCCTGCCGGAACCGGAATGACCTGGCACAGCGAGATCGACCTCGACGTCTCCGGCATGGGTCCGGAGGGCGACGACGAACCGGATCTGAAGCAGGCATTGACGGGCGATCGGGGAGGGCAATAGCAGTTGACTGGCTCCCCCTCCAGACGTAGGGTGCGGGATTCTTTCGTTCCGGCCGGCCTGAAAGGCCAGGGCCAGATGCCCGGCGACACGGCGACCCGTGTCTCTACCCGTAAGCCGGCCGAATCGAGGAGTGCTCGTGCCGACGATTAATCAACTCGTCCGCGCAGGACGCGCCAGGGTCGCGCGCAAGACCGATGCGCCGGCGCTTGGTCGATCGCCGCAGCGCCGCGGCGTATGCACGCGCGTCTACACCACCACGCCCAAGAAGCCCAACTCGGCCTTGCGCAAGGTCGCCCGTGTCCGGCTGACCAACGGCATCGAAGTCACGGCATACATTCCGGGCGTAGGGCACAACCTGCAGGAGCACTCGGTGGTGCTCATCCGCGGTGGTCGGGTGAAAGATCTGCCAGGCGTTCGCTACCACATCGTTCGGGGCACCCTCGACACGACGGGCGTCACCGACCGGAGGCAGCGGCGCTCCAAGTACGGGGCGAAGCGGCCGAAGTAGCCGCCAGAAGAGGGTGAGGCATCGATCATGGCGCGCAAGGGACCGGCCAAGCGACGGGAGATCCTACCGGATCCGAAGTTCAAAGACGTGGTGGTTGCCAGATTCATCAACGTCATGCAGCTGGGCGGCAAGAAGAGCACGGCCGAGCGCATCTTCTACGGCGCCGTGGACCTCATGCAAGGCCGCGAGGGCGAGGACGGCCTAACGCTGTTCCGGCGCGCGCTCGACAACGTCAAGCCGATGGTCGAGGTGCGTTCTCGCCGCGTGGGTGGCGCCACTTATCAGGTGCCGATCGAGGTCCGCAACGAGCGGCAGATGGCCCTGGCCATGCGCTGGATCATTCAGAACTCTCGTGCGCGATCCGAGAAGAGCATGCGCGACCGGCTTGCCGCAGAGCTGCAGGACGCGGCGAACAACCGGGGCACGGCGGTAAAGAAGCGCGAAGATACCCACCGGATGGCCGAAGCGAACAAGGCGTTCGCTCATTACCGGTGGTAGGCGGGAGGGGGCGGTCACCGTGGCTCGCAGTGTCCCGCTCGAGCGTCTTCGCAACATCGGCATCATGGCCCACATCGATGCCGGAAAGACGACGACGACCGAACGCATCCTTTTCTACACAGGGGTGAGTCACAAGCTCGGTGAGGTTCACGATGGCGCGGCCGTCATGGACTGGATGGTCCAGGAGCAAGAACGCGGGATCACGATCACTTCCGCAGCGACCACGTGCATGTGGCGCAACCATCAGATCAACATCATCGATACGCCCGGCCACGTCGATTTCACGATCGAGGTCGGTCGGTCACTGCGAGTCCTCGATGGAGCGGTCGCCGTTTTCTGCGCCGTCGGAGGGGTCGAGCCTCAATCCGAAACCGTGTGGCGCCAAGCCGACGAGTACCGTGTGCCGCGCATCGCGTTCGTCAACAAGATGGATCGCGTGGGCGCGGATTTCAACAGCGTCGTAGAGCAGATCCGCGACCGCTTGCGGGCCAACGCCATCCCAATCCAACTCCCCATTGGCGTGGAGGAGAAGTTCAACGGCGTTGTCGACCTCGTCGCCATGCGCAGCGTGATCTGGGATGCCGAGACGCTGGGAACGGAAATGACCATCGGACCGGTGCCCGACGACATGCGCGCCCAAGCCGAATCGGCCCGAGAGAAGCTAGTCGAAGCGGCCGCCGATGCCGACGAAGCGATCCTCGAGAAGTTTCTGGAAGGACGCGAGATTGGCGAGCAGGAGCTGCGGCAGGCGGTGCGCAAGGGAACGCTTCGGATGACGATCGTCCCGGTCATCTGTGGAACCGCGTTCCGCAACAAGGGCGTGCAGACCATGCTCGACACGGTCGTCGACTATCTACCGGCTCCGGCCGATCTGCCTGCGGTGACCGGCGTCGGCCCGGATGGAAGCACTCAAGTGTTCAGGCTGGCTGCCGATACGGAGAAGTTCTCCGCGTTGGCGTTCAAGATCGTGACCGATCCCTACGTCGGCACGCTCGCCTTCATTCGAGTGTACTCGGGTGTCTTGCAGGTCGGCGACACCGTCTTGAATGCCACCAAGGACAAGCGCGAGCGCATTGGGCGACTCCTGCGCATGCACGCCAACAACCGAGAGGACATCAAGGAGGTCTGCGCCGGCGATATCGCTGCCGTGGTGGGACCCAAGACGCTCATCACTGCCGATACGATTTGTGACCCGAACGCCCCCATCGTCCTGGAGAGCATACGGTTTCCGGAGCCCGTCATCGCCATCGCGATCGAACCCAAGACCAAGGTCGATCAACAAAAGGTTGCGGCTGCCTTGCACAAGATCGCCAGGGAGGACCCGTCGTTCCGGGTCCACATCGACGCAGAGACGGGTCAGACACTGATCTCGGGGATGGGGGAACTCCACCTCGAGATCGTCGTTGACCGGCTGACTCGCGAGTTCGGAGTCGATGCGAACATCGGCAAGCCGCAGGTCGCCTATCGCGAGACGGTGCGACGCGCCGTCGAGCAGGTCACCCGTTTCGTCAAGCAATCAGGTGGTCGTGGGCAATACGCGCACGTTTGTCTGGAGCTCGAACCGCTGCCACCGGGCACCGGGTTCGAGTTCGAGGATGCGATCAAGGGCGGCACCATCCCGCGCGAGTACATCCCCGCAGTGGAGAAAGGATGCCGCGACGCGATGACGTCGGGCCCGCTGGCGGGCTATCCGCTGATCGATTTCAAGGTGCGACTGTGCGACGGCTCCTACCACGAGGTGGACTCCTCGGAGATGGCTTTCAAGATCGCCGCGTCTATGGCCGTCAAAGAAGCGGCTCGCAAGGCTTCGCCGGTGCTGCTGGAGCCGATCATGGACGTCGAAGTGGTCGTGCCCGAGGACTACATGGGCGAAGTGATCGGCGACCTCAACGGTCGCCGTGGGCGGATCCAGAGCATGACTTCGCGCGGTAGCGCGCAGGTGGTCAAGGCGCTGGTGCCGCTGGCGACGATGTTTGGCTATGCCACCGATCTGAGGTCGCGCACCCAGGGGCGAGCTACCTTCACCATGCAGTTTGCCCACTACGAGCCGGTGCCGAGCTCCGTATCCGAGGAAATCACGGCCCGAGCGATGGCCGCGAACTGAGACGGTGAGTCTGGCGAGCACAAGGAGATAGGGATGGCCAAGGAGAAGTTCGCGCGAACCAAGCCACATATCAACGTGGGGACGATCGGGCACGTCGATCACGGCAAGACGACGCTGACGGCGGCGATCACGCTGGTGCAGTCGAAGAAGGGGCTGGGGCAAT
>CAZKRI010000026.1:0-32978 GCA_964555245.1 uncultured Myxococcales bacterium
GGCGGGGGCGGAGGGCGGGGAGACCGCGCGGCGGAGGGGGGCGGGGGGGGGGGGGGGGGGGGGGGGGGGGAATGGGCCGGAAGCAGCGGAAAGAAAGCACCGAGCGCCGTCGGACGGCGATCGTGTTGTCGGGCGGCGGAGCGCGCGGCGCTTACGAGGCGGGCGTGCTCTCGTATCTGCTCGAGGAGATCTACCCCAAGCTTTCCCCCGATTTCGAGGTGGACATCGTCAGCGGTACCTCCGTGGGTGCGATCCACGCGGCCTATCTGGCGGCCTCGGCCGACCTACCGCCCCGCGAGCGCGCAAAACGGCTGCTCGACACCTGGTCCGAGATGCGGCTCGACCACGTCTTGCGCCTGTCGATTGGAGACCTCGCTGCGGCTCCCTTTCGGGCGCTGGGGATCGGCGTGCTGGCCCGCACGCATCGCGGCGGCGACGGCACGGAGGTCCTCGGCGGACTCGTCGACATCGCCCCACTGGAACGGCTGGTCGCGCAGCGCATCCCGTGGCCGGCCATGCGGTCCAATCTCGACGGTGGCCGTCCGGGTGCGTTGTGCGTCGCTTGCACCGAAATTCATACCGGCCGCGTGATCGTGTTCATGGACGGCCGCCTGGCCGACGCGACTCCCTGGAACTACGACCCGTACGTCAAAGCTCGCTGCGACCAGATCACGTCGCTCCACGTACGCGCGTCCGCCGCCATCCCCTTTCTGTTTCCCGCGGTGCGCATCGGAAGCACGTACTATCTCGACGGTGGCTTGAGGGTGAACACGCCGCTCTCGCCCGCGCTTCGATTGCGCGCCAGTAAGGTGCTCGTCGTCGGCCTGAAGCGCGAGTTGGCCGCCGATGCCGAGCCCGTGGCGACCACCGAGCGAGCCATCACCCAGCCGGCTTTCCTGCTCGGCAAGGTGCTCAACGTCCTGTTGCTCGACCAGCTCGAGCACGATCTACGGCGGCTCGATCTGCTCAACACGCTGCTGGAGGGCGCGGCGGCGGCGTACGGAGAGGGCTGCCTGGACACCATCAACGCTGCCATCAGGAACAAGCGCGGCGTCGAGTATCGCAAGGTGGACACCGTCGTCGTACGGCCGAGCGCCGACATCGGCGCAGTGGCGGCGGACACGTATCACCGCCGGCGGACAGACGCGCCCTCGCGCGGCCTGCTGCCTTTTCTGCTGGCGCGCGTCGCGGTGCTCGGCGTACCCGAGGGCGAGGCCGATCTGCTCTCGTACCTCTACTTCGATGCGAGCTTCACTCGAGAGCTGATCTCTTTGGGGCGGGAGGATGCCCGCCGCAAGCACGATCAGATTCTGGAGCTTTTCGCCGACTGAGCGGGACTCAGTCCGAGCAGCGCGTCGGGTCGGGACGGTATAGAGGCCTACGCTGCTCGATCACGGCGAACCCATCGAGGGCCTCCACGGTCGAGCGGGCGATCTTGACGCGTCCTCCGGCGTGGACCGCGGCGGTCCCGTTGCCGTCGATCACCACGTCGCGTAACCGTACGTTCTCATAAGCCGCCACACCGGCGCGCCCGTTGCCCGTCACGACCACCTCGCGAAGACGGACCCGGGTACCCGCCACCCCGCTGGCCGAGAATCCGGTGATCGTCCCGGGACCGACGACCGCGCAGCGGCTGCCGGTCTGGCACCGGACGCCTTGCCAAGCACCAGAGTCTGCGGCGGGGTCACCGACCAAGAGATGACCCCCCAGGTGCAGTACCGAGCCATCTGACAACACGACACCCTCGCTGCGGGAGGCACGGCAGTCCAGGTCACGAGTGAGGTAGGCTTGCTCGCCTGGTTCCACGACGTAGCCGCACGCATCGACGAGGACGAGGGCTCCGGCCGAGGGAGCCCAGGCGAGGAACAACGCGATCAACGCGGTCGCTAAAACGAGCATCAAGTGGATCTGCGGAGGGAGAAGCCGGTGCGGGAAGATTCGAACCAAGATCGACTCCAAAGAGGATCTGGAGGCGAGGGTCTTCACCTGGCCTCCAGATGCAACCGGCGTCCCGGCCAATCGAGATCGTCTCAGTAGGACGATCTACCGCCGGACGGGTCTTTTTTCCTGCCGCGCGGGCTCATGCCGCACGTGCAAGTTGGATCCGCTCGGCAAGCGTACGTTACGCCCGTGGGCGAGCCACTGTCAAGCAGATTCGCACGCGAGTGCGCGCAGTGCGCTCGAGCATGCACGGGTGAATACTGGGGTGCGTTCTCATCGCAGCGCGGGGTTGCCCGACGACGCGCTCTTGGTTTTACTTGTAACGTGCCGAGCGCAGTCACCCGTGGTGTTCGCGTAGCGGTGGAGGTGTGGTTTCTTCCCGGCCAGTCCGATCCGATCGTCGACCGTTACGTGTTCGGCTACCACGTCGTGATCAGCAACGAGTCGGAAACGACGGTGCAGCTCATGCGCAGACGTTGGCTGATCGCTGAGAACGGCGGTGGCACGCGCGAAGTCGAGGGACCTGGCGTGGTCGGCGAGCAACCGATCCTGACGCCCGGCGCATCGCACGAGTACACCAGCCACGCAGTGATCCGATCGCCTTCGGGGGCGATGCGCGGAACCTACGAGATGCACACGATCGACGGCAACGTGTTTCAGGCTGAGGTTCCTCGGTTCGATCTCGAGATGCCACGCGTCTTGCATTGATCCCAGTGCTCACCGACGCGGTTCGCGGCGCGCGTGCCCTGCTCGGTTGTAGGCTGGTCCGCGTGGGAACGGACGGTCTCCGCAGCGGCATCATCGTGGAAACCGAGGCCTATCCGCCCGATGATCCCGCCTGTCACGCCTATCGGGGCCCGAACCATAGAAACGCGGCCATGTTCGGCCCGCCCGGCAGCGCCTACGTCTACAGGATCCATCGCTCCTATTGCCTGAACGTCGTCACCGGACCGCGGGAGAGCGGCCAGGCAGTCCTGATCCGTGCGCTCGCGCCGCTGGAAGGCGTCGACCTGATGCTACGCGCCCGGCGCCGCTCCGGGATCGGACGAGCAAAGGTGGGTGTCGATGAGCTGACCAACGGTCCCGGGAAGCTCTGCCAGGCTCTCGATATCGACCTCGAGTTCGATGGCCGGGATCTACTCGCCGTCCTCAAGCGCGGAGAGGGGCTCTACCTGCTGCCTCGCGAGCGGCGGCCACGGGTCGGTGTCACACCCCGAATCGGCATCTCGCAGGCTCGTGAGGCGCCGCTACGCTTCGTCATCCCGAACAATCCGTGGCTGTCTCGCTGACTCGCAAGTCAACGTAACGTCACGAACTCTTCGGCGCTCGATGGATGGATGCCGATGGTCGCGTCGAACACGCTCTTGGTCGCGCCCGCCTTGATGGCAATGGCCAGCCCTTGGATGATCTCCGGCGCATCCCGGCCGATCATGTGACAGCCGACCACCCGGTCGGTGCTCTGCTCCACGACCAGTTTCACCAAGCTCGGCACCTTGCGTGCCGTGAGCGCGTGGAACAGCGGCGTGAAGCGAGCCTTGTACACACGAACTCCGGTTTCTCCGTAGCGCCGGCGCGCCGCCTCTTCGGTGAGCCCAACGGTCGCGATGGGCGGCTCGCAGAACACGGCGGTCGGGATGTCATCGTAACTCATCGCCACCGGCTTGCCGCCGAAGACCCGGTCGGCGATCGCCCTGCCCGCCTGGATCGCCACGGGCGTGAGCGGACTTCGGTCGATCGCATCGCCTACCGCCAGCACACTCGGCACGGAAGTGACGCCGCTATCGTCGACGAGGATCTCGCCACGAGCGCCGAGGCGGACACCCACCGCTTCCAAGCCGAGCTCCGCCGTGTTCGGCCGGCGGCCGACGGCGTAGACGATCACCTGCTCGGCGGCTAGCGCCTGCTCGCCCTCCGGACCACGCAAACGCAGCTTGCGGCCGGGCCCGGTGAGCTCGATCCGTTCGACCACCGTGCCGGTTCGAACGTCGATGCCGTCGGCGCGAAGGCGGTCGAGAAGCTCGACCCGCAGATCTTGGTCGAAGGATCGCAACGGCAAATCCCCTCGAACGATGATCGACACCCGCGCGCCCAGACCGCGTAGAATGCTGGCGAACTCCACCGCGATATAGCCGGACCCGACGATCACCACCTCCTCGGGCAGTTGCTCGAGCTCGAAGAAACCGTCGCTGGTGATCGCATGTTCGATACCGTCGATCGCCGGCAGAATCGGCTGCGCACCGGTCGCGAGCAGCACGTAGCGCGCCGAGTACTCACGCTGGCCGACGCTCACGTCATGCGGGCCGCGAAGCCGGGCGCGGCCTCGCAGCAGCGTAACGCCCGCGTCCGTCAGGTACCGCTCGTGATTGTGTTCCAGGACACGCACGGCCTCATGCCGCCGGCGCACCAGGAGTTGCCAATCCTGCTTCGCTCGCTGTGGCTCCCAGCCGTACCCCGGCGCCGCCTCGAGGGCGCGGCCCAGCTCGGAGGCGTAAACCATGAGCTTCTTGGGAACACAGCCCCGGATCACGCAGGTGCCGCCCACGCGGTCGTCCTCGGCGATGGCGACTCTTGCTCCGTACGAAGCGGCGCGCTTGGCCGTGGCCAGGCCGCCGCTACCCGCACCGATGACGACGAGATCGTAGTCGAACGACGAATGGCCTGAAGCCGGGCCCATGGAACGGGAATTCTCCGGAGCCGGCGGCGCTGACGCCAGGCGTAACCGCGCCGAGCCGGCAGCGCGCACGGGAGGACCCTGGCCGCTTCCGCGCTCAGCCTGTATACGAAATGGACGTGGGGGCTGGACGATTCTTCGCGCCCGACCTGCTTCGCGGTGACGTCGCACTGGTGACGGGGGGCGGGACGGGAATCGGCAAGGCCATCACGATCGCGCTGGCCCAGTGCGGCGCGCAACCCGCCATCACCAGCCGCAAACAGCAGAACCTCGATGCCGGTTGCGCCGCCATCGAGACCGAAACCGGGACGCGTCCATTCACGGTTCCCTGCGACATTCGTGAACCCGATCAGGTCGAGGGAATGGTCGCAGCCGTGATCGAACGGTTCGGTCGGATCGACATTCTCGTCAACAACGCCGGCGGCCAGTTCCCGCAGCGCGCCGAGGACTACACGGTCAAGGGCTGGAACACGGTCATCAACAACAACCTCAACGGCACCTGGTACGTCACCCAAGCCGTAGCGCGGCGGATGATCGAGCTGCGCGCAGGCCGCATCGTGAACGTCATCGCGAACTTCCACCGGGGAATGCCCGGCGTCGCTCATACCTCGGCGGCTCGTGCGGCCGTGGACAACCTGGCCAAGACGCTCTCGATCGAATGGTCGCGGCACAGCATTCGCATCAACTCGGTGGCCCCCGGTCCCATCGAAACTGACGGCTTTACACGCACCTACTACGAAGGCATCGGGGCCGGCGTGGAATGCTTTCCCGTCCCACGTTTCGGCACGGTCGAGGAGGTTGCCGCAGCCGTGGTGTTTCTGGCCTCCCCGGCCGCAGCCTGGATCACAGGCGCCACCCTCGATGTGAGCGGAGGCGGCCAGTTCTGGGGGGACATGTGGGCCATCGAGCGGACCAAACCGTAACGCGGTGGACAAAAAAAGCCCCAGCCCACCCGAGACACGAGCGGAACTGAGGCCTTTTTCGTTGCGCTGCCCGAGCCGAGGTGGCCGGCGGAACCCTGGCCACCCTGTCTCGGTACGGTCGGAGGAGATAACCGTGCTCTCACCTAGGATGCCCCGCGGCAGGGGGTCCGGCCAACCACTATCCGCCCACCTGTACGCCGCAGAGGTCGGTGACCGCGGATTTCCGCCACTTGCCCTGCACGCCCGCCGGCGGCCGCGCAGCGGTGCTCACCCCCTCTATCGGATGGCATGTCGCAAGCCCGCGTCCTAGCAGGGGAATCAGGTTCGGCCGCGGATCTCCGCGTCGCCATTGGAGAATCCTCGGCAGACCCGCCGAATCCTCGGCGTTTTTCGACGAATCGGGCCTCGAGCCCACCGATTGCAACGAGTCGGGAGCTGCGGCACCGATGGCCTATCGTGCAGGCCCTGCCCAACCCCAAGACCCAGGCTACGATCCACGCCTACTACGACGCCATCAACGCGCGGAACCAGGTGGAATGGCTGGCCCTCTGGTCGGCGGACGCAGTCTGCCACCACCCGGTCGGGACGCTCCCAGCCGAGGGAGAACCCGGGCTACGCGAGATCTGGAAGATGCTGACCGGACCCTTCGAGCGCATCCTGTTCAGGGCGGAGAAGATCTTCTACGCAGGGGCTGGCGCCGCTGTGAATTGGACGGCCGAAGGCACAGGCGTCAATGGTGGAACGGTCAGTTTCGAAGGTATCAGCGTCTTCGAGCTGACCGCTGAGGGTCGAATCCAGACCGAAATCGCCTACTGGGACCCGGCCGCCATGTTGATCGAGCTGGCCGAGCAGGCCCGTACGTTTCAGTAACGGCGGGGGTACGAGACAGCGCCGGTGCGCGCTGCACGATCGAGGCCTCGCTCGACGTAAGCTTCGCACAGGTCGTTGAACCCACACCACTCGCACAGGGCGCCGGGGTTGGGCGGAAACACCGTAGCTTGTCCGAGCTCGCCGATTCGCGCCACGAGCGATCGCTCGATCTCGGCCGCGTCGGTGCGATAGACACGCTCGCGCAGCAGCTTCCCTGCCTGCAGGAAATCCAGGACCAAATCGATCTCGTCGCAAGGGTTGTTGAGAAACCACGCCACCGCGTAGGCGCGCACCTGATCGGCTTCCTTGCCGGAGAAGCGGCTGGGAGCGCGGCGGCCGGTCTTGTAGTCGATCAAGTGGGTCCGCCCCTCTCGATCTCGCGCCAACCGGTCGATGAATCCCCGGAAGGAATGGGTTCCTCCCAGCTGAACCGAGAAGGCCTGCTCGACCGCAATCGTCTCGAGGCGGTCGACGCTGAACCGCTCGCGCCAGAAGCGCGCGACCATCTCGGCGCCGGTCCTGCGGTAGGTCTCCAGATCGCCGTCGCCGCGAATCACTCGGACCTGCGGTCCATCCTCGACTAGGGCCCGGTCCCATGCGCCGCAGTAGTAGCGCACGGCCTCGTCGACTCCGGGCTCCACGGCGCGCAGACGCTGCGAGAACAGCCATTCGATCGCGGCATGGACCTGTTGGCCCATGAACGCCTCGACCCCGCGGAACGCCTCGCGCACGCCATCGACGTAGCGGTAGCGGTAGCGGCGCGGGCACTGCTCGAAGGTGGAAACCCGCGAGAAACTATAAGTGGTTACGGCCGTCATCCACCACCTCCCGAGGCTGCGCGGCGCCGTTCCGAGACGGCTCGCGTGGCACGCTTATCAGCCATGGACGGGGGTTGCCATGAGCCTTCGCACCCCGCTGTGCCGGAAACCAACGCGCTAGCGCAAGAGCATCTCCGCTATTTGTCGACGATGCGGTAGGAAACCGTCCCCACGGCTGTGAGCTCGCCCGACTCGGTTCCCCACACCTGCACCTGGTTGGTGAACGCCGTTCCAGCGCGTGCGATGAGCCGCGAGTATCCGAGCAGGTCGCCGGCGACGGCAGCGAGGTAGCCGATCGACATCGCCACCGTAGCCCCGGTACGGTCGAAGCCGACTTCGGGATGCACGTACGAAGAGAACGCCCC
Source organism: uncultured Myxococcales bacterium (assembly GCA_964555245.1). Classification (GTDB taxonomy): domain Bacteria; phylum Desulfobacterota; class Binatia; order UBA1149; family SPBQ01; genus CAZKRI01. The sequence continues at coordinate 7,589 of CAZKRI010000026.1, forward strand.
GCAGTTGTCGATCAGGCCGGCCACGGCTCCGGCATGCACGACGCCACCCGCGCCTTCGTTGGGTCCGAACGGCATTCGTACCGCGGCCGCGCGCGGGGCTTCGTACAGAATCTCGACGGCCGAACCTTGGCCGTAGGGGGAGCCGCTCATGCGGCGGGGCACGGCCGTGGCGAGGCCGCGTTCCTCCTCCGCAGTGAGCCAGGCGCGAGCGAACCCTCGCTCCGGCACCTGCCCGTCGGCGACCATGCGGTACGTGAGCAAGCCGGCCGCGGCGTGCTGTTCGTCCTCACCGTAGACGTCGGCTGCGACGTGGATCGTGTCGCGGCCTCGATCGAGTACCTTGGCCCGCGCCATCAGGCCGACGCCGCGCACCGGCTTCAGATAGCAAACCGCCAGATTGAGCGGACGGCCCACGCCGCTGCCCTGCTCTGTCGACGCCGCGGCGAGCGAGCCGGCGACAACGACAGCGGTGGCAATCGCTCCACCGTGAACGGTCCCACCTCGATTGGCGATCGCTAGCCCGCTCGGTAGCTCGATCTGCGCCTTGCCCTGCGTGGCCTCGAGCGTGCGCACGCCGAGCCGCGCAAGGTAGGGACTCGCACCAATCTCGGCGAGCTCACGCTCGAGAGCAGAGGGCGCGGACATGCGTCGCGCCTCTTGCGTTAGGGAACGCCTCCAGTCAAACCCGCCGCGTGGATTGCCGAGCCATGGTGCAGACCGCGGCGCGGACGCTCGTCGAGCAACGCTTCCCGCTACCCGAGATCACCGACGACGATGCCCTGCTGCGAGTGGAGGCCTGCGGCATCTGCGGATCGGACTGCGAGCAGTTCGCCGGCGTGCTGCCGGTACGCCTCCCGGTGATTCCAGGCCACGAGCCGCTCGGTTTCATCGAACGCATCGGCGCACGCGCCGCCGAGCGCTGGGGCGTCAGGCCGGGCGATCGTGTGGTGGTCGAATCGATCCTGTCGTGCGGCGCCTGCAGAATCTGCCGTTCGGGTCTCCGTCACCTCTGTTTCGGCGGTGGTAAAGGCTTTCGAGCCTACGCCTACATTTCCACTCACGAACCGCCCTCCCTGTGGGGCGCCTACGCCGAGTTCATGTACCTATGCCCCGAGTCGGTGGTTCATCGCATCGATCCAGCCATACCGGCCGAGCTGGCCGTCCTTTACAATCCGTTGGGCGCGGGTTTCCGCTGGGCCGGAGAGCTCGGAGGCGTCACGCAAGGCGACACCGTCGTGGTGCTCGGCCCCGGGCAGCGCGGCCTGGCCAGCGTCATCGCCGCAGCTCGCGCCGGGGCCGAACAGATCATCGTGTCCGGTCTTGCCAAGGACGCCCACAAGCTCGCGCTCGCGCGCCGGTACGGCGCGACCCTCACGGTGGACGTCGAGCGGGAGGACCTGACCGACGTCGTTTTCCAGGCCACCGGCGGCCAGGGCGCCGACGTCGTCGTCGAGGTGACCGCCTATGCCGTCGAGCCCGTCGCCCAGACGCTGACGCTCGCGCGCCGGGGAGGCACGATCGTGCTGGCCGGGGTCAAAGGCATGAAAGAGGTCCCCGGCTTCGTCTCCGATCGTGCCGTGCTCAAGGAGCTGACCATCCACGGCGCTCTCGGCGTCACCTCATCGGCGTTCCGCGCCGCCATCGCACTGATCGAATCGGGAGAATTGGACCTGACCCCCATGCATACGCACTCGTTTCCGCTCGGTCAGGCGGAGCTTGCCATCCGCACGCTAGCCGGCGAGGTTCCCGGCGATCCGGCGATTCACTGCTGCTTGTTTCCGGACCGCTGACCGAAGTACCTGCCACCACGCTGCAGGTACATGAAGCAGAACGTCACAAACGGCACGACGAAGATGTGCCAGACCATCACGTAGCGAACCCCTTCGCTCGCGTGGTCGCGCACCCCCCAGATCACGAATGAAGCCAGCATGTACGCGAGGTAGGCCATCGCGCCGATGCGCGCCCACGGACGCAGTTGCCACAAGCCCCAAGCGCCGGCCAGGTAGAGAACCACGTGCGGCACGGCGGCGACCCGCGCGGCCTCGCCGTAGAACTGGTAGCCGAACCATACCTGCTCGTAGCTGTCCAAGGGGCGGGCGAAGAGGCCCGCGAGCTCGACCATGCCCACGGCTGCCGCGGCCAGCGCGAGGGCGACCACGAAGCGCGGCCGCTCGTAGAGATCGCTCAACCGGCGCACGACCAAAGCCGCAAGCACGAGCGAGAGCGGAACCAGCACGAGGATCAGCCAGCGAGCCACGGCGGGAATCGGCCCGCCTCATACACGACGACCCGCGCCAGACAAAGCGGCACTCGGTACACTGCCTCGCTGTTTTGCGCGGAAAACCGGCCAGCTTGACCGAAACCCTTGACAATTCGAGTGCTGCTCAATTATACCCAACCCGGCGCTTTCGACGGTCGCCCAACGATGCAACGACGCAACGCGCACACCGATTGGGAGTTCCCGTTCCCGCAGCCCGGGCGGCCACGCAAGACCGAGGGCGACGGCCTCGCTCACCGCGCAGCGTTTCGTTGGCCGTTCCGTCCGATCGAGGAAGCCTCTCCGCCGGCAAGCGTCGTGCGCTCCCCGGTGAGCATCGATGAGTTCAAGCGCAGCGTGGCCGCGTGGACCGACGACATCGGGGTGATCCCGGTCGATCACCCTGCGCTGGCACACGAGCGCGAGGAGATTCGCTACGTCTACCCGCATGCGCGCTCGCTGGTCTGTCTGATCGCGGAAGAAAACAAGGCGGCGCTGCAGTCCCGCTATCTTCCCACCGCCAATCACGAGCTGTATCAGTGCGAGGAGCGGCTCTTCGAGCTGGGCCATCGCACCATCAAGTACATCAACTCGCTCGGCGGGGCGGGGCTGACCACGACGATCGGCTGGCCGCAGGAGGTGAGCCAACGCTGGGCCGACAAGATCTGGCCGTTGAGCCACAAGCTGGTGGCTCAGGCTGCTGGTTTGGGCGTGATCGGCCTGAGCCGGAACTTCCTTCACCGCCGGTTCGGCGCGTACTGCTTGATCGACACCGTCGTCACCAACCTCGAGTTCGACCGCTACGACACGACCGTCGATTGGAATCCATGCGTGGAATGCAACCTGTGCGTCGCGTCCTGCCCTACCGACGCGATCAAGCCGGACGGCGATTTCGATTTCTTCGCCTGCTACAACCACACCTATCGCGACTCGATCCCCGGCTTCCTCGACCTGGTCCACGACCTGGCCCAGAGCAAGCCCCGCCGTTTTTCCAAGCGCTGGAGCGACGCGGAGATCGCGGCCCTCTGGCAGGCGATGGCGTTCAAGGTGGAGTACCGCTGCTTCAACTGCGTGGCCACCTGCCCGGCCGAGATCCACGACCAGTTCCATTCCGATCGCGCCACCCGCCGGAACTATCTCGACGAGACCCTAAAGCCGCTCACCTATACGCGAGCGCAGGCCGAAGAGCAGTTCGTCATCGACACCCCGAGCGCACGAGCCAAGTACGGGATTCCGCCCGGCCGATGGCGAACGGAGCCGGATCCGGGCGCCCCCGCTTCCCGCGTGGTGCGTCTGGTCGATCTACGCCGGATTCGCTGCGGCGATGTCGACGCAATGATGCGCTCGATGCCGCAGTACTTCCGGGCCTATGAAGCCGACGGTCTCTCTTTTACGACGCAGTTCGAGCTGGGCGGGGCCGGCGGCGGCGATTGGGTCATGCGCATCGACCAAGGCCGTTGCCATGTAACGCCGGGCAAGACGGATCAAGCCGACCTCTCCATTCGCACTCCGGCCAAAGTCTTCCTCGCGATTCACCGTGGCGAGGTCAATCCCGTCATCGCCATTCTCACCGGCCGGCTGCGGCTCGCGGGCAAGCGGCGGCTGTTCTTGACGTTTCCGCGCCTGTTCGGGCACGCGCCAGCCGAGGGGCTCTTTCACCGCGCGATATACCTTGCGCGCCGGGCGGCCGCCCGGTTGCACACAGGACGGCGCGCCGCCGCCCCGTGAGCGGAACACAACCGGCGATGGGCGCTCTCAAGCCACGCACCGCGGTCCGCACCAGAACGGCAAGACCTGCGCGGCACTTGCGCCGGACGAGCTGGCGCAAGGATCCGGACGGGCGCCGCGAACGCGTGCTAACCGCCGCGGCGCGGCTGTTCGGCGAGCGCGGCTTCGCGGCCGTGCGCACCCGAGAAATCGCGGACGCGGCGGGGGTTTCCGAGGGCACCCTCTTCCACCACTACCGCTCCAAGCAAAGCATTCTGCTCGCGGTGGCTGAGCGTTACGGCACCGGATTCGCCACGGCGATGTTCGAAGACCTCGACCCCGAAGCCGGCGTGCCCAACGTCGAAAGGGTAATCCGGAGCGCGTTCGCGTACGTCCGGCACAGCGACCCACTGCTCGGGGTCTTTCTCCTGAGTGACGATGCCTATGCCTCCCCCGCAGCGAGAAGCGCCAATCGCGAGGCGATCGTCTCGCGATTGGCGCGCTTCTTCACCGTCTGGCAGCGACGTGGGCTTGCCGAGCCGGCAAGCCCACGGGTGTGCTCCGAGCTCTGTTTCGGGGTGGTCGAGTCCGCCCTGAGGGAATGCTTCGTCCGCGGGAAGCGAGCGGACGAGGATCTCTACGTCGAAGAGGCGGTGCGCGCGATCCGTGCGATGCTCCAGCCGCGCGAGAGCACCGACGCCTGATCCGCATGTCCCTTACTTGGAAGCGTCCTGCGCCTGCTCCTTGGCCGACTTCTCGGCTGCGAGAGCAGCATCGACGTCCATGATCACCGCCCGGTGGGCGCTCGCCGTCGGATCGGCCAGCATCTCGCCCATGATCGAGCAACTCCGCGTCAGCCCACTGCGATTGGCGCAGCCGATTGCTTGACCCGAGGCCACTACGTAGCCGGGCTGATACATCGTGCAGCCGCGCGCTCCATAGGTAAGTCGTCCCTCGTTGCGAAAGTTGGGCGCCGCCGAGATCGTGATGTACGCCTGTGGGTGTGCAACGCACGCTTGGCGCAGCATGAAGACCTTGCCGGCGGGCACCGTTAAAAATGTCTCGGTTTCACCGACTTCCGGGTCGACGGTTTTGGTCACTGGAAGCGTCGAGCTAGCCAGTGCGCCGCTCGAGCCTGGCTCACCGGAGGCCGGCCCGGTCCTGGCCTGAAGCACCAGGGCGCAAACAAGGGCGGCCACGGGGACCGCACGGGATAAACAGGAGTTCCTTGTCGGGGTGGTCATGATGGTTTCGTCTCCTCCGGCGCATGGCCTTCCAGGCGTCGCCAGCCGAGTTACAGTAGGCGCGCCGACGCCGGGGTGTCCAGACCCCCGTGCGGGTGCTCACACGAGTGTCCAAGCGGCTTTCACCGCCGACCAGCCGCCGCTATTAGGAAGGGCTCGATGCAGGCCCAGCGACCTTCAGGAACGGGAAGACCCCAGGTGGGGGCGGACGAGGTAACGCCGGTGACCCCGGCGCAGCAGCAGGAGATCGAAGAGCTACGTGCCGCCAGCTTCACCACGCGGCGGGCAACCGTTCCCGCGCTCGAAGAGATTCTGTACCAGCCGCTGCCCGTGCTCGATCACGGCTTCATCCGGGTCATCGATTACATGGGTGACGACGCCGCGGTGGTACAAGCCGCCCGCGTTTCTTACGGTAAGGGCACCAAGCAGTCGCGCGACGACGCCGGGTTGATCAACTACCTCATGCGCCACTCGCACACCTCGCCTTTCGAGATGTGCGAGATCAAGCTCCACGTGAAGCTCCCCATCTTCGTCGCGCGCCAGTGGATTCGCCATCGGACGGCGAACGTCAACGAGTACTCCGCACGCTACTCGATCCTCGACAACGAGTTCTACGTGCCCGCCCCCGAGCACCTCTCCGCCCAATCCAAGACCAACAGGCAGGGCCGCGGCGAGATCCTGACCGGCGCCGAGGCCGAAGGAGTTCAACAGTTGCTACGTGCCGACGCTGAGCGCGCCTACCGTGGCTACCAGGAGATGCTCAACGAGACTGCCGACGGCCGGGTCGTCGACCACTCGCGTCAGGGTCTGGCACGAGAGCTCGCGCGCATGAATCTCTCGCTGAACTTCTACACCCAGTGGTACTGGAAGACCGACCTCCACAACCTCATGCACTTCATCCGGCTGCGCGCCGACGCTCACGCCCAGTACGAGATCCGCGCCTATGCCGACGTGCTTCTCGGCATCTTGGAGCGCTGGGCGCCGCTTACTGCGGAAGCGTTCAGGGCCCACCGCATGGGCGGGGCCCACCTCTCGGAGAAAGCGCTCGCCGTGGTGCGTCGCCTCGCGGCCGGCGACCGGACCGAGCAGGCCGGTTCCGGGCTCTCACCACGCGAATGGCGGGAGCTGATGGACCTGCTCGGCAAGTAGTCGACACCTTCCCCTCACTCGCCATGCGATCGCACACAGCGTCGCGTCCGACGCCGGCTCGGTAGGCCGCCGCACCGAACGAATCTGGTCGCGCAGCAGCATGCGCCGCCGGTAGACTGACTAAGTAGCGTGATAGGTCGGCTAAGGTGCCGAGCCTTTCAGCGGAACCGATGGCCGCCAACAACAACCTTTCCCGACGCCTGGGCCGACGAACCTGGGGAGCACGGCTGAGTGACGCCGTCGTTCTCATCGACGACAGTGCTCAGGTTCTCGAAACGCTCGGCCACGTCCTGCGCTCGGCCGGCTGCGAGGTGCACACCGCCCAGGATGGCATGTCGGGCCTCGGGCTGGTCCGACGCCTGCGGCCCAAGGTCGTCATTCTCGACCTGTTTCTGCCCCACATGAGCGGATACGAGGTCATGGACGCCGTCCGCGGGGATTCGAGCCTCGAAGGAATCTTCATCATCGTCGTCACCGGCATGGCCCGCGACGAACAGGAACTGCTCGAGATGGGCACCAAGGCCGACCTCTGCATGACCAAGCCGGTCCAGCACGAGGCGCTCATCTGCGCGATCCGAAGCGTCAGCACGAGCCACGACACCAGCCCAGGCCTACGCAAGCATCTCCAGTGATCCCGCAAACCGACCAGGGCGAGCTCTGCGCCGACTGTGGTGAGGCGGCGGGGCCGAACGACTACGCTCAACGGCCTTGGGGCCGCATCGAGGAAGCAGGCCCGGGGGGCGTGCTGGTGACGCGCTACCTCCACGCCCGGTGCTACCTGCACCGCAACAGGGCCCGATCCTCCCAGGGCGGCACACCCGTTCGGCCGCCCCACCGCGACTGACAGAACGGCTGATTCGCTCCACTATTCCGGGCCGCTGGCACTCCAGGCGGCCAGTGGTATAAAACACGCCCAGCCCGCGGTAGCCCCACAACGAGGGCCGCCGAACCGTTGTACCGATCCCGGGAATGAAACGAACCGAGAGCCCTGCTGCGATGCTTTGTCTTCGGTTGCCGCTCGCCGCGGGCACGCTCGGCGCCGCTCTTTGCCTCGCTCTGATGCCCGTGACTGCACGTGCAGAGGTTCAGCCGGGCGACGTCATCACCAAGCTCAACGTGGACAAGATCGAGGGTCTGGTCGCCGAGGGTGTCAAGTGGTCCGTCATCAACGGCATGGACATGACGATCGTGCCCTATCGCGAGATCCCGATGCCGAAGGCCTACCTCGCAGCCACCGAGAAGTATGGCACCCAGACCGGTCTCAGCGACAAGAACGAGCTGACCAACTGGGTCGCCGGCAAACCGTTCCCGACCGTCGATAGCAACGACCCCAAAGCGCCGGTCAAGATCATGTACAACTTTCAGAACACCCACTACTTCACCGATGACCTGGGGCTTCATCTGGTGGATGCCGACACCGGCTCGCTCTACGTCGATGCGAAGGGCAATCGGCACTACAACGTCGAACGGCACTTCGTCGCTGATTGGCTGCGGGTGATGCAGTTCCAGGGCCGCCTGCACCACAAGCCCGCGCCCGAGTTCACCCCCAACGCCGATGAGACCTTTCGCAAGTCTGGGCTCCATCCGCTGATCGAGCCGTTCGATCTCAAGGGTGTGGGCGGTGTCAGCCACCGATACCGCGATCTGGTCCGTCAGGACGACACGTGGCTCTATCTCCCGTTCCTGCGGCGCGTGCGCAGGCTCTCCAGCGCGCAGCGCAGCGACGCGCTGTTTGGCCAGGACATCGACGTGGACAGCTACGGCGGCTACGCCGGTCAGATCCCCTGGTTCGACTGGAAGCTGCTCGGTGAGAAACCGATGCTCGCCTCTCTGCACGGCGAGAACCTCCCCCCTCAGCCCTGCACGAAGGACGGCGGCATGACGTTCTGCGAAGCCTGGGAAATGCGCCCCAGTGTCTACATCGTCGAGGGCACGCCCAAGGTTTCCAACTACGCCTATTCCAAGCGCGTCATCTTCATGGACAAGCAGACCAATTTCATCATCTACTCGGACATGTACGATCAAGCGGGCGAGCTGTGGAAGGTGGTCATGCAGAGCATCCGCACGAGCACTAAGCCCAATCCCATGGTGGACTACGAGTACGAGGAACCGCGGATGTTCATCTACGCATTCAGCGTGATCGACATGCAGCTCATGCATGGCACACGCGCGGCGATTCCCGGGATGGCCTTCCAAGACGAGGCCGGCTGGTACATCGACATCGGCTTCGACCGCCCGCAGTCGGTCGACGAAGAATGGTTCTCGGTGGCCGGGTTGTTGAGGGGCGGGCGCTGAACACGCCGCCGTCTACTTCATGTTCCGATCGCCAGCCTGAGCCCGCCGTTCTTGCTTCGGTGCTCAAAGCGAGCGTCGCAACTCGAACAGGCGCCTCGCGAACCAGGATAGAACCACGATCGCGCACAGTAACGCCACCGCGAGTTGCCCCGGCGGATAGTCGAGGTGGTTGGCGATGACGAACGCGGCGAGCGAGCCGGCCAGTCCAAGCAGGGGCGCGGCAATGAGCATCCTTCTCACCTCCGAGCACAGATGCTTGGCCGCCATCGCCGGCAGCACCAGGCAGCCGAACGCGTAGATCACGCCGGAGACGTGAATCGCCAGGGCCACGGCGATCCCCAACCAGACTGCGAGCCCTCGATTCCAGAGGTCGACGCGGCTCCCCACGGCACGCGCCATCTCCGGGTCGATGACGAGCAACACGATGCGATCTCTCTGCGCGGCAAGCACCGTGGCAGAAGCCGCCAGCAAGCCCGCAAACACGATCGTGTCGGAGGCGGTCGCACCGATCAGCGTGCTGGCCAGCAGGTGCTGAACCTCGGCCAGTCCGTGTGGGTCGTGGGCGACGAGCAATACCGATAAGCTCGCGCCGATGAGAAAGATCCAGCCGGTCACGGCCTCTCGGCTCTCGCGACCGGCCGCACCTCGGTTGGCGGTGAACAGCGCCCCGGCCACGGCGAACAACCCGCCGAAAAGATTGTGGGTCGGATCCGTGCCGTGGCCGCCTGCTTGTCCCGTCAGTGGCGCGCCGCCCAGCCGGATCCCCACAGTGATGCCGAGCACCGACGCCTGGGCGACGGCCGCACCCAGAAAGACCTGGTCGCGCGCGACCACCACGACCCCGACCAGCCCGAGCAGCGCCGCGATCAGCCATCCTGACAGGTAAGCGTGATGAAACAACGCCCACGAATCGATGAAACTCTCGATCAACCGTGGCCTCCAAGCGTTCGTAGCTTTGCCAGGTCCGCGTCGTTCGGGGAAAGCCCGTAGACGCGTGCGAGGCTCTCGCGGCTCAACACCGCCTGACGCGGCCCGGCAGTGACCCGGCCGTCATGAAACAACGCGACGTGACTCGCGTAGCGGGCCGCGATCTCCAGATCATGCGTCACGACCAATGCCGTGAGGTTCTGCTGTTGGTTGAGGTCGGCGAGCAAGCGCAGGATGGTTAGCTCGGCGGCGACGTCAAGCCCCGCGGTCGGCTCATCGAGGATCAAGACCGTGGGGTGTCGAATGAGCGCGCGTGCAAGTAGCGCCCGCTGCCGCGTTCCTCCCGAAAGGGACTGGTAGTCGCTCGCTTCCCGGCCGGCCAGGCCGACTCTGACCAGCGCAGCGGCAAGCCTGCTCTGTCGCTCGCCGGCAGCGGTTCGCGTGCCCACCAGACCGAGCGAGACGAATTCGCGAACCGTCGTGCGCAGCGTAGGGTTGAGGTCGCACCGCTGCGGGACGAACCCGATGTGCTCGCGGGTGGCGAGCACCGGATCGAGCCGTAGCGTCCCTGCGCTTGGGCGCACGAGCCCCAAAACGGCGCGGATGAAACTGGTCTTGCCGGTGCCGTTGCCGCCGAGGAGAAACCACAGCTCGCCGGCGTCTACACGGAGATCGACACTCTGCAGAACGGCGTGGCGTCCGTAGGTGATGGAAAGGCCGCTTGCTTCGATGATCGCCACGCGAGCGCCAGGCATCGTACGGCACGAGGCTGAGCAAGTCATCGCCACCGCAAGCGGGTTCGCGTCGACGCGGCGACAGGCGCTTGACGGCGGCGACCCCGAGGGCTAGGGAGCAAGTGCGCCGCAGATGTCGATCAAGCGCGTGACCCGACCGCTGGCAAGCGTCGCCTTGCTGGCCCTAGCGTTCCAGCTCACTGCGCCCGCCGCTCGGTTGCGCCATGAAGCCCTTCACGCTCCGGCGAGCTCACTGTCGGCCGCTGGACAGCCGGCGACAGTCGCCTCGTGGCAACCGGCAGCGGGGCGCGTCGAACAACGCGAAGTGCGTTGCTCGTTCTGCCAAGCGGCGGCGCGAGGCAAGCATTTTGCCGGCTCGCATGCGCTTCCGTTGTCGCATGCTCTCCCTGGTGCGGGCTCCGTCCTGCACGCGTACTCCGCGCCGGGCGCTCATCGAGCGCCGCGTAGTCTGCACGCTCGCGCTCCCCCCGCCGTTTCTTAGCACCGTCCACTCCCCGTAGGCCTCGGTTCGTCCCCGTCGCCGTCCGTTCGCGACCGATGCCCGGCATCGAGAGCGAGGACTGCGGCGTCGGGACCGTGACATAGGAGAGCTGGCATGTTGCATGACAGCACCAGACCGCTTCGTGAAGCGTTGGTCGCGGTCGCCGTCGCGATCGTGATTGCAGGCCCGAGAAGCGCACTGGCCGAAGACGGCCAGGTAACCGCGTCCGAGGTCGAGGCGCTACGCGCCGAGATCGCAGAGCTACGCCGCCGGGACGACGCCAACCGGCAAGCGCTCGAAGCACTCTCGCGGCAGGTGGAAGCATTGACCAAACAGAACCGCGCGGCACCAACGCCACCCGTCGATGTCGGGCTCAGGAGCGCGCAGACCCCGAGCCCCCAGAGTCCGAGAGACGCCCTGGACGCGGCGATCGCCGAGGTCGACACCACGCTGCCCGCAGCGACGCCAAGCCCTGCGCCGGGCGGCGACATCTGGTCGCGCCCCGTCGGCGCCGCCAACGTCCGGCTGATCGACATCTCGATGGATACGCTGGTCGCCGGCGGCTGGTCGAGCGTCGGCGGCGATCAACTGCAGGGACTGGAGGCCGGTGCCCACGACCCGAACAAGCGGGGGTTCACGCTGCAGCAGGCCGAGCTTTCCGTCGCAGGTGCGGTCGATCCGTACTTCACGGCCGAAACCCACATCGTCGCTTCCGAAGATGGTGTCGAGCTGGAGGAAGCCTTCGCGACCACGACGGCCCTGCCTTACGGGCTGCAAGTGGAGGCAGGCTACTTCTTCACCGAGTTCGGCATCATCAATCCGCGGCATCCTCACCAGTGGGACTGGATCGATCAGCCGGTCGTCAACAGCCGGATCATGGGCCCGGAGGGTCTACGCTCGAGCGGCTTTCGGCTGGGCTGGCTCCTGCCCGCCCCTTGGTTCTCGCAGCTCGAGTGGGGATTGCAGAGCGCGGACCCCGGCTGCTGCACGGACGGATTCCTCGGCGAGACCGTTGGCGGCCGGCCGCAGGTCGACCACGACGTCGAGGATCCGCTCGATCTGCTTTGGCTCGGCCGTGCGGTCAACGCTTGGGACCTCAGCAGCGCGACCACCGGCGTGCTGGGATTTTCTACGCTCTACGGTCCCAACTCGACCGGCAGCAACGGCGTCACCTGGATCTATGGCGTCGATTTCAGGCTCAAATGGCGGCCGCCGAATAACTTCCGCGGCTTCCCGTTCTTCTCGTGGCAGACCGAGCTGATGAAGCGCAACTACAAAGCCGCCGGCTACATCGCCGGCACCGCCAACGTGGACCCCGACGTCTTCGATCAGGATCTGCCGGGCGACACATTGAAGGATGCGGGCGGCTACACGCAGGCGCTGTGGGGATTCCGTCCCGGCTGGGCCGCCGGTTTGCGCGCCGAGTACGCAGGCGGCAGCGGCGCCAGCGTCGAGGACGGCGCGCCTGCCCCGCGCAATACCGACCCCTCGCGCGACGACCGCCTGCGGCTCTCACCGCTGCTGGTCTGGTGGCCGTCGCACTTCTCACGGCTACGGCTGCAGTACAACTACGACAACGCCAGGGATCTCAACGGCGACGATGCCCACACGGTGTGGCTGGGACTCGAAGTCGGGTTCGGTGCGCACCCGGCGCACGACTACTGAGAAGCGGAGAGGTCATCCATGTCGAATCACACATCTCGCAAACAGCATCACGTTCGGGGGTTTGCCGCCGCAGCCTGGGTTGCGGTGGCCTCGGCCGCGCTGGTTTCAAGTGCGCTCGCGGGCGAGCCGTTACAGGTGGTCACGACGATTCCCGATCTCGCCAGCCTGGCCAGGCACGTGGGCGGAGAAGAGGTCGATACGTTCAGCCTGGTCGCCGGCCCCGAGGACGCGCACTTCGTCGAGGCCAAGCCGAGCTTCGTCAAGCGGCTCTCGCAGGCCGACGTCTTCATCAGCGTCGGCATGGAGCTGGAGGTCGGCTACGAGCCGGTGCTGATCAAGAACGCCCGCAACGCACGCATCACGCCCGGCAGCCCGGGTAACATCGTCGCCGGGCAAGCCATCGCGCCGCTCGACGTTCCCCGTGAAGGGACGATCACGCGTGCCCTGGGAGACGTCCACGCGCAGGGCAACCCACACTTCAACGTCGACCCGACCGAAGGGCTGCGCGTCGCCGATCTGATCCGCAAACGTCTGAGCGAGATTCGGCCGGCACGCGCCGACTATTTCCAGCAAAACTACGACCGTCTGCATCGGACGATCGGCGAGAAGCTGGTGGGGGCACCGCTCCACCAGAAATACGGCGGCACCAAGCTCGCGTTGCTCTTCCAGCGGGGCAAGCTCTCGAGCTTCCTCGAGCAACAGGGCGACACCGCCGAGCTTGCCGGCTGGCTCGGGACGATGATGCGCTATCACGGCCGGCAGATCGTGGACGATCACCCGATCTGGCCGTACTTCGCTCGGACCTTCGGCCTGGTCATCGCCGCTCACCTGGAGCCCAAGCCGGGGATCCCACCCACCACGAGCCATCTCAAGACGGTGATCGACCTGATGCGCGCCAACCGCATCCAGGTCGTGGTGCAGGCGCCCTATTACGATCCGCGGCACGCCCGGGTGGTAGCCGAAGCCACGGGCGCGCAGATCGCGCTGCTTGCCCACCAGGCGGGCGCGGGGGCCGGCACCGATGACTGGATCGAGATGATCGACTACAACGTGCGGACCATCGCCGCGGCGTTCGCGCGCGCCGGCGGTGGTCCTCCGTAATCGCGGGCGGCGCACCTTGCGCAACGCTCGGGTCCGACGTAGTGCACGACGGCCGGAGGACTGAAGAGGTGATCGCTGTCGTCACTGGCGGAACCGGATTCATCGGCCGCCCGCTCGTACGCAGACTTCTGAGCGAGGGATGGCAAGTCCGTGTCCTCACCCGCGACCCGGGCCGCGCTGGACTGTGGCTGCCCGTGCGCGCCGAGGCTCACGCCTGGAACGGCGAGCAGCCGCCCGATCCGGGCGTGCTGCGCGGCGCGCAGGCGGTCTTTCATCTGGCCGGCGAGGGCATCGCCGAGGGGCGCTGGACGCCTGCGCGCAAGCGCGCCATCCGGGATTCCAGGGTCCTCGGGACCCGCGCCTTGGTACAAACGCTTCGCTCTCTGGTGGCGTCGGAGCGGCCCAAGGTCTTCGTCGGTGCGTCCGCCATCGGGTTCTACGGCGAACGCGGTGAAGAACAGCTCGACGAGACCTCGGCCGCGGGCCAAGGTTTTCTGTCCGAGGTCTGTCAGGCCTGGGAAGCCGAAACGCGCGACCTCGAGCGCATGCAGGTTCGCCCGGCGCTGGTGCGGATCGGCGTCGTCCTGGGCAAGAATGGCGGGGCGCTCGCGAAAATGGTCGCGCCGTTTCGACTGGGGTTGGGCGGGCGCCTGGGGTCGGGCCGGCAGTGGATGAGTTGGATTCATCTCGCCGACGTTATCGAGCTGTTCCTTGCAGCCGCCGCGCACGACGGCTTCCGCGGCGTCGTCAATGGCGTCGCACCCTCACCTGCGCGCAACGCTGATTTCACCCGAGAGCTTGCGCGGACTCTCCGTCGCCCGGCGCTGCTCCCAGCGCCAGGCTTCGCTCTGCGAGCCGCGCTCGGCGAGATGGCGGCTCTTCTGCTGGGAAGCCAACGCATAGGGTCCTGCGCCAGCGCGCGCCTTGGTCTCGAGTACCGATTCCCGGAGCTCACCCTGGCACTCGACGATCTGCTGGCCGAGCTCGGTCACGATCTCGAGTGCGAGCAGTGGCTGCCGCGAGGACTCGAAGAGGTCTTTCCGTTCTTCTCGGATCCCCACAACCTGGAGCGAATCACGCCCGACTTCCTCAACTTTCGGGTCCTGGGCGCTTCGACCGACAAACTGCAGGAAGGAACGCAAATCAACTACCAGCTTCGCATCCGCGGCGTGCCGGTACGCTGGCAGAGCGTCATCGAGAGCTGGGAGCCTTGTCGGCGCTTCGTCGACCGGCAGACCAAAGGTCCCTACAAACGCTGGCACCACACCCACGAGTTCGAGCCGCACGCCGGCGGCACGATCGTCCGCGATCGCGTCCGGTACGAGGTACCGATGGGCGCCGTCGGCTCGCTCGTGGCCGACCGCTGGGTCGCGCGCGACGTCGCCCGAATCTTCGCGTTCCGCCGCGAGCGGCTGCGAGGGATTTTCGGCTGACGGCTGCGTGACTCCGCCAGCCCGTGGCCGAACAAACCCTTACAGGCGCATCCATTACTGGGGTAAGATGACCGGCGATCGTTCTAGCGCAGTCGAAAGTTACGGCACAGGGTCAGATCTCCGTGCCGGCCGAGGCGTTCGTTGCACGAGGCGCTTGGGTGCCATCTGACTGTGTCGTGCTCGAAATCGCCCGCAAGGGCGGCAACGTGCCTCTCGGCACCTTCGATCGTGAGTTGGGCAAACTGGACGGCGCACAACGACTCCCGTAGGCCGCACCGTGTCGGGTTCTGAGCCGAGCGCGCCGGACCGCGCTCACCCTCGGTACTCGCGGTGCGCGTTCCCGGCCTACCGCTTCATCCCCGGCCTCAACCCCCACCCGCGGCGCGATCCCAAGGGGCACTCGTACGGGATCGAGGAGCCGAAGCCGCCCTACCTTCCTCCCGAGCGCTGGCGCGAGAACGAGACCTATCTATTTGGCGTGGATCTCTACAACTTCGCCTACTGGTGGGAGTCTCATGAGCAGCTCGAGGCACTCTGGCACCTCACCGACCAACACGGTCACGAATCGCACTTTCTTCAGGGAATCATCCAGGCGGCGGCAGCCAACCTGAAGCAACACACCGGCGCGATCGACGCCGCACGCACCCTAGCAGCGAAAGCGGCCGCGCACTTTGCTGCGGTCGGCGCCGCCGTATTCATGGGCCTCGAGCTCGAGCCGTTCAGCCGCACCGTGCGCAGCTACCACATCGACGAGAGCTACCCGCGGGTGCCGCTCATTCGGTTGCTCCTTCTCCATCCGTGAGGTAGCGCCGAGCGCGACTCAGCCGAGCGCATCTTTCACGCTGTCGATGCGCCGTGGCCGAGAAGGTCAGGGGCGATCACCGCTCGGCGCGGCGTCCTGGCGCAAGACCCCACCACTCAATCACTGGTAGAAGAGGAACAGGTGGCGGAACACGAGATGTGGGGGCAATTGTTGACGATGCTCGGTCGGCTGTTCGGTTGTAGTCCGACGACCGTCTGCGAGCCCGTTCGACCTGCGCGTTACTTTTTCCCCTTTGGCACGATCTTCGGGGCGTTCCGCGCGGCTTGGCCGTAAGCGTTCTGCTTGGACTTTGCCGCGGTCGCTCCTTTTGTCGTGGCGGCGAACTTCTGTTTCTGACCTCGCTCTTTCGACTTCGGTGACTTGTCGCCCACTGTTGCCTCCATGATGGCGAACGCCATCCGGACAAGCATCACAGGCCCGCCACCGGAGGGCAAACGGGGAACCGTGGGCTTAGCTAGTGAGCCCCTCGCGCACGTATCCGGGATCGATCCTCAAAGAACTGCAGATGTTCTCGAACGAAAACAGTAAGTGTCCGTCCGTTGTAGTCAACGAGCGCCGACCAAGACTGAAGCTTGCTGCCCGTGGCCAGAGCCCGGCTAGCACGCGGGATACGATTTCGAGTGGGACAGGAGTATGATTTCACCCGCGGCGTCCGAGGCGCCACCGCTGCCCGCTACGACGGCGGCGTCAACAGCGTCACGTCGTCGCCGCTCGGGCTGATCGTACCGCCGTCACTCATGCGTCCTCACTCTCGATGATCCCGGCCGCCACCTCGAGAGCGACCCCATGATAGCGACACAAGCGGATGAGCTCGGCCACACGATCGAGCGTGGTCACCCGCACCGCCGTTTGCCCTTCGCTCAATTCGCCGGCGCCGAGCAGTCCGAGATCATAGGCCTCCTTCACCCACAGGTACTCGCACTCGTAGCATTCGGCCACGATCTCGAGCGTGATGTAGCTCTCACCGGCGATCATGATTCGCGCACCCGTCATGAGCTCTTCTCCGCGGTCGCTTCGCCCGCCGCCACGCCGGGACCGGCTTGGGCGGCCTCACGCAGAAGCTCGCGCTGGCGCGGGCTCAGGTCGCGAGGCAGGACCAGACGCACCACCGCATAGAAATCGCTGCGACCACCATCCCCAGCCTTGGCCAGGCCCTTGCCCCGCAGCCGTAGCTTGGCGCCCGCGCGCGTCTCGGGCGGGATCGTCACCGTCACCAGGCCCGCCGCGGTGCGGATGCGCGCCTTGGCCCCAAACAGCGCCTCCCAGGGTGCAAGGGACAGGTCGCCGTCGAGATCGTCGCCACTGGCGCGGTAGGTGCCATCGGCCACCAGCCGGAGGGTGAGGTAGAGGTCGCCGTTCTCGGCGCCGGCCTCACCGTGCTGACCGAGACCTTTGAGCCGCATCGTCAGGCCATCACGAACCTCGGCGGGGATCTCCAGATCGATGATCGTGCGGTCGTGCACCTTGCCCACCCCCACGCACGAGGGGCACACGTGCTCGGCGACGAAACCCACGCCACCGCAGCGCGTGCAGGCGCTGAGCGTGGGCACCTCGAAGCGTCTCTTGCCACTGGCAATCGCCTCGCCGAGCGGCAGGACGAGCTCCGCGCGCACGTCCGCCCCGCGATGGCGGAACCGGCGATGGCTGCCTGCGCGCGTTTTGAATGTCTCGCGTATCTGGTCGCCGAAGACGCTCTCGAAGAACTCCGAGAAGCCGCCGTGTCCGAACTCTCGCTCAAACTCCTCGGGAGTCATGCGCCTCTCTCGGGGAGGAGGCTCGAACTCCTGGCCGTGCTGCCAGTGCTCTCCGAAACGATCGTAGCGGCTGCGCTTTTCCGGGTCGGAAAGCACCTCATGCGCTTCGTTGATCCGCTTGAACTTCTCCTCGGCTGCGGCTCGGTCGTCCGCTTTATGCCGGTCCGGATGCCACTGCAGCGCCAGCTTGCGGTAGGCCTTCTTGAGATCCTCCGCCGACGCGTTGCGGGGCACGCCGAGCACTTCGTAGTAGTCCTGAAACTTCATTGTCGCGCTTCCGCGCTAGTCATGACTCGCACGCCAGCTACAAGCCAGCGTAGATGGGTATCAACGGTCGGGCTCGTCCCTGCCCGAACCCCTGCGACGGCCGGCTTTGTTGACGGAGCGAGCCCGCTTGTCGCGCAACCGCCGCTCGCGTGAACCTCGCGTGGGTTTGGTGGGACGCCGGCGCTTGGGCGGCCGAGCAACGGCCTGCAGCATGTCGTGCAACCTCTCGAGACAGTCGGCGACGTTCCGGGAACGTTCGCGGTAGCGCTGGCTGACGATCACCAGAATGCCGTCGCGGGTTATGCGCTTGCGGTAAGCCGTGAAAAGCCGCTGCCGCACGTCCTCGGGTAGCGCCGCTGAGACCGCAACGTTCCAGCGCAGCGTCGCCTTGGAGCTGACCTTATTGACGTTCTGCCCGCCAGGACCGCCGCTGCGCGCGTAGGTGAACCTCAGCTCGTCTTCCGGCAGGACCGCCGGTGTCTTGTCGGGCGGGGACGGCGCAACCCGATCGCGGGAGCCGGTCACGAAGCTGCACCGGTCGTGCGACGATACTCGGTGTCCCAGACCCACGCGCTCCGCTTCATGTCCTTGACGTAAGCGCTCTGCTTGACCGCTGCGATCATGAGGTTGCTGACGACGCGCCCCAGGGGCTTGAGCGGCCGGTCGACGTCGAAGAACAGCACGACACGCGGCGCATCCGCATCGTTCCACACCTCATGCTCGAAGTAATCGTCGAACACGACCGACTTGCCCTCCTCCCAGCCGAAGATCTCGTTGCCGACGCGAATGCGGCAAACCTCGGGTCCGCCCGGCACGATCAGCCCGAGGTGAATCCGCACGACGCCGTTGGTCGGCCCCCGATGCGGCGGGATGTGGTAGCGCGGTGAGAGGATGGAAAACATCGCATTACGCAGGTTGGGAACCCGTGCCAGGAGTCTCGCCGTATCTGGGCAGCGCTCGAGGTTCGGCTCGAAGGGATCTCCGAAGACGTAGAAGGGAAAGATCTTCCACCGATCTCCCCGCGAGATGCGTTTCTGGTCGGGAGAGATGTCGTGGAACGCCGGCAGCCGGTCGGACGATTCGAGCACGGAATCGAGCTCGGCGCGGATCGAGCGCCAATGCGCTTCGAGGGTGCCGAGCCAGGAAAACACCGAGGCCGGGAAGCGAGGTCCCGTCCCGATCGTCGACTGCCGCGCGATGAACGAGCTGACCGTGTGCATCATGGCACGACCGGTCTTCTTGACGCGCCGGCGTCGCTCCTTGCGCAGCCACTCGACCAAGTCTGGAGCGGCGCTCGTCATGCGTACTCTCGATCCATCCCTGATAGGCCGTGGGCGTGCAGTTGTGGGTCGGTACTTATGCCAGCCCGAACGCTTCAAGCAACCGCGACGTCGTTCAGCGCGACAACCAGCCGTGCGCAACGAGCACCCGACGCAGCCGCGG
Organism: uncultured Myxococcales bacterium; assembly: GCA_964555245.1. Classification (GTDB taxonomy): domain Bacteria; phylum Desulfobacterota; class Binatia; order UBA1149; family SPBQ01; genus CAZKRI01. Next base: position 26,890 of record CAZKRI010000026.1, read on the forward strand.
GTCGCCGACCGAGAGCGGCGGAAGCCACTCCCCGATCGAGCTGCGCTGCCACGTGGCATCGCTGCCGGCAGGAGCGAACTGGTAGCGGTAGATGACCGCCCGCACGAAGCGCGGCGGCGCGTCTGGAAACGGATTGTTCGCCAGCAGCCCGAGCGTACCCGCGTCGCCGTGGAGCAGCTTCCAGACGAAGTTCAGGGTCCAGGGATAACGGTCGGGTACCGACATCGCCGCGAACCAGATCTGCCAATCCAGGCGCGGCTGGTAGGGAGCGACCCAGCAGGGCCGCCGGCGTGGATCTCCCGGCTTGCAGGGAAACTCGTACTCTCGCCAGCGCGTGTCTGGCCCGATTTCGGTTGCGTCCGTCCCCTCGAAGACGATCTCGTGCCGTACGCGACCGACCGAGCCGAAGGCACCGTAAGTGTTGACCAAATCCAGCGGATCGAACGAGGTGTTCATGCGCTGCTCGGGTGAAAGCAGGTTGCGGACGGGGGCGTAGCTCAACACGCCTACCAGCACGAGCAGCACGGCCGTCACGATCTCATGCGCTCGCGAGTGTAACGCATTCGTGGCTGCGCGCGCGGCTGCGGCCGACAGACGCCGTGGCAACCAGCGGACGAGCACCCCGTCGTCGAAACAGGCCAAGATCGGCACGATCGTGAGCCAGTTGAGAAACGAAAGGTTGCCGCTCAGGATCAGCAGCACTTGGAAGACGAGTAAGAGGACACCGGCGACCCGGCGCAGGCCGACGGTCGTGAACGCCAACCAGGGAGCGACGACCTCGGCGACGTGGTTGAAGAACGTTCCGGCGCGATGCGCCCAGCCGGGCAGGAAGTGGAAGCTGCGGCTCAGCGGATTGGGGATCGGCTGGGTCTCGTAGTGGAAGTCCAGACAGGTGAGATCACGCCAGCACGGGTCTCCACGCAGCTTGATCAGGCCGGCGCCCAGCATGATGCGGAACACCAGCCAGCGCAGTAGCCAGATCACCGGGGCCGGTGGCGCAATCCGTGGGAACGGACGTCCGTCGACGAGCGGGCACAAGAAGATCGCCAGGAACCCGGTCTCGAGAAGCTGGATCTCCCAGCCATACCCGTACCAGAGCTGGCCCACGTGAACGAAGGACTCGTAGATCGCCCACAGCACCACCAGCAGAAGCGCGTTGGCGTAGCCGAGCAGCACCACAACCGACAACCCGACGCCGAGCCAGGCGAGCCCGACCAGCGCGCCATCCGAGATCCGGATCCAGAACAGGCTCGGCAGCGCGACGAATCCCCGCCAGCGTGAGCCGAACTCCGTGGCCACGCGCTCGAGGTAGCGATCCGCAGGTAGCAGCCCCTCGTGGCCAATGAGCGGCAAGACTTGGGCGGCAAGGGATAGGAACGCAAACAGGTAGACGAAGCCGAGCAGTCGCAGGATCAGGAAGCGCGTCAGCCAGTACGAGCGCTCCCCGAACCCAGCGACCCTACGCGACTCCACTAAGCTTCGCGGTCCTGCACCTGCCCTGCCACCGTCCTCGTCGTTGACGAGGTGCACCTCGACTCATGGCACGTCGGCAAGTATCTGGCCACTGCCAGTTCCGCCAGTGAACGGCATTGACGGCATGACCATATCTAGTTAGCTTGTGGTCATGTCGAAAACCGTAGGCGTCGCGCAGCTGAAAGCCCGGCTGAGCGAATACCTGCGGCAAGTGCGCGCCGGCGAAAGTCTGACCGTGGTCGACCGGCAGACGCCTATTGCCCGCCTCACACCCTACGCGTCGGCAGTCGAGTTGAACGTGCGCCACCCCCGCCCTGGCTCGCCACCGTTGGGACGGATCGCGCTACCGCCCAAGCTCAAGCTCGACGTCGACGCGGTTACGCTGCTCCTCGAGGACCGACGGGCAGGGCGTTGATCGCATACGTCGACTCGTCGATCCTTCTGCGGATCGTGCTGCGTCAACCGCACGCGCTACAAGAGTGGAAGCGGATCGAGAAGGGCGTCGCGAGCTCGCTCACCGAAGTCGAATGCCTGCGGACGCTCGATCGCGTGCGACTCCGCGCGCGCAGGGCTTCGCCGTAATCGGGGTCGACTGACGCACTGTCAGCGATCCTGCAGCGAGGTCCGCGGCGTGGGCGGCGCGAAGTGCAATCGATCGCGAGGAATCTTCGTGGCCTGAGGGATAGGCGTTGTTAGCGCGGTATTCTGGGTTGGGGATCAGAAAGTGGCGCTATTTCGGCCTACACGCTCGCCACGGCCGAGCTGGGCTTTGGCAGCCAGGCGACGACGATGCCGGTTGCCGATGGTGAGCCGGGTCAAGAGATCGAGCTGGACACCGGCTGGATGAAGCACGTGCTGACCGATGAGCGCGGTCGGGGCCGGCGGATGCGGGCCTGGATCCTCACGCCCAACCTGTGCCGTTACCGGTTCGCCATGCAAGCGACCGCGCCGAGTCGTAGCTGATCCAGTCACCGTACGTGAACCACCCGAGCCGCTGGCAGCTCGTTCCGTCGGCAACACTACCGGCACCAGCGCGGAAGCGGCGCGGGCCATTGCGAGATGCGGTACGCCTGGCAATGCGCAATCCCGGCACAAGCCCCATTACTCCCCGACTCAATGGCTAGTATTGGGACACGCCTGGTTCCGCTACACTGGGCCAAATGGCCGATGCCGATTATCTCCCCGAGCCGCAGGAATGGGAGCACGTCCCCGGCCGCCCCACGAGCCTGAGTCCGGCGCTCGCCGACGGCATCCGGTCGCTCATCCTGGCAGGCGCCTCGACACGTCGCGCCGCCCTGCGACTCGGCGTGCCCTCTACGACCTTCGAACGCTGGCGCGAGCGGATAGGCGGAACTAGCGCCATTCCATGCTCGAACTCCTCCTCAAGCGCCACATCCCCGAGTACCGCGAGCGTATGAAGGTCAACGCTCCGGGGAGGGGCGGCGTTGTCTTCATCGCGCCTGCAGTCGAGAGCGCCGACGAATGCGTCGCAAAGGTTCCTGACGTCATCGACGAGGCGTCACCCGCGGCAGCCGAGCGCGGCACCGGGAACGGTTCGGACGCAGCACCCTGATTGCGGGATTACGCTGCCCGTGAGCGATGACGCGGGATCTTACGCAACACGCCCCTGAGCTTCTGGCGCGCCCGGTGGAGGTCGTACGTCGCCTGCATCCTGAGCCACAGTTCGGCCCCGTTGCCGCAGAAGTGGCCGAGCCGCACTGCCATCTCAGGGGAAACGGCGGCCGTGCCCGCAAGGATGTGGTGCAGCGCCTGCCGCGTCACGCCGAGCTGACGCGCCGCCTCGCTTACCGAGAGGCCAAGCGCCGGTAGCACGTCCTCGCGCAGGAGCTCGCCCGGGTGCGTCGGCGCGAGCTTCGGTGCCCGGCTCGCTTTGATGTCTCCCATCGTCGTCTCTCCCCTTAGTGGTACTGCTCGATGTCCACCCGCACGGCCTCGCCCTGGTCCCACTCGAACGTGATGCACCAGGGGCCGTTGACGTGCAGGCTGTACCGCTACGGCTTCCCGCGCAGCGGGTGAAAGTCGAAGCCCGGCACGTTGAGATCTTCGAGCCGGCTCGCGTCGCGAAGGGCGTTCAGTCGCCGCCGCACGCGCCCAACGAGGTTGGGGGCGATCTTTGCGGTTGTGCCCTTGTTGAACAGCTCCGCCAGCCCCTTGTGCCGGAAGCTGCGAATCACGGTGAAGGATTCTACGGCGCCGCGTACGCGGTGTAAAGCGATGCTTTACGGATGCCGAGAACTCTGAAAGTTGTGGTGGCGATGCGGCTCAACGCGGCACGAGGACGGCCCCGAGCGCCGCGACATGGAAGGTTCCGAACCGACGCGCTGATGAGCCATCAGGCGATCTGCTTCGAGAACGTCACGAAACGCAGCCAATTTTGACGTACGACGAAGCGCATCAGTCTTCTAACCTCCCTTCTACCCTCCGCTCCGGTTAGGTCAGCACCGTACGCACAGCGGATATCACCTCAGCCCCTCTCGCCGCACGTCCGGGGCCGTGGGTACCCCCCATAGATCAATCTTCCTCGAATTTGTCCGGGGCAGTGCATCCGCGCCACGAGCCAAAAAAGTCGCTCGTGAAGAAAAAAGAAAAAGAGCCCTATAGCGGCTCTGCAGCTTGCCCGGCATGGTGCCCGCATCGCCGCCCGTGACTCTCGCTGCTGCCCATGGCGTGCTCCGCCCGTCGCGCGCACAGAACGATCAGAGGTCAGGTCGCGTCAGTTCGCCGCCTTCTGGTCGTCTTCGCGATGATTCTGAGCTACCGCGCCAAGTACGTATGCGCTCCGTGCAGCGCTCACGCACGCGCGAGAGAGATACGGAGCTACGGAGCCCTCAACCGGGACAATCGCAGGGGTGCCGCCTATGATCGCCTGCCGTCGCGGTGACATTGTTCTGGTCGGCTTCGTTTTCTCGGATGAGTCGGGGCGCAAAGTACGTGCTGGTGATCAGTTCAGCGGCGTACCAACGCGCACGAGCGGAGGTCATCGTGGCCGCAATCACGAGCAACGTACGGCGACGCTTGTTTGCGGACCATCTGCTGGCCGACTGGAAGGCGGCGGGTCTCCTCTTCCCGTCGGTCGTGACGGCCATCGTTCGAACGGTGAAGGGAACGATGATCGATCGGAAGCTGGGCTCGCTTACCGGCGCAGATTTGCGGGCGATCGAGCGGCAGCTACGGCGCGCACTCGGATTCTGAGCATCCTTGCCGGGACCGACGCCGGGTTGATAGGCGGGACGAACGGCCTCTTGTGGTTGACGGGATGCCCGCTATCAGACGTTGGCGCCCCTGGTTCCTGGGGTCTCGTGTTCCGTGTTGGCTGTGAGGCCGTTGCCTTGCTGCTTCTCCTCCTCCAAAACGACAGTGCATAGCCGAGTACGACCTGGACGGCTGGACCGTCCCGGACCTCATCAACCCGGACGACGTGAGTCTGCGGAGGTAATGACGATGACAACTCAACAACGCACCGCCGAGGTGCTGGGCGACATCTTCGGCACCATCAACGAGCGGCTGGCCAAGCACGCCGTCACCTACGAGGAGTACCAGACCGCGAAGGACTGGCTGATCCGCGTCGGCGAGGCCGGCGAGTGGCCGCTGTTCCTCGACGTGTTCTTCGAGCACACGGTGGAGAAGATCGCCTCCGACCAGCGCCGGGGCAGCACCGGCTGCATCGAGGGCCCGTACTACGCGCCGGGCGCGCCGGAGATGGTCTCGCCCGCCACGCTGCCGCAGCGCGACGACGAGCCCGGCGACAAGCTCGTGTTCACGGGAACCGTGCGCGACCTCGAGGGCATCCCGCTGCCGGAGGCCGTCGTGGACATCTGGCAGGCCGACGCCCACGGCTTCTACTCGCAGTTCCACCCCGACCCTCCGAAGTGGAATCTGCGGGCGAACGTCAAGACCGACGCCGAGGGTTGGTTCGAGATCACCACGGTGGTGCCCGCACCGTACGAGATCCCGAAGGAGGGCCCGACCGGGCAGATGATCATCGCGGCGGGCTGGCACCACTGGCGGCCCGCGCACCTGCACATGATGGTGCGCGCGCCCGGCAAGCAGTCGCTGACGAGCCAGCTGTTCTTCGCCGGTGGCGACTACGTCGACGAGGACATCGCCAGCGCGGTCAAGGACGAGCTCACGCTGGAACTCGTCAAGCACGACGACGGGCACTTCTCGGCTGAGTACGACTTACGATTGGATCCCGCGTAATGACCGAATTGACCATCGAGTCCGTCAGTACCGTCATTGTCGACCTGCCGCTCGGGCGTCCGGGGCGTGTAGTAGCAGGACGGGCCGGAGGCCTGGGCGAGCGACGCGCTGCGGTCGCAGACAGTGGCCGTCGATAGTCGTTTTAAGCGGTGTTTTCGCTTCCCCCGCCAAGTAGGTATGCGCTGCGTGCAGCGCTCATGCACACGGGAGAGAGATACGGAGCTACGGAGCCCTCAACCGGGCGCGCGCCACTACGGCGACCGCCGGATTCATGTCGACGCCGACGACGCGACCGGTCGCGCCGACCAGCTCGGCGGCGAGGAAGGCCACATCACCCGGACCGCTGCCGATATCGAGCACCTTCATCCCGGTCGTGATGCCCGCATCCTCGAAGA
>CAZKRI010000027.1:0-22601 GCA_964555245.1 uncultured Myxococcales bacterium
TGAACGTGTCGTCGCACAGGGCCTGGTTGTCGTTGTTGCACCGGCACAGGTCGGTCGCCGGGCTCAGCCCCAAAACCTGACACTCGCCGCAAGGCTCGGAGGAAGACCCGTTGAACGGTCCCGGGCATTCCAGGAACCCGCGCGTCACCACCACGTCGTTGATGTCCGCATTGTGGGCGATCCCGGTCCAGCCCGTGTCCAGATCCGTGCCGGTCACGCACTGGCCCAGCCCCGTGTCGCAGACGCCGACCTGCGCGCCGGCCACATCGCAGTCAGTGTTCGTCGCGCACGCCGTCTCACGCACCGCCGCGTACAGTACGATCTCCCCGCTCGCCGGGCACTGCGGATCCTGGCCGCCCGGCGTCGTGGTCGTGGTCGTGCTGGTGGTCGTCGAGGGCGGGGTCGTCGTCGTGGTGACCGACGCCGCCGTCAGGCCGTAGAGCCACTGGAACGTGACCTCCCCACGGGAGGCCGAGCCGCCGAACACGCAGGAGATGAGATTGTTGAGACTGAGATCGCTGCAACTATCGAGATCGTCGAGGTTGACGCCAGCCACCGCGCATTTGAGGGCCACTGTGTCTTCGCCCTTGGCACGCACGGCGGCGATCTTGCCGGAAGGGTCCGATTGGCTGCACGTGGAGGTATCGGTAGCGCCGGCCGCTTCCTCGGCCTTCTGACACTTGCGCCGTTCCTTGACGATCGTCCGGAAATGCTTGGTCTGATTCTTGCCGATCGCGGCGTGACAGGTGGCTTCGGCACTGCTCAGCTCGAGCGGGTCAGGCAGTCCCTGCGAGCCGAGAACCATGGCCTCACCGGACTGTTCGAGCAGACACACCTCGCAGTCGGCAACGTCCTGGAACGTCGCCAACGCCCCGGCGCAGGGCGCCGGACATTCGTCGTAACCGATATCGCCGGGGGTGAGCGCCGAGCACTTCGCCACGGTCTGGTCGACGAGCTTTTGAGCGGCCGAACCCACCTTCCCTTTGGTGTCGGCCGACGCGATGTCGTTGCAGTCGACACCGCTGCTGATCTTCTTGGCAGAGCGCTGCTTGTGGCAACCGTTGAGCGTCTTGGCAACCGTGTCCGCGAGCTTTTGACCGGTCTTGGAGATGGCCTCGCGGCAAGCCCGCTCCGCGCTGGTGAACTGGGCCAGGGCCGGATCGCCTCGCGCGACGACCGCGGACACGAAGAGAGCTGCGATCAAGGCACGCTGAAGGCTCATTCGATCCTCCCTGGCTCGACAGACACGGGTGGCAGCAAGCACGGCGCGGGAAATACCCCGGCCCTGGACTCTGGGGCGCATTCTGAAAGGTTTCTCACAGCAATGGCAAGGTAAAATCTGCAGGTTACCAGCCATCGCATCCGGCGTTGCCCGCTGCTATCGCTACGCCGATGTCCAGGGCACCGGCTAGACGGGAGCTTGACCTATGCGGAATCCCCTGCCCGCTGAGCTGGGCCCGCGCAAAGGTCCTACTCGAGGAGCTGCAACCCGGGGATGTTCTGACGGTTCTGACCGACGACCCACGGGCGGTGCGTGATATGCCGGGCGCCGCCGAAATCGAGGGCTACATGATCGTGGAGGTCGAGACCTCGCCCACAGGGACGCGAATTCGCATCGAGCGTTGAGCGGGCCGGAATCGGCCCATGTCGAGCTGGGTACGCCCCCCGGGCGCCGCGCCATGAGGTCCCGGACCCTCTCTCGCCCGGCGCGTGCCAGATTGATCTGGGCCCCAGGCCGGCTCCCGGGAAAGCGGCGCGGGCTCGGACCCACACCTCCAGCACGACCCGATCCGCTGGCACCACTACGAATCGTCCCGCCGATGTACACAATCGACGTAACCATCTTCTCGGTCGTTGACCAAAGCCAGGAATCAGCGCAAGGGCCTATCCGCCTCGGTCAGCGCCCGCTCGCGAAGCCAGACGAGTGTGCGTGCCAGCCGGCCCGTACGATCCTTCGCGCTGTTCTTGATTGCACTCTTGATCGGTGTGGAATTGCCGCCGGTGGGCTTCGTCTTCACCTCAGAACAGACCAGGAGGTCTTACTTACTCGGCGTCGGCCAAAACGGCAGCACGAAGTGTACGACATCGGAATGCGGCGCGGGCTTGGTTCGATCCTGCTTCAGACGCCATTTCTTCGGACCGACACAAAGCTGGTTCCACGGGGGCGACCGTCTTTCCGCTCGCGCTCGGGTGCACGGACATGTCGGGGAGCCCGTGATTGGCGGGCGAACGCGGGCGCAGCTCGTGGGGTCGCTCGGCGCTCTCAAAGCAAGCTGTGGCGGGCGGACATCGCCCGCACCGAGGAGGCCGTGCCCGCGTCCGCGGTCGCCGGCACTCGTTACGACGAGCACCAGATGCGGATCCTCGACAGCGAGCGGTGGGTCAGATCCTCAATTCATCATGAGGGTGGCGATCGCGAAGTAGCTGAGGAGGCTCAGCACATCCTGGATAATCGTCGCGACGGGTCCACTACCCAGCGCCGGGTCGCTGCCGATTCGTTGAAACAACCATGGCAGGAGCAGCCCAATCGACGTCGCCATGCCACCTGCGACGAGGATTGCGGCGGACACCGACACGGCAAGACGCACGTCTCCGAAAGCGATTGCAACGACTGGGAACGACAGGACGCCGAGCGTGATGCCGATGAGCAGCCCAGTCCGAAGCTCATCGAAGAGCAGATGACGCAGCGAAAGGCGGCTCAGCGAGAGGCCGCGCACCACAATCGCTTCCGTCTGGGTTCCGATGGCATCGGCCAGGTACACGATGGCGGGGACGAAGAAGGAGACCGCCAGATTGGTTTCGAGAACTCGCTCGAAGCGTGAGACGACCATCACGGCGATCATGCTTCCAGCAAGCCCGACAAGAAGCCACGGGAGCCGGTGCCGCGCCCGACGCACAGGTGACGATTCCAGCGCACCGCGGGTTCGTGCTGTCTCGCGCTGAATACCTGCGAGGCGGTGTAGGTCCTCCACGTGCTCGTGGCGGAGAATTTCGAGCAGCGACAACGCCGGAACCACGCCGACGAGTCGCCCATCGTCATCTACGACGGCGACGGATGTGGCGCGATGCTCGAGCGCCTCGGCCGCCACATGCTCTTGGTCGTAGTGCGGCCCCACGCGCGGGTAGCCAGGATCGGCGAGCTCGCCGATCGACCGTTCCCCGGAAGCTCTGAGTAGATCCACGAGGCGGACCGCTCCCTTCAGTGCGCGGCTTGCGTCGACGACGAAGACGGCTTCCGCCGAATCGAAGGCGTGCCCTGCAAGTCGGCCGACGACTGCCTCGACTCGCTCGGTCTCCTGAGCCACGGGTACGCCGGTGACAACATGCTGAGCCGCGCTCTCAACGGGATGGTCGGAGGCCCGCAGGGCGGGCAAAGCTAACGGCACGGTCGTCGCACCCTCGTTCATTCTCGCACCCGTAGCTTCCTGACCCATCCGTCGCGCGACCGGAGGCCCAATCGGCCGGTGCCAAGAGACGGGTTCACTCGCTCGGCTCCCAGCGCCATCCGCTCACTTCGGCCAGGTCATCTCCATAGCGTTCGACGTGCTCCCGATGCTCGACCAGTTTTTCGCTCAGCCACTGCTTGATGTAGGCGGCGTGCGGGCCGAGCTGGGGGAGTCGATCCACGACGTCCCCGGCGAGATGGAACCGATCGAGATCGTTGAGCACGGTCATGTCGAACGGCGTGGTCGTCGTTCCTTCCTCCTTGTAGCCGCGGACGTGCAGGTTGCCGTGATTCGTGCGCCGGTAGGTCAGCCGGTGAATCAGCCAGGGATAGCCGTGGAACGCGAAGATGATCGGGCGATCCCGTGTGAACAGGGAGTCGAACTCCTGGTCTGACAGACCATGCGGATGCTCTCGCGGCGGCTGGAGCTTCATGAGGTCGACAACGTTGATCACGCGGACCTTGAGCTCTGGCAGATGCTCGCGGAGGACGCTCACGGCGGCGAGCGTCTCGAGCGTCGGCACGTCCCCGCAGCAGGCCATCACGACATCGGGCTCGTCGCGCTGGTCGCTGCTCGCCCAGTCCCAGATGCTGATGCCTGCCGTACAGTGCTTGATCGCCTGATCCATCGTGAGCCACTGCGGTGCCGGCTGTTTTCCCGCGATGACAACGTTCACGTAGTGGCGGCTGCGCAGGCAGTGGTCTGTCACCGACAGCAGCGTGTTCGCATCGGGAGGCAGGTAGACGCGAATCACCTCGGCCTTCTTGTTTACGACATGATCGATGAAACCAGGATCCTGGTGGGAGAGACCGTTGTGGTCCTGCCGCCAAACGTGCGACGTGAGCAGGTAGTTCAGCGAGGCGATCGGACGACGCCATGGGACGTGGCGACTGACCTTGAGCCACTTGGCGTGCTGGTTGAACATCGAATCAATGATGTGGATGAACGCTTCGTAGCAAGAGAAAAAACCGTGGCGTCCGGTGAGTAGGTAGCCCTCGAGCCATCCCTGACAAAGATGCTCTGAGAGCACCTCCATCACGCGACCGTCCGGCGACAGGGATTCGTCCCCGGGACGGAGCTCGCCGAGGAACGCACGGTTCGTGACCTCGAACACCGGGTTCCATCGGTTCGATGCGGTTTCGTCGGGGCTGAAGACCCGAAAGGTAGTCGGGTTGAGGCGAACGATGTCGCGGATGAATGTGCCCTGGATTCGGGTTGCTTCGGCATCCACCGCGCCGGCGCCGGGCACGTCGACCGCGTAGTCCCGGTAGTTGGGCAGCCGAAGATCGCGGAGAAGGACGCCACCGTTGGCGTGTGGGTTGGCACCCATCCGCCGGTCGCCCTTGGGTGTCAGCTCGGCTAGGTCCGAGCGCAGTCGGCCCGACGCATCAAATAGATCCTCGGGCCGGTAGCTCCTCATCCAGTCTTCCAGGAGCTTGAGATGCTCCGGCCGGTCGAGGTCGGCGATGGGAACCTGGTGCGACCGAAACGTTCCCTCGACCGCCCTTCCATCGACCTCTTTGGGCCCGGTCCAACCTTTCGGAGTCCCCAGCACGATCATGGGCCAGCGCGGCCGGACAGGCTTGGCTGCCGCGCGTGCCTCATGCTGGATGCGCCGGATCTCGACCACAATCTTGTCCAGCGTGGCCGCCATGATCGGATGAAGGATCGCCGGATCGTCCCCTTCCACAAAGTGCGGCTCGTACCCGTAACCGCGCAGGAGCTCCGCGAGCTCCGCGCGAGGGATGCGCGCCAGGAACGTGGGGCCAGCGATCTTCGCGCCGTTGAGGTGCAAGATCGGCAGGACGACGCCGTCGCGTGCTGGGTTCAAGAACTTGTTCGAGTGCCAGCTCGCCGCAAGCGGCCCTGTCTCGGCCTCGCCATCTCCGACGACGCACGCCGCAATGAGGTCTGGGTTGTCGAGCACCGCCCCGAAGGCGTGTGCGAGCGAGTACCCGAGCTCACCGCCCTCGTGAATCGAGCCCGGTGTCTCCGGCGCCGCGTGGCTTGGTACGCCACCCGGAAACGAAAACTGGCGAAACAACCTCCGGAGCCCGCCCTCGTCCTGGGTGACGTCGGGATAGAGATCCGTGTACGTGCCTTCAAGGTAGGTGTTCGCGACGACTGCGGGGCCGCCGTGCCCCGGCCCGGTCACGAAGATCATGTTGAGGGCGCAGCGGCCGATGATGCGGTTCAGGTGCACGTAGATAAAATTGAGCCCCGGGCAAGTTCCCCAGTGGCCGAGCAGCCGCGGCTTGACGTGCTCGCGGCGCAAAGGCTCGCGCAACAGCGGGTTGTCGTAGAGGTAGATCTGGCCAACCGAGAGGTAGTTCGCCGCACGAAAGTAGGCGTCCATCCTGGTCAGAAGGTCTTTGGGGAGGGGTTCGATCATCGGGCACCTGCTTTCGTACGCGGGTGGTTTTCGAGGATGCGGACGACGGCCTCAGCAATCACACGTTCCTCGTCGGTACGAATCACGCGAACGGTGACGCGTGCGCCCTCTCGCGAGATCACCGGCACGCCTGCCTCATTCCTCGAGGGGTCGAGATGAACGCCGAGGAAGCCGAGCCTGTCGCAGGTTCGGGCCCGTATCGGGGCGGCGTTCTCTCCGATCCCCCCGGTGAACACCAGGCCCTCGATCCCGCCCATGGCCGCAGCAAGAGCGCCGATCCGCTTCGTGATCTCGTAGCAGAAGAGATCGATGGCCTCGGCCGCATGGGGATCGGCGGGCGCTCGAGCCATGAGATCTCGAATGTCCGAGCTGATGCCGGAGATTCCAAGGAGCCCGGACTCGTGGTTGACGAGCTGGATGAATCGCTCGGTGCTCATCCCTTCGGTTCGAGCGAGATAGCCGACGACCCCAGGATCCAGATCGCCCGAGCGCGTTCCCATAGGAACGCCGGATGCAGGGGTGAACGCCATCGTCGTGTCCATGCTTCGGCGACCGACGACTGCGGTCAGGCTCGTTCCGCTCCCGAGGTGGGCGAGGACAAGCCGGCCGTTGGCGGCCTGCCGTCCGCCGGCTCGCTCGAGTTCGTCGAGCAGAAACGTGTACGACAGACCATGGAATCCGTAACGGCGCACGCCAGCTTCGAAGAAGCGCCGAGGTAAAGGGAGAAGCTGCGCCACCTTGGGCAGGCCTCGGTGGAAGGCCGTGTCGAAGCATGCGATCTGAACGACGTCGGGCCATTGGTGGCCCACGCTCTCGATAAGATCGAGCTCGAACGGAAGGTGCTCGGGGTCCAGTGGCGAGAGGCGCTGAAGCTCGGCACGAACGTCCGGCGTGATGATGCACGGCTCGGCATAGCGATCTCCGCCGTGGACGATGCGATGCCCGATGGCGTCAAGCTCAACCCGCGCGTGCTCGGAGGCAAGCCGTGGAAGCAGCCTGGCGACCGCGGCTCGTTGATCCTCGACCTCCACCGTACGCGTTTCCGAGGTCCCATCGGCCCGTCGGATCACGAGCGTTGACTCGGGTAGTCCGATTCGATCGATCTTGCCGTCGAGAATCCGCGTGAGCGGCGGGTCCGCTTTGAAGAGCGCGAACTTCAGGCTGGAAGCCCCGCTGTTCAAGGTCAAGATTCGTTCGCCGTTCCGCTCCACGTCTTTGCTCCGTTACAAATAGGCGTTCGTCACGTAGTTGCCGACGCCTCCATCGGGCGCTGAGGCGCCTCGAGCCACAGCTCGACCCCCGCGACCAGCTTCTTCGCGAGGGTCATGTCGTAGTTCTCCAGGTACACGACCGGAATGTCGTGGCCGAGTTCGTCGGCAACCTCGAGGACACGACGAATCAGAGCCTTGCCCAGCTCGTCGTGGGTATGGGCCTTACCGGCGAAGACAAGTTGGAATCGTCCGCCGCGCGCAGCTGTATCGCGGAGGCGATGCAGATCGGAGAAGATGAGGTCCGCCCGCTTGTAGAGCGTCGCGTGTCGGGCGAGGCCGATCGTAAGGCTATCCGCTCGAAGTGACCTCCCGGTTTGGTCCCGCACAGCGGCCAGGAGATCGGTCTTGGCGAGCTCGTGGGCCTCCCAGATCTTCTGCGCAGGAATGCGTCCGCCGTTGCGGAATGGATCCGCGCTCCGCCCAGGAAGGTACTGATCGTACAGACGAGCAAACGGGGGCGCCGTCCACGAGCGGGAGTGAACGCCGTTCGTCACGTGGTGGATGCCGTAGTACGGCAACATTTCACGCGAGACCCCGCCCCCGCGTGTCTCTTCGCGACACCGTTCACGTAGCCGCTCTGGTTAAGGGCGAGCGAGGTCATGTTGAGACGCTCGCTACCGCCGAGCATCTCGAGAAGCTGTCTCGGCACGAGATCACCCACCACTCGCGCGCGTGAACGCTCGACGAGGTCCCACCAACGTTATCGTTGCCATGGCAGCGTCCTCACCAAGGCTCGCTGCCGGCTCGTGCGGGCTTACCCCTGGCCGCGCGGGATTCTCACCCCTCGAGGCGGAACGAAATCTCGTGAAGCCATCCCATATCTCAATCCCCTTCGACCAGCACCACCTGGTCGCATATTTCCGCCTTGCATGCTAGCCCCTGTCACCGACCTCCGTGGGTCGTCTCCTCGAGTATCCGTCCGGCACTGACCAACTTCCACGTCCACCCGCCGTCGCCCGCGAGCTCGAGGACCGCATCGTAGTTGTCAAGCTTGTCGTCGGCGTCACCGATCGTGAGATACGTGATTGAACGGTCTGAAAGCATTCTCAGGATCTGGTCGACCTGCCCTGGGCTGAGGACGGTGCTCTGGCGGTGCAGGAACGCGAACCGGGGGGCTGCGAGGAGAACACGGGCAAATCCGAGGAGTTGCTGCTCACCGAGCGAAAGAATGTCGTCCCAGTCCTGCTCGGCATCGAGATTGGCCGCCCGCGCCAGCACCGCCTCGAGGTCCAGGAGGCGGAGCGTGGCTCGAATCCGGTCGTCCGAAGCCGCGTTCTCCTGTCCAGTCGGCAATAGCAATTCCCGTAGCGTGCCGGGGGGCGTGTAGGGCCGCTCGGGGAGGAAGAGGATCTGCTCCAAACCGGGGCGGATGATCAACCCCTCCCCAGCATCCCACATGCCGGCGGTGGCACGGAACAGGGCCACCTTTGCCGTCTCGTTCGGCCCCAAGATCAGGAGTCTCGTCCGGTAGGGGACCGATACGGACAGATCCTTGACCAGGAGACGACCGTCCCGCGGCGATCGCAGCGTCAGCCGCTCGTAGGCTATGCGACTGTCTTCCTCACGGATCTCGATGCGCGCTGGTGTGGCTGGTTGTGCGCGCTCGCTGCTAGAAGTGACACAAATGTCGCACAAAGCTGCCAGCGCGGGTGACCCCATAGGCGTTCCTGCCTGTTGCATGCCCTCCCCTAGCGTACCGATCCGAGCGACTACGGCCGTATAGGAGGAAATGGACTGGAACTGAGTAATTACCAGCGAAAATGCGCCCAGGAGATGCGTGAAGGCCATAGCCGACTGGGTGATCACTCCGAACTCGACCTGCCCGCGGATAAAGAGCGGGGCCACGATCAGAGCTGGGATGAGTTGGATCGCGTAGTTGTAACCCGTCGTGAAGAAGCCCAGGTTGCGGTTGACCGTGATCATCCGCCGAAAATTGGTCGTCAGCTCATCGAGATGACGCAATAGTCGAGCTCGAAGTCCTCCCTCGCGGTGGAAGAGTGCAATCGACTCGGCGTTCTCCCGAACATGAATGAGGCCAGCGCGGAAGTTGGCCTCCTTGTCCAGCTGATCGTAGTTCAGCCGGACGAGCGGACGCCCCAAAGCGATCGTCAGAAAGGAACCCAAGCCCGCATACAAGACGGCGACGCCGAACAGCGGCGGGCTGATCGACCACATGACGCCCGAAAACGCGATGACCGTGAAGCTGGCATTGAGGAGAATAAGCACGAACGAGAGAGTGGTGGCCGTGTAAGCGCGTACGTCATCGGCGATGCGCTGGTCAGGGTTTGCGATGCCTCCAGCGGTGCCCAGGCGGTAGTAGATGCGATGATCGAGGTAAAGAACGACGAGCCGGCGGGTCAGCCACTCCCGCCACAGCAGCCCCAAGCGTTCCTCGCTGAACCGATAGACGACCGCCACCGCCGTGGAGGCTGCGAACACACCGATGTAGACGATGGCCTGCCAGACGAAGCCCGCCATGTTGCGGTTCTCCATGGCGGTGACGAAATCGCGGCCGACGTAACTGTTCACGACGTTCAAGCCGTTGACCCCGAACAGCAGTGTGATGAGCAACGCGAATAGCCATTTGGCTCGTCCGCCCACCTCGGAGGCCGAAAACGCCTTCACCACCCTGAGGACTCGAGCCCAGGTCAGCCGACTAAACGGTACTCCTTGTACGCTCATGCTGGCGTTAGCACGGCTTCGAGCGGGAATGGACCTATAGTTCCGGTTTTGTCGTCAAGAAACCGGTCGCGGACCTCGTCCGAAACGAACGCACAGGGATAGGACTTGTCCTGGACGATGACTTCGATCAGCGCCGGTAGCAGGAAGGGATCGGTGCCGAGTCGCACCTGAAGTCGGCCCGTCGGGATCATTCTCGATCTGCCGACTCCAATCTCTCGCCGCTTCGGCGCCGAGTTCAATCGCAATACGGTCGACAACCTGCACATGGCCGGGTTTCGCTTGCGACGCGAGGAGAACGTGTACCTCGATATCGTAAAAAGCATCGAAGCCGTCAAAGCTTCAGGGTGATCAGGAATGCCTGGCGCCGGCGCTGTAGCGCTGCGGCGCGGCGAATACGCGAACCAGCTCCAGGAGCGACGACGTCCTCTGCTCGGCGGCGGCGATCGCCTCCAAGCCGATGCCACGCCGAACGAGGAGCTGGATCAGGCGGACCGCTTCAACGTCCACGCCGCAAAACGTGCCGTCCATCCGCGGGCCCAGCAGGCCCAGCTTGCACCAGCGGCGCAACTCCTCGGGCGACTCTCCGGTGCGTGCGCTGAGCTCATCGAGCGTCAGATCGTTACTCATGCCCGCATTCACCCGTCGCTCCGAAGCCGTAGCTTAGTCGGGAGAGCGCTATGTTGGCAACGCTGGCATTGCCAACTCGCAGCCACTTCGCTCCGCCAACCTGTGTTTCGGTACCTAGCCGGCCCCGCGATCCTCGCCCCGGCTCTCGCTGACAAGGCGCGCCCGAGCCGATTGATGCACGGCGGCGTGTCTCCGCCCGGCATCGTACGCTTTCGCTCGACGCCTCGGTTTCTCGAGCACTGCGCGCTTCGTCTCTCACGCTCTCGCGTCAAACTCCCCAGGCCTTCGTCAACAGCGATCGGCATGGTCCGATCGCGGAAGGCGCACGAGCATCCGGCAGCAAGCTCATGGGGTCGATTTCGTCGAGTATGGCGGACAGTTCGAGAGCCAGCAAAAGGCCGCGCGACGCCGTCGTTGCCATCAGGCTTACGGGCAACGTGGCGAGCGTCGCGTCGCTGGTCGCCTTTATCACCCTGTGCGATATCGCCTCCCGTAGCGGCAGCATGATGCTCGGTCGCTACCTGCAACTGATGCCGTTCGAGGACGAGTGTTCGGCCAGCGCGTGATCGTGCTCGGCTCGCTCGAACGGCTCGTCCCGGCCTCAATGACGGCGCTGACCGCTGCGCTTGCACTGATTCCTTTGCTGCTGGGCAGGGGTGAACCGGGCAAAGAGCTTGTCTATCGGATCGCGGTCGTCGGCGGCGGCGGCCTCTTGACGTCCACGCTACTCGACATTGTCGTTGCCCCTGCCGTCTTCTGGCTCTTCGGGCGCGCCGCGGCCAGTCCCTAGTGCTCACCCCCGCATGAGAGCTCTGAAGGTACGGGGCATCGGTGCGATAGGCGACGTTCCGGTGGCCAGCCGGGTCTGTTCTCGGGCACGAAACGGCGCCCCCAGCAGTTCCTGAAACTGAGAAAGTGCGCAGCAATTCTCTCGGCTCATCCCGAGATTCACACTAGCTGTCGGCCGCCCTTCTGTGTTGGAGATGCCGCAACGATTGCAGTCTAGCGAGCGCCTGTGTGCGAAATCCCCAGCAACATCATCCTCGCCGAGGAGTTCTGCTAAATCTTCGACGGCTTCAGCATCGGCTCGAACGACCTCGCGCAGCTCATCCTCGGCGTGGACCGCGACAGCGGAATCGTCGCGCCCATTTTCGACGAGCGGAACGCCGCCGTGAAGAAGATGATTGCCCAGGTCATCGCGGTCTGCCGCCAGCGCGGACGCAAAATCGGCATCTGCGGCCAGGCGCCGAGCGATTACCCGGAGTTCGCGCAATTCCTCGTCGAGCACGGCATCGACAGCATCTCCCTCAATCCGGACACGGTGCTGAAGACGACGGTGGCCATTCTGGAGAAAGAGAAACCGCTGGCGCGCGTTGCTTCACCGAAGGCGCGAACAGCCGCGAAGCCATCAGATGAAAGCGAATAGTTATTCGAACTTGCTCGCTGGCCTTTTGTTGTCAGGGCTGACGGCGGGCTGTGTCGGAATACGCAGTGCCGAAGAGACCAGAGCTTACAGCCAACGCGAGATGGTTGAGCAGGTTTACCGTCCGGGGGGACACCGCCCGGCCGGCCCGGCTCTGACCACGAACGCGCCGCTTCGAGACTATCTGCTTTTCGCCATGCTCAACCAGCCGCAGGTCGAGGCGGCCTACTACGATTGGGCGGCGTCCGTGCCGCGTATCACGGTGGAGCGCTCGCTGCCCGACCCACGACTCACGTTTCAGAGCGACATCGCGGACATGGTGATGGCGCTGACGCCGGGGCTAATGATGGATTTTCCCGGCCCGGGCAAACTCAAGGCGGCGGCGAACATCGCGACAGCGGAGAGCGAAGCGAAGTATTTCACGTTTGAGTGGAGCGTGCTGCAAACGGCCTTCGCGTTGAAGAAGACATATTATCAACTTCACTTCCTTGATGCGAAGGTCGGCGTGAACGGCGAGACGCTGCGGCTGGTGGAGCGGATTGAGAAGCTCGCGCGGACACAGAACGAAGTGGGCAAGGGCACGTTGCAGGATGTGTTGCGGGCGCAGATTGAGGAGGAGCGGCTCATCACCGAAATCGCCAACCTCGACGATTCGCGCCACCCGCTGCTGGCGCAATTCAAGGCGGCGCTGGGCTTGAAGGAAGAGGACGCTGCGCCGCCGGTGCCGCAGAAGTTTGAATCCACTGCGCTCGACCTAACCTCGGACAAACTCTTTGCCGCTGCGTTGGCGCGCAATCCCCGCTTGAAGGCGATGGAAGCCGAAGTCCGCCGCGCCGACGCCTCGCTCCGACTGGCCTTCAAGTCGCGCGTGCCGGATTTCAGTCTCGGTCTCGAAGTGGACGTGAAGGCTTCCCCCGTTTTTGTGACCCCGCAAATCGGCATCACGCTTCCCATCTGGCGCGACAAAATTGCGGCCGAGATTGGCGCGGCGCAGGCGGGCGAGCGGGCGGCAGAGGCGCGACTGTCGGCGGAGCAAATCACGCTGGCGGTCGAGTTCGCGGAAAAGTCGTTCCTGTTTCGCGAGGCGAGCCGCAATCTTGAACTGCTCACCGAACGGCTCCTGCCCAAGGCCCGACAGTCGGTGGAAGTGGCGCAAACCGGTTACGTCTCGGGCAAGGTGGATTTTCTCAACCTGCTGGATGCCCAACGGACGCTCTTGACCTTCCAGTTGTCCGAAGTCGAAGCGCGCGTGCAGCGCGAACTCGCGTTGGCGGAACTGTCGCTGCTTATCATCGGCGTGCCGCCGGCGGGAGCGCCGGTCTTGCCTCTCCCGCAAGCGCCGGTAACCGGAAAGGAGAAGAAGCCATGAACTTGATGAACAAGAAAGTGAAGGCGGCGCTGATTGTCCTCGGCGTCCTAGTGCTCGGCGCGTTGGCCGCGTTCTTTGTCTCCCGCCAGGGCATGCACGACTCGCACGTAGCGGCGGGCAGCGCGAACGGCGCGGCCTGGACGTGCTCCATGCACCCGCAAGTGCGGATGCCGCGACCCGGCAAGTGCCCCATTTGTTCGATGCCGTTGGTTCCCGGGAAAAACCCCGGCAAGTCCGCCTCCGCGACGAACGCCACGTCCGAGCTGACGCTCGAACTCTCCGATCACGCCCGCGCGATGGCGAGCGTCGAGACCGTGCCCGTGCAACGCCGGAAGCTCGCGCACGAGATTCGCGCAGTCGGCAAGGTGCAATACAACGAAGCTGCGCTGGCGAACATCACCACGCGCGTCGAAGGCTACGTCGAGCGGCTCTACGTGGATTACACCGGCATTGAGGTGAAGCCGGGCGACCATCTCGTGGAGATTTACAGTCCCGACCTCCTCGTCGCGCAGCAGGAGTTGCTCGTCGCGCTGGACAGCCAGCGGAACGCCAGCCTCGTCGAGTCGGCCAAGCGCAAACTTCTTCTCTGGGGCCTCACGCCAGAGCAAGTGGACGACCTGGTGCGCGACAGGAAGGTCAGCGACCACATCACGCTCTTCTCGCCCATCCGCGGCACGGTCACGGAAAAGATGGTCGTGCAGAAGGCGATGGTGAAGCCAGGCGAGATGCTTTACCGGCTGGCGAACCTCGAATCGGTCTGGGTTTATCTCGACGTTTACGAATCCGAGCTGTCGTGGGTGCAATACGGCCAGCTCGTGGAAATCACCAGCGAGGCGTATCCGGGCCGGAGCTGGACGGGCCGCGTGTGGTTTATCAACCCGGTGCTCACCGAGGAATCGCGCACGGTCAAGGTGCTGCTCAACATCAGCAACGAGGAGAAGAAGCTGAAGCCCGGGATGTATGTGAGCGCGGTCATCCGTGCGCCGCTGCTCGCCGGCGGCAAGCCCGCGCCCACCGGCGTCGAAGGCCAGTTCACCTGTCCGATGCACCCGGCCATCCTCCAGGCGCAAGGCGGCGCCTGCCGCGTCTGCGGCATGGCGTTGACGCAGATTCCGGGTACGCCCGCGACGGTCGTTTCCGAGGAAGAGCAACTTGTGCCCGCCGTGCCGGTGACCGCCGTGCTCGACAGCGGCGTGCGCAAGCTCGTTTATGTCGAGCGGGCGAAGGGCGAGTTTGCGCCGGTCGAAATCATGACTGGGCCGCGTGCCGGCGAGTTTTATCCTGTGGTGAGCGGGTTGACGGAGGGCGACCGTGTGGCGGTGCGCGGAAACTTCCTGCTCGACTCGCAATTCCAAATCAGCGGACTGCCGAGCCTGCTTTACAAGGAAGGCCAGTCCGGCGCGGCGGGGCATCAACATGGCGGCCCGCCCGGCACTGCACCGGGTCCGGGCATGAAGCCGACCGGCCACGAAGGACACGCGCCGAAACCCGCGGAGCGCAAACCTTGAGGCTGCATGATTGACGCCCTTATCCGCTGGTGCCTGAAGAACACGTTCCTCGTGTTGCTCGGAGTCGTCGCGCTCGTCGGCGCGGGCTATTACGCGCTCACGCTCACGCCGGTGGATGCCATTCCCGACATCGGCGAGAAACAGGTCATCGTCTACGCCGACTGGATGGGCCGCTCACCGCAGGACGTGGACAATCAAGTCACCTATCCGCTGACCACGAGCCTCACCGGCACACCCGGCGTGAAGACCATCCGCTCGATGTCCGGCTTCGGCTTCTCGATGGTCTTCGTCATCTTCAAAGATGACGTGGACTACTACTGGGCGCGTTCGCGCGTGCTGGAGCGCATCAATGTCGCGCAGCAACGCCTGCCCGCCGGCGTGACCCCGGTGCTCGGCCCCGACGCGACGGCACTCGGCCAGGTCTATTGGTATACCGTCGAGGCCGAGGGGTTCGACCTGGCCGAGTTGCGCAGCATCCAGGATTGGTTCCTCCGCTACCAGCTCAACTCAGTCGAAGGGGTCAGCGAAGTCGCCAGCGTCGGCGGCTTCGTAAAGCAGTATCAAATCGACCTGCACCCGGACAAACTCCGCGCCCACCGCGTCACGCTCATGGAAGTCTTCGAGGCGGTAAAGAAGGCCAACATCGACGTGGGCGCGAAGGTGCTGGAGAAAAACGGCGTCGAGTTCTTCATTCGCGGCGTCGGCTTCATCAAGTCGGTTGAAGACTTGGAGAAGATCGTCATCCGCCAGGAGAAGGGCACGCCCATCCAGGTCAGGCACGTCGCCACCGTCACGCTCGGCCCCGATTTCCGGCGCGGCGCGCTCGACAAGGCCGGCGTCGAGGCCGTCGGCGGCGTGGTGCTGATGCGTTACGGCGAGAACCCGCTCCGCGTCGTCGAGCGGCTGAAGGAAAAAATCAAGCAGCTCGAACCCGGTCTGCCGCAGAAGACGCTCGCCGATGGCCGCGTGTCGAAGGTGCGCATCGTGCCCTTCTACGACCGCACCGACATCGTCCACGAAACCATCGCCACGCTGAAGGAGGCGCTGCTCGAAGAAGCCCTCATGGCCAGCGCGGTCATCTTCATTTTCCTGCTGCACCTGCGCAGCACGTTGTCGGTGCTCGTGACGCTGCCGTTGAGCCTCTGCCTCGCGTTCGTTCTCATGTTTGTCTTCGGCGTGGACGCAAACATCATGTCGCTGGCGGGGCTGGCCATCGCCATTGGCGACGTGGGCGACATGGGCATCATCATGACCGAAAACATCTACCGCCGCATCGCCACGGCGAAGGGCGACAAGAGTCATTTTCAAACCGTGTTCGACGGCGCGGCGGAAGTCGGCAAACCCATCGTCACCGCGGTATCGAACACGCTGGTGTCCTTCATCCCGGTGTTCTTCCTCGCGGGGCAGGAGGGCAAGCTGTTCAGTCCGCTGGCATTCACCAAGACCTTCGCCATCCTGGCGTCGGTCATCCTCGCCCTCACGGTGGTGCCGTTGCTCTGTTACCACCTGTTCAGACCCGTGAAGTGGTCGCGCCGCACGACGTGGCTGGTCGCGGGTGCCCTGGGCTTGGCCGCCGTGTTGACGACGCACGCGATATTCGTGTGGACGGCCGACCTCGGCCGTTACAGCGGCTGGCCGATGTCCATCGTCGTGGGCGTCATCATCACGCTGGCCGTCGTGCGCATGACGCGGGAGCGGTTCCTGCCGCTGGAAGACAACCGGGTGTCGCGCGGCATTGCCAGGGTTTACACGCCGACGCTCCGCTGGGTGCTCACCCACAAGAAGACGTTCATGGCGGCTCCGCTGCTGATGCTGTTCAGCGGAATGACCCTCTGGCTCGGTCTCGGCACGACGCTCAAGCCCGTGGAATGGGGCATCAATCTTTTCACCCGTGCTGACCGCCCGCTCGTGGAATTTGACCAGCTCCGCTGGCAGGTCGTTCGCCACACCGACGGCTCCGCACACCGGCGCATCCAGTGGCGACGCCCGGCTGCGGACGCGCCTTCGACCGGTGGGGAGGTCGTCAAGGAAACGCGCATCCTGCCGGGCATCGGGCGCGAGTTCATGCCGCCGCTCGACGAAGGCTCCTTCCTCTTCATGCCGTCGCTGCTCCCGCAAGCCGGCCTCGGCCCCGCCATCGAAGTGAATTCGAAGCAGGACCTCGCCATCGCCAGCGTGCCCGAGGTCGAGAGCGTCGTGGGCAAGATTGGCCGCGCCGAGTCCGCGCTCGACCCGGCGCCCATCGGCATGATGGAGAGCATCGTCATCCTCAAGCCGGAGTCCGAATGGCGACATGTGCCGGTGAAACGGTGGTTCTCCGACTGGCCTGGCTGGTTGCAGAAGCCGCTGGCGTGGGTTTGGTCGGAGCATCGCAGCATCACAAAGAGCGAAATCCTCGCCGAGCTTCAGGAAAAGACCGCCATTCCCGGCGTGCTGCCAACGTGGCTTCAGCCCATTCAGACGAGGCTCGTCATGCTCCAGACCGGTTTCCGCGCGATGATGGGCGTGAAAATTTACGGCAGCGACCTCCAGGAGATTGAGCGCGTCGGCCTGCAAATCGAGCAACTGCTCAAGCATGTTCCCGGCGCGACGGACATCGTCGCCGACCGCATCGTCGGCAAGCCGTATCTCCAGTTTGAAATCGACCGCGACCGCATCGCCCGATACGGCGTCGGCATCCGCGACGTGCAGGACGTGCTCGAAATCGCCCTCGGCGGCGTGAACATCATGGAGTCGGTCGAGGGCCGCGAGCGTTACCCCATTCGTGTCCGCTACCTGCGCGAGTTCCGCGAAGACATCCCCGAACTGGAGAAGATTCTTCTGCCTACTTCGACCGGCGCGCAGGTTCCGCTCGCGCAAGTCGTCGCCATCAAGAGCGTCCTCGGCCCGCAGGAAATCAAAGGCGAGCGCGGCCTGCTGGTCGGCTACGTCACGATGAACACGCGCGACCGCGACGAAGTGAGCGTGGTCGAGGACGCCGAACGTGCCCTGCAAGCCGCGTTGAAGGACGGCCGCCTCAAGCTGCCCGCCGGCTACTACTGGGAATGGAGCGGCCAGTTCGAGAACCAGGTGCGCGCGATGAAACGGATGCAAGTCCTGGTGCCCGTCTGCCTCGCCATCATGTTCGTGATGCTCTACCTCGGCTTCCGGCGTTGGTGGGTCGCGCCGGTGATTTACTTCAACATCCTGATGTGCGCCGCCGGTGGGTTCCTCATGCTCGCGCTCTGGGGCGCGAACCTGAGCGTCGCCGTGTGGGTTGGCTTCCTCGTGCTCTTCGGCATCATTGACGACGACGGCGTCATGATGGCGACCTATCTCGAAGGCATCTTCGACAAAGCCGCCTTCAACTCCGTCGGCGACATCCACAATGCCGTCATCGAGGCCGGGCTGAAGCGCATCCGCCCCGCGCTGATGACCATTTCGACCACAGTGTTCGGACTGATGCCCATCTTCTGGGCCACTGGCCGCGGCTCGGACGTGATGCAACCGATGGCCATTCCCGCCGTCGGCGGCATGGTGGTGAACGTCCTCATCGGCATTTTCGTCGTGCCCTGCTGCTTCTGCGCCATCGAGGAATGGAAGTGGCAGCGGGCGCTGAAGACAAACCGCGCCACACCGAGACCGACTAGCGAACATGAATGACGGCCTGCCCCGCCTACAGAGAAAACCGGTTGCTTCGTGAGTTCCTACGTAATTTGGCGCGAGCGTGAGCTGCCGGCGGCGCGCCCATGATCGCGACTGCACACAGCAAGCCGCTCGGCGAGGTCGCCGCAGAGCTGGCAACCAACGTCACGTCGGGCCTGTCGGCCGCTGAGGCGGCGCGTCGCCTCGAGCACGAGGGACCAAACGAGCTGCGAAAAGAGGAGGCGGTCTCGCCCCTGACGATCCTCGCGGCGCAGTTTCGTAGCGTCGTCATCTGGGTATTGATCGGTGCCGCCGCTGTCTCAGCGGCGTTGGGCGAGACGATCGACGGCATCGCGATCATCGCAATCGTAGTGCTCAACGCCGCGATCGGCTTTTTCCAAGAGCACCGCGCCGAGCGTGCGGTAGCGGCGCTCGCCCGTCTGACCGCTCCGCGTGCCCGAGTCGTGCGCGACGGGCGCGCGGCCGTCGTACCCACCGCCGAAGTGGTGCGCGGCGATCTGCTCCTGCTCGAAGGCGGCGACCTGGTGGCTGCGGACGCACGGCTGATCGAAGCGTCAGCGCTGCGCACGAGCGAGGCGCCGCTCACCGGCGAGTCGCAGCCGGTGGCTAAGCGCGCGGAGGTCCTTACGCCCGACACCGCGCTGGCCGACCGGCGCAACATGGTCTTCCTAGGTACGAGCGTTGCGAGCGGGACGGGGCGAGCCGTGGTCGTCGCCACTGGCATGGCCACCGAGGTCGGCCGTATCGCAACGTTGCTGGAGACGGCGTCGAGCGGCGAGACGCCACTCCAGCGCAAGCTCGATCAGGTCGGACGCCGCCTGCTCCGGGCGTGCCTAGCAATCGTGGTCGTCGTGTTCGCGCTCGGCCTTGCTCGCGGGACCGCGCTCCTCGAGCTCTTCATGGGCGCCGTGAGCCTCGCGGTCGCTGCAATCCCCGAGGGATTGCCGGCCGTCGTCACCGTGGCGCTCGCACTCGGGGTGCAGCGCATGGCGCGCCGCAACGCGCTCGTGCGCCGCCTGCCATCGGTCGAGACGCTCGGCTGCGCGCACGTCATCTGCACCGATAAGACCGGCACACTCACGGTCGGCGAGATGACAGTGCGCAAGATCGTCACGGACGCGTGTGTCTTCAACGTCACCGGCGAGGGATATAGCTCCGAAGGCGGCATCTTCGCTGGAGATGCCGACAAGCCCGCAAGCGACGACACGCTGCTCCGTGACCTGCTGCGCGCGGCATGCGGCTGTAACGACGCCGAGCTGACCCAGCGAGATGGACGGCCCGCC
Organism: uncultured Myxococcales bacterium; assembly: GCA_964555245.1. Taxonomy (GTDB): domain Bacteria; phylum Desulfobacterota; class Binatia; order UBA1149; family SPBQ01; genus CAZKRI01. The sequence goes on from CAZKRI010000027.1 coordinate 19,647, forward strand.
CTAGTCGGCGACCCGACCGAAGGCGCGCTGTTGGTCGTCGCCGCCAAGGCCGGCCTCACGCGCGAGGCTGTCGAAGCGCAGATGCCTCGTCTCGGTGCACTGCCTTTCGACTCCGACCGCAAGCGCATGACGGTCATCCGCGAGCGCGAGGGGCAGCCATGGGCCTTCGTCAAGGGTGCGCCCGAGGTGATTCTCGAGCGCTGCTCACACGTACATACCGACCACGGCGACGAGCCGCTCGATGACATCACACGCTCGCGCATGCTGGAAGCAAGCGCCCTGCTCGCGAACGACGCCCTGCGCGTCCTCGCCATCGCCGAGCGGCGAATCGAGGGTTTTCCCACGACCGACGATCCCGAGCACGATCTCACACTTCTCGGCCTCGTCGGCATGCAGGACCCGCCACGGGTCGAGGCTCGCGAAGCGGTTATCAGGTGCAAGCGCGCGGGTATCCGCGTCGTCATGATCACCGGCGACCATCCCGATACCGCGCGCGCGATCGCACGCGAGCTGGGGATCCTCGATGCCGAGGTCGTGGTCGGGCGGGAGCTCGATGAAATGTCGGACGAGGTCCTCGCCCGGTGTGTGCGGGGCATCTCGGTGTTTGCGCGCGTCACGGCCGAGCACAAGCTACGCATCGTGCGTGCGTGGAAGGCGAACGGCATGGTCGTCGCGATGACCGGCGATGGCGTGAACGACGCGCCCGCTCTGAAGGAGGCCTCCATCGGTATCGCCATGGGGATCGCGGGCACCGAGGTCACCAAGGAGGCTGCCGACCTCGTCATCTCGGACGACAACTTCGCCTCGATCGTAGCAGCCGTCGAAGAAGGCCGGGGCATCTATGACAACATCGCGAAGACGCTCGGCTATCTGCTCGCCGGCAACGCCGGCGAGCTGACGGTCATGCTGGTCGCCGGGCTGATCGGCTGGCCGCTGCCTCTGCTGCCGATCCAGCTTCTCTGGATCAATCTCGTCACCGACGGTTTGCCTGCCCTGGGGCTGGCAACGGATCCGATCGACCCCTCCGTGCTCGCACGAAGGCCGCGGCAGGCGGACGCCGAGCTCATGGACCGGAGCTTCCTAGGCCGCGTGGCTTTGACCGGATGCTTGACGGCCGCTGTGACGCTGGCGGCGTTCGGATATGAACTCAGTACGGACGGCAGTCTCACCGATGCGCGAAACGCGGCCTTCTCCGTACTGGTGATTGCGGAGCTGCTCCGCTCCTTCGGCGCACGCAGCGACAGCAAGACCGTGCGCGAGATCGGCCTCTTGTCGAACCTCAAGCTTTTCACGATCGTGACGGTGAGCTTCGCACTCCAGCTCTTCATCCACCACACCCCGGTTCTGGAAGCCGTGTTCGGAACGAAACCAATCACGCTGGCGCAGTGCCTGGCGTGGATCGCGCTGGGCTCCGCGCCGGTTATCCTGCTCGAGATCCTCAAGGTTGCGCGCCGAAACGGAGCAACGTTGGAGCCGCGTGTAGCCACGGAGTGAAGGGTTCACATGGAGAAGAACCATGACGGTAGGTAATTCGGCGACGCTACGGTTTCTCGGTGCAGCCGGCACGGTGACCGGGTCGAAGCATCTGGTGAGCGCTGATGGTGAGCGGATCCTCCTGGACTGTGGGCTGTTCCAGGGCCTGAAGGCGCTACGCCTGCGCAACTGGCAAGCGCCGCTGTTCGACGCGGGCGGCATTGACGCGGTGGTTCTGAGCCACGCGCACATCGATCACTCGGGCGCGCTTCCGCTCCTCGTGCGCAACGGCTACCGCGGCCCGATCTTCTGCACGCCCGCCACGGCGGCGCTTCTACGGGTGATGCTTCTCGATGCTGCCCATCTGCAGGAAGAGGAGGCGGAGTTCGCAAATCGTCACGGCTTCTCGAAGCACAGGCCTGCGCTGCCTCTCTACACGACCCAGGATGCCGAGGCCGCGCTGAGGCTGGTCGAGGACCGGCCCTACAGCCAGCCCTTTGCGGTGACTGCCAAAGCAAGCGCGCTCTTCCGGCGCGCGGGCCACATTCTCGGCTCCGCAACGGTGGAGCTGCGACTCGGCGAACAAAACCCGCTCCGCCTGATCCATTCGGGCGATCTCGGCCGGTGGAATCGGCCCATCCTTCGCGACCCAGAGCTGGTGAGCGAGGGAGACGTGCTGCTCGTGGAATCGACCTACGGCGATCGCGTGCATTCCGCGGATCCCACGTCGCAACTGGCCGAGGTCGTGCGCAGCGCCGCAGCCCGCGGCGGCGCCCTGATCATCCCGGCGTTCGCCGTGGGGCGAACACAGGAAATCATCTGGACGCTGCGCCAGCTCGAGGAGACTGATGCGATCCCCTCGCTTCCGGTCTTCATCGACAGCCCGATGGCGATCAACGTTACCGACATCTACTGCCAGTACCCCGAAGACCACGATCTCGACATGAAGCTCCTGATGGACGAGAAGCGTTGCCCATTGTGTTGCAAACAGTACCACCTCGTCCGCAGTGTCGCCGAGTCGAAGGCACTGAACGCGCGCCACGGCCCCATGATCATCATCGCGGCGAGTGGCATGGCCACCGGCGGTCGCGTCGTCCACCATCTGAAAGAACGATTGCCCGACGAGCGCACGACCGTGCTGCTGCCCGGTTTCCAGGCCGCCGGAACGCGGGGAAGGGCGCTGCAGGAGGGCGCACGCGAGTTGCGTATCCACGGACAGAACGTCTCGGTCCGAGCGAAGGTGGCAACGCTCGATGGCTTCTCGGCTCACGCTGATCGCGATGAGATCCTGCGCTGGGCCTCCGGGTTCCAGCGTCCGCCGCGAGTCACCTATGTCGTTCACGGAGAGCCCAAGGCGTCGCAAAGCCTTGCCGAAACGCTGCGGGCAAAACTCGGATGGGATGCTTGCGTCGCCCAAGACGGCGCGACCGTTGGGCTGCTATGAGATCGCGAGCAATACGAAACCCAAGCGGCACCGAACCC
>CAZKRI010000028.1:0-37081 GCA_964555245.1 uncultured Myxococcales bacterium
CGCTGCCGGGCTGCGACGATCAAGGACATTGCCCAGGAGTTGAACCTCGACTGGGACACGGTCAAGGTGCTGGAGAAGCAATACATGGCGGCGCAGCTTGCCAAGGCGGGCACGCCGGGACCCAAGGCGATCGGCATCGACGAGATCTCGATCCGGAAGGGGCACACCTACCGCATCGTGGTGAGCGACCTCGAGCGCCGGCGCCCGATCTGGTTCCGTGGCGACGGCCGATCCGAGGCGGACATGGACGGGTTCTTCGCATGGCTCGGGCCGCGTAAAAGCGCGGGAATCCGCCTCGCGGTCATGGACATGTGGAAACCGTTTCGTACTTCCACGCAGCGCCACGCGCCGCAGGCGAGCATCCTGTTCGACCAGTTCCACATCCTGCGTCACCTCGGCGACGCACTCGACACCGTGCGCAAGGCGGAGTACGCGAGGCTCGCCGGCAACGACCGGCGCTTCATCAAGGGGCAGAAGTACACGCTCCTGTCTCACCGCGAGAACCTGACCGTTGAGGGTAAGCAAAGCCTGAAGCTCCTCCTGGCGGCGAACAAGCGGCTGAACACGGCGTACCTGCTCAAGGAGTCGTTCGGGCAACTGTGGAGCTACAACCGTGAGGGCTGGGCGCGGAGGTTCTTCGAGAACTGGCGCGCGTCGCTCAAGTGGCAGCGGCTCAAGCCATTCGAGCGCTTCGCGGAGATGATCGAACGTCATTGGGATGGAATTGCAGCCTACTGCCAGCCCGAGAACAAGGTTGCGCTCGGCTTCATCGAGGGGCTCAACAACAAGATCCGCGTCGTACAGCGACGAGCGTACGGCCTACGCGACGAAGAGTACCTGCGACTCAAGGTGCTCACGATGATGCTCCCACCGTTGTAGCGCTGGTCGATTCCATGAAATCCCCCAGAAACTCACCCACACGAATCCGCGAAGACCCATTGTACGTAGGACGCGTTCGACCTCAGATCGAGACCGCCGGCGGCGACCTGTCCATGGCAGATGGCCGCCGTACATCCGTAGACCGGGCTATCGAAGACCACCGCCTGGATCGCCTCGAACGTTGCCTCGATTCCGCCGGCCTGGGGCGTACACGGCTGACAACCGTTCGAGCAGGTGTCCTCATCGACGTCGTTGCCATCGTCGCAGGCCTCACCTTGCTCCAGAATTCCGTTGCCGCAGACCGCCGCGCACTCGGCCGGTGGCGTGGCGTCGCTCGCAAGGACACGGCCGGGCGCGTTCTTGAGAAAGCTCGCACCTGTGGTCTCCGAGAACTCGGCACAGTAGACGTGCTCGCCCAAGCTCAGGAATACCTCGACCGAGTCGAGCGGACCCGAGGGAGGAATCGGCCAGCGCTCGCCCCACGCTTTGATCCGCAGTCGGCCTCCGAGTGAAGTGTCGCGCAGCGTGATCTGACGGATCCCGGCCGAGGAGGGAGCATCCGTATCCCCGCTATAGCGCCAACCGCGCAGGCCCAGCGAATGCCAGCGCGTGGGATCCAACCGGACGAGCCCGGTCGAATCGGGCGCAGCGCCGCTGGTTCGCAGCAGTAAGCTCGAGGCCTGCACGCGTGGATCGACCCGGTTCATGCCCGGGATCCCGAGCAACAGCTCGCTCTTGAACGTCAGCCGGTTGCTTGCCGGCAATCCGGTCGGAGACGAGAGCTTGAAGAGCAGGCCCGGCAGCCGGTGGTGATCCTCGTCGTGGGCGCGTGCGCGCCCCGCAAGCGAGATCAGCGCAAGCGCGACCACCGCCAGCGTCGGCAGACCTCGGCCGGCTGGTCGACGCCGCGGGACGGCCGCCCACCGGACTCGCATCGGCACGAGGATACGAGATCGAAAGCCCTCGGACTAGCGGTTTCGTCGGCCTCCGCTGGTGCGGAGGCGCTGCCGAGCCTACGCGCTCGGAGTTCCCGTCACCGGGGCCGCCGTGGTAGTCAAGGCGGGCCGGGACGCTCCGGGGAGAAGAAACTCATGACCCGAACGCGCGCCGTTCATTCGTCGATCTCCAAGAACCCGATTGCGCTCGATGCGACCGACCTGCCTACGGTCTGCGTGCTGTGCAGCCACAACTGCGGCATTCGCGTGGACGTGGTCGATGGCCGGATCACCGAGGTCCGGCCCGACGAAAGCAACCCGATCACGGAGGGATACATCTGCCACAAGGCCGTGACCGTCGGGCACTATGCCCACCACGAGCAGCGGGTCGAGCACCCGCTCCGGCGGCGAGCCGACGGCACGTTCGAGCGAATCGGCTGGGACCAGGCGATCACCGAGATCGCCGCCAAGCTCGCTACCCTTCGCCAAACTAATGGGCCGCGAGCCGTCGGTCTGGTCGGAATCGGCGGGCAGGCCAACCATCTGGACGCGCCTTATGCGACCTCGTTCCTGCGCGCGCTCGGGTCGCGGCGCTGGTTCAACGCCTACGCGCAGGAAAAAACCCAGCACCACCTGGTCGACCAATGGATGTTCGATGCCGCACCCACCGTATTCTTCCATCCCGATCTCTCACAGATCCACTACCTCATCATCATGGGCACTAATCCGCGGATCAGTAACCGCGGGCACAATCCCAACGAGACGTTCAAGGCACTGAGCAAGCGCGCCGACTGCACCGTCGTCGCCGTCGATCCGCGCCAGACCGAGACCACCCGGGGCGCCTCGCGCCATCTACGGATCCGGCCCGGTGGCGACGTCTATCTGCTGCTCGCGATGGCCGCGGTCATCGTCCAGAGCGAGCTGTACGATGCTCAGTTCCTCCAGACCAAGACCACGGGATTCGAGGAGATCCGCGACCTGCTCACACGCATCAACGTGGAAGAGATGGCCAGCCGCAGCGGTCTCACCCGGCAGGAGATCGTCGAGACGGCAACCGGTCTGGCCAAGGCCGAGACGGGCGCGATCATGTTCGACCTGGGCGTGGAGCAGACCCCGTTCTCGACGCTGATCTCCTATCTCATCCGGTTGAACCTCGTGCTCACCGGCAACGTCGGCCGGCCCGGCAGCAACATCTTCCTAGAAAACATCCTTCCGCCCAGCCTCAGCCCCGGACGCAACGCCGAGCCCGAACGCGCGCTGGCCTCCGGGATCCCCTCGATCCGGGCGCTGGGAAACTTCGGCATGTTCTCGCCGGCGCTGGTGCCCGAGGAGATCATGCACGATCATCCCGAGCGCATCCGCGCTCTGATCGTCGAGGGCGCTAACCCGTTGCTCTCCTATCCGGACACCAACGCGTGGCGCGAGGCGATCGAGCGTCTGGACCTGATGGTGGTCATCGATCCGGCCTTCACCGAAACGGCGCGGCACGCGCACTACGTGCTGCCTGTCCCATGCGGCTATGAGAAGTGGGAGATGGCGGCTTTCCCCAAGCGGCATCCGCAGATCGACATGCAGCTACGCCCACCGGTAATCCCCGGGCCAGCCGAGGCTCTGCCCGAGGGCGAGATCTACGTGCGGCTGGCCGAGGCCATGGCCCTGGTGGACCCGCTGCCGGCCGATCTGGCGGAGCTCGGCCGGCCGGTGAGCGCCGAGGCGCGCGCGGCGTTTCTGGGCGCGGCGATGGGGCGACTGGCGGACGTGGAGGCGCGCGGCATCAGCGGCGAATCGCAGCTGCTCTTCTGGGGCTATCGTGCCCTCGGTCACCACTTCGACTCGCCCGTTCTGGTCGCGATGTGGGCGCTGATCACGCAGAACGCGATCGAGCGGCGCGAGTCCGTCCTGCGCACGCTCGGCGACCAGTGGGCGGACAAGGGCCCCCTCGAGCTGGGCGAGGAGATGTTCCGCCGCATCCTCGCGCACCCGGAAGGTGTCGAAATTGCATGCGTCGATCCGGCCAACAACCTCGACGATCACTTGGGCTACGCCGATAAGCGGATCCGCGTCGCTCCGCCCGAGATGGTTGCCGAGATGGAGCGTGCGGCTGCGGAGGCTCACGCTAACGACCCCGCCTACCCGTTCGTCCTCTCCAGCGGACTTCGCACCCGCTGGACGGCCAACACGATCCAGCGTGACCCGGCCTGGCGGAGAACCCGCGGCCCCGACTGTGAGCTGAATCTCTCGCCGATGGATGCGACCGAGCTTGGCGTCGCCAAGGGCGACTTGGTGCGGATCGAAACTCGGCGCGGCGCAATCGAGCTGCCGGCCACCATCGACAAGAACCTCACGGCTGGCCACGTTTGGATGCCCAATGGGTTTGGCATCGAGTACGGCCAGGGCGTCTCGGAGGCCGTGGAGCGGCAGGGAGCCAACTGCAACGAGATCACGGATGCCGCCGAGCGTGATCCGTTCACCGGCTGCCCACACCACCGTTACGTTCGCGTCAACCTGACACCTGTTGCACGATCGAACCCGGTCGCACCAGCATCTGCCTGAAGTAGATACGCATGAGAACTCATCACCGTAGCGTCGTCGTTGCCGCCACATTCGCGTTCTCGCTTCTGGCATCGGCTGGGTTTTTGCGCAGGACACCTGCGACGTCGAGGTGAGCCTGGACGACGTCGGTCCAATCCCCGTCTTCGCCTACAGCCTCGACTACGCTGGGGCCGGCGGCGCGTTCGTCGGCTCTGGACTCACTCCGGTGTGCACGAGTCTCGCCGGGGACATGTTCAGCACCTACGACGATGATGCGACCGAGACCCTGTCGCACTTCGTCGCCGACAATCCGGGTCTCTCCGGTCCCCTGCCGATTCTCTCCTGCGTCTTCGCTCTCGACAGCGGCTTCCCCTGCCCCACTGGCTCGGCCTTCGTGGTCGGCACGCATGCGTTCCCGCCGCTTGGCGGCATCACGCTCGAGGACATCTTCCCCAACCTCCCGCCGCCGCCGGCCCTCAGCGTCAGCGTCTCAGCTCGCACGCCGTCCTGCGGCGACGGCTTCCAGGAAGGATTCGAGCAGTGCGACGACGGCAACACGGTGAGTGGCGATTGCTGCTCGGCCTCCTGCATGCTGGACCTGGCCGGCTCAGCCTGCGACGACGGCACGGTGTGCACGCTTGGTGAGACCTGCGACGGGAACGGCGCCTGCGTCCCGGCGTCGACGCTTTCGTGTGCTGACGGCGACCTCTGCACTTACGACAGCTGCGACTCCGCGACGGGCTGCCAGTCGGCAATGATTCCGGCTCCGGCCGGCGAGTGCTCGACGGAGATCAAGGCCAAGCTCGCGCTGCGGGACAGCGATAACCCCACGCTCGATGGCATCAAGTGGGCGATCGTCTCCCATCCCCATGCCGGCGCCGCGATTGGCGATCCCACGGCCGGAGCCGACTACGCTTTGTGCATCTATGACGAAGCCGCCGGAACGCCCGTGCTGGCGGTGCGCATGGAGGTTCCGGCTGGCGCCGGTTGGACCTCCAGCGGCGATCCCGGCGAACGCTACGATTACAAGGATCTCTCCGCGGCCAACGACGGCGTCACCGAGGTGCGGATCGATGCGCGGGGAAGCAACTGGAAGGCGCGATTACGAGCGAGCGGCGCCAATCTGACCTTGCCCGGTGCGGTCGCCGCCGACCGCTACTTCGCGCAAGACACGGCGGTCGTCACCCAGCTACACTCGAGCGCGGGCACCTGCTGGACCGCAGCGTTTTCGGCTCCCGATCCGATCAAGAATACGGGCGCCGGGTTCAAGGCCAAGTCGCCGTAGCCGGGGGAGCGGCGCGCGGGCCGGAGCGACTGTCGAAGTATGCACCTCCCGTACTTCCTGCGGCACGTCAATCGGGTCTTCACCAATCATCTGTTCGGCACCGTCGCTTGGCTGGTTCCGCCGCTGGCTGTGATTCACCATGTGGGCCGCAAGACTCGACGTCCCTACCGCACGCCGGTGGCGGCCTTCCCCAGCGCGTCGGGATCGGGATTCGTTATCCCCATGACCTATGGCCGCGACGTCGATTGGGGTCGTAACATGCTCGCCGCCGACGGCTGCGAGCTGGAGCGAGCGGGCAAGCGCCTGCGGCTTCGCCGCCCGCGTATCGTGGGACTGGATGTCGCCGAGCGACACCTCCCCGCCGTCACGCGTCGGTTCTTCCGCACGTTGAACCTGCCAGGGTTCGTCCTACTCGAGGACGATCGGTAGAGCACTGCGATGAAAATCCGCGACGTAACCGCACACAATCGAAGACAACAGTTCGCCGTGAGAACCCGTGCGGGCCGGGTGCTCGCGCTACCGTACGCCAAGCTCGAGCTGCGCCCAACACCCGGCAATCGGGCGCGAGAAGTGTTTGTCGATCGTGAGCTCGGGAACGAAGGATTCACGTATCGACTCGCGTCCGGCGCTGAAGGATCGGTGCACATCGATCAAGTCCTCGAGTACAACGAGGACCCCGGTTACATGAGTGAGCAGCTCATCTATCGCCTGACGCTCGAAGCGGAACGCCGTGTCGAGGCGAGCGGTCTCAGTCGCCGTGAGCTTGCACGACGGCTCAACACCTCGGTTCCTCAACTCTATCGACTGTTGAGCCCCGCCAATTCCCGCAAGTTCTTGACGCAGCTCATCTCGCTCCTCCAGGTGTTGGGCTGCGAGGTGGACGTCGTCGGCAAAGATCGCGGCGCGGCGGCCTGAGTTGCGTTTGACCGCCGGCGGCGGACTCGCCATTTTCGCAGCGCATCGCTGTGAACACCCTCTACCTCGACACCGAAACGACCGGCCTCTCACCGCGCGAGGGCGCCGAGATCGTCGAGGTAGCGATCGTCGACGACCTCGGGCAGCCGCTGGTCAATTCGCTGATCAGACCTAGCAAGCCGATTCCGGCGGACGCCTCGCGGATTCACGGGATCACCGACGAGATGGTTCGCAACGCACCGGCGCTTGGCGACCTTTGGCCGTCGATCGAACGGGCGACGGCCGGCCACCACGTCGTCATCTACAACGCGGCGTTCGATGCGGGCTTCTTTCCGAACAAGCTCGCCCACGCCGGGAAGATGTCGTGTGCAATGCTCGCCTTCGCCGAGGTTTACGGCGAGCCGCACTCGACCCGAGGCGGGTACAAGTGGCAGACGCTCTCCACGGCCGCCGCGTACGTCGGCTACCAGTTCGAAGGCGCCGCGCACCGCGCCTTGGCCGATGCGCTCGCCTGCCGCGCGGTGTGGCGATGGCTCCAGAAATGAAGGTGTTCACGATCGGGTACGGCGGACGAACCGTCGCCGAACTGACCTCTTTGCTCAAGGACAACGGTGTGCGCGCAATTGTGGATGTGCGGCTGCGGCCCGACCGTGCGAGCCGAGGGATTTGGGTCAAAGCGAGGACGGCCGACAAGGGGATCCAACGGCTCATGGACGAGGCCGGGATCGAGTACCGCTCACTGCCCGAGCTGGGCAACCCGTTCCGTGATTACCCGGACTGGCAGGAACGATACCGGACCTTCCTCGAGACGGCCGGCCACTTGCTGGTCAGCCGACTGGACGGGATCCCCGAGCCCTTCTGCCTGCTGTGTGCCGAGAAGCAGGCCTCCGCCTGCCACCGCCAAGAGATTGCCGACTACCTGGCGCGTCACCGAGGGGCCGAGGTGCAGCATCTCGAGTAGCGATGGCCGTCCCGCTGACTTTGCAGCCGGGACCGAGAAGCCAGGAGGCTGCCTCCCAACCACGGGGCTCGACCCGGCGAGACGAGGGCTCACCGTCGCGGCGCCGTTCCACCCACTAGCTCGAACCCCTCTTGGGCAAAATGAACATCGAAACTGAACGCGTCACGCAGACCGAGCGCCCTCATCACGACGAAGCTAACGGCGTCGACGAACGAGTAGTCCTTGTCGGTGCGCTGTTCGAGCAGCTCCCATGCCTTCCCTTCGTGCTCGGCCAACGGCGCCATGCGCCGCAGCCAGGCGCTCGGCGCAACGGCGGCATGAAACCCCAATAGTCCCGCACGTCCCGTCCGCGCGTGCACCAGGACATAGGACTCGAGCAACACCATCTCCGTGGTAACCAGCGAAGCGCGCTCCTTGACGAGCCTACGCAGAATCGCGACCGCCTCGCGATGGCGGGCATCGGCGGGGGCGAACAGCGCATAGAGCGCCGACGTGTCGATGAAAACGCCTTTCACCGCCTGCGTCCGTGCTTCACACGGCGCGGCCTTCCCGCGCGTTTTGTGGGACGCTTGGCGGCGGCCGGTGTTCCCGAGTCATGCCCGCGGGCTAGGTAGCGATGGTGCTTCACCGACACATCGCTGGCGGTCTCCAGCGTGCCTGCGGCACCGACCAGAGAGAGCAGCGGATCGTCGGCGGATACGTCTCGCCGTTCCTGCTCGAGGTAACGCTCCACGGCCTCCCGAATGAGCATCGCCGCCGGCTGGCCCCGAGCGCGGGCCAGCTCCGCGAGGCGAAGTCGCTGAGAAGCCTCCAGATAGACCTGCAGTCGCTCCATGCAGCTAATGTATACAGCTGGTAGCGTGAGAACAAGCGGGAATCGTCGACGCTGCCCAGCCCGTCGTCGAGATCGTGGCCGTTCCGGCGTTTGAGCGCTTGACCGCCGCGCCGGCAGGCGCTGCCTCCGTCGTCGACTGCTAGTTGACCTCCCCGTGCTTGCCCGTCGGATCTCGCAACGCGAAGAGCTGCCAGGGTTCGGGCACGCCCTTGAGCGTATGGGAGCCACGCTCTTCGAACGCCAGGCCTGATCCCGCGACCAGGTCCTTGACAGTGCGCGAGACGAGAATCTCTCCCGGCTCCGCGATGCTCATCACGCGCGAGGCCGTGTGAACCGCAATCCCACCGATCTTGTCGTCCACCAGCTCGCACTCGCCAGCGTGGATACCGACACGAATCTGGAGATCGATCAGCCCTACACTTTCCCGGATGGCCAACGCGCATTGGATTGCGCGCGCCGGCCCGTCGAAGGAAGCCAGGAAACCGTCGCCGGCGGTGTCGATCTCGCGACCGCGAAATCTCGAGAGCTCGCGGCGGACGAGGCCGTGATGACGCAGAACCCTATCGCGCCAGGCGCGGTCACCCAAGGCCGCGAGCTGTTCGGTCGATCCCACGATGTCGGTGAACAGGATCGTCGCCAGGATCCGGTCTCTCGCCGGCGTTTCCCTCTTCCCGGTCACGAACTCGCGAGTTTCTTGGATGATCGGGCTCGGATTGGTCATGAAGAATAGCTCGTCGCGGCCCGGTAACTCGCGAAACTCTGCACCGGGGATGTGCTCGGCGAGGTAGCGCCCGCGCTCGATCGGGTAGGCGCGGCTCTCCTTTCTATTCATCACCAGAGTCGGCGCAGTGATCGCCGAGAGAGCCGGCCCGACGTTGATCTCCGCGACCGACGTCCAGAACGCTCTCATCCACTTCGGTCCCATCGCGACCCGCTGGCAGCGGGCATACCATTGGCGGAACTGCGGGTCTTCGTATGCGGCCGGATCGACGAGCTTGAGCAATCTGCCGGTTCCGTGCCCCGCGATGATCCAGTCCACGAAGTGCGCGCCTTCCTCCTTCGAAAGCCCAGCCTGATAGTCGTCACCGGCGTGCAGACGCGGGTAGCCATCGACCAGCACCAACCGCTCGACCCGTGCGGGAGCCGTCGCGGCAAACAGGATCGCCCCCCAGCACCCGCAACCGATGCCGACCACGGTAGCTTCCCGCGACCCGACGGAGTCCATGACCGCACCGATGTCTTCCGCTGCAAGCTCGACGCTCGGCCCTGCGGAAGTGACTCCCGCCGGAATGGGGTCGGAGACACCGGTCCCGCGCTTATCGAAGAGAATCACCCGGCTGAACGCCGCCAGGTCGGTGAAAAACCTCTCGGCACGCGGCTCTTCCCACAGCATCTCGATCGGATTGAGCCAGTCGGGAACGAGCACCAGATCGGGAGGGCCAGAGCCGAACGCCTGATACGCGACGCTCCCGTCAGATGTCTCGGCGTACTGTGTCTCTGGAGGGCTACGCACCCGTACTGTGCCGAACCGGCTCGCCGGTCATCACGATAGTAGACTTCTAACGCTCACACCGTGCGACGCCGATCATCGCCTCCCGCGTAACGATCGCGGCCAGATCCGTCTCGCTCCAGTGCTCAGTTCCCTCCGGCCTCAGCGGCAGCACCAGGTAGCGGGTCTCCGCGGTCGTGTCCCACACGCGAATCTCGACGTCCGCGGGAAGCTCGAGGCCCATCTCCCGCAACACCGTGCGCGATTGGCGCACGACGCGTGCGCGATACTCGAAGCTCTTGTACCAGTCGGGCGGCAGGCCCAGGACTGGCCACGCCGTGCACGAGCATTGGGTGCAAACGATGACGTTGTGCACCGTTGCGGTGTTCTCGAGAACGACGATGTACTCACCCTGCGGCCCCTGGAACCCGAGCTCCGCGCAGGCAGCTGTCCCGTCGTTCAGCAGTCGTTCCCGATATTCCGGATCCGACCACGCGCGCGCCACGACCTTGGCGCCGTTTCGCGGACTCCACTCTTGCTCCGCAAGCGTGGCGAAGGCGTCCATGAATCCTTCCGGGATGAGCTGCTTGGCGGCCAGCGCTTCTTCGAGGGCTCGTGCGCGATCGGCGGGGGAAGCCGGGGGAGTGGTGCGACGTGGATCGCTCATGGCGCCTCCAGGTAGCTCTGCCACAGGTCGACCATGACCGCCGTGTTGTCCTCGGCGGCATCCGACCAGAGCTCGCGCGCCTCGAAGCGCACGTGATAAGTCGGCTCATCGCGACGAGGCAGTCCGTGGGCTGCGGCATCAGGGAACGAGAACGGCGGCGCCACGTGCACGACGACGCCGCGTTTGCCGCGAACATATCGGGGCACACGCGTATGCCCGACAGGATGGATGTTACGAACGACGACCGCGTCGCCGACCGCGAAGCGATGACCCTGCGGCGCAGTGGCCTCGCGGCCTACTCGCGGCGCCACAGGCCGTGCCAGCAGAAACCTGCCACCGGCGCGCGCCTCGAGCTCCGCGTGGGTCAGGACACCTTTCTCGACGAACAACGTCGCCACACCGGTGACGATACGCTCGTAGTACGACGCCGCTAGATAGTACCTCGGCTCCATGCGCTCGATCGCGTGACGGACCTCGTCGATGTTGAACACAAAGAGCACATTGCCGCCCAGCGCTCCGAGTGCGTAGCCGAGCGCTTCCCACGGCTCGTGGAAGACCGGCTCGTCGCGTTCGACCGCGACGGCACCAAAACCACTCATACCGCCGAGGTCGTGGATTCCGTCCATGAGCGCTTACTCCTCGCCTACTCTACCTCAGCCGAGCCCGCGCTTCGGTCATCGGTGGGAAGGCCCAGTCCGCTGAAGGACCGCGGCAGGCGTTAGCACGAACTCGGGAAAGCGGCGACGCAGTGAGCGATCGTAGCTCGCGACGACGGCAGCCTCGCGCACGGCGAGCTCAACGAACAGAGTGTCATACACGGAGTGCCGGGCTTCTACTGCCCGCGCTAGGGCGCCTTGCCAGAGCTCGCCGACGTCTACGCTGAGAATCGGTGAACGATCCGCCGCGCGTAGCACGTCTCGCCCGTGGTCCAGATCCGTCCATCCATTGACAACGGCCTTCCAGACAACACTGGCAAGCTCTGCCTTCCAGTGCGACGGTGCCAGTGCCGTGGTTGCCCGCGTCAGAAGCGCGGCGGCTTCCACTCCGCGTTCCTCTTCCCCGAGGAGCGCCGCAGCAATAACGTCGGTATCGACGATGACCTTCAGGGACGCTCCTCGGTGATGGCGGCATCGATTTCCGCAGTTCTCAACCGGCGTCGCGTCTTGGCCCGCAGATTCCGCGCTTGCTCTTCGAACGCTGCTTCGTCGAGGATCGCGCTTCGGACAATCGAGAGAAGCTCCGCCTGCATCGACCGTCCGCTGCGGCGTGCGCGTTGCTTGAGACTTCGAACAACGTGGTCGGGAACCTCGCGCAGGGTAAGGGTCTTCGGCATAAGGCCACGGTGCAGGCAGTTTGCCTGCATGTCAAGCTCGAAACCTTCTTCCAAGTCAGCGGAGCCCGCCGTCGAGATCTTGGCCGTCCATGCCGGCGTTCTTGCGCGCGCTTCGCACTAGATCGCGCACCACCGGACCGAGCGCCGTGGGGTCCTCGAGCGGCGTGACTACCGGCCCGCGATGCCAGCCCTCGGCGACGGCCAGGATCGCGCCGGTAGCCTCGAACACGCGGCCGGTCACCTCGCTCGATTCCGTGCTTGCCAGCCACGTGACAATCGGCGCGATCCAGCGCGGGTGCAGCGCGGCCCTCTCCTCCTCGCTGCCCTCCGCCATCGCCAGGTCCTCGGTCATGCGCGTGAGCGCACCGGGTGCGACGGCGTTGACGGTGATGCCATAGCGCGCCAGCTCGCGCGCGGCGATGATGGTGAACGCAGCGATGCCCATCTTAGCGGCGCCATAGTTGGTCTGCCCCGGGTTGCCGTAGATGCCGGAAACCGAGGTCGTGTTGATGATGCGCGCGGCGAGCGCCTCGCCCTTCTTGTGCTGGTCGCGCCAGTAGGCGGCAGCATGCCGGCTGGGCGCGAAGGTGCCCTTCAAGTGCACCTTGATGACCAAATCCCACTCGGCCTCGCTCATGTTGACGAGCATGCGGTCGCGCAGGATGCCGGCGTTGTTGACGACGACGTCGAGGTTGCCGAAGGTTTCGACGGCCTGGCGAATCATCCGGCCTGCCGCCGCGAAGTCGCTCACGTCGTCGCCGTTGGCGACGGCCTCGCCACCGGCTGCACGAATCTCGGCCGCGACCTCTTCAGCCGGGCCGACATCGACGCCGCTGCCGTCGCGAGCGCCGCCGAGATCGTTGACGACCACCTTGGCGCCGTGCTTGGCGAGCAGCAGCGCATGCTCGCGCCCGATGCCGCGGCCGGCACCGGTGACGATCGCCACGCGTCCTTCGCAAAGCCTGTTCATGTGCGCTCGCCTACTCCGGAAGTTAGGCGATTTCTACGACACTTCCCGATCTAACCCCAGAACTGCCGGCATGGTCTGTTGCCTCGCACGCTCGAGATCGTGCGAACAGTCGATCTCGGTCCAGGACAGACCAGATTCCGCTCAACTGCCTCTCCGGCTGAGCGCAGCCTCGCCACCCTCGTGGCTCATCGCCGTAAGTGAGCAAGCGGAGTTAGTCTAGGCGCTGGGCTCGAGCACGAGCCGGACGCCCGCCCACACCTCGGCAAGGCGCGGGCGCGAAAGTCGTCCGGTAGTGGACTCAACCGTACCGCGATCGATGGTTGCGATCTGAGTGACGTTGACGACAGAGGTGCGCGGCAACCCAGCTTCGCCTCTGCGCAGACGCACGTTGCCGGGGATGGCTGCAAGCCTCATGTTCGAAGTGATCGCCACTACGACAGTCGTGTTCACGCGGCTCCGATTGAAGCGATCGTGTTGCAACACGACCGCGGGTCGACGCCAGGCCGGTGCGGATCCGTTTGGGGGCGAGACGTTCACCCAAACGACGTCCCCCTGTTGGATCACCATTCACCGCCGGACCGTGGCGCGACCTGGCGAAATTTTCGCGCGGTGTGAAGCTGCTCACGAGCGACGTCCGCATCGGCAAATACGGCATCGATTCTGCGCGATATCTCCCCGTCCGTACGTGCGCCGGCAACCCGCGCAAGCACCTGCGCAATGAAGCGACTCCGAGTGATGCCGCGCTTGCGCGCGGCCTGGTCGACCTTGCGCATGACTTCGTCGGGAACTGAAATCGCAAACTTTCTTACCGCCATCGAGACTTACCCTCGCCCATGCGGCGGATGCCCGGCGACGCGGCGTGAGTAGACGAGACCGAAGGCGCCTCGCTTCACGCCGGTTTGACGGTGAATCCCCCGAAGATCGGCTCGCGGCCGGCGACGTAGGGAACGAGCTTGCGCTCGACCGCGTCAATGGTCCAGGGCGCGTCGTTCTGGAACTTCGTGTCGGTACCGGGCTTGTCCACCATGATGATCTCCTTGCCCCAGACGATCATGACGTAGCCGTTGACGCTGCCGGCACGTGGCGAGGCGAGGAAGGCAACCAGCGGCGCGACGTTCTCGGGCGCGAACGTGTCGAAGCCTTCGGCGGGCTTGGCAAACATCGCCGCCAGGATGCCCGAGTCGTTCATCCGAGTGCGGGCGCGCGGCATGATGACGTTGGCGGTCACGCCGTACTTGGCGAGCGTCTGGGCGGCGCACATGGTCATGGCGACGATGCCTGCCTTCGCTGCGGCGTAGTTGGGCTGGCCGGGCGAGCCGAAGATGAAGGCTTCCGAGGAGGTGTTGATGATGCGGCCGTAGCCGGCATCACCGGCTTCCTTGGAGCGATTGCGCCAGTACTCGCTCGCGAAGCGCATCGTGCAGAAGTGACCTTTGACGTGCACCCGGATGACCGAGTCGAACTCATCCTCGGTCATGTTGAAGATCATCTTGTCGCGGCAGAAGCCGGCGTTGTTGACCAGGATGTCGAGGCTGCCAAAACGTTCGACGGCCAGCCCCACCAGCGAGCGGGCGTCGTTCCAGTCGGCCACGTCCCCGAAATGCGCCACGGCCTCTCCGCCCATCGACTTGATCTCGTCGACCACGGCGCGGGCCGGCCCCTCGTCCTTGCCGCCACCGTCAGAGCGAGTGCCGAGGTCGTTGATGACCACGCGTGCGCCGTGACGCGCAAGCTCCACCGCCTCGACCCGGCCCAGACCGCGGGCGGCGCCGGTGACGATCGCTACCTTTCCTTCGAGCAGCATCAGATTCGCTCCAAGATGGTCGCCGTGCCGATGGCCGACCCGCAGCACATCGAGATCAACGCCGTGGCCTTGCCCGCGCGCTCCAGCTCGTGGAGCGCAGTGACGATCAACCGCGAGCCGGTGGCGCCGACCGGGTGACCGAGCGCGATCGCGCCGCCGTTGACGTTGACCTTGGTCATGTCCACGCCGAACACGCGCGCCCAGGAGAGCACCACCGCGGCAAACGCCTCGTTGACCTCGTAGATATCGATGTCGCCGATCTTCATCCGCGACCTGGCCAGGATCTTCGTGGTGGCATCGACGGGCCCGTCGAGCAGAAAGTACGGATCCGTCCCCACCACGACGTCCCACAAGATGCGCGCGCGAGGCTTGAGACCGAGCGCGTTCGCTTTCTCGGCCGACATCCACAGCACGGCGGCAGCGCCGTCCGAGATCTGCGAGCTGTTGCCCGCGGTATGGATGCCGCCGGCCGCAACCGGCTGCAGGGCGGACAAGCCATCGAGCGTGCTCTCGCGAATGCCCTGGTCGCTGTCGATCACTTGCGTCTTGCCGGTGGGCTTCAAGTCATCGCCCAGCACGGGCGCCTCCACCGGTAGGATCTCGCGCTTGAATCGGCCCTCCGCGCGGGCGCGCAGCGCTTTTTGCTGAGAGGCCAGACCTAGCTCGTCGACGTCCTTGCGCGTGATGCCGCGTTTCTTGGCAATGCGTTCCGCTGCTTGAAACTGATCCGGGGATGAGTCCTTCCACGGCCAGCCCTCCGGCTGGAAAAAGCCCGGTCCGTTGAGCACGTTTGCACCCAGACCCACGTGGCTCATCACTTCCACGCCGCAGCCGATGCCGACGTCGATGCTACCGGACTTGACCAGAGCGTTAATGAGATGATTGGCCTGCTGGCCGGAGCCGCATTGCGTGTCCACGGTGGTGCCGGCCACCGTCCAGTCGTCGCCGACGCTGAGCCAGGCGTGTCGCGCAACGTTGTTCGACTGCTCGCCGGCCTGGGTGACGCAGCCACCGATGACCTGGTCGACCTGCTTGGGCTCGATCCCCGCTTTCCGACAGACACCGCGCTGGACCTTGCCCAGCAAGGTCGCCGGGTGCAGCCCGCTCAACCAGCCCTTGCCCGGCTTGCCGCGCGCAATCGGGGTGCGTAGCGCTTCGACGATCACTGCCTCTCGCATCGTTGGGACTCCTTCGAAATGGGGTTCAGTCGAGCTTGCCGAGGATCATGCCGCTGGTGGGCACGCCGACGCCGCCGGTCACCAGCACGTGATCGGACCGCGCCGGCTGATTGACCGAGATGCCGCGGACCAGACGCACGCCTTCGTTGACGCCGTTCATCCCGTGAATGTAAGCCTCGCTCAGTTGCCCACCGTGCGTGTTGACGGGCAAAGTTCCGCCGCGCTCGATGTTGCCGTTCTTGATGAAGTCCTTGGCTTCCCCCCGCTTGCAGAAGCCGTAGGACTCCAGTTGCCAGAGCACGATCGGCGTGAACGCATCGTAGATGACGGCGGCATCGATGTCGGCCGGCTTGAGCCCCGACTGCGCGTAGACCTGACGGGCGACGCTGTCGACTTCCGGCAGGTACGAGATCTGCGGTCGATAAAAGCTCGTCATGTTCTCCTGGCCGCGGGTCGCGGCCTCGGCTACGCCGCGAATCACCGCCGATATCGTCGGCAGGTCGCGGGCACGCTCGACCGAGGTGATCACCTGAGCGCAGCCGCCGTCGCTCTCCTGGCAACAGTCGTAGAGCCGCAGCGGCTCGGCGATGAAGCGGGACGCCTGGTGCTGCTCGACCGACAGCTCTTGGCGGAAGAAGAACGCGTTCGGATTGTTGACCGCGTGTTTGCGGGTAGAAACCGCGACCTGGGCCAGATCGAGGCTCGTGCAGCCATATTCGTGCATGTACCGCTGCGTGAACATCGCCACCCAACTCGCCGGAGTCAGTAACCCGAAGGGCAGATACCAACTCCAGTGGATGAGATCGGCAGTGACGATGCCTTGCCCGATGCCCACGCTGTAGCGGTGGCCCGAGCGCTCGTTGAAGGCGCGATAGACAACCACGGTCTTGGCAACACCGGTGGCGACAGCCATCACCGCCTGCTGGATCACTCCGATAGCCGCGCCACCTCCGTAGGGAATGCGGCTATAGAAGGACAGGTCGCCCAGCCCCACCGACTGCGCCACCTCGACCTCGTCGTTGGTGTCCATCGTGAAGGTGACCAGGCCGTCGACGTCACTCGGGCGCACGCCCGCGTCTTCGAGCGCGGCCTTGACCGCCTCGCAGGCGAGCTGCAGCTCGGAGCGACCGGAGTTCTTGGAGAACTCGGTCTGGCCGATGCCAACGATGGCAGCCTCGTCTTTGAGCGTGGTTGGCATCGTTCAGGCTCGCTTGGGCAGGGCCACGCGGACGGTGCCGGTGACGTGATCGCCCCAGCTGTTGCTGCCGGTGACTGCGATCTCGACCGTGTTGGTACGATCGTCCCGGCCGCTGACCTTGCCGTGCAGCTTCATCGTGTCGCCGGGCAGGTTGGGCGTGCCGAGCTTGATCGAGACACCCTTGAGCTGGGCATCGGGGCCGGCCCAATCGGTGACATAGCGGCCGACCAGACCGTTGGTCGTGAGAATGTTCATGAATACGTTCTGCATACCGGTGGCCTGGGCGGCGGCTTTGTCGTGATGGACGGGCGTGTAGTCGCGCGAGGCGAGCGCACCGGCCACCACCAGGGTCGTCGTAATCGGGATGGCCAGCTCCTCCAGCTCGGCACCGACGCTGACCTCCTCGAAACGAACCGTCTTGGGCTTCATGCGTTCTCCTGCAACGTGCTCTGAGCCAGATCCTTGCCGATCCAGGCGAGCTGCGGGGCGGCGGCGCCGAGACTCAGCTCCAACGCCTTGGCCCACATGAAGTAGCGATGCACCGGATAGTCCACGTCCACGCCCATTCCGCCGTGCAGGTGCTGGGCCGAGGTGGCAATGCGCGCCGCGGCTTCGCTCGCCCAGAACTTGGCCACCGCCACCTCGCGCGCGGCCGATTGGCCGGACGCTAGCTTCCAGGCCGCCCGCCACATCGTCCAACGCATCGCCGTCAGATCGATGAAGCCGTCGGCCATGCGATGCTGCACCGCCTGGAACGAGCCGATGGGCACGCCGAACTGCTTGCGCTCGCCGGTGTAGCCGGCCGTGATCCGGAGCGCACGCTCGCAGACGCCGACCTGCATGGCGCAGGTCGCGACGATCGCCCGCTCTTGGATCCAGACCACTGGTGACATGACATCCGCTCCGCTGATGGCACCTGTTCCGCCGCTGATCCTGCCACCCAGCAGCTCGCCGTCGGCGACCCGCGCGTCGTCCAGCTCCATCGCGAACAGCGGCTCACCGGTCGAGGTCCGCGCGTGAGTGAGATGAACCCCCGAAGACTCCGGATCGACCAGGAAGATCCCCACCCCACCCTCGACCGCAGCCGGCACCAAGCAGCGAGCCGAGAGATGCAAGGCGGGTACCAGGAGTTTGCGGCCGTGGAGCGTCCACTCGCGACCACGCCTGGTGGCGACCGTCCCCGGCAAGCCCGCAGCCGAGGGCGCCGCATCGACGAGCGCCGCCGTTAGCACAGCCTCGCCGGCGCTGATCGGCGCGAGCCACTGGTTCTGCTGAGCTTCGGTGCCGAGCTCGGCGAGCGGCAGCGCGCCGAGCACGAGGCAGGCAAGCGCCGGCACAGGCGCCACCACCCGCCCGATCTCCTCGAGCAACGTGCACAGCTCGAGTAAGCCGAAGCCCATGCCGCCCAGCGCCTGCGGCAGCGGAACCCCGAGCAAGCCGGCCTCGGCAAGCGTCGTCCAGAGCTGCTCGTCGAACCAGTCGTGCCGCTTCTCGATCTCGCGGACGCGCTCGACGGTGACCTCGCGATCAAGAATGCCGCGGGCTAGCTCTTGAATGGCCGTCTGCTCGTCGGTGAAGCGAAAGTCCACGGTAGCCCGACGCCCTCTCGCCTAGCGCACCGGCCGGAACAGCGGCAGCACGGTAGCCTCGTCGACCTTCTCGATGCTCACCCGCACGGGCATGCCGATCTTCACCTGGCTCGGATCGCAGCCGACGACGTTGGAAACCATCCGTACGCCCTCGGCGAGTTCCACCAGAGCGCAGGCCAGCGGAAACTCGTAGCCGGGAAACTTGGGGTAGTGCAGAATCGTGTAGCTGTAGATGGTTCCCGTGCCCTTGGCCTGGACCGTCTCCCAGCGCAGCGATTGGCACTGCGCGCACATCGGTCTGGTCGGGTGGCGAAGCTCGCCGCAGTCGCTGCACTTCTGGATGAGGAGCTTCCCCTGCCCGATCCCGTCCCACCACCACTGGTTGTCGTGACTGAGCGGCGGCTTGAAGCGTGTGGGCTTCTGCGGCCTGACGTCACCCGCCGCCGCCGTCTGCGGCTGCTGGACGGGCTGGAACTTGAGCACCCGGAAGGTCTGCCAGCCGACCTCTTCACCATTTTGATCGCGGAAGGTCTCACGGGTGTTGATGAAGTAGCCGGTGCCGAGCGCGGTCGCCTTCTGCTCGGAGACCGACTCGATCACGGTGATGCTGCTGATCCGGTCGCCGGGGCGAAGGTAGCGGTGGTAAACCTGCTCGCAGTTGGTTGCGACCACGCCCGTGTAGCCGTTCTCGTTCAGCACATCGTGCAGCTCGGTCTGCTTGTTGCCGCTCGCTGGCCGGGGGCTCGCCATCTCGATGCCGGGCAGCATCCACGCCTGCAGCATGCTCGGGGGGGCAACGATCCCCTTGTGAACCGAGCGTTTGGCCACCTCTTCATCCGTATAGATGGGATTCTCGTCACCCATCGCTTCGCACCAGTGACGGATCATCGTCTCGTTCACGGGATCGGCGGCCACCTGGACCGGTCCGGTCTCGACGCCGGTGTAGGTGCGCAGCTTCTTCTCGAGCGCTTCCCGAGTCTTCGTGCTCATGATGGATGCCTCATGCGGAGGGTCGCTGGGCGCGCGGCAGGCCGAGGCCCGCCATCGCGATGATGTCGCGCTGAACTTCGTTGACGCCGCCGCCGAAGGTGAGCGTACAGGCGGCCCGGTAGGCTTCTTCCAACAGACCGCCGAGTATAGCGCCGGGCTGGCCGGGCAGGACGATGCCGGCACTGCCGACGATCTCGAGAAGCAGCCGGTAGCACTCGACGAAGAACTCGGTGCCCATGACCTTGACCGCGGAGGCCTCGGCCATGTCGGGAACTCCGGCCGTGATCGACCAAGCCGAGCGCCAGTTGAGGACCTTGACCGCCTCCAGCTTGGCGTAGACCCGCGCCAGATTGGCCTGCACCCAGGACTGATCGATCATCCGGCCGCCAGCCGGCGCCGCCGTCGCGGCGGCCCAGTCGCGGACTTCTTCGAAGGCCCGGTCGGCCAGGCCCGGACAGGCCAGCGTGATCCGCTCGTGGTTGAGCTGGGAGGTGATGAGTTTCCAGCCCTCGTTCTCACGTCCGACCAGGTTGGTCACCGGAACCCGCACGTTCTCGTAGTAGGTCGTGTTGGTCCGCTCGCGGCCCACCGTGTAGATCGGCGTGACCGAGAAGCCGGGTGCATTCGTCGGCACCAGAATGATCGAGATGCCCTTGTGCTTGGGCGCGGCCGGGTCGGTGCGCACGGCAAGCCAAATCAGGTCGGCGTCTTGGGCGTGCGTGGTGAAGAGTTTCTGGCCGTTGATGACGTAGTGGTCGCCGTCGCGCTCGGCGCGGGTCTTGAGCGAGGCTAGGTCGGTGCCGGCCGAAGGCTCCGTGTAGCCCACGCCGAAGAAGATCTCTCCTTTGATGATCTTGGGGAGCAGGGTCGCTTTCTGCTCCTCCGTGCCGAACTGGATGATCGTGGGACCGATCGTATTGACGGCGATGACCGGTAGCGGCGCACACGCCCGGTAGGTCTCGTCCCAGAAGATGAACTGCTCGACGGCGCCGCGCCCCTGGCCGCCGTACTGGCGCGGCCAGCCGATCCCCAGCCAGCCGTCCCGACCCATGCGCCCGACGATCTTACGGAAGACCGGCCCGCCCATCTCCTCGCGCTCGGCAGCGAAAGC
The DNA here is from genome assembly GCA_964555245.1 of uncultured Myxococcales bacterium. Taxonomy (GTDB): domain Bacteria; phylum Desulfobacterota; class Binatia; order UBA1149; family SPBQ01; genus CAZKRI01. The sequence continues at coordinate 20,672 of CAZKRI010000028.1, forward strand.
AGCACGTAACTCCGGGGTAAATAACTCCCTGTAATAGCTGCGGATTTCCTGCCGGAGCGCCTGCTGCTCCGGGGTGAAGTCGAGGTACATCGGGACGGCTTCGACGCTTGCTCCGCGGGTTTGGCGTGGTGGCTGACCGCGGGAGTGAAACGTGTTCTAGCCCGCAGTTATGGGCGAGACGCCGAGCAATCGCAAAATCCTCCCGGCCGCTCCGGCTTCGTGCCCGCGATCGCTGCACAACATACAGGCTGAGCACGCTCGGTACTCACACCGCAGAGACCGGTACCCCCCCCATTCGCTCGCAGCGGCGCGTCGCCGAGACGCTCGGGATGGTATCGAGCTTGCAAGGTCACCTCGGAGCACACGCTCGTGGCAGCGCGTTACCAGCCACTGTCCGCACTCGACAACTCCTTCCTGGTGCAGGAAGGCCGCTACACCTACATGCACATCGCGGCGACGGCGGTCCTCGAGCCCGGCTCGAGCGTCACCTCCTCCGCACGCGGGATCGACATCGAGAAGATTCGTCGCTACGTCGCATCGCGGTTGCACCTGGTTCCCCGCTATCGACAGAAGCTCGCCTACGTCCCGGTCACCAACAATCCAATCTGGGTCGACGACGAGCGCTTCGATCTCGCCTATCACGTGCGTCACGTGAGCCTGCCACGGCCCGGAACTGACCAGCGACTGCGCCAGCTCTGCGCGCGCGTCCTGGAACGCCAGCTCGACCGCCGCCGTCCGCTCTGGGAAATCTGGTTCGCAGAGGGAGTCGCCGGCGGGCATTTCGCGATGATCACGAAAGTGCACCATTGCATGGTCGACGGTATCGCCGGCGTCGATCTGCTAGCGGCTCTGTTCACCATCGAGCCGCAAACCGTGATCGACGACGCAAAGCCGTGGGTGCCGGACGTCGTCGCCGGCGGCGCCAGTCTGCTGCGTGACGCAACCATCCGTCGCGCCAGGACGGCGGCGGAAGCCGTTGCCAGACTCGGCCGCAGCGACCGATCGCAGAGGTTTTCATCGGTCCGGGACACGACGGCCGGACTCTGGTCGCTCGCGCGCAGTGGGTTTCAGCGAGCGACCCCGATGCCATTCAATGGCGCGATCGGACCCCACCGACGCGTCGCATGGCTGGAGGTCGACCTCGACAGCGTCAAGGCGATCCGGAAGACGCTCGGCGGCACCTTGAACGACGTCGTACTGGCTTCGGTCGCCGGCGCCATGCATCGGTTTTTGCCCCGGCTCGGGGTGCAGGTTCATGCGAGCACCATGCGGGCGGCCGTGCCGGTGAGCGTGCGTGCCTCCGACCAGCGCAGCGCTGCCGGCAACCGCGTGTCCGCATGGCTTGCCGATCTCCCCCTCGGCGAGCGCGATCCCTGGCAACGCCTGCGCGCGGTGCGGGCGATGACCGACGCTCTGCGCGAGTCGCATCAAGCGGCTGGCACGCAGGTGCTCACGGAGATCGCCGAGTGGACCGGACCCAATCTGCTCGGGTTGGCCCTGCGGGTCCTGAACCGCACCAAGCCGTACAACCTGATCGTGACCAACGTGCCAGGGCCACCCCTGTCGCTGTATCTGCTCAACGCGCGCATCCGTTCGATCTATCCGCACCTGCCGCTGTTCGAGAATCAGGGCCTCGGCATCGCGCTCCTGAGCTACGCGGGAAAGCTGGCGTGGGGGCTGACGAGCGACTGGGACCTGCTGCCCACGCTCGAAGATCTACGGGAAGCGCTGGCAGCCTCGCTTAGCGAGCTTGGGGCCCTCGCACGAACGGTGGAGGCGAACACCAGCCGAGACGCGAGCGTGGACGCTCCGTCACTCGCGGTGTCTCGTGGCCGCGAGCCCCCCGAGTTTCAAAAAATCCACTGAGAAGCCGCCGCCGCGGTGCCTCTATCCACGCGGGACCGTACGGGCGGGCGATCAGACCAGGAGTCTCAGCGCGCTCACTTGGGCGAGGCTGCGAAAATCGGAATCCCGAGTCACGAGCGCGACGCCGTGGTCGATACAGCTTTGCGCGATGAGGATGCCCGCCAACGCAGCCTTGCGCCGCTTCGAGATCAGCCTGGCCCGCAGCGCGCCGGCACGTTGCCAGTAGGCGTCGCTCAGGTTCAGCAGCGGAATGGACAGAAATAGGGACTGAACACGCTTCGGCAGTTTCGGATCACGCAGGAGTTCCGTGAGTACGACCGGCGGGAGACACACCTGCCGATCTCCGAGCGCCCTATCCACCAACGTCACGTCCGGCGCGTCGGCATCTCCGAGGTACGCGATCCACGAACTGGTGTCGACCGCGATCATCGGCGATCTTCTCGCGACCTCTTCCAGTCGATCGACAACTCTACCTTGCCCTTGAGTTTACGAAGCTGATTGTACGCCCGTCCCGCCGCTACGAGTTCTAACCCTTGGCGGATGGTCGCCGTGATGCCCTTACCCGTGGACTCCTGCGCCTTCTGCAGGAGTTCTTCAGGGAGTTCCACCGTGACCTTGCGCCCTGCATCCATGAAAGGAAGGTGCCAGTATGAACACCATATCGCAATATGGTATCGGAGTCCTCGAAGCCATCGAGTTCGCAACGACACGGGATCTGGCGGTCTTCGTCCTTGGAGGCGCGAAGATCCGGTCGAGGCGGCGATCGGCCGGGTTGGTGTCGAACGAGATCGGCAGCGGCTCCTCCGTCGACAAAGCGGACAGTTTTGGGTCCGCACCCGACGTCGGCGACGGCAGGGCCGCCGGCTCGCCGGATACCGCGCCGATCGCGGCATTGGCAGGCGCGAGCGTGGGCGGCGTGGCCGGTGCGGAAGTAGAAGCGGACAATTTTGGGTGCGCACTCAGTGCGTTAAGCGGCAACGATGCTTGCTCAGGCTCGAGCGCCTTCCAGCCCATCCGCCGCAGCAACTTGCGCACGGCGTTCTCGGCGACCCCGAGTTGCTGCGCGATCGCGCGGTTGGACAGACCCTGCGCCTTGAGCTGATGGACTCGTCGCAACCGTGCTGCGGCTATGCGGCGCTGTCCCGTCGGAAAGCCTCGGGGTCGGCCGAGCGCTGTCAGTCCGCCCTCTTCGAACCGGCGCTGAAAGCGTCGCACCGTGCGCGGCGAGCAGACGAACGCGCGCGCTACCTCAAGCTGATCGGCCCAGCCCCGCTGCACAAGCGTGACCATCGCGTACGCCTCGGCCATGTGGTCGCCGAGCGTGAAGTGCGCCATGGGCACGCCGGCAACGAGCACAACGCGGTGGACGTCCCGGGTGCGCAGCATGCACCGCCCGTTGATAACCATCGCCCCGGCCGGTGGCCCGCTCTGCGCCGGATCGAACAGATCGCCCTGCTTCGTCGGTCCTGCCATGGCCCAACGTTGCCCCGGCCGCGAAAAAAACCGGACAGTTTTGGGTGCGCACCCCCGACCATGTCCGCGAGGCAGCGCCCTGGCCGGCGGGGCCTACGAATCAAGAGGGATTTCGCTCAGAACTGGCGGACTAGCGCGACTTCTAGGTCAGGAGGTCTGGAGTCAGGAGGCGCCGTCCAGGAACTCCTTGAAGCCCGAGGGCGCGTGCCGCCCGAAGACCAGTGTCTCGATCGTCCCGACGCCGCGGCGTTCGCCCATGGTCGCCCGGCAGATCTGGTGAACGTGGATGTGCCGGTAGTCGAGCGGGTCCAGGTCGCTCAGGCGCCAGGACTCGTGCCCGCTGGCCTCTTCTCCCTTCCAGATGCCGTGACCCCATTCCGGGTGCTGGTAGCCGATGCCTAAGAGCTGGAAGCGAGCGATGGGCTCGAGCCGAATCCGCAACGTCTCGTTCTGATGCGAGACCAACTCGAGGTCGGCGGAACGCGGGCGGCGGGTGCCCCGCTCCCACTGGATCCGGTGCCGGGCCGTGGCCATCTCGCGATGGCCGGGCTCGGCCTGAGGCACCGCTTGCACCGACGGGTACGTTGGAACCACTGCGGCGCTCAGCTGCGTGGGGCGACCGTCGCGGTCCTCGAAGGTCAGAAACTGCGTGCAGAGATCGTCGAAATGGATCGGACACCAGACCCAGTAGATGCCCAGCTCACCGCCGGGCGGTGCCGGTGCTCCCCCGACTGGCTCGCCCACGGGCCGCACGCCCCAGGACCGGTCGCGGGTGCCCAGCGTGGTCTCGGCACGAACCTCGGTGCGTACCCCGGCCACAGTGAAATGACCCTGCCAGTGGCCGAATTGCGTGAAGCGGCTGGTGTCCATGATCACGCGGGTGCCCTCGAGCATGAGGTTCTTGGGCTCCTCGGTGGGCACCGTCCGGGCCCGGAATTCCAGGTCGCACTCGATGCCGCTGGCGTTGCGAGGCAGGTGCACGCGGATCCGCCGCAACGGCTCGACGATCTCAACCCGCAGCGGTCCCACCGCGGTCTCCGAGCGGTCGGCCGGCGCGCGCCGGGAAGCGTGGAACGAATGCTGGACCCCGCCCACGGCCACGCTGAAGTGGCCGTCCTGCACGAAGCGGTTGGGGTACTGCCCGAGCCCCACCTCAAAGACGAAGGCACCGTCGCGGTCGAATCCGTTGAACCAGTAACGCCCGTAGAAGTTGCGGTCGCTCTGCGCCGGACGCGCCAGCGGATCCGAGGTTTGGTGGATGGGATATTCGTCGAACGGAGTGATCATCGCTCGTCCTCCCGGCTCCGACTGATACTCCCGAGCCGTTGGCCACGGAAGCGGAGCGAGCCCCGCGCGAAAAATCGTCGGTCGCACGACGCGAAAGTATTGCTTTGACGATTCACGCCTCTATAAACGAACGAGCGAGGGATGATCGATCCCGCTCTCAAACGCTGGACCGCCGCGGACGCCAGCGAGCTCTACGACGTGCCCGGGTGGGGCAAGGGCTACTTCTCGGTTTCGCCCGAGGGCAGCCTGCTCGTCCACCCCGAGCGCGACCCCAAGCGCGCCATCGACCTGAAGGAGCTGATCGAGCGGTTGCAGCTGCGCGGCTTGGACCTGCCGATCCTGCTGCGCTTCAACGGCATCTTGAAGGACCGGCTGCGCGAGCTGCACGACGTGTTCGCCAACGCGATCCGCGAGCACGACTACAAGGGCGCCTACACCTGCGTCTACCCGGTCAAGGTCAATCAGCAGCGACAGGTCGTCGAGAAAATCATCGAGCACGGGCGCCCCTACGGTTTCGGGCTGGAGGCCGGCAGCAAACCGGAGCTACTGGCGGTCGTCGCCATGACTGACCGCGACACGCCGATCATCTGCAATGGGTTCAAGGACGACGAGTTCATCGAGACCGCGATGCTCGCCCAGAAGATCGGGCGCGAGGCGATCCCGGTGGTCGAAAAGTACACCGAGCTGGAGCTGGTGCTGAAGTACGCCGAAAAAGTCGGCGTGCGCCCGCGCATCGGCATGCGCGTCAAGCTCGCGGCCCGCGGGGCGGGCCGCTGGCAGTCCTCGGGCGGCTACCGCTCGAAGTTCGGTCTGACCGTAAGCGAGCTGCTCGCCGGGCTATGCGAGCTGGAGAAGCGCGGCATGGCCGACTGCTTCAAACTCCTGCATTTCCACCTGGGCAGTCAGATCACCGACATCCGCCAGCTCAAGGCCGCGCTCAACGAGGCCGCGCGCGTCTACGTCGACCTGCACCGGCGGGGCGCCGGTCTGGAATACCTCGACGTGGGCGGCGGCTTGGGGGTCGACTACGACGGCTCGCAGACCAACTTCGAGTCGAGCATGAACTACACGCTGCAGGAGTACGCCAACGACGTCGTCTATCACATCGAGACCATCTGTGACGAGGGCAAGGTGCCCCACCCGCACATCATCTCGGAAAGCGGCCGGGCGATCGTCGCCTACCACAGCGTGCTGGTGTTCGGGACACTCGGGGTGGCGGCCCAGGGCAACGGCACGGCGATGATACCCGCGCAGCTCGACGAGAGCTGCGAGCAGCCGCTGCACGACCTGCTCATGACCCACCAGAACCTCACCTCCCGCAACGTGCTCGAGAGCTTCCACGACGCCCAGCAGGCGCTCGACATGACGATGAACCTGTTCAGCACCGGCTATCTGCCACTCGACCAGCGGGTGGTCGCCGAAGACCTGTTCTTTTCGATCTGTCACAAGGTGAGCAAGCTGGTCAAGGAGCTCGAATACGTCCCCGACGAGATCTCGGGCCTGGACCGGATCCTGTCGGACACCTACTTCTGCAACTTCTCGCTGTTCCAATCGATGCCGGACAGCTGGGCCGTCAAGCAGCTGTTCCCGATCATGCCGATCCATCGGTTGGCCGAGCGGCCCAATCGCCACGCGGTGCTCTGCGACATCACCTGCGACTCCGATGGCAAGATCGAAACCTTCATCGACCGCCGCGACGTCCGGCGCACCCTGCTCCTGCACACCTTCGATGAGTCGCCCTATTACCTGGGGGCCTTCTTGGTCGGCGCCTACCAGGAGATCCTGGGCGACCTGCACAACCTGTTCGGCGACACCAACGCCGTCCACGTCGATCTGAACGACGCCGGCGAGGTGGTCCTGGAGACGATCGTCAAGGGAGACACCGTCAACGAGGTGCTCGACTACGTGCAGTACCGCGGCAAGGAGCTGATCGACCGGCTGCAGATGTCGCTGGAGGACGCCGTGCGCGAAGGCCGGATCGACCACCAGCAGGCGGGCCGCTTCGCCAAGTTCTACGAGGACGGCCTCAACGGCTACACCTACCTCGAAGGGCCCGGCGAGGACTGAGCGCCGGTTCCTTTGCTCAGGCCGCCGAGGGCGGTCGTGGCCGAACGATCGTCCGCGGGTTCTCGAGCATGATCTTGCGGATCTCGGTCGGCGAAAAATCCTTCAGCTCGTCGACGAAGCGCAGCGGCTCGGTGAGGCCCTCGGCGTGGGGCCAGTCCGACCCGAACAGGATCCGGTCCACCCCAATGAGTCGTGCCAGCTCGCCGATGTCGTCCTCGAAGTAGGGCGCGACCCAGATGTGCCGCTTGAACGTCTCGCGCGGATCCTCCGAGAACGCCCACGGCATCTGCCCGTAGGCTTTCTTCAGATTCTTGAATAGCCAGGCGACCCAGAATCCGCCGTTCTCGACACTGGCCACTCGCAAGTTGGGAAAGCGTTGGAAGACGCCGTGGACGATGAGCGCCGCCATCGTGTCCATGATGGCGCGCCCGAGCAGGGTCGAGATGCCGAAGGCGTAACCGCGAAAGCCCTCCATCTGACCACGCCGCTCCCAGTGTCCCGCGTAGCGGCCGTAGCCCGAGTCCCCGGCATGAAACGCCACCGTCACCCCGGCCTCGCTCACGCGTGCCCAAAATGGATCGTGGACCGGGTCGCCCGGCGAGGCGCTCCCACCCACCTTGGGTACGGGGGCGGGTCGCAGGAACACCATGCGCGCGCCGCGCTCGAGCACCCACTCCAGGTCCGCCACCGCCCGCTCGGGATCCATGAGCGTCAGCATCGGCACCGCGAAGATCCGGTCGCGATAAGCAAAGCCCCAGTCCTCGGCCAACCACTGGTTGAAAGCACGGAAGGTGGCGTGCGCCGCCGCCGCATCTCCGCGCAACGCCTCTTCGATCCCGCAGCCGAGCGTCGGAAACAGCACGCACGCCTCCAGGCCTTGGGCGTCCAGCGTCTGCAACCGTTTGTCGCGGTCGCGGTACTCGGGCCGGATCGGCTCGAGGTCGCCGAACAGCTCGCCCATGTCCTTGCCGCTCGGATTCTCTCCGCGGAAGTAGTCCTCGAGCGCCCCGGGCTTGGACACCGGATTAAACGTCGGGTTGGGGATGAACTTATCGAGCTTGCCGCCGATCAAGATGCGGCGCTTGCCGTCGATCTCGCACCAGCGCACCCCTCGCTTGCGCATCTTGGGGTCGATGTGGCGGCTGAACGCGTCCTCGGCCTCGTAGTAGTGGTTGTCGACGTCGAAGGCCAGGTAGTCGAGCTTGGCTGGCATGGCGCTCTTATAGAACGTGGGCGGTGCTGACCAAACCGGCCGGGCTACAGGACGCTGGCGTAGTCGGCGGCAATGCGCTCGAGATCGAGGTGGTTGAGAAAGTTGGAAAAGCACATCCAGGCCGTCAGTGCGTTGAGGTCCATCACCATCGGCGGCAGGTAGCGCGGCGGAACGACGATCCCCTCCTCGACCAGATGCTGGAGGTCACGTACGTCCTCGAGGGTGGTCTTGCCGCAGAACAGTAGCGGGATCCGGTCCAGCAGGCCGCGGCGCACGGCCAATTGAACGAAGTTGTAGGTGAGCACGAAACCCTTGCTGTAGGAGATGTCCTTGGTGAACGGACCGAGCGTGGGCAGGCTGCCGCGAAACAGCCGCACCGCGCTCGTGTAGCTCTCTTCCTCATCCAGGCCCTGGTCACGAAAAAACTGGAACACGTCCAGAAACGTCGCGCCGTTCTCGGCCATGGCGATCCCACGGATGCGGTTGGTGATTCGCCACAGTCGCGCGGGGTACGACGCGAACGCCATGATTTCGATCAGGATCGCCAACCCTTCCTGGGTCACGGTCGATGAGGGCGGTCCCTTGCTGAGAAAGGTACACACGGGCTGGCTGAGGCCGTTGAGAGTGGTCCCAAGGTGCACCCAGCCCTCGTGGACCTCCAGGATGCGCAGGTCGCGCGCGTTGAAGCGCGCCTCGCGCCGGATCTTCAAGTAGTCGGAGCCGGCCGCCGCGTCGGCGACGATCCCGTCGCTCAGAATCACGCGCACCCGGTGGTCGGGATCCTGGAAAGCGCGGTCGAGCGCCGCCTGCACGATGCCGATGGCTTCCTCGCCGCTGATTTTCCGCTCCTCGACTTCCAAGACGGCGCTGCGGTCGATGTTGGTCAGGGACTCCGACATCATTACGCCGAAGTCGCCGAGCGTCGGCTCGCCAGCGTGGAAGACGTCCGCGGCGCTTCCATAGAGCTCCTGGGAAAGCCTGCAGAACTCCGGCCGGCCCCGCGCTTCCAGCATCCGCACCACCGTCTCGTACTCCCGGCACATCCTCCGCATGATCGCGCCAACCGAGCTGAATTGGCCGAGCTGCCGGTTGACGTCGCGCTCGAGCTCTTGGAACTCGCGGCGCTTCTCTTCCGGGTCGAACCCGAGCGGTCGCCGGGCGTAGTAGCCGGCGTCCACCGGCGGCTGGGTCCGGCACCCCGCGGCCATGAACGCCTCGCGCACGGCGGGGTCCCACTGAGTCGCATCGAGAATGCGGATGGGCCGCTGGGTCGCCACCAGCCGGTCGGATAGCGCGCGAATCGTCGCGCGATACGCGCTGTGCTCGCCGGGATTCATCGGGCGCGAAGGCGCGTAGCCTACCCCGCATTGTTCATGAACGCATCTGCTGCGAGCGCCACCGGTAGACGGGCATGAGCTTGCGCTCGCGGCGACCGAACGCACGCTGCGCTCGTAGCGCCACCCCGACGAGACGATCCATAACCGGTGGCGCGGCCCTTGCAGCCGCGCATCGCCGGCTTCGTATCCGGCATCACCCTCGTACAGCGAGCACGCGCCTTCGGCGATCCGGCAGATCTTCGGCGTATAGCGCGTCGGTTCGCGATCGCTCAGTTGGCGTACAGCCGCGTCAGCCGATGCATACACGCCCAGCTGCGTAATCGTCACGAAGGTTGGCGGCGGCAGCTCGAGCGTCGAAGCTTGCTGCTCGGCGAGCGCGTCGGCCGGCCGCACCCACCGGTACGCGTCGATCTCGCTGCCGTCCACGCGAACCTCGGCATGATCGACCGCCGCCACGAAAAACCATGTTGCAAAGCGCTTGGGCATGAAATCGGGTGTGATCCACAACGCCATCGGCACCAGCAAGCTCTCGGCGATCTCGAGCCCCGCCTCCTCGGCAAGCTCGCGCATCGCGGCCCGTCTTGCCGCTGCCACGGCGTCGTTCGGATCGATCCCCTCGAGATCTCCCGGATCGACGCGCCCCCCTGGAAACACCCACGCGCCCCCGTGCGTCTCGAGCTGCGTGTTGCGGCGAACGAGTAGCACCTCGATGCCGTCGCTCACGTCGCGTAACAGGACGACGGTTGCGGACGGATGAGCGGGGGCCGGTGCGGACATGGCGTCATGAAACCGAGAGCGGCGCGCAGAAGAAAGCCGGTGGTGGCTCGCAGTCTAGTGGCCGTCGCACCACCTAACGTGACGCCGGGGCAAGGTGCACTCTCCCGGGAGCGACGGAGCGATAGGTAATCTGTCGAGGAAGTGCGGAGGTAAACGGGTCCGAGTCGAGTCTCCTGCTAGGGACTCGAGGGGATCGACACGGATTCCGATGGAATGAAGAGGAAGGTCAGCGGCAGCGAAGCGCGCTGCCGTCGGCGGAGAGCTCGCACGGAGGGGTGGGGCCGGACCAGAGGTCGTTTCCGAGCGAGAGGCTGACGGTCATCACCGCAGGCATGGGGACACCAGAGAGATCGAGGTTGGCGAACCGGACGAAGGCCCTGAACAGGTCTTGATCCGAATCTATGCGAATGTCGATGAGTCTGGCCTGTTCCTCATCCGTACCTGCCTTCCACCGGTGACCTCTGGTCGTGAGCTGCCAGAGCGGATCGCCGGCATCGATGGTCGCCAGCGCGAGGGTCTTGCCGTTGGCCTCGAGGCGGAAGACGAGCGCTTCGACCGCCGGATCGAACTCGACGCCGCTGGCGTTGAGCTCTTCGCTCTTGAGCTTGCCGCGCTGGCGGCCCGGCCCCTCGTCGATGCGGCGCACGCGGACGAGCTGCGTGCGGAACAGTCCCGGCGGCGGCAGCGTGGTGGAGGTGGTCGACGACGACGTCGTGGTCGTGGACGTCGTGGTGCTGGTGGTCGAGGTCGTCATGGTGCTGGTAGTCGACGCGCTACCGACAAGCGGACGCACGACGACAGCAGCGGCAGCCCAGTCGACAGCGCCGTCGAACGTGCCGCCGACGTCGAGCACCGACGGAGGCACCACCAGCCGGTTGGCGGCCGCCACCGATGCCACTGCGCCCAGCGTTCCGTTGCGCACCTCGACCTGCTCGGCGAGCGCACCCGATGGCGTGTGGGTACGATTGCGCATGGCCGCAGCGACATGGACCAACGACGCGGGCTCGTTGGTCGCGACCGTCAATGCGTAGCTCGAGCCGTCGACACCACCGCTGCAGCCGCCAGCCGAGCCATTGGTGTTAGCCGAAGCGACAACGCTGACTGGATCGGTGACGTCGGCGCCGGAGTAGCGTGTGACGGCGATGACTGCGTTGGCGGGTGCGGCGGCCAGCGTCGCGGTCACCACCCCAGAGCCGCTGGGCACGCCTTGCCCCACCCACACGGCCACACCCGTCTGATTGCGCGCGGAGCACTGGGCGATGACTTCGCTCCACACCAGGCCGAGCCCCGTCACCGCCAGCACGGGGGTGTCGACCTTGCTCGCGATCGAGGCCACGTACAAATCGCCCGCGACGGCGGCCAGCGGGCTGGAAGTGGCCACGGTGGCGGCTGCGGCCGCGGTACCGGTGGCGACCTGTCGCGCCGTGATCACGTCGCTCGGCAGCGTGGTCGACGTGACCGGCAGCGTGGTCGTCGTCGCGCCCAGCGTGGTGGTGGTCGGTGGCATCGTCGTCGTGGTGGACGACGACGCGAACAGCGAAGTCTCGACGAAAAACTCGTCGACGATCACTCCATCGATGTCCTTGAAGTAGAAGTAGGCGCGGCGGGGGTTGTTCAGGTAGTTGAACACGCCGAAGAGGGCACCGTAGGTCGCAGCCTGGTCGGAGGTGTACACGGCCGCCCACCACGGTCCGTCCCGGTCCTGGTTGCGGATGCTCTCACCGCCCAGGCCGGAGACGAACACGAACGAACGTCCCTCGTCGGTGCCGGTGGCCGGCTGGTCGCGGGCGAGCATCAGCGTATCGCTGGTGCTCGCAATGACCTGGTCGTCGATGTCGCTGAGTTGGTGCGTGCGCGAGTAGGAATGCTCGTGGCCGGTAGCGATGATGGCGCCGGCCTTGCGCGACTGCTCGTAGACTCCCCAGCCGCTCTCGTCGGGCTTGCTGCCGACCTGCATCAGACGCATGTCCTTGTGCCAGGCGCTGACGCGCCAGATCGAATCGTCCGCTGCGAACTGATCGCGGATGTAGAGGTCGTGCAGCCCGTTGCCGGCGCCGAACACCCCTGGCGTCGTCATCACGAACGAGATGCCACCGTAACGGTGCCACGACATCACCCCCAGATCCCCCGTCCACCCAATGCCGAGCCGGTTCATCCTGGCTTCGAGAAACTCCTGGTAACCGCCCGCGCCAAGGAACCTGTTCTCATCGTGGTTTCCGGAAACCGCGAAATACGGAAAGTTGGGGCCGAGTGTAGCGTTGATCTGAGCGTCCCAGGCCTGCGGATCGTCGTCGTAGTCGAAGTCGCCCATGTGCAGGACCGCATCGGCGCCCTCCGCAGCAACGAGTTGGAGGACGGCTTCGGAGTCAGCGCCGAGCCCTTGGTCGGCCAGAAAAGCGACCGTGAAGTGCGGAGGCGGAAGCTCCGCCCAGCCGACGGTGGGTCCCGTGGAGATCGGGATCAGAGTCCCGATGCAGGCGGCTGCCAAGAAGCGTCCGCAGGACGCTGCCCGGCGAGCCACCGGGGAGGTCGAACGCATAGCGCTACGAGGACCTGGATAACTGGATTGGCGCTCGTGCGTGTATGCGCGCGTGCCAGCGGTGACGCAAGGCCGGGCCTGACCGAATGGGGCCAGGTCCCATTCCGCCCATCTGGCTCACGCGAGTCGAACTACGCGTTGCGGGAGAGTTCGGGTAGCCCTAGACATCCGCTCGGACGCGGAGCCACGCTGCCTGCTGTACCCATGTGGGTCGACGGGGAGCTCACGATTTCTGCGTCAGGCGAAGAAGCCGGCGGCCGAAGAGGGCAAGACCCTCCGTCCCGTCGTAGAAGACGCGCTACCTGAGCACCCCACGCCGGGAAGAGCCGCCCCGGCGGATCTCTGCGGCGCAGAGCGAACAAAGAGACGGGCCGGCGTCACCGTACCGGGCAGCAACGGCGGCTACTGCACCACCTGCTCGCAGCCGCCCATAGAAGTGATGTTCAGCCGGTTCAGAATCTGCGACCGTGCCGAGCTGCGCCAGAAGCGCCTTGCCGTCCGCTCCGCGTTCGGCATCTCGTGCTCGAAGCAGACGAGGTCGCGGATGGACGGGGCCCAGCTCTCGAAATCGTCGAATGAGTCGAACCGCAGCGAGTCGGCCACGAAAAACACGCCGTTGAACTCGAGCGTGTCATCTTGAGCGTACGTTGCATGAGTGATGTGACAGCCCCGACAATAGGGGGCGACCACCTCGAGATAGAGCTCTCGTCTGCCCTTGTCCTGGATCTTGTCCTCTTCCGTGTCACCCGGCTTCCTCCAGTCCGGCGGCACGTAGGTGCGATTGAACGTCGATCGAGGCATTCCCTCGCCGCCGTACCAGCCGTTGACGAGGTCTAAGATATCTCGGTTGTTGGAAGTACCCGTACGGAACACAAGCAGGTTCAGCGCTTTGAACGCCGCCTCCTGCTTGGCGAGCGACAGCGGATTGTTCGAATCTGAGCTGAAGAACTGGAAGGCAGAGATGTCGAACGGCACGAAGAAGGCGCCCTTGGCGCTGTGGGTTGCCGTGTCGTAGCTGCTGCCCGCACCGTGACAGACCAAGCAGTTCCCCGGAACGAAATTGTTGAACTGCTTCTCGTCCAGGTTGGCATTGTTAGTGATCACGGGACGGTCTTGGGAGTCGAAATGGTCGTAGACCACGAAGAAGACCCGATTCGGCGCGTCCAGCGGCATTAGCCCACGATCGACCATGCATACGGTCGCGAACGGCTTACCACTGAACCCGGGGGCGTCCGTAGCTCCTTTGGGTGCGTTCACGGCTTTGAACGATTCTTCCTTGTTGGCTCTGACGCCGAAAATCGCTTGCTCCTCCCCCACATCGCTCAAATTGCCGTAGTTGCTGACGTAACAGGCCGTCTCGAAGTCACAGCTGTTGTGCATGCATTGCATCTCACGCCCGAAGCCGAGGTCGCCGTGGTTGAAGTACTTCGCGACGATGTGCGGTCCCACCACCTCCGCGGGACCATTGGGGGAGTTGACGATAAAGGTCTGCTGGCAGACGGCCGGAACACTGAGAAAATACCGATTCCTGAAGTCTTCCAGGGTTTCGAGCGTATTCTTGATCGCACGTCTGGGGTTCGCGCCCTGCTCCGTCCCCGTCCCATCCGGATTCGTGCCTACCGTTTCATAGTATCGATCGGTCTCCTCTTGCTGGGCCGCTCCATCCACGAAGTCCGGTTTCTTCCGGTTCAGATAGTTCGGTCGCTGGTCGAGCGGCAGCGTTGCCGGGTTCGGGTCCTCATCCGACATGATCAACTGTCTCAGATCGAAGAGCACCCCATCCTGGTCGAACACGCGTAGAAACTCCTCGGCGCCTTGGTGGACGGCCCTGAAGCGCACGCGCGAAGTGCCGCCCTGAGGCCACCGGCGCTCGTCGCTGCCGGGAGTATTCGTGAACGCCTTGATGGATCGCGCCGACCACTTGAAGCGCATCAGTCCATCGATCTTCGTCGCCGTGTTGCTCGGCGTGGCAACGGCGACCTGGATCCAGTTGCTGTCGTCGATCGCGTCATTGCTCGCGGTGGAGTTACTTTGCTTGAGCACCTCGATCCGCACCTGACCTTGGGAGCCCGGGAAATCGACCCAGCCTTCAAAGTCGAAGCTCCGGTTGGCCGGCGACCCGTCGTAGTGCTGCGACCGCGGCCTGGTGACTCGACCGTCGGGCTTGTGCGAGGCTGGCGCGTCGAGCGGTGCAAGGGTGACGATCGCGCAAAGCGCGCCGATACCGATCCAGCCTATCCGCGTAGAGATGAGACGTGACGACATGGGTCCCTCCTTGTCCAGGAGAGGTCGCTGTCTAGCGAAAAGCGCAAGGCGCGAATGATCTCTCCCGTCCCAGAAAGATTGTCCGACTGCACCCCCAGCGTCTGGTACTACACATCCGGGCAGCCTCGCCCCCTCCGCACTACGTCGATCCGCTGCGGCCTTGCTGCCGGACAACTAGGGGCGTGCGATCCTCGCGCGTCATGCACGCCACTGTCAATGACCATGTCTCCTGACCCAGTGCGATTTGCGCGCCGCCAGCGTCTTGTCCGAGAGACAGAAATCCTGCGCACCACCCGGGTGGGGGTCACGGTACACGCGCAGAGCACCCGCTCGGACGCGGGGTCGTGCGTTCGGGGCTGCGGCTAGCGTGTTCCCAAGATGCGGTGGATCTATGGATTGATGGCGAACGCCAGCGCCGCCCAGTCAGCGGTTCCGCTGAACGTCCCGTTCACCGTCATCGCACCGGCCGCTATTGCGGTCTGCGCTGAGACGGCCTCCGACGATGCGGCGCCACCGCTGCTGCTGACCACCTCGGCTAGCTCCTGGTAACCCGCTCCCGGCGTGTGGGTCCGGTTGCGCATCGCCGCCGTGCTGTAGACCACCGAGCCCGTTCCGACGGCGGGCAGCGAGTACGAGTAGGAGCTGTTGTCCACTCCGCCGGCGCACGAGCCGTCGACTCCGTTGGTGTTGGCCGACTCGATGCTGCCCACCGGGTTGCTGGTGCTGACACCCGAGTAGCGTGTCACCGCAATCACGGCGCTCGAGACCGTTCCCTGCAAGGTCGCCGTCACCACCCCGCTGCCGCTGGGTGTTCCCTGCGCCTTCCACACCTCGATCCCGGTCTGCGCGCGTCCGGCGCACTGGGCGCCCACTCGCGTCCAGGCAAGGCCCAACCCGGTCACGATGGTGACCACAGTGTTGGGCTTGTATGAGATCGCTGCCAGGTAGAGGTGGTCGGCCACTGCGGCCAGTGACTGCGTGGTCGCCACGCTGCTCAGGCTGATCGAGCTCCCGGTCCTGACCTCCTCGGCCGTGATCGGCGCCGGTGGGTTGCACGTGTCGGTGTGCTGGCACGCGTCGCCTGCCTCGTCGCACGTATCGGTCGTGCAGATGTCTGCGTCGTCACAATCGACCGGCGGGCCCGCCTGACAGCCCAAGCTCACGTCGCAGGTCTCGGTTCCGTTGCAGAACAACCCGTCGTCGCAGGCGATGTCGACCGGAGTGTGGACGACTATGCCGAGCGTCTCGTTGCAGGCGTCCGCGGTGCACGGGATGCCATCGCTCAGCGCTGGCGGAACGCCCGCCTGGCAACCCAGCAGGGTGTCACAGGTCTCGGCGCCGTTGCAGAACAGAGCGTCGTCGCAGGCAGCGTCGCTCGGGGCATGCGCACAGCTATCGCTCCCCTCGTCGCAGGAATCGATCGTACAGGCCGCCCCATCCGTGCAATCGACCGGCAGCGCTGCCTGGCAGCCGGCTGCCGTGCAGGTCTCGGCCCCGTTGCAGAACGTGCCGTCACTGCAGGCCGCGTCGTCCGGCGTATGCGTGCAACTGTCGGTCCCTTCGTCGCAGGCATCGACCGTACAGGC
>CAZKRI010000029.1:0-67782 GCA_964555245.1 uncultured Myxococcales bacterium
GGTGCCCCTGCGGCAGCCAATCGCTCAGCGACGGTGCCAGCAGTAGGGCTTGGTCAGGCAAATACGGGCGAAAGCTTGTCGACATGCCGCATCCTACCAGACTCTCGTCGCATGCCGGTTTCTGCCGCGCACACTCCTAGCCCTGAAGCCTGGCTCCAAATCGTCAGGGCCGCTGCCGGTCCAGACCGGCGTGATGAAGCTCGGCGGCAAGGTGCACGGCCTCAACGAGCACGGCGGATAAGCCGATTCAGGCCGATTTTTGCTACGTCTGATAAGTAGATTTACGTCAGCCGCGCGGGGTTGTGACCACTACGAGCCGGCCTCGGCCACCTCTCCGAGATCGCCGACGCCGAACCACCCTACACGCCGGGTGGGTGTCCTTTCCAAGCCTGGTCGCTCGGTGAGTTATTGCGTCTAGAGCATCAGGTCCTCACGGCAGCGGGGCCCGGAGTCGTTTGCGACGGTCGATGTCAGAGCTTCATTCGCGCTCCAGAACCGTTGCAGGCCATATCGAAACGACGCTCTATATGCACGCCGGGCACGAGAACGAGACGATGATGTGAACGGCGGCGCGAAGGACGGCCAGCGCATCGCTCGCCGTGATCGTTCCCGAGTCGTTGATGTCGCACAGGCACAGCGCGCAGCTCGCCGAGCTGACGGCGGCGCGGAGCGTGAGCAGCCCGTCGCTCGCCGTGATGCTACCGTTGCCGGCGGGGTCTCCGCACGATGGATGCGTGATGGTGAAGAGACGCGCCGCTGCGTGCGGCTCGGTGCTCAATCCTCCGTTGTCGCCGTAGGCTACGACGTAGAGATCGCTGCCGTCGGTCGCGATCGTCGGGTACGTGCCGCTCAAATTGGGGGGGGCGAGGACGAGGAACTCCGAAGAAGCGTTGCCCAGGTTTGAGTCGATGACGGTGGTGCCGGTGCTGTCGAACAGAAGTCCGGCGATCTGCGCCAGCCCGCCGGGGCTGACGTAGACGGTAGCGAATGACCCGTCGGCGGCCAGCGCCAGATCGATGAATCCCGGCTGGGGGCTCGGCACATGCCTTTCCGCCGCCGCTTTCTCGCCGGGGGGGATGATCTTGTTGCCGATCGGATCGAACTTCTGAAAGCTCGGCAGGAAGCCCGTGCCTAGGTCCCAGGCGACGACGAACTCTCCACCTGCTGCGACCTGGACGTGCGGGCGGACCTGCCGCTCGGTCGTGGACGAGTTCACCATGAATGCGGTGCCGGCAGCGGATCCGTTGCTATTGAAGCGGCGGGCGAAGATGTCCGAGTCTGGGGGCGGGGGAACTCCGACCGACTGACCCCACACCACGACGAAGCTGCCGTCGTCGGCGACATCGATGTCCGGGGTGAAGGGGAACGAAGTCGTGACCACGCTGCCCCCGGGCGACGCGGTCCCGTTGGAATTGAATATCCGAACTCTAATCTCGCCGTCGGCTCCAACCGGAAAGTGCTCCCACGCGACGATGAACCCGGCATTGGTCCCGGTCACGGCAGGCTTGCGCTGGTCACCCTCCTCCTCGTCGTTGAACACCGCCTCCTGTGCGAGCTGACGATTGTTGTTGTCGTCGAAGACGTTGCCGCGAATGCCGGCGTAGTTCGAGTCCCTTGCTGTCCACACGATCACGAAGTTGCCGCTGTTGCCGATGAAGGCGACGCTCGGGTCGGTCTGGTTGACGGGCGCGCCGTAGGTGATCGTGTTGACCTGGAACTTGTCCCCCTGCTTCTTGCCTGTGCGGTCGAACCTGTGCGCGAAAATGTCGAAGTCTCCTCCGCCGGTTGAGAGGGTGCTCCAAACGACGACAAAATCTCCGTTCGTGTTCATGGCCACGACCGGACTCGGTGTGATCTGCAAGTTGTCGCTGGCGTCGACAGGCACGCCGAGAGGCGCCATGAGCGCGGATGCTTCGCCGTGGCCGTCAATGACCGCAAGCGCCGCCACGGCACAGAGTACGCGGGAGACCCGCACCAATCGTCGCATTGATTGATAACCCGCCGGCTGCTTGTAGCACGCCGGCGGTGGCTACGCCTAGTGCGGAGCCGAGGACCAGGTAGGTAGCTGGGCGGCCGTTGTAACCGTCCGGTCGCGCCGTGCGTCATACTGCGTGGTGGAGAGCTCAAGGCCACGATCATGAAGCTCGAGCGCAAGCGGTCCCTGCTCCTCGTCCTTTCGTATCTCGGGTTCGTGAGCCTCGGCTTGCCCGATGGCCTGCTCGGAGTCGCTTGGCCGTCGGTGCGCGCGTCGTTCGGCCTGCCGCTCGACGCGCTGCTCGTCACGTCGACAAGCGGCTACGTTCTGTCGAGCTTTCTCAGCGGGCGTATCCTGGCGCGCGTAACCATCGGCACGCTGCTCGCAGTGTCGTGCTTGCTGACGGCGGTGAGCCTGCTCGGCTATTCGATCGCGCCCGCCTGGTCCTTCATGGTTGCGCTCGGCACGCTCGCCGACCTCGGCGCCGGCACCATCGACGCTGGCATCAATACTTACGTTGCGACTCATCATTCGGCGCGCATGCTGAATGTTCTGTCGATCGCGGGCGCGACGGTGAGCTTGTTCTGGGGCGGCCTGTTGACCGGGCGCGTTCTGGCAGCGGCAACGCAGTTGGGCGCACGCCCACGATCGTTGCTGAGCGTCTGTACGGTTGCAGTTACCGCGAGCGCGCTGGCGCTCGCTGGACATGCCGACGCGCACGTCGACATGATCGCCGCAGCGATGCTCGGCTGTGCATGCGGTCCGATCTTTCCTTCGCTCATCGCGACGACCCCGGCCCGGGTCGGAAGCGAGCACGCAGCCAATGCCATCGGCTTTCAGGTTGCCTCGGCAGCCCTCGGGCAGTCACTCCTTCCCGCATCCATTGGCGTGTCGGCCGACGCGCGTGGGCTCGAGACGATCGCGACCTCGATCGTCGTTCTGCCATCGCTTTGATGGCGGTGTATCGCTTGCTCGATCGGTCGACCCGGGGCGCACTCAAGGCCCCGGCCTTGGCGTCCACGGCTCCCGTGCAGGCGAGCGAAGCGGATAAGCCGATTCAGGCCGATTCTCGCTACGTCTGATAGGTGGATCTATGTCAGCCGCGCGGGGTTGTGGCCACTACGCGGATCGGACCGATTGGCCTCGGCGGTTGCCGCCACCGACATCAGCAGGATCGACAGAAACAGAGCGACGCCCGCGGGCGGGTTCACTAGCTTACGAGATCGCATCCTGCCGACGGTCGTCCCCATCGTCGCTGCCGCCCACAGTCTAGTGGCGCGCCGAGAGGCTTCAGCCCGAGGCCGGTTTACGGAGGACAGGAGAACTTCTGGATGCGGTGGTTAGAGGTATCTGCGACGTACATATTACCGCCAGCGTCCAGTGCAATTCCTGTCGGGGCGTTGAACTCGCCGTTGCCACCGCCGGGGCTACCCCATTTTGCGAGGAAGGTACCGGCGGTGCTGAACTTCTGAATGCGAGCGTTGCCGCCATCCACCACGTAGACATCTCCGCTCCCGTCGGCGACTACGCCCTGTGCGAAGTTGAACTGGCCATTAGTGCTTCCAAAACTGCCCCACTTCGTGATGAAAGCGCCGGTGGCACTGAATTTTTGAACCCGGTGATTGTTGCCATCCGAGACGTAAACGTCTCCGTTTCCGTCCACCGCTATACCGTAGGCCGGGTTGTCGAATTGACCGTTGCCGCTCCCAAAGCTGCCCCACTTGGCAATGAAAGTTCCGGCGCTCGTAAACTTCTGCACGCGGTGATTTAGCCCGTCCGATACGTAGACGTCGCCGCCGGCGACAGCGACGTCACCGGGATACATGAACTGCCCGTCGCCAGTCCCCATGCTTCCCCAAGCGGTGAGGAAGGTGCCGGCGCTCGTGAATTTCTGGATGCGGTGATTTCCCTGATCCACGGTGTAGACATTTCCACCCCCGTCGACGACGATTCCCGTTGGACCCATGAACTGTCCGTTGCCAGTGCCCGTAGTCCCCCATTTGGTGATGAAGGCGCCGGTGCTGGTGAATTTCTGGACGCGGGCGTTGGCCGCGTCCGCAACATAGACGTTCCCGCTGCTATCCAGCGCGACATCGTATGGCACGTCGAATTGACCGTTCCCGGTCCCTTGGCTGCCCCATGCGGTAACGAATAAACACGGCCCGATCGCTTGATCGTCCGCGACGATCTGTACCAACGCGGGGTTGCCGTCTCGGGTGACGGAGAGCTGGTAGCTCGCCGACGCCTGGCTCGCGCAGTCGCCCGTGCACTCCGTGACCTCGACGACACAGCTGCCGGTACCCGAGGCAAGGAACGCGGCCTGTGGACAACCGGCGACGAGTGGTGACGGGAACGCGCAGGGGACCTCGTTGTCGCCGGCGATCCCATCTCCTGTGTTGCAGCCGGAGCCGGGGCCGAAACACAGGTCCGCCGCCGTCGCGGTGCTGACCGTGTCGGCCTGGACGATGACATTTTCTCCGGCTGTTACCGGGAAGGTGTATCGGTCGAGGACGGCCGGATCGCAGGAGCTGAGTTCCTCGGAGACTGGCGAGAGGATGCCACACTGGCAGGTCGGCATGCACAGCCCCGGGCAAGCGGCATCCGCCGTCCCGTCGCACTGCTCACCGGACTCGACGATGTTGTTCCCGCAGACGGGCGGCGGGCAAGTGCAGTCGCCTTGGCAGAGCCCGTCGCAGGCAGAGTCGTCGGTCCCGTCACATTCCTCGAAGCCCTGGCGCTCGTTGTCGCCACAGGCGTTGGCCTCGCTCGGGACGACGGCGACCAGGGCGTCTTCGGTCACGACATCGGCGTTATCGATCGTGCACTGCGCCACATCCGAAGGAGTGACGGCGGGGCTGCAGATGGCGTCGAGCATGGCGATCATGCCGGCGTCGCAGCGCTGCTGAATGATGTCGGTTATCTTCGCCTCCGCGCCGGCAACGGTGCCCTTGGGATCGTAGTCGTCGCACGAAGTGACGCCGGAGGGCAGCACGAGCTTGCCGGTGTCGAGCTTCTTCTGGCAGTTGCTGGTCTCGCCGATGCTCACTCGAATGAGATCGAGCAATGCGGAACCGATGGTGTGTTGGCAGTCCTGAGTGTCGGGTGGCAGCCCGACCGACGGGGTGCCGTAGACGTCTTGCACGGCCGTCGTCACGGTGTTTTCAGCCACGCAGGTCAGGCAGGTGGCGACCTGGGACCAGTCCCCGCAGCGGCCGTCACCCGATCCCGGGGCGGTGTCGCAATCGCGATCCGTCGAGCATACGGCAGCACCGTTGCCCGCGCTGCAGCCGCCCATCCCGATTCCGTCGCAGGGAGCCGGGCAGGAATCGTATCCCAGTGCCGTGGGGGACCTTTCCGCCTGACAACCCAGGGCCGCTTCGGTGATGTCGGCAGCCAGCCCGGCGACGGTCGTAGCCACGCCAGCCTCGGTCGTGGCTACCGAGTTGCAGTCGGTCGCGGGTGGAATCTTCCCTGCAATGCGCGCCCGGTGACAGGCGACGAGTTCCTTGGTCGCACCATTGATGTACGCGTCGACTCCCGTCGCCAGGGAGTCCCGGCACTTCGCTCCCGCCGGCGAGGGCAGCTGCACCACGCCGAGTGGATCGGGATCGACGACGCACAGATCGCAATCCTCGCAGTTGTTGGGATCGGGACAGGGCTGGCCCGAGCCTTCCTTCTCGACCTGGATGGTGATCGGAATTGGCGTGGGATCCGTAGTTCCGAGTTTCACGCCGCAGTCGGCTTCCTCGTAACAGCAGATCTCGGCGTATTTTTTCTTCGATCCGGTGTCCTTGGGTGACACCCTGAACTTGATCTTGCAGGATCCGCCGACGTAATCGACGCAACGTTGCGTCAGTGGATCGTCCGGATCGAAGCCCGAGGCGTCCGGGTCCGGGTTCGGACAGTTGCCCGGATACTCGCCCCACGCGAAGGGGAGGCGCTTTACGTATGCGAAGTCGGCCTCGTTGTCGTCAGCCGTGATCGAGCAGGACTGAGAGAGAACGACGGTCCCGCTCTGGTTCTTGACGTAGAAGAAGACCGGTTTGTTGTTGGTTCCAGCGGTGCCGGTTAGTTGGATCCTCCGGCAGTAGTTCTTTGCGGCGCGCGCCTCCGGCGCCGCTCCGGCGACGACGAGAATCGAGAGTATCAGGCAAGCCGAAAGCCGGATTGCCAGCGAGAACAACATCATGGGACACCCCCGGGAGCATCAAAAGCCCGTGCCCGCCGACGCCACGATGGCGTTGCACGCGCGGCCCGTCCCCGCACCCATCCGAGGCTACTGCTACTCCACCGGGCGACAGATTGTCAACGGTAGAACCATGCCTTCGCCGGTAATCGACCTTCGTCGGGGCAAGCTCCCCGGAAAAACGCCCGGGAAACTTGACCGCCGCGTGCTCAGTACCCCCAGCTCACATCCGCCTCGACGGCGATGCGCGTCGGACCGGGCAAGCCGCGGGTTGCGTTGAGGCCCGCATCGCTGGTTGGCGGCACGCAGCCGGTGGTCACCCCGATCGGACGGGCGTGGTGGGCAGCGGATAAGTTCGTCATTCACCGGGTGCACCCTCATGGATGAAACGGGTGTTAGGGTTGCGGTGGCGTGCCGGTGCGAAGGCCGGTTGAATTGCATGGTGCTCAGAGCCTGCAGATAAGTTTGGCCGGGAGGCCTGCGCGCACCCTCGATTGTTGCCAGGCGCATCATGCGCCGGAGCACGGCTGGTAGAGTTCGAGGATAGAGGTTTCCCTGCCGGTACGCCGAGGGAGGCGAATCATGAAGACGCTGCATCGACGATGCGCGGGTCTCGATGTTCGACATGCAGCTCGATCATGCCACGCACTGCCAGATTCCCTCGCCGCGCTATCCCGGCGAGGAGGGCTGGTCCGTCAACTTCGGCGATGAGGAAGGGACCACCGAGGAGGCGTTCAATCTGACCGCTAGCATCGCGGCGGTGAGACGGCTCAATCGTCGGCGCAAACGCCCCAAGAAAACGAGTTTGCGTCTACGCTCGTGCCGCATGTGGTGTTCGTTAGCACGGGAATCTCGAGCAAGGCCGCAACGTCCGCGTAGCCGTTGTCCAGCGCCGTGGAGTCGGTAAGAGCGACCGTATCGCCGCACGCCCCGAAGGTCGTGTTCTCGTTGGCCACGAGGTTCGTAAGCTCGATGTGTCCAAAGCCGCACGTGTCGACGCCGTTGCCGTTGCCCGTGGCGGTCACGTTCGCTCCGGTGAGGAGCTTGCCCCCGAAGACGCCGATTCCGTTGTTGGTTGCAGTGACGTTTTGAACGGTGACTCGTCGCTTGGCACCGATTCCGATCGCGTTGTTATCGATTGCCGTGACGTCCATGGCCGTCACCGTCCGTACGGTCGTGCCGTGTCCGTTGAGTGCGAGCGTAACGCCCGTCAGCTGCAATTGCGCACGACCTTCGGGTCCGCGGCTCCAGTTCTGACCGTTGCCCTTGAAGAGCGGCGCCCCGCGCACGCCGTAGATGCACCCGAGAATCTCCACGGTCGAAGCGCCGTCGCCGATCGACACACGGCCGTTGCTTGCCAGTACGCAGGCTTCTGTACCTATGGACGTTTGTGGCGGGTAGCTCGTGCCCTCGATCACGCCGGGCCCGCGGATGGTGAACTCGCCCTTATCCGTGCCCAACGGGATTGCTCCCGCCGACCCTGCGCACGCCGGCGACCGTGGCGTATGAGAAATCGCCGGCGCTGATCGTGTGGCCGTTGAGATCGAGGGTGGCGCCGCGCAAGAGCCAAACGCCTACCGGCGCTGAGCTGCAATCGAGATCGGCTTGCAGGACGCCGGTGTCGTCGGCCGCCACGGTCTGGCCGCACGTCGTAATGTCGCTTGCGTGCGCCGCCGAAACGGCGAGCGCGATACACGCGAGCGCACGCATCGCGCGGCTCATCCAGCGCACGAACGGCAGCGGCACCATGGTTGCGTACTCCCGCCAAGGGGCCTTCGTCAAGTCTGGCGGTTCGCGTCTTTGGCGTGCATACGAGACCGGCCCCCATCTGGGGAACGAAGGAGTGCGCAATTGTCAGTGGGATTCTGGATGTCTTGTTCCGGTGGCTCCACATCATCGCCGGAATCTTGTGGATCGGGCACCTGTGGTTCTTGAACTTCGTCAATATCCCGTTCGCCGCGAAGATGAAGGAGGCGGGCGCCAGCCCGCGGGTCACAATAGAAAAACGAGGAGCAAGACCGGAAGGGCCGCGATCCCGGCTGCAATACCGAGCAGGAGGACCACCCCCGTCGCACCCGCCGCCTTGTCCGCGGCTGAAGCCCTAGTCACCTCCGAGCGCGCGGGCCGTTTCACGCTCTCCTGCTGCGTCGGATCTTGTGTCTGATGCTGCCGCTGCGCGCTGCATGCCGGCAGGACGGCGAGCGCGAGCAGAGCGCCTAGCGCAACCGCTCTAAAGGTAGCGAAGCGAACCATACTCTTCCTCCAGCAACCGTACCAGGGCTACAGCACCATCGTGTCATCGGCGTTTGCCCCGCCTGCCTAGCGAATCATGGCTCCTCACGCCGCTTGCCGCGCTGCCCTCGCACGCGACTCGACGTGCCGCGCGAACCGTCCGAGCATCCACTGCAAGCCGACGCGCATCAGCGGCGCAGCCAGAGGCATCGCAATCTTCCCCGGCCCGAGGGGCGCGAGCGCCATCGTCCATGAAACGCGGCAGACTTCGCTGCCCAGATCCTCTACCCGGTAGTCCTCGACGAACGCGTCGACCTGCTTGCGCGAGATGGCGTCGAAGCGAAACGCCATGCGCCGGCCCGGCTCCCAGGCGATGAACTCCTCGTCACCGACGAGGCCGCCGGCCATGTACACGGTGCGGGTAGTGCCGACACCAAATGGCTTGGGCGAGGTCCACTCCACCCGCCGGATCGGGGGGGCGCCCAGAGCGTCCACGAATGGGCGTCTTCGAACGTTTCGAAGATCTCGGCCGGCGTCGCGCGCACCTCGACGACGGAAGTGAGGCGTGTGGGAGCGGAGTCGAGGAACTCGAGCCCGACTTTGCGGCACGGAAACACGCGGCATCGACGCTATAAGTAACGCGCGCGCCGCGCCACCCCTAAGGCATCCGTCAACGCAGCCCTCAGCATGTCGGAGCCGCTGCCGACTGCTTGCTGCGCCGACTCGATCGACGCCAGCAGCTCCGGCTTCAGCATCTGCTCATCGTTCTTCGTCATCCTCGTCAGGTGATTGGCGCTACGCTCGAGCTCGCCCTTTTGCAGATACGCTACGGCGAGCGGCGACACACCGACCCAGAAGAACGGCGAGCGCGCGCTTGCGGTGTTCAGGCGGATAAGCCGATTCAGGCCGATTCTCGCTACGTCTGATAAGTAGATCTATGTCGGCCGCACGAGGTTGTGGTCACTACGCGGGGTTTGTTAGGCGCTGTGCGATTGCCTCACGGGTCGGGTGGCTCGGGCGCCGAGCGTACTCATTACACAGGGGTGTTCGCGGGGGATGCGTCGGCGGGCACGGCGGTAGCTTGGAGCAACCAGTCTGGGGGTAGTTGGCTATGCCCGAGGCCGGCCGAGCGACGAATCGAGTAGGTCGCGCCCAGCCAGAGTTCTCACGGACGGGCTGGGTGGTGCACGGGGAGCTAACCCGAGCGACTCGAGGGTGGCGGTCGTTGCCTCGGGCGTTGCGAGAATCCTCATCCTGCCGCCGCACTTCGGGCGCACGAGCACATCGATGGCGAAAATCCGCTGCATGAGTCTGGCCCACGCCGTCCAGCGTTGCGCGGGATGGGCGCCACCGGTTGTGTCGTCGTCGTTGCTTTCCCGTCGCCGTCTCGGACGCCGCGCTCTAACGATGTCTCGTCGGGATGCGGCTCATGGGCCGAGCACGCCGTGATAGCAGACCAGGTGGACGCGAGGAGCTGGCACGATCGCGGCGAGCATTTCGAGTCGGCGGCGAAGTGATCCACCGCGTCGCAGCACGTGGCGACACTTTTCACCTGGCAGCGACCGAGCACGTCGTGTACAAGGAGCCGGTCATACTGCACGAGCGCTGCTCGTATGACGTTGGAGAGTTAGGAATGTCACAGCCGATGACTGGAATTCGCATCCTCGAGGTCGCCGAGCACGCCTTCGTGCCGACGGCCGGGGCGGTGCTCTCGGACTGGGGCGCCGAGGTGATCAAGGTCGAGCACGCCGAGCGCGGCGATGCGATGCGCGGGCTGGGTCAGACCGGCGTGATGAAGCTCGGCGGCGCGGTGCACGTCCTCAACGAGCACGCGAACCGCGGCAAGCGTTCGATCGGCATCGATCTGACGAAGCCCGAGGGACGCGGGGTGCTGTACAAGCTCGCCGCCACCGCCGACGTCTTCCTCACCAACAAGCTGCCCCTGGTTCTCGAGAAGCTCGAGATCGGCGTCGAGCACATTCGCGCCCACAACCCGAGGATCATCTACGTGCGCGGCACGGCGTTCGGGCCGATCGGACCGCACATGGACCGCGGCGGCTACGACATGACCGCGTTCTGGTGCCGCGCCGGCTGCGCCGAAGGCGCGACCGTACCGGGCCTCGGATTCATCGTGCCGCAGCCCGCGCCTGCGTTCGGCGATTCGCTGGGCGGCATGACGATCGCCGGCGGCATCGCCGGAGCCTTGCTCAAGCGCGAGCGAACCGGCGAGCCGTCGGTCGTGGACGTGTCGCTGCTGGCAACCGGCGTATGGGCGATGGGTGCCGCCATCGCGCTCGGTCTCCAGACTGGCGAGCCGTGGAGCCCGCTGTCCTCGGCCAAGGGCGGTGGTCCGGGCAACCCCCTCACCGGCATCCACAAGACGTCCGACGACCGATGGATCAGCGTCGTCATGCTGCAGGCGTTCAAGTACTGGCCGGACTTCTGCGAGCACATCGGCAAGCCCGAGCTCGTTACCGACGAGCGCTTCGACTCCCACGAGAAGCTCTCGTCGAACGCGGGCGCGGCACGTGAGATCATCACCGCAGTGATCGCGACGGCGACGCTCGCCGAGTGGACGACGCGATTCTCATCGCTCTCGGGCCAGTGGGCGCCCGTCCAGAACAGCGTGGAGGTCGCGGCCGATCCCCAGGTCCGCGAGAACGGCTACATCGCCGCCGCCACCACCGCCGACGGCACGAAGTTCGAACTGGCGGCCAGCCCCGTGCAGTTCGACGGGCAGCCGACCGCCACGAAGCGGGCGCCCGGCTTCAACGAGCACGGCGATGAGCTGCTGCGCGAGATCGGCCTCGACATGGAGCGGATCATCGAGCTGAAGGCGCTGGGGGCGATCACGTAGCAGAGGCTCGGAGCATTCTGTTCGAACGACGGGGGCGTCGCTCATTCGACCGGCCATTGGTAGAAAACGAGGATCACCAGCGGGTTGGCGAGATTCGAGACCGCGCCGCCGACCAGCGTGGTGAGAAGAATCGCTCGCGGGGCTGGGCCGAAGTTGCGCTCAATTTGCTTCACGGTCGCCACCGCAAACGAGCTGAGCGCGAACCCGATGACGCCCCCAGCGGCGGTCGCGGCTTCGAAGTTGGCTCCCATCGGTCGGAAGACCAGCAGATGCGCGAAGAGCACGGTTCCAAGCGTCTGCGCGGTCGCCATGATCGCCATGGGACCCGCGATCCTGCCGAGGGACTGCAGATCGATGCCCGACAGCGCCATCAGGATGAAAATGCTGAGGCAGACGTCGCCGCAGCGTTTCAGCAGCGGGCGATCGATCTTCAGCCGGGCCGAGGTCGGCAACCGTCGAGATCGTATGGTCATCTCTCCTCCACCTGGTCGATCGGCGAACCGTTGGGTACGCCGGTGTAGCTCCCAGATCAAAACGGAGGGGACTACCGTCCCTCGACTCAGCCACAGCCATCATGCCATCTATCCGCCGGCCCGTCGGTCGTCGCTGATCAGCGACAGAACGACGACGGCAATCGGACAAGCGACGTCTCTGGACAGGGGACGTGCGCGCGTGTAAATCCCCGTGTCCACTCATCCATGCAGCGATCGTCGTTGCGGCTCGCAGGGTGATCAACAAAGGCAACGACCTAAGGGGCTGCATATGAGTAATTTCAGACGCGCTCCGGTATTGATCGCATCGTTCGTGGCTGCGTTGGTGGCCACCGTGCTGCCCGCGGCAGCCGCGGACAAGAAACCCAACATCGTCGTCATCATGGGCGACGACATTGGGATCTGGAATATCGGTGCCTACCACCGCGGCATGATGGCCGGGCGGACGCCTAACCTCGACCGCATCGCCGCCGAAGGCATGCTGTTCACCGACTACTATGCCGAGGCGAGCTGCACGGCCGGCCGGGCGAACTTCGTCACTGGTGAGCTGCCGATCCGCACCGGCATGACCACCGTCGGCCAGGCGGGCTCTCCCGTCGGAATACCCGACCAGGCAGTGACCATTGCCACGACGCTCAAGTCGATGGGCTACGCCACGGGTCAGTTCGGCAAGAACCACTTGGGCGATCTCAACAAGTTCCTGCCTACGCTCCACGGCTTCGATGAGTTCTACGGATACCTCTACCACTTGGATGCGATGGAGGACCCGTGTCACCCCAACTACCCGCAGAATCTCCGGAATCAGGTCGGGCCGCGGAACATCCTTCACTCCTGGGCGACGGACAAGGATGACGCGACCGTGGATCCACGCTGGGGTAAAGTTGGCAGACAGAAAATCGAGGATGCGGGCGAGCTCTGTCCTGAGCGAATGAAGACCGTCGACGACGAAATCCTCGCGAATGCCATGAAGTTCTTGGATAAGGCCAAGAGCGACGGTAAGCCGTTCTTCCTCTGGCTCAATCCCACGCGCATGCACATCGTCACGCATCTGTCTGACAAGTACGAGAAGATGCGCAACTCGGAAAACGGCTGGTCCATTCACGAAGCCGGCATGGCACAGTTGGACGACATCGTCGGTGATGTCACGAAGAAGCTCAAAGCCATGGGCGTGGACGACAACACCATCGTCGTGTTCACCACCGACAATGGGACGGAGGTCTTCACCTGGCCAGATGGTGGTCAGACTCCATTTGCGCAGAGCAAGGGCACGGTCATGGAAGGCGGTTTCCGTGCACCCGCCATGATTCGTTGGCCCGGCAAGGTTCCGGCCGGCAAAGTCGAGAACGGAATTTTCTCCGGCCTTGACTGGTTTCCGACCTTCGTGGCCGCCGCCGGTAACCCGAACATCGTGGCGGACTTAAAGCAGGGCAAGAACCTGAACGGGACGAACTACAAGGTTCATCTCGACGGTTACAACCAGATGGACCTCATCACCGGGAAAGGCCCGTCGAATCGCCACGAAATCTTCTACTTCGGGGAAAGTGAGCTTGGCGCCGTGCGCATCGACGACTTCAAATATCGTTTCATTGACCAGCCCAACGGATGGCTTGGCGAAAAGACCAAGCCTGACGTGCCTTACCTGACCAACCTTCGTCTCGATCCTTTCGAGCGCACGGGTTGGCCGGGAAATGGGACTAAAGATGGGTCGCAACAGTACTTCGATTGGTTCAAGTACGAGTTCTGGCGCTTCGTGTTTGTCCAGCAGCAGGTGGCAAAGCTCGCCATGACCGCCGTCGAGTTCCCGCCGATGCAGATGGGCGCAAGCTTCAACCTCGATGCCGTGAAAGCGAAGATCGAGGCAGCCAGGGCGGCGATGGCGAAGTAAGCAAGTTAAGCGAGTTGATGACCTCGATGACGGGCGGCCTGCAAGGGCCGCCCGTTTTTTATTGGAGAGACATCACGCGAGAAATACGGATAAGCCCCAGGGAAATCCGGCATCGCGTTTCCATCGATGCTGCCGGGTGCGAGTTTCAACGTCGGGACAGTGAAGGCGAAGATCATGCAGGCGATCGCTGCGCAGCACGGGCAGTAGGATCATCGGCGGCGGCCGCGGCCTTGCTGATCGCGCGCTGGGCCGCACGGGAAACGAGCAAGACCACGGCGACGAGGGCCGCGAGCCCGACGACCACCATCCCGTCTTCGACGGCAGCATGGCGACTGGAGCCGGCGCCGGCGAGGGTGGTTACGTGCTTGCCCACGTAGCCGAAGTAAACCTGCAGGAACCACGCCGGTATCAGCGCGGCGCAAGCGAGCACGAAGCCGGGAAACCGCACTCCGGCGACGGCGAGCACGTAGGTGACCAGCGTCGGATTGAGGGGAGTCAGACGCAGCAGTGCCTGCATACGCAGCTCATCGTGGCGCACGGCAGTTTGCAGTGCCCGCAGGCTGGGGCGACGTTCGAGCAACCCGGCGACGAATGTGCCGAGGAACCGGCGCGCAACGACGTACTGAACGACGGCGCCTAGCAATCCACCGGCGACCAGAACGGCCGTGCCCCACCACAATCCGAACAACGCCCCGGCGACCACGCCAAGCAACGTGTCGGGAACGAAGAACGCCGTGACGGTCGCGATCAAGGCGACGTAAACGATGGGCCCGTACCAGCCGAGACTCCCGATCCACGCTTCGATTGCAGTCAGATGCACGTGGATCTCGTGGCCGAGCACGGCGACCGCCGCGATCGCGACGCCGACCAGCGCCGCGTACACGATCAGGGTGCGCCGATTAGAAGATTGCCACAGGCCGCCATCGAGCATCGCGCGAGGGTAGGCGGGAAGGTGTTGCCATTCAACGTCGATCGCGGGGGGCGTCGCGTCCACCCTATTCTCGAAAACCTCTTGACACGGGCCTTGCAAGCAGGCATTTTTGTGCCAAATATAGAGTTTGGCAGTATTATGCCAAACTAGAGGAGGGTTGCATCGATGGGACGAGCGGTTGTGGGTACGGTCGCGGTCGGTTTTGGGCTCGGTTGCATGCTGGCCGCGGGGCCAGCCCTCGCAGACGGTGGGCCTTGCTCGACGGCCGCCGTGCTGCAGCGCCGGGCATGCAAGAGCGAGGTGTGGGACGACTTCTACACGGCCAAGGCACGCTGCATCCAGCTCGCCGGCCAGGAGCGAACCGACTGCTTGAGCGAGGCTGGGGCGGAGCGCGAGGACGCCACTCAGCTCTGTTTCGAGCAACTCGAGGCGCGCGAGGACCTCTGCGACGACCTCGGTGATGGCGCTTACGATCCGGCCTTCGATCCGGTTCTATTCGATGCAGACTTCACGAACCTCACGAACCCGAATCCTTACTTCCCGCTGACGATCGGCAACCATTGGGAGTATGCCGGTGGCGGCGAGACCGTCGTCGTGAACGTTCTCGACGAGACCAAGCTCATCGACGGTGTGACCTGCATCGTGGTCAACGACCGGGTCGAGGTCGACGGCAAGCTCGTCGAAGACACCGATGACTGGTACGGCCAGCGCAAGAGCGGAGCGGTCGACTATTGCGGGGAAAGCGTCCAGGATTTCGAGAGCTTTCCGGGCGACGATCCCGAAGAACCGGAGCTCGTCGAGATCGCAGGCTCCTGGAAGACTGGACGCGACGGCGCCGTGGCGGGAACCCAGTTTCTCGCGGCCCCGACCGTGGGCGCGGTCTACCGGCAGGAGTGGGCGGCCGGTAACGCCGAGGATGCCGCGCGGATTCTCTCGACCACCTACAGCTTCGGCAGCAGCCCCATGCTCGACGAGTTCGTGCCGCAGGCCCTCACCGACATCCTTTGTAACAGCGATTGCGTGGTGAGCGGCGAGTTTTCGCCGACCGAGCCCACTGCGTTCGAGCGCAAGTACTACGCGCCCGGAATCGGGATGTTTCTCGCGGTGAAGCCGGACGCCGGCGAGGCCGTTCAGCTCGTGGACTGCAACTTCGATCCCAAGTGCGTGGGCCTGCCACCCGCGCCCTGACCCCATTTCAGTTGTGGCGCTGGTACCGGGGCGGTGGCCGTGCGCGACGGGGTCTGGTGAGATGGCGCATCTCACCAGGGGACGACCGACATGTCTCAGACGCTGCCCCGTTGCCCATGGTCTCTCGGTAGTGACCTCTACATCAGGTACCACGATACCGAGTGGGGTGTTCCCGTCCACGACGACCGAAGGCTGTTCGAGTTCCTGATCCTCGAAGGCGCGCAGGCCGGGCTCTCGTGGTCGACCATCCTTGCCAAACGCGAGAACTACCGCAGGGCGTTCGCCGGTTTCGACCCTGCAAAGGTCGCCGGATTCACGCCGGTAAAAGTGGATAGGCTCCTCAGAGACACCGGGATCGTGCGGAACCGCCTGAAGGTGGCAAGTGCGGTGACGAACGCGCGAGCTTTTCTTGCGGTCCAAGAGGAGTTCGGCAGCTTCGACGCTTACGTGTGGCGCTTCGTCGGTGGCAAGCCGGTCCAGAATCGGCGCAGAACCATGCGCTACGTGCCCGCGAGGACTATTCAGTCCGACACCATGGGCAAGGACTTGGCCAAACGCGGATTCAAGTTCGTCGGCTCCACCATTTGTTACGCCTTCATGCAGGCCACCGGCATGGTCAACGACCATCTGGTTTCGTGCTACCGGCACGCCAAGTGCGCCAAGGTGCTCTAGTCCGGGCAGACGATCGTTGTCACAGCTCGATGCCGAGCCGCGGTGCGATCAGGAGCATCGCCCCGTATGCGGCGAGCATGGCGAGGCTGGCGAGCAAGAGCGCGGAGTAGAACGGCACGTGCCGTGTGAGCAACCACGGCAGTGCGAGAAACCAGACCAGAGAGGGGAGCACCAGCCAGAACGTGCTGGTCGCCAGCGCCGAGACCTTGGCCGGGTCGTGCGTGTCGTAGTACAGCCACAGGAAGGCAAGTAACGACGTGAGCGGCAGGGAGAGGAGCAGACCGCCCAAGAGCGAGCTGCGTTTGGCGATCTCCGAGACGGCGACAATGATCGCTGCCGAGATGCCGAGTTTGAGAAGCAGGTAGGTCATCGCGAACGCTCCGAGAACGGCGCCAAAGAGTAGCCTACCTTTTCACTCCGACGCCACCGTGGAACGAACCGCCGCCATCATCCGGTACAGGGCCGGTAGAACGAACAACGTAAGGGCGGTGCTGGATATGAGACCGCCGATCACCACCGTGGCCAGCGGGCGCTGAACCTCCGCGCCCGTGCCCGTGGCGAGCGCCATCGGCACAAAACCGAGCGAGGCGACCATGGCGGTCATCAGGACGGGCCGAAGCCGGGTCAGAGCGCCCTGGACGATAGCCTCCTCCAGACCCAGCCCGTCGTCGCGGAGCTGCTTGATGAAGGTGAGCATCACCAGGCCGTTCAGGACGGCCACGCCGGACAGCGCGATGAATCCGACGGCGGCGGAAATGGAGAACGGCATGCCACGGAGCCAGAGGCTCGCGATTCCGCCGCTGAGGGCGAGAGGGACGCCGGTGAAGACGATGGTCGCATAGCGAGCCGAGCCGAACGTGCCGTAGAGGAGGAAGAAGATCACCACGAAGCACGCCGGCACGACGACGGTCAGCCGCTTCTTCGCTTCGATCAGGTTCTCGAACTGACCACCCCAGTCGAGCCAGCTCCCGGCCGGAACCTCGACCTCGCGCTGAATGCGTCCCTGCGCTTCCGTGACGAATGAGCCGATGTCACGGCCGCGCACGTTGGCTTGCACGACGATCCGGCGCTTGCCGTTTTCACGGCTGATCTGGTTGGGCCCTTCGGTGACCTCGACGCGGGCCACAGAGCTGAGCGGTATGAAGGCGAATCCGGCACGCTCGCTGCTCGTCACAATCTCGCGAAGTTCGATCTTGTCTTCGTCTTGGGGCAGTGGGATCGGCAGGTTCTCCAGCGCCCGGATGTTGCGCCGGAACTCCTCGGCCAGGCGCACGACGATGTCGAAACGGCGGTCACCTTCGAAGACCTGGCCGGCTTCCCGGCCACCGACCGCGATCGACACGACCTCCTGGACATCGGCCACGGTGAGCCCGTAGCGCGCTAGGGCACTGCGCTCCACCTCGATGTTGAGGACGGGAAGGCCGCTGATCTGTTCGACGCGAACATCGGCTGCGCCGCGCGTGGTGCGAAGAATGTCCGCGATGCGCTCTGCCGCCGGCAGCAGCAGCTCGAAGTCGTCGCCAAACACCTTGACCGCGACGTCACTGCGCACCCCGGCGATCAGCTCGTTGAAGCGCATCGCGATGGGCTGGGTGAACTCGTAGTTGTTGCCGAGCAGATCGTGGAGCGCCTCCTCGATCCGGGCTCGCACCTCCTCCTTGGTGTCGTCCGGGTCCGGCCAATCCGGGCGGGGTTTCAGAATGACGAACGTGTCGGAGACGTTCGGGGGCATCGGATCGGACGCCATCTCGGCGGTGCCGGTTTTCGAGAAGACGAACGCGACTTCGGGCACGGTCTTGATCGTGCGCTCCACGTCGAGCTGCATCTCGGAGGATTGCGTGAGCGCCGTTCCTGGAATGCGCAGCGCGTGCACGGCGATGTCCAGCTCGCTCAGGGTCGGCACGAACTCCTGACCGAGCGTCGAGAAGAGCCACAAGGAGGCTGCAAACAAACCTGTGGCCGACAGCACGACGACCCGGCGCCAGCGTAGCGCGGTCTTGAGACTGGGTTCATAGAGGGATTTGGCGCGAGTGACGATCCAGTTCTCTTTCTCCGCGACCCGCCCGCGGATGCACAACGCAACCATCGCCGGCACGAACGTGAACGCGAGGACGAACGCCGCAACCAGAGCGAAGATCACCGTCATCGCCATGGGCCGGAACATCTTCCCCTCGATGCCGGTCAGGAACAGGATCGGAACGTAGACGGTGATGATGATCCCGCCGCCGAAGATCGCCGGTCCGAGGACCTGACCGCTGGCCTCACGCACGGTGGTCAGACGTTCGGGCAACGTGAGGGTGCGCCCGAGCTTGTGCTGCCGTTCGGCGAGGCAGCGCAGGCAGTTCTCGACGATGATCACGGCCCCGTCCACGATCAGGCCAAAATCGATGGCGCCCAGGCTCATGAGGTTTCCGCTGGTGCGGGTCTGTACCATCCCGATTGCCGTCAGCAGCATGGAAAGGGGAATGGCCAGCGCCGTGATGAGCGCCGCTCGTATGTTTCCCAGCAGAACGAACAGCACGACGATTACGAGGATGGCGCCTTCGACGAGGTTCTTGCGGACGGTCGCGATCGTCGCTTCCACCAGTCGCGTGCGGTCGAGCACCGTCGTGGCTAGAACATCGGAAGGCAGGGTCTGGTTCACCGCCTGCATGGCGGTATCCACCGCGCTCGCTACCGTCCGGCTGTTCTCGCCGATCAGCATCAGGGCGGTGCCGACCACGACCTCTTCGCCGTTCTCACTGGCGCTTCCGGTGCGCAGCTCTTTGCCGATGCCGACCCAGGCGACGTCGCGAATGTAGACCGGAGTGCCGCCGTGTTCTCCCACCACCACGGCGCCCAGATCGGCAAGCCGCTCGATCCGACCGACCGCACGCACGGTGTATGCCTCACCCTGGTGTTCGATGTAGCCGGCTCCGGTGGACAGATTGTTGCGCTCCAAGGCTTCGGTGACGTCGTGAAACGTCAGTCCGTAGGCGACGAGCTTGCGTGGATCAGGCTGGACGTGAAACTGCTTGACGTACCCGCCGATGGCGTCCACGCCGGCGACCCCGGGAACGTTCTTGAGCTGCGGCCGGATGATCCAGTCCTGGACGGTGCGCAGGTAGGCGGCCCGCTCGACTGGGGTGGTTAGGACCGCGCCTTCGGGCGTGAGGTAGGAGCCGTCGGGCTGCCAGCCCGGCTGGCCGGCCCTGGCCTCGGCGCCCTCGCCTCTGAGATGCTCGTAGTGGACCGTCCACATGTAGATCTCGCCGAGACCCGTGGAGATGGCCCCCATCCTCGGCTCGATTCCTTCGGGTAGACTTTCGCGCGCTTCGGTCAGGCGTTCCGCGATCTGCTGCCGTGCGAAGTAGATGCTGACGTCGTCACGAAAGACCGCGGTCACCTGCGCGAAGCCGTTGCGCGAGAGCGAACGCGTGTACTCGAGGCCGGGGATGCCTGCCAGGGCCGTCTCGATCGGAAACGTCACCTGCTTCTCTACTTCTACGGGAGACAGCGACGGCGCGACTGCATTGATCTGCACCTGGTTGTTGGTGATGTCAGGCACCGCGTCGATCGGCAGGCGGGAAAGCGCGTGCGCGCCGAGCAGGGCGAGGCCCGCCGTGATGACGAGAACCGCAAAGCGGCGTTCGATGGAAAAACTCAGGATTCGTTCCAACATGACGCCTCCCTCAGCTCAGTGCGCGTGCTCGGCTTCGCTCTTTCCAAGCTCGGCTTTGAGCAGGAAGGAGTTGGTCGCTACCACGCGCTCACCAGCCGCGAGGCCGGCGAGAACCTCCGCCGTGGTTTCGCCGAGGCGTCCCAAGGTGAGCGGCCGGGCTTCCACTTCCTCATCGGTCAACACGAAAACGGTCGCCCGCCCCTCGACGGTCTGAATGGCGCTCGAAGGGATGGTCACGTCGGCCCGGCTTGGTTGCAGGGCGAGTGCCGTGACGAACATGCCGGGCCGCCAAGCACCATCCGGATTGGGAAGCACGACGCGGGCGGTGGCAGTGCGGGTGGTCTGATCGATGACCGGAGTCACGTAGCCGATGACGCCTTCGGCCTTGAGATGTTCGTGGTCCGTGCGAATGCGCACGGGCTGTCCTGGCCGAATGTGGTCGAAGTCCTTCTGGTAGACGCTCAGGTCGACCCACAGCGTGCTCAGGTCGGCGACCACGAAGCACACCCGATCCCGGTCGACCGCCTCGCCCAAGGTCAGGTGCTTGTCG
This sequence comes from uncultured Myxococcales bacterium, assembly GCA_964555245.1. Lineage (GTDB taxonomy): Bacteria > Desulfobacterota > Binatia > UBA1149 > SPBQ01 > CAZKRI01. The sequence continues at coordinate 20,629 of CAZKRI010000029.1, forward strand.
ATGACGGTCCCATCGAGCAACGACTTCAGTGTATAGGGCGCCAGGCTATCGCTGCTCTCGAGGACGGCCAGGATGTCGCCGGTCTTGACGCTGTCACCGACGGTCTTGCGGACGTCGACGACCAGGCCGGCGAAGCGCGGCGTGATGTGGGCGAGCCGGTCGCCGTTGGGGTGAATCTCGCCGAGGAGTTCCACGCCCTCGTCGATGATGCCGGGGCTCGCGGTTGCGATCGTGACGCCGAGGCTTTCAAGGCGGGCTGCGCTGACGCGGATTTCTCCCTCAGTATGCTCGCTCTCCCCGCTGTGTTCGTCGTGCGAGTCACCGCTCGGGTCTGCCGTCGTCTCCTCGTGCTCGTGCCCGTGCTCAGCATGAGAATGCTCGGACGGCTCCGGCCCTCCGCACCCAGAGGGCGTGGCGCCCAGGCTCAACGCCAGTACGATGAACCATGGTCTCAGTGCTCTCATTTGCTTTCGTTTGCCTCCCCGTCCCTTCGTGTCGCACCCGCCACGCCGGCTAGCCGATCGACGGAGACCGCGGCGAGGTGATACTGCTCCAGCGCGTCGATGTAGTGTCCGCGTACCTCGTAAAGCGTGCGCTGGGCATCGAGAACTTCCAGATAACGGAACAATCCCCGCGTGTAGGCGGCGACGGCCCCCTCGTGGGTCCGTTGCGCGTGCGGGATGACCTGGTCGCGAAGCTCGGTCGCCTGTCGAAACGCTGCGGCGAGCGCCTCATGACCGCTGCGCAGGGCGGCGTGGACCGCGACCACTGCTGCACGCTGCCTCTGGTCGGTTTGGACGACGGTCCGTTCGGCGGCAAGCACGTTGCCTTGGTTGCGGTCGAAGAGCGGCAGCGGCACGGCAAAGCCGAAGACCGCAGCGCCGTCTCCGTTGTCCGCGTAGTGTCGCCCGCCCGCGGCCACGGTTAGGTCGGGAATCCGCCGAGCCTTCTCCAGCGCCACAGCCGCTCGCCGCTGCGCGCGCTCGGCCTGCCAGCGAGCGAGATCCGGATTGTGTTCGGCCACGGCCAGGAGCGATTCGACGGGTGCCACGGGCCCGATCCGGCCGAGATCTCCCCGCACCGAGTCGAATCGCGGTTCCGCGCTGCCCCAGGCTGCGGCCAGCGTGATTCGTGCCCCGGCGAGCGCGCGCTCGATTTCGGCTCGCTGCGCTCTGGCCTGACCGAGTGCGGCGAGGGCGCGGGACTCTTCCACCCGCGATACCGCCCCGGTGCGGACAGTGGCCGAGACGGTGCGAGCCGATTCCGTGGCCAATCGCAAGAAGTCATCGGCCAGCGACAAACGTTCTTGGGCGGCAAGGGTGCCGATGAACGCCTGGCCGACCTCCGCGAACACGTCCACGCGGCGCGTCTGGTAGTCCCAGTCGGCCAGGTCGCGCTGCAGCTCGGCGACACGCTGGCGCTTGGCCCGTTTGCCGCCAAGCTCCAGCAGTTGGGCGAGGCTGATCGTCGTCTGTCCCGAGTCCCATCCGGCGTAGTCACCGGAACCGCCGACGTCTTCGACCTCGGTCGAGATCTCCGGATTCGGGCGCAGTCCCGCTTGCAGCGCATGCGCTTCACTGATGCGGACCTCGGTCGAGAAAGCGGCAAGCTCGGGGTTGCCGGCCAGGGCAGCGCTCAGCGCCTCTCCGAGCGTCACGACGCCGATGGGTTCTTTGACGGCGCTCGTCGCATCAAGCGGCTCGGCCGGCTCCAGGGCCGGCGCGGTGCTGGCAACCAGAGCCGAGGCGAGCGCGGCAAGCAAAGGTTTACGAATCCACATCACTCCATCTCCAAGCGGCCATCGCTCATGCGAGGCGCGCAACAGGGCGTCACCGCGGGCTAGCCGAACGATGCGTCCGACATGCGCTTGGCGACCGAACCGGGAACTGTATGGGGGGAGCGGTTAGACGATCAGGACGATGCTACGGGCTCTCAGCCGAGCCGTTGCACCCGCGGGAGACATTCTCGGTGTGGCCGTCAGCCAGTTCGAGGCCAGAGAAATCGAATCGAGAATGGTGCCGAGCGAGACAACCGTGGCCACGTGGGCTCGTGGCATCTCGGAACCCGATCGTGCCAGAGGCGCGACGAGTAGCGGAACATCGACGCAGCCGGATTCGATCGAGGCTCGGTCTGCTTGAGGGTGACAGGGAACTCCCGCGTGTGACGCCTCGATTTCGATATGCCCGGCAGGGCCCACGCACAGGAGAAACCCGGTGCCCGAAACTGTTCCAAGCGCCAGCTGCAGCGCCAGACACGACCACGCAAGGACAGGATTGACGCGTGCTTTTCTCACGTGCGCTGCCCGCTCGGCTACTTGGCGCGCATGGAAACGCCTGGGCGCAGAGCCGACGCAATCAAAGTTAACATGCTGCATGCCGGACTTCTACCCCGATATCCAACACGCACATCCGTTTCCAGGCCATATCGCGATTCGTACACGGAGTTCCCTGCCGGAGCTTAGACTAGAATCTGGCAATGACATCGGTATCGCCGATTTTTCCTTTCTTGCTGGCCTTCGCGGTTGCGGCAGGACCCGGTTCTGCTGCGGCACAGTCCTCCGGCGGCAAGATGAAGAAGCGTTCCACGATGTCGTCCGGCCTGCTCAAGCCGTCGGGAAAAACTTTCTCTCAGAAAACCGGCAAGACCCCGTCGAAGTCCACGTTCCTACGCAGTAACACGGGGCAGTCGCAATCGAACTTCAAGCAGGGAGTTCGTTCCGCTCCACGGACGAAGTTCACCCCCACGAAGGGGAACGCCTCGAGTAGCACGGACGCTGGCCAAGCTGCGCGACCCGTTTCGGGTTCTTCCAGCGAACGTGCGTCGTCCCGGCAAAGCCCGAGCCGCTCGTCGGTTGGGGGTAACGCGTCCACGCAGGAGGCAGCACATTCGGCCAGCGATCGTCGATACGCGTTCGGACGTGAGGCGGAACGCGAAGGGTGGGGGCAGCAGCTCAGCGAGGGCGATGTCGTTGATCAACTGCCCGCAGGAGCGGCGGGAGCCATCCCGATCGTCTCTGGGGGCGAAACCTACTACCGCTACGACGGCATCTATTTCCGAGAGGTCCGCGACGACAGCGGGACCCACTACGTCATCAGCGATCGGATCTACTAAGACACAGCCGCTCTGAGACGGACTTGACCCTGTCGTTTTCTTGAAGCATTTTCCCCGCCGCTCGAGCAGAGTGAGCGAACAGGGCTACAGGCGCCTATTCGCCTCAGCCCTCCATATACAACGCGTAACCCTCCCGCGGCAGTCCCGAGATCGGCCGATCGCCGATGGGGAGATTGAGGAGAAGCGAAGATGTGCACCAGGATACTGTCTCTCGCGCGAACGTCGGCTTTCGGTGGCGTACTCGCGGTGGCGTTTGTCATGACAGGGAGCGACGTCGCCCGTGCCGACCGGCCGGTACAGGATGAGATCGAAGTGATGCTCGAGAAGCCGGCGCCACCTTTACCTCCACCCGTGCCGGCGGCCCCGGTCGAGCAGGATCACTGGAAGGTCGGAGTGGGCGTCGGGTATGCACCCGACTACGAAGGCAGCAACGACTACGGAGTCCGGCCGGCGGGGATGTTCAACTACACGTGGGCCAGCGACCGCTTCGTAGAGCTCGGCGGCGCACACGGCAGCGGTAAGGCCGCGCGCTTGCGCGCCAACGTTATCCCGGGCGGGAGGTTCATGCTGGGACCGGTGCTGCAGGTTCGTCCGAAGCGCGGCGACGTGAAGAACAACTTCGTCCATCGCATGCCAAGCGTCGACATTGCCACCGAGGGCGGCGCTTTTGTCGGCGTGGCCTACGAGCAACTGAGCGCGGACGCGACGGCCGCGACCGACATCACGGGCGCGGCCAAGTCGGGGACGACCGTCGAGCTTGGGACGGCTTACAACGATCGGCTGACCGACCTCATCTCGCTCGGTACGCGGGTCTCGTCGACGTGGGCCAGTGACGACTACATGCAGACCTACTTCGGCGTCAACGGCACGCAGTCGGCGCAGAGCGGGCTGCCCACCTACAGCCCCGACTCCGGCTTCAAGGACGTGGGCGTCGGCGTCAACCTGGGCTTCCACCCCGCGTCCTGGCAGCACTGGAGCATCGTGACCTTGGCCAGCTACGCGCGCTTGATCGGCGATGCCGACGACAGTAGCCCGGTCGTCGACGTCGGCTCGGAGAACCAGCTCTACGGCGGCGTCATGTTCGTCTACGAGAACTGAGTCGCTTCGCGATCGCGAAACGGCCAACGGACGGGCAAGAGTTCGACGGCTAGTTGCCGGCGGCCTGTCGCAGCGCCGCAACGAGGGCGCTGGCTTGCGGGTTGCTGACGGTGCGTCGGATCAGGATGTCCGTAGGGTTGACCGCACGGCCGTAGTAGGCGGCGTTGAGTGCGTCGCGCGTCGCGACGACCGCGCCTTCGAGTGAGACGCCGGCGTACAGACCCTTGGCTAGGGAGTAGCTCACGATGTCGACGCTGAGGTTCTGGGTCGCTGCTTCGGCACCAGCGCCGATCGGGCCGAGCGCCACGCTCATGTTGCCGCCGAGCTTGGCGCTGGTCGACAGCAGCGCCGACACGCCGCGATCGGTGAGCGCGATCAGGATCACCTGCGACGCGTCGCCACCGGCCTGGAAACCGAAGCTCGCCTCGCCGATCGTGTAGAAGGCCGGTCCGCCCCACGCTGCGCCCTTCGCGTCGTGCGCGAGGAACGTCCCGCTGCCGCCCGATACACCGAATACGAACGCGCCGCGCAACACTTGCGGGTAGATGAGCACGCCCATGGCGCGTTTGATCAGCGATTTGACCGGCGGGCCCATGTCCTTGTCGGCCAGGAAGGCGTTGAGCGTCAGTAGCGACTTCTCGACGAGCGCGCGCGCATCGCTCGCGTCGTCCGACCATGCCGCACGCGGCGGCAGCGCCAGTACGGCGAGCAACACCAGGCCAGCTGCGGCGACGGTACGCAATGCGTTTCGATTCGGGGTGATGTGGGTTGCTTGCATGAGAAACTCCTAGCGGACCGATCTGCCTTTGCGGCGAGACGTCGACAACCGACGCTGCTAGGTAGCACTGGGGGTCCCGGCAGTCTATCGCCCGTGGATGGTGCGCGGGCCCGCGCCCTTCGTGAATAGGCTGACTGGACTCAAGAGCTGGTCAGGCGCAAAAGGCGCCGTGCCGCTGGTCGCAAACTGGACGCTGCCGCCCGGAGCGACCGCCAGAGTAGGCGCTGCGTTGAGCACCGCGCCGTTGTCGTCGAACAGCTGGACGCCGACGTTGGTGGTCGCGTCGTTAGGGGTTGGTGCAGGTAAAGATGGTGGAGAGCCCGGCTGCGGCCGCCACGCCGGGGACGGTGAAGTTGAGGTTGGTCGTGCCCACGGGCCCCCGCCTACGAACTGAGCGTTCGCGGGCGGGATCGGCATCGAGCTGGATGCTTCGTCGAATGGGAATTTTGTCAGCGGAAACCTGTGGGACGACGGTCCGATGTCCGTGACGTCTCGCGGCTGATCCTGGCCGAGTGGAAGCTCTCGAGCCACCCCCCTCGTCGAGCTTCCGAGCGTGCCGGCCAGCGGCGCTTTGCCTCGACCGATCAGCGCCCGGCGAACTTGCGGTTGACGTTGGGCGCCAATGTGGTCAGAGTGACTACATGGCGCGGAAAGCGGAAGTGGGGGCGCGCGAGCTCAAAACCCGGCTTGGCACGTATCTTCGCAAGGTCCGCCAGGGGAGCACGCTCGTCGTCACCGATCGAGGCGAGCCCATCGCCGAGTTGCGGCCCATTGGGGGCGGCCTGTCGGGCACGGAAGCGGCACTAGCACGTCTCGAGGCGAGTGGCGCGGTGACCCGGCTCGAGAAAAGGCGATTGTCCCCGTTTCGCCAGATCGTCGCCCGCGGATCCTCGCTGTCCAAGGCGATAGTCGAGGATCGCGAGGATCGGTTCTGATTTACTACTTTGATGCCAGCGCATTGGTAAAACGTTACGCACGCGAACGCGGGTCCACGCTGGTCCGTCGGCTTCTTGCGTCCTCAGATGCCGCGGCCACCGGCCGGCTTTCCGAGATCGAGATCGCGTCCGCGGTGGCCCGGCGCGCACGGGAAGGGTCGATCACGGCTCGCGACCGTGATCGGATCCTGGCCGCTCTCGACTCGGATCTTGCGGCATTGGTGGTGGTCGAGCTCACGCCAGCCGTGTGTGTTCGCGCCCGCGCCTTGCTCCAACGACACCGGTTGCGCGCGAGCGATGTCGCTCAGCTCGCAAGTTCTCTCTACCTGCAAGAAGAGCTCGGGCAGCCGGTACATTTCGTTGGCTTCGACGACCGCTTAACGCGTGCAGCCCGCGCCGAAGGCCTCGAAGTCGAATACGGAGATTAGATCGCTCGAACGAGTGATCACGGTGCGCCTCCGAGATCTCGTGCGCTTACAGACATTATCTTCTCGGTCGTTGACCGAAGCCGGGAAACGGCGCTACAAGAACGCATCCGCTAGCGGAGCGTCGACCAACCGCGCGGTTTTGAACTGACACCGAAGCGCACGTGCTGCCACACCTGTCTGACCGTACAATGCCCCGCTTTCTTCCGCTCGGCGACGCCGCATGGACCGTGGAGTTCGGCGACGGGATCGACATCGCGACGCACGGGCGGGTGATCGGGTTCGTGCGGGCCCTGAGCGCGGCGAAGGACGACGGCGGCCTGCACGGCGTCATCGAATGGGTCCCGACGTTTCGCTCGGTCACCGTCTTTTTCGATCCCCTGGCGATCGATGCGAACGCCCTTGCCCGCGAGCTTGCCGGGCTCGTTCCCGGCGGCACGGAGAATCTCACCGCGGGTCAACGATGGCGGATTCCAGTGCTCTTCGGCGGCGAGGCGGGACCGGATCTGCCTGGCCTCGCCTCGGCGAAGGGACTTGCGCCGGACTACATCATCACGCGCATGGCGGAGACCGTGTTTCGCGTGTACATGCTCGGCTTCATGCCCGGCTTCCCGTACATGGGCGGGCTGCCGACGGAGCTGGCCGTTCCGCGACTCGACACGCCGCGCAAGTCGGTACCGGCCCGCACGCTGGCGGTGGCCGGAACGATGTGCGCCGTCTACCCGTTCGAGAGCCCGGGCGGCTGGTGCCTGCTCGGGCGCGTGCCGGTCGATCTGTTCTTTCCTGACCAGGCCGACTCACCGACGCTCTTCGCGCCCGGCGACGAGGTGAGGTGGGCACCGATCGACGCCGCGACCTTCGCCCGGCTCGACGAGCAGCGCGCACTCGGCCGGCTCGACCTCTCCAAGTTCCTCCAGAAATGATACTCGCCGTCCCGGGCACGCTGGAGGTCCTCGATGGCGGCGCGGCGACCACGGTGCAGGACGGCGGCCGTTTCGGATACCGCCGCCTCGGGGTCGCGGTATCCGGTGCGCTCGACTCGGTCTGGCTGGCGTGCGCCAACGCGCTCGCCGGCAACGCGGCCGCTACGGCGGCACTTGAGATGCGCTTAGCGGGACCGCGCCTGAAGGTGACGGCCGGTCCGCTGCGCATCGCCCTCGTCGGCGCTGACGACGCGCGGATCGAGCGCGGCGGCGAGCCGCCGCTTGCGCTGCCGGCGTGGCGCAGTGCGACTCTGGAGGACGGCGACGTCCTGCGCGTCGGACTCGTCCGCGCGGGGGTGGGTTACCTGGCCGTGGCCGGCGGCATCGACGTCCCGCTGCGGATCGGCAGCCGGTCGACCTACCTGCGCGCTCAGTTGGGCGGCGTGGACGGCCGACCGCTCCGTCGCGACGACCGCATCCGCACCGGGACGCTCGCAGCAGCAGCAGCAGGCCACCCGGAACTTGCGGGATCGTCGCCCTACGCGCATGCGAGCGGACCACTGCGTGTTTTGCTTGGTCCGCAGGACGATCACTTCATCTCAACCGCGCTGGAGACGCTTTCCGTCGGCGAGTACGCCGTGACCCGCGACGCCGATCGCATGGGAATCCGCCTCGAAGGGCCCGCCCTGGCCCACCGTCCTGAAAAGGGTGGCGAGATCGTATCCGACGGCGTGGTGCCCGGCGCCCTACAGGTCCCGCCGAGCGGGCAGCCGATCCTACTGTGCGCGGACTGCCAGACGGTCGGCGGCTATCCGAAGATCGCGGTGGTCATTCGTGCCGATCTTCCGCGGCTGGCGCATCTGCTTCCCGGCGACCGCGCGCGTTTCGAGATCGTCACGCGCGAGCAGGCGGTCGCCGCGCTGCACGAGCAGGTCGCGCGCGTCGCGGCATGGATCGGGGGCATGGAAGCCGCGCGCCCGCTCCATGGCATCGACGAGCAGGCGCTCTACGACCAGAACCTGATCAGCGGAATCGTCGACGCGCTATCCTGACGGGCAGGGCCCGTCCGGTGGCATTCCCGCGAGGAGCAACGACAGCATGAGCACATCCATCAATTTGAATGCGGATCTGGGCGAGAGCTTCGGCGCGTGGACGATGGGCGACGACGAGGCGCTGCTCGGCATCGTCGGCTCGGCGAACGTCGCCTGCGGTTTTCACGCCGGCGACCCGCTCGTTATGCGCCGGACGGTGCGGCTCGCGCGCGAGGCGCGCGTCAGCATCGGCGCGCATCCGTCGTATCCCGACCTACAGGGGTTCGGCCGGCGCCGGATGCAGATGGGCGCGAGCGAGCTGGAGTCCGCGATCATCTACCAGATCGGCGCGCTCGCGGCGATGGCGGCCGCCGAGGGTACCCGCGTCACGCACGTCAAGCCCCACGGCGCATTAAACAACGTCGCCTGCGCAGACCTCGAAGTCGCCCGTACCGTCGCCCGTGCGGTCGCGGCCGTCGATCGGTCGCTGAGCTTCCTTGCTCCCTGCCTGTCGCAGCTCGTCGTAGCTGGGCGGGAGGCCGGGCTGCGCGTCGTGGAGGAGATCTTTGCCGACCGCGCCTATCTTGACGATGGCCAGCTGGTTCCGCGGGACCGGCCCGGCGCCGTCATCGGCGATCCCGAGGCCTGCCTGACGCACGTCGGTCGCATGCTCGAGGAACAGGCGCTGGTGACGGTCACGGGCAAACGGCTCGCTGCCAGACCGCAGAGCGTCTGCGTTCATGGCGACGCTCCCCATGCGGTCGCCAGCGCGCGCCGGCTGCGCGAGGGCTTGATCGCATCGAGGTACGCCCTGGTGACCATCCCCGAGCTGCCGCGCGACTGACCCCATCAATAGGTTAGCGCGACGCCGGCGGTGGTCGTCAGTGTGTTCTCGTCGGTGCCGGCCGCCGGTGTGCTGTCGTATTCGTCGGTTGCCGCCAGCTTGAGATTGAGATTGCCCACCATGGGCACCAGCAGCGCCGCCGATGAGCGCACCAGAAAGTCGCCGGTCCAGTCATCGATGGAGGGGAGGTAGTCCGTCCTCCAGCTGAACTTGGCGCCGAGGTAGGGCAGGGAGGTCTCCAAGAGTTTGCCGAACGCAACGCTGAAGAAGTCGTTGGTGTCGCCGCCGAAGAATCGCTCGTAGACGTACGCGCCGCCTGTCTCCAGCTGGAACAGGCCGTCTTTGGTCTCCCACAGCCGGTACCCCATGCCGAGCTTGGGAACGGTACGAATGCTCAGCGTTTCGATCTCGTCGTACTCGCCATCGGTGGAGGCGAAAGCATAGGTTCGCGGAAACACGTCACGCTCGCCGCGCAGCAGCGCCTTGATCTCGTTCTCGGTGGTGTTGCGGGGAGATGGCGCGGGCCCCTTCTCCTTCTGCGTTCCGTAGCGATAGCCGGTCTGGAACGTGATGCGCGAGGGCTTTTTCTTACGATCGGCGAGAAACCCGGTCGAGAGCGTGGTCGTGTCGGTGGTGCCCTGGGTCATGCCAAACCCGAGGTCGAAGGCGCCATCCCAAAGCGCGAGAGCGCGACGCATGCCGTTACGCCAGCTCCCGTCGTCGCCGTCGAGCGGGACGCAGGCGTGCAGCTCGGCCGGATCGATCTCGCCGGCGGTCTGGGCGTCTTCGCCGATCAATAGATTTCCCTCGCGGATGCCGAGGATGCGTCCGGAGGCTTGCCCCGACGGGCCGAAGACGAGGTGGAAGCGGCCGTCGGTCTCGAGACTCTCGACGTCGGCAAGCGGGACGGCCAACGCGCCCTTGCCGAGGTCAGGCGAGATCGTCACGGTCGAAGAGGTTACGCTCGAGATCGTTCCTTGCAACGTGGTGCCCTTGGTTTGCAGCTCGTCGGCCCACGCGCGATGCGCACTGCCGAGGAAGAGCGATAAGGTTACGAGCGTCAATCGGAAGTAGATCTGAAAGGTCGGTTTCATGGTCATCGTCATGGTCCTTTCCCCGTGTCGGGGGTTGAGCGAGCCGGCGAGCCAAGTGAGATTCGCACACTAGGAGAAGCAGTCTGTTGTTCGATCGTTGCGGGCCCGATCGTCAATCGCTCGGCGGCGATTCCGTGTTGGGAGAGCAGCCGATCCCGCGCGGCGGAGGCTCGGGCGTGGGCGAGTGCTTCGAGCTTGGGTGGAGCGACCGACTGTGCGGCGACCTGTTCCTCGAACCAGGTTTGCTCCTCCGGATCCAGCGCGGTCTCGGTGCCGGCTGCGCGTGCCTCCAGGTACGACCGCACGGCCCGCCGGGTGCCGATCTGGCCGATCTGTCCGAGCGCGCGAATCCCGGAGGTGTTGCGCAGCTCTTCGAGCAGCGTCTGCTCTTGGTGCCAGCGATGATCGGCAGGGGCGCTGACTCCGTTGAGGCTCAGCGCGAGCCCGGGGGAGGCGGCCAAGAGACTGGCGATTTGCTCGAGACGTGCAGTCCCGTCCGCGACCATCTCGGCGGTTCCCGCTACGAACAGAATCGGCTCGGGCGCCAGCCGCTCGACCTTGCCGCCGGAGGTGACCGCGCCCAAGAGCTTGAGCGGGGAGGCGAGCGCGCCCATCAGCGCCTTGGCCAGCGCCTGCCGGACGATCGTTCCGAAGTCGACCTCGACGCCTTTGCGGCCGGCATCGACCGGGACCGTCAAGGTGATGTCGCCGTTGAGGTCGGTGAGCAACGCCAGCGCGAGCGACAATGGGATGCCGAAGTTCTGCTCGAACCGCGATTCACCCTCCGCGCCGCCGACCGCGAGCTGACGCACCTTCAGATCGGTTGAGCTTTCGTAGCGTTCGCGGCGGATCGCGACCTTGGTCTTGAGCGAGAGCGCCCCGTCGCTCAACGCGTAACCGCTCGCAGCGACGTAGGGGTTGAACGGCGCGAGCGGCAGCCCGTCGAGCGTGGCGTTGATCTTGGATTTACCCGGAATCACCGCACCTCGCACGGAAAGCGCGGCGCCGTGCAGGCCTTGGAGATCGAGCGCGAGGTCATCGACGGTGCCCGCGGGCCAGTTGAGTCCTCGCGCGCGCAGGTCGAGGGACTCGATCCGGCCGCGGTAGAAGGGCTGGACGCTGCGGTCGAGCACCTCCGCGCTTGCGCGCTCGACCTCGAGGTCGGTCAGTTCCACGGCTACCTGAGGAACCGGAGCTGCGGCCGCGACCGGCTCCGTCGGTTCGGTTGCCTGCGCGTCGGTGACGGGCTCTGCCGAAGCGGGCTCCGCGGCTGTGCCGGTCGACGGCAGCGCGAGGCCGTCGGCTTCACGTGTCAGGCGCAGCGCGGGCTCGACGAGCCGGACGCGATCCAGTTTCAGCGCGACCTCACGCTGTGCGGCAGGTTCGGCGGGACCGAGCAGGCGCGGAATGCGCAGCTCGGCGATGGCGATGTCGAGATCCTGCCACCGAGCTCGAAAATCCTCGCTATCGGCGACGCCAACCTCGAGGCCGGCCAGCCCCAGCGTGCCCGCAACGCGCAAGTCGGTGGATGCGGCAGCGGCCTGCGGGTCTTGCTCGGAAGCCGGCGTCAATGCGAGATCCAGGTCGGCGCGCGCGACCGCCTGGCGAAGGAGCCGCAACGGCGCAACGTCCATGCGCTCGAGAATCGGCGGAAGAGCGAATTCACTGACACGCACCTTGCCCTCGAAGGCCATCGGCGCGACAGCGATCGATCCCTCGATGCCGAAGGTTCCGGCGCCCTGAGTCACCTGCAACTGGATCGGCCAGCGGCCGCCAGCTTGACTCGACAGCTCCTTCAGCTCGGCTTCGACTCCGAGTGGCAGAGGACCGCCGTCGCCGAGCAGATCGACCTGAGCGTCGGATAACCGCACCGTGGCGATCTTCCAGTGCCAGGGTTTCGCCGCCGTATCCGCCTGAGAGGTGGGCTGAGGGGCCGGCGGTTTCGAGCGGGTCGCGTTCGGCGGTGTCATCAAGGGCAGTGCGGGCTCTGCTCTGAGGTCAACGGCGACGCGCCCGCCTTGGAGCGCGACGGTCGAGACCCCGGCGTGCTGCCCCACCAGGTCCACCTTGTCGAGCCCAATGGCGAGCTTGTCCCAGGCGAGTGCCGGCTGCGCGAGCTGCGGGACCGTCACGGCGACATGGGAGAGGCTCACGGTGCCGCCGACTTCGTTTGCACCGCCGGTTTCATAGCGATGCGTGATGGCCGCATCGAAGGTTCCGGCCAGCTCGCTCCACCCGAACATCGTGAGGTAGGGGCGGATGCCGCCGATGGGAAAGTTCGCGAGCGTGATCGTGGAGACAACCGAGGGACCCTCGGGCCGAGAGTCGATCTGCGAATCCAGATCGACCGAACCCTCCCCGATCTGCGCGCTGATGACTAGATGCCCCGGCTCACGCCCGGTGGGATCGATGACCAGGGCCAAGTCGCGAGCGCTGAGGTCGCGGACCGCGAAGTCGAAGGTCTGCGGCGGGTCTCCCACGGTGAAGTCACGAAACGTGATCCGCCCGTCGCGGCAGGCGGCGCTCTCGGCCGCGAACGACCAGGACGACGGGTCTTCTTTCGCCGCTGCAGGCTCGGGTTCCTCTGAGTCATCGCTCGGGGCGGCGTTCGGCAGGACAATTCCGTCGAGCAGCCGGTCGAGCCGGATGGCGAATCCCTCCAGCTCGAACTCCTCCACCTCGATCGTCTTGCGCAGCAACTCGAGCCAGCTGATCTGGACCCACAGGCGGTTGGCATCGAAGATGGGCGGCTCGGTCTGGGCCGGCGTCTCACCCGCGGCCGGCTCGGGCGGCCGCTCGTGGGCGTGGACCTCGAGGCCGTGCAGCGTGAGCCCGCCGCGTAGCAGGGAAAGGTCGAGGTTGGCCAGCTCGATTCTCCCGATCAGTGCCGCATTGGCCTGGGACACGATCACCGGGCGCAGGATGTAAGGCAGCGCGACGCGGACGGTCACGACGAACGCGAGCAGTCCCAGCAATAGCCGGCGGCGCGGATGGCGCCAGGCGCGCATGAGTAGATCCCCGGCTGAGGCCGGGATGCGAGCGAATGTATCCCGCGATCCCATTGGGGGGCGGGTCCTATCGCGGATCCGGCTTTTTCTCTACCCCCGACCGAGCAGGCTGTGACTAGTGTCGTCCGGCCCAGCCAAAGGGCTGCGCTAGCGGCGCTCGACCGGGTCGATGTCGCAACCGTAGACTTCGCCGCGCCGTTAGTCGAGACTCACCGATTCGTATGCGCGCTTGGCTCCTCGTTGGTCTGGCAGTGAGCCTTGCAGCCTGCTCGAGCATCGGGCCCAAGACGGTCCCGCGCGACCGCTTCGACTACAGCACCGCCATCACCGAATCATGGAAGCGGCAGACGCTCCTCAATATCGTCAAGCTCCGCTACTGTGACCCGCCGGTCTTCGTCGACGTTGGGCAGATCATCGCGGCCTATTCTCTCGAGACCGCGGCCAGCGTGGGTGGCACGCTGTCTTCCGGTAATGCCGTGCAGGGCGATTTCTTGGCGCTGGGCGGAGCGGCCAGGTTCATCGACCGTCCCACGGTGACCTACACGCCGCTTACCGGGAACAAGTTCATCAAGGGGCTGATGACGCCGCTGCCTCCGGACGCGGTCTTTTCCGCGATTCAATCGGGGTGGCCGGCCGACGCGGTGCTTTTCCTGGCGCTGCGCACGTTCAGCGGCCTGAACAACCAGGCTACGACGATCGCCGGTGTCTCTCTGGCTGATGCGGGGTTTCTGCGGGTGCTCGAGTTGATGCGCCGGATCCAGATCTCCGGAGCGATGGGGATGCGGGTGCACAAGGGCTCCCAAGGCGAACCGGCAAGTCTGCTAACGTTTCGAGGGGAGGACGTCTCCCCCGAGACTCTCGAGGAAATGCGAGAGTTGCGCCGCCTGCTACGGCTCAGCCTCACCGGCGGCGAGTTCACGCTGGTCACGGGGCAGATACCATTTAGCGATCGGGAGATTGCCGTCCAGACCCGGACGATGCTGCAAATTATGTCGACCCTCTCCGGACAGGTCGACGTGCCGCCCGAGCACGTCTCCGAGGGTCGCGCCAGCCCCGGCTGGGCTCAGGCGGGAACACCTCAAGAGCAAACCCGCATGCTCCGCGTCTCGAGCGGTGCCGGGGAGCCGGACGATGCCTATGTGGCGGTCAACTATCGCGACCACTGGTTCTGGATCGACGATCGCGACCTTCGGTCCAAGCGAGTCTTCGCGCTGATGATGCTGTTCTTCTCTCTGGCCGATACCGGTGACCGCGAGGGCCAACCCGTCATCACGATCCCGGCGCAGTAGCCGGGCGTTCGGCCTTACAAGTCGAAAGAGAGTGCGCTGAAGTATCTCAGGTTGTTCTTGCTGTCTTCCGACGCGCTGTCGTACTCGTTTTCGACGCCGAACTTGAGGCCCAAGCCCCGGGTAGCGGTCACGCGAACTTTCCACTCAAGGCGGCTCAGGTTCCTGTACTCCCACTGGTTCAACGTCTGTAGAAAGACATCCCTGAGTCGGATCGTGTTATGGTCGCCGATATCCCAGCTCGCGAACAGACCGAAGGCGCCTTCGGGTCGCGCTTTGTTCTCGTCACCGAACTCGTAGGTGAGGAACGGTCCGGCACGAGCGGCAAGTCGGAACCTACCCTCCGGAATGATTTGATAGCCGGGCCCTGTGCCAGCAGACACACGATGCTTCCACGCCTCGAAGTCGTCGTAGTCGTACTCGGAGTAGACAAACGCGAACCAACGCGAGCCGGGGAACAGAAAATCGCGGAGCGCCGTCACTCGGGCATTGTGATCATCGATATCGTTGTCGGTGTAGCTGAGCTCGTACCGGCCATCGATCTGCCAGAACCGCCGCTCGTCGGAGTACTCGAGTGCCAAGCCGGCCAGCACGTCGGCTTCATCGGTGTCGCCCTTGCTGCCGGAGAACCCGAAGCTCAGGTTCTTGTCCCAGCCGCTCAGGATCGACGTTCCCGCGATGCCGGGATGGAGGGTGTCGGCGCTGATCTCGCTCGTGGGGATCTCCAGTCGCCCGAACACCGCGTGCTGAATGACGATGCGCTCGGCGGTTCGCTCGATCACCTCGCCTCTGACGACGTCCCCGTTCTCGAGCTTGATCGTGGCGGTCTCACACCACGCAGAGTCGGCCGCTAGGACAGCGATTGCCGCGATCGCAGCCCTAGCGACGCATCGCACGTCACTTCGGCGCTACGTCGTAAGGGTTGCCTCCGAGCAGGTTGGAGACATACTCGATTGCGCGTTGTGCCTTGACGCTGTTGCCCGCCGCATCGAGCGGGGGCGAGAACGCCGCGATCCCGAACTTGCCGGGCGATACGGCGATGATGCCGCCGCCAACGCCGCTCTTCGCTGGCAGGCCAACGTTGAAGAGCCAGATTCCCGAGTCGTCGTAGAGGCCCGCCGTCGCCATCACCGCGAGAATCTTCGAGATGTGCTCCGGCGCGATGACCTGCTGGCCAGTGACCGGGTTCTTCCCACCATTCGCAAGCGTCGCGGCCATGACCGCGAGATCGTGCGATGAGACGTTGATGGCACACTGTCGCGTGTAGATGTCCGTCACCATCTTCGAATCGTCGAGGATATGGCCGTAGGCCGACATCAGGGCCGCGATCGCCTGATTGCGCTGATTCGTCTCTGCTTCGCTCTTGTAGACCGGGCCGTTAACCTCGAGAGAACGGCCAGCGAACGCACTGTGGGTCGCGAGGATCTTGCTCCACTTCTCGTCGTACGTGCCACCCTTCACCATGCCGGTGGTCGCGATCGCGCCGGGGTTCACGAACGGGTTCTGCTCGTGTCCCTTGTATTGCTCGATCGCGACGATCGAATTGAACACCTGGCCGGTCGCATCCACGCCGATGTTACTTTCGATGGCTTGCTCTCCGGATTCCTGTAGGACCAAAGCTAGCGTGAAGACCTTCGAGATCGACTGGATCGAGAACAGGTACTTGACGTCACCTTCGTCGTAGGCCTTGCCATCGACCGTTACGAGCGAGATGCCGAAGAGCTTCGACGGCACCTCGGCGAGCGCGGGGATGTAATCGGCGTTTTTCCCTTCCTTGACGCCCTTGAACTTCTTGTGAGCCTCTTTCAGCACGTTCTCGATTGCGTCAGCGGCTGCGGTATTCAGCCCCACCATCGCCGGTGCGACGACGAGCGCCGCCGCGGTCACCACAGAAACCATCATTCGCTGATGCCGTTCGATCGATCGCATTCGGTGCCGTTCCTCCCCTAGTCTCGGCTCACTCGCCGCCGCCGTAGATCGTTCCGCTGAAGTTGTACTTGAGCGACAACTGCACGCGCGTGTCGGTTCCGTCTTCGTTGTCGTTGTTCTCGCGCTGGCCCCATAGAAACTCGAGGCCGGTCATGACGTTGGGAATCGGTGTGTAGAGCGTGTTGACGGAGAAGTACTGGCCGGTGTGGAACGCGGTGCCGGTCTGACCACCGGTGTTGTTCTGCCGGTGCTCGCTGAAGCCGACCGCGCTGCTCCATTGATCGCTCCAGAACCGGTCGTAGTAGGCCATCCAGCCGAGCGAGGGGATCGGCTCCCCGTCGTTGAGCGCCCCGTTGGGGCCCAGATCGTTGCCGCCGTCGTTGAAATAGTTCGCGATAGCCTCGCCGTAGGTGAGCTGGAGCAGGACCCGGTCCTTACCGATGGTGTGAATCCCCGCGCTGCCGCTCAGGCCCCAGCCGAGCTTGGTGCCCGATGGATCGGCGCCGGGGGCGCTAACGACTTCGAACCCTACGCCGCGCAGGATGGCTGAGCCCTGTACGTGTCCCCAGTCGCCCTGGTAGCGTCCCTGAAACGTGCCATCGGGGTACTCGTTGTGCGCGTCGATGACAAGGTTCGGATCGATCTCCGCGACTTTACCTTCGTCAATGCCGGTGCCAGGCGACTCGATCGCAACGGCCAGGGAGACTCCGTCCCGATCGCGGATTGGTGTCCAGCGCACCTGCGGGTTGCGCAGAAAGATCATGCCCGCCGGACCCCAGTAGTCGATGGTGTTGGGGAACACGTCGCCGTCCATGAACAGACTGTTGGTCTGCCCGCCGAGAATCGGCCCCAGGGACCCCCACGCTTGACGGAGTCGGAAGTTGGTCTCACCGGCGTCGTCGCCGGTGGCGAACAGATCGAACTCGAACTGCGAATGGATGTCGCCGATGCCGGTCGGCTTGAAGCCTTTCACGCCGAGGCGCGACTGCTTGGGGCTGACGATCGTCTCCCCGTCGTTGCCGCAGCCCGGGCTGCCCGGGCAGACGATCGGGATCTTCGAAGGCCTCAGCGTCGCGTTCCAGTCACCGTCCACGCGCTTGAAGTCCTGGATCGCATCCACCTGTGCGAACCCGTAGATCTCG
This sequence comes from uncultured Myxococcales bacterium, assembly GCA_964555245.1. Lineage (GTDB taxonomy): Bacteria > Desulfobacterota > Binatia > UBA1149 > SPBQ01 > CAZKRI01. The sequence goes on from CAZKRI010000029.1 coordinate 38,233, forward strand.
AGGCTCGGGCGATTCTCTTTGTCCTTCTCGCTGAGGGTCCTCGAGGTTTCCACGGGCACGCTGCGCTGCTTCTCCGCCTCCAACGTATCCAATCTCTGGATCGCCTCGTCGAGACGCCGGCGCTGCTCTTCCAGAGCCCTGCGCTCCGCGTCCAGCTCGGCCTTCTGTTTCTGTAGCTCTTCGCGTAGCTGCTTCAGTTCGGCTGCACTTTCCGCCTGCGCCGGGGTCGCTGGCAACGATGCGATCACGCTCAACGCAAGCGCGATGAGGGGGCACAGCAATGACCTCGCACTCACGTCGCGACCTCGATGCATGGGCCCCCCTCCTCTCGCCGTCGACGGCTGCATCCGCCGGCTGGCGGCGGCAAGCTACACAGCCTACGGATGGAATCAATGAGAGACCATACGAAATCGCGTGATGCGCTTCCTGCGGTCCGGGCTTGACGTTCGTCTGGGCGTTTGAGATGCGTTGCTGGTCGGCATTAGGACCGAGTGTCGGAAACGGCGCCGTCCAGGCCCGGACGCAGACCGGAGAACCGAGTGAGAGCTTCGCGGAGCCCGGCGATCGCCGCATGGACCATCCTCGTCCTGACGCCTTGGCTTGCATCACGATCCCTCGCACAGACACCGACGCAGGCTGAGATACTCGAACGCCTCGACCGGCTCGAGCGTAACCAGGTGGAGCTGGAGAAGCGGCTCGAGGCGAAGGACGCCCGCATCGACGAGCTCGAGTCGGAGCTCGATCGAGCCAAGCAGCCTCGTGAAGCATCCGTGATACCGGAGAAAGCGCCGTCGGACGCAGTCGTCGAGAAAGAGCCCGAGCACTACGGGGAATTCACTCCCGGCGGAGGATTCCGGGTGGCCAAGACGAAGTACGGTGATGCGTGGCTGAGCGCCTACGCCTACGTGCGTTACTTGAACCAGAAAGCTCTCGACAAGCATTACACGGACGACTTCGGCAGGGAGTTCGAGGTCGATCGCCGAAACGACGCCCAGGTCAACAAGGCGATCATTTACCTGAAAGGTTGGGTTTACGATCCGGACTTTCGCTACCTCTTGTACACGTGGTCCGCCAACACCAGCCAGGGGCAAGGCGCACAGGTCGTGGTTGCGGGCAACCTGAGCTACCACTTCAACGATGCCCTCACCTTGGGCCTCGGCATCGGCGCGCTACCCACGTCGCGCACCAACCGTGGGTCTTGGCCGTATCTCCTGAAAGTCGACCACCGCACGATCGCCGACGAGTTCTTCCGAGGTTCTTACACCACCGGCATCTGGTCGGAAGGAACGATCGCCGACGGGTTGAAATACAAGATCATGCTCGGAAACAACTTGAGCCAGCTCGGCGTAGATGCTGGCCAGATGGACAGTGAATTTTCGACCGTTTCGGGGTCGCTTTGGTGGATGCCAACGACCGGCGAGTTCGGGACGCGGGCGGGTTACGGTGACTTCGACTATCACGAGAAGGTTGCCAGCACCCTCGGACTCCAGTTCACTTACAGTCCGGAAACCAAGCAGAGTCAGCCTGGCCAGAACGACCCGGACAACAGTCAAATCCGGTTGTCCGACGGGACACGGATTTTCTCAGTGGACGCTTTCGGCCCCGGCTTCCAGGTCGACGAGGCCACCTATCGCATGACTTCGTTCGATGCGGGCGTGAAGTACCGGGGCTGGGCGCTAGAGGGCGAATACTATTGGCGGTGGTTGAACGATTTCTCCACCACCGGCGGCCCGCTCCCCAACGACGATTTCTTCGACCACGGGTTCCAACTTCAAGCATCGACGATGTTGCTGCCCAAGACGCTTCAGCTCTTCGCGACCGGCTCGACGGTGTTCGGCGAGTACGGCGATCCGTGGGACACCTCGGTCGGCCTCAACTGGTTCCCATTCAAGCGACAGCAACTCCGCGTTGCCTCTGAGGTCATCTACCTGGACGAGTCTCCGGTCGGCTACGCCAGCATTCCTTTGGCGGTTGGCGGCAAGGGGCCAGTGTTCCACACGAACCTCGAGCTGTACTTCTGATGTTGAGGAGCAAGAGGATGCTGGCGGTTCGCTCCGCTGCGCGATGGTGCCGGAGGATGGCGGGCTGCGCCGGCTTGGCCCCGGCGGCATCGATGTTGGCCGTCGTCGTTTCTGCGACAGCGGTGCCCCATGCGGCGGCAGTCGACTACGCCTTCAACGATACCCACTTCCACCTGACCAACTACGTCCAGAACGGCCCGCCGATCCGGCAGTTCCTCGAGACCATGGGCACGAAGGCCGGCCGCGTCGCGCTTTTCGGGATCCCGCTTCAGCAGACGTGGTCGCACGAGAACTCCGGAGACTACGCGCCGACGTACTACCTGCAGACGGACGCGCCGCTCTACTACTATTCGTTCACCGACGCGTACATTGCGATGCAGTACAGGTCGTTGTCGGACCGCGAGCAGGCACGCTTCGACCCCATGATCACCGGATTCAATCCCGCCGACATGTATGCGGCTGATCACATACGGCGAGTCCTCGAGACATTTCCGGGTGTGTTCTCGGGAATCGGCGAGTTCACGATCCACAAAGAATTCGTTTCCTCCAAGGTTGCAGGCGACACCGCGAGCCTGACCGATCCGGCGCTCGACCGGATTCTGGATCTTGCCGGTGAGGTGGGGCTGGTCGCGCTCGTGCACAACGACATCGACGTTCCTTTCGCGAAGCAAGGAGCGGAACCGGTCTACCTCGGGCAGATGAAGGATCTGCTCAAGCGGCATCCGAAGACCACGGTGATCTGGGCGCACACGGGCCTCGGGCGTGTCGTACACCCCGTCAGATCGCAGGCGGCCGCTGGCGCGGCGGAACGAAGCCCCGATCACCGTGCAATCGTGCAGGCGTTGCTCGAGGACCCGACGCTCTCGCACGTTCACTTCGACATCTCGTGGGACGAAGTCGCGAAGTACCTGGTGGCGACACCCGAGGCGACGCGCGCGTCCGCCGACGTCATCAATCGGTTTCCGGACCGCTTCTTGTTCGGCACTGACGAGGTCGCGCCTTCCGACCAAGCCGAGTACGTGAGCGTCTATGAGCAGTACGAGCCGCTCTGGAAGGCCCTGACGGCTGAGGCGAGCGAGAAAGTGCGCGAGAAGAACTACGAGCGCCTGTTCGATGCGGCTCGCAAGAAGGTCCGTGCCTGGGAAAAGGCGAACGTGCAGTGATTCGGTGACGTGTAGTGCGTTGGATTACGGAAGCGTTGCGCGATCATCAGGAGCTCGCGCTATTTCTGACTCTCGCCATCGGTCACGCGCTCGGCCGCGCTCGTTTCGGTCCGTTCAAGCTCAACGCCGTCCTCGGCGTGTTGCTTGCGGGCGTGGCGGTCGGTCAGCTCGGCATCTCCGTGCCGCCGGCGATGCAGTGGACCTTTTTCGTGCTCTTCTTGTTCTCGATCGGCTACCAGACGGGACCGCAGTTCTTCCGAGGCCTCGGTCGCGACTCGCTACCCCAAGTGGGACTCGCGGTGCTTCTGTGCGGCACGGGGTTAGCGACCACGTACGTGGTCGCTCGCGCTTTCGGCTTCGACGCCGGTGCCGCGGCGGGAATCCTGGCCGGTGGACTCAATGCCTCGGCCGCCATCGGCACGGCCGGAGAAGCGATCGCGAATCTCGCGATCGACGAGGGGGCACGCCAAGCGCTGGCGACCAATCTCGCCGTCGCCTTCGCGGTGACCTACCTCGTCGGATTGCTCACGGCGATCGCGACTCTGTCGCGCATCGGTCCATGGCTGATGCGGATCGACCTCGCCGCCGAATGTCGTGCACTGGAGGCCGAGATAGGAACCGAGGCCAAGGACTGGGGCATCGGCTCCGCATACCAGCAGTTCGTTCACCGCGCATATGCCGTGCCCGATAGCTTGCAAGGCAAGACGGTCGCCGACGTCGAGGCCTCGTTCGCGCCCGCGCGCGTCTTCGTCGAGAAGGTCCGCACGATTCGCGGCGTGACGGACGGAAAGCCGGATACACGCCTCGAGGCGGGCGACGTCGTCGTCCTATCTGGCCGCCGCGACGCGCTGGTCGGCGCCGGCAACGAGATCTGTTCGCACGAATTAGATGATTTCGAGCTCCTCGACATCCCGATCGTCACCGTCGACGTGGTCGTGACGCGGCGCAATTTCGCGAGTAGGACGATCGCTTCGATTGCTGAGACGCTCGAGCGCGAGGTCGCGACTCGCGGAGTGTTTCTGCGGAAGTTGACGCGCGCTGGGCATGAGCTGCCACGCGGTCTGAGCATCGTAGTCGAGCGCGGCGACGTGCTGACGCTCGTCGGCGCGCAGCGCCACGTCGAGCGAGTGGCCGAACGGTTGGGGTTCGTGGAGTGGCCGTCGCCCGCGACCGACCTGGTTACGGTTGGCGTAGCCATCGCTATTGGCGGGCTGATCGGGCTGCCGGCGCTTCGCGTCGCGGGTCTCGACCTCGGGCTCAGCGTGCCCGTCGGAGTGCTCGTCGGCGGCTTGGTCACCGGATGGCTGCGGTCGGTTCGTCCCGTATTCGGCCGGGTTCCGGAGCCGGTCCTCTGGATGTTCGATTCATTCGGACTCACGGCTTTTCTCGCGCTGGTGGGAATGGAGGCGGGTCCCGGCTTCGTTCAAGGCTTGCGGACCGCCGGCCTCGGGCTCGTGGTCGCAGGCTCGCTGGTCTGTGCGATTCCGAACGTCGTCACGATTCTGGTCGGCTACTACTTACTCCGATTGCACCCGGGAATCGTACTAGGTATCTGCGCCGGCGGTGGCACTTCGCCGGCCGCGTTGGCGGCCGTGCAGGACGCTGCTCGGAGCCGTGTACCGACGCTCGGCTACGGTGTGAGCTATGCGGTTGGCAACGTGCTGCTCGCGCTGTGGGGTTCGGTCGTGGTACTGACGCTGTCACGTTGACTTCCTCGTAGCGCTCACGAATAGGCTGTGTCCGTTGCCGGTGGCACGTCCGCGGTCGCCAGGAAGGGGTGCGTTGCAGGGGAAGGTGTTGGCGATCCAGCAGTGCAGAGGTAACAGCAGAACCCATTCGTGAACCCACTGAAGTACTACAGTCTGTTGGCTCTGGATCTGTGAAGCCGCTCAGTGGGTGGCAATACCGACGCGGATGCTCGGACGCTTCCATCACGGCGTCGAAGACAAAGCGCGCGTAGCCGTTTCTTCCGGTCCTACTGAGGTCGCGCGCGCCGGGCTTGGGGCGGCTTGAGGAACCACACTTGAATGCCATTAACCTTGAAGTCGGGCCGCTTCTGGGGTGCGTAGAGCCGAGTCAGCCAGGGCATCGCTGCGCGCTCGCCGCCGCGTGAGGTCAGGATCACCTTGGGGAGCTTACCGTCCTTGAGCGGATAGTAGGCGGTACCGCCGGCCTTGCGGAGCATGTACGCGCGAACTCTGGGATCGACGAGCAATCCGTAGGGCACGAAGTTGTCCATGTGGTTGAAGGCCAGCAGGTGGAGACAGCCGGTGGCCCAAAGGGTGCCGTGCTCGTCGGCGAGCTTCTTGAGCTCCACCGCAAGCTGGCGTTGCCGCGCCAGGTTGGGGCCATCGACGCCGCCGAAGTAGCTGCGGCGCTCGACGACGAGGGAGCCGATCGCGATGGCGAGAACGGCCGTTACCGCCCACGTTACGATTCGGCTCGACGATCGTCCCAGGCGCTCGGCGGTGCTACCAAGGAACAGTCCACACACCAGCGCGATCATCGGCTCGAGTAGGAACATGTCGGGGTAGGCTTGATGGTCGATGAACGTGAAGGCGAGCGCGACGTGGGCGAGCAGAGCCAGCGCCGGCCACGCCGGCTGCCGCTTGGCCACCGCCAACGCTTGCCGGGGGCGCAAGATCACGGCGAGCCAGGTGAGGGGAAATGCAGCCAGGAACAACGCGGGGAAGACGAACTCGTAGTCTTGCCTCCACAGGCCCATCCGAACCACGAACTGGATCGACTCGTGTAACGGCGGAATCTCGTACAACCCGATGTCGGCGCGCATCGCGTACGACTGCATGAGTTGTTCGCGCAAGGCTCCGTGCCACGCGAAGTAGCCTTCGTAGGCCAGAAGCGGGAGCAGGGCTCCCAACATCAGTAGCGCCAGACTGCGCCAGCGTCGGTTGCCGAGCAGCGTGGCCGGGCCGAGCGAACCGATCACGAGGAGGGCCGGCTGCCAGCAGAGGAACGAGAGCATCGCGCTCGCGCCGGCCCGGCCCGGATGCGCGCGGGTGAAGGCCAGCAGCGCCGTTACCAGGAAGAAGGCCATGAACACCTGCGGCCGCACCCCCATCGTCGCCTGCATGAAGAAGTCGATGAAGGTGAGCATGACCATGCCGCTCAAGTGCGCGGCCGGCATGCTGCCGGACAGCTCCCAGGCCAGCATCCACACCGCACTCACCGTCGCGGCGCCCACCGCCATGCTGAAGCCGCGCGCCGACAGTACGTCGTCGATGCCGACCACGCGGCCGGCGCGGATCGCCCAGCCCGAGAGCATGCCGGAGAGCGCGTGCTTGTGGTCGACCAGCGAGACGTGGGGGGGAACCCCCGACGCCACGCGCTCAGCCACGTAGAAATAGATCTGATTGTCGGCGTGAAAGATGCGATGGCTCGGGCCCTGGGTGAAGCACAGAGCGATCGCGGCGCAGAAGAACAGGCCCGCCCACGCGCGGCGCAGCCAGCAGGCCGGCGCCGATTGCGTCATGGTTGGCGCGTCGGGCGTCAATGCGCGGTCAGGCGCCAGGGATGTTCATGCCCTTTACGACGGCGGGACGCCGGGCGACCGCGTCGAGCCAGCGCTCAACGTTGCCGAGCTTCTTGACCTCGTCGGGCAGCATCGTGCGGAACGGGCCCCAGGCGGCATGGACCCAGGGGTAGGTCGCGATATCGGCGATGGTGTAGTCGCCGGCGAGATAGCTGCGCTTGGCCAGCGCGACGTTGAGCACGCCGACGATCCGCAGCGACTCCTTGACGAAGCGCTCGATGGCGTAGGGGACCTTCTCGGGGGCCTGGTTCAGGAAGTGGCCCGCCTGTCCGATGATCGGACCGACCTGGCTCATCTGGAACATCAACCATTGAAAGGTGTGAGCGCGCGCGGGCTGTTGGGCGGGCAGTAGCTTGCCGGTTTTCTCCGCCAGGTAGACGAGGATCGCGCCCGACTCGAAGATCGTGCTCGGAGCGCCGGCGCCGTCGTGATCGACGATCGCCGGGATCTTCTGGTTGGGGTTGACCGCGGTGAACCCCGCCTCGAGCTGCGTGCCCTTGGAGAGGTCGACGGGAATCACCTTGTAGGGCAGGGCTATCTCCTCGAGCATGATCGAGATCTTGTAGCCGTTCGGCGTGCTCCAGGTGTACAGATCGATCATCGTCGCTCCCCTCCGTTCGCACCGCACGGCGGCCGCCAAGCATAGCAAGTGCGCGTGCGTTGCCAATGCCGGCCTGGTTTGCCATCGTGCAAAACGTGGAGCCGGAGCTTCCCGCCAAGCACGCGCGCCTGCTCTACGAGCTGGGCTCGGCGTTCGCCGCCCAGCTCGACTTGGACCGTCTCGTCCCCTCCATCATGGAGCGCTGCCGCGAGGCACTCGATGCCGAGGGCGCCGCGGTCCTCCTGCTCGATGAGGCCAGCGGCGAACTGTACTTTCCCTACGTCGCCGAACAGGACCCGGAGGTCGCCGAGCGATTGAGCCGGGTGCGATTTCCGGCCGGGCGCGGAATTGCCGGTGCGGTGCTGAACAGCGGCGTCGGCCAGCTGGTCGCCAATGCGGGGGCGGACCCGCGCTTCTATGGCGGGGTGGATCGAAGCACCGGAGTGACCACCCGCGACATGATCGCCGCTCCGCTGGCGTCCCGGCGTGGCACGATCGGTGTGATCGAGGTCATCAACCGCCGCACCGCTACGTTCGCCCGCGAGGATCTGGCCTTGCTCGAGGCGCTGGCCGGCAGCATCGCGGTGGCGATCGAGAACGCGCGCATGTTCTCGGAGCTGCGCGCGCGCGAGGAGAAGCTACGGAGCGAGGTGGGGCTCCTGCGGCGCGATCTGGCCCGGCGCGACGGCTTCACCGAGATCGTCGGCTCGAGCCCGGCGATCGCCGAGGTTCTTCACCTCATGGAGAGCGCGGCCGCTTCGCCGATCGCCGTCCTCATCGAGGGCGAGACCGGCACCGGCAAGGAGCTGGTCGCGCGCGGGATTCATGCGGCGAGCGAGCGTGGACAGGCGCCGTTCGTTGCCGTCAACTGCGGCGCGCTGCCGGCCGACCTGCTCGAGAGCGAGCTGTTCGGCCACCGCAAGGGCTCCTTCACCGGGGCGACGACCGATCACCGCGGCCTGTTCGAGGCGGCCGACGGCGGGACCATTCTGTTGGATGAGGTCGGCGATCTGCCGCTCTCCATGCAGGTGAAGCTCCTGCGCGTGCTGCAAGACGGAGAGATCACGCCGGTGGGAACGACGCGGTCACGCCGGGTCGATGTCCGACTCATCTCCGCCACGAACCGGCCGCTGCGACCTGCGCTGGCAGGCGGCGGCTTTCGCGACGATCTGTTCTACCGGCTCTCGGCCTTCCCGATCCGCGTGCCGCCACTTCACGAGCGTCGCGAAGACATTCCGCTCCTCTGCGATCATTTTCTGGCCCGCTCGGCGCTTCGGCATGCCAAGCGCATTGCAGGACTCGCGCCCGCGGCGTTCGAGGCCCTGAGCCGTTACGGCTGGCCCGGTAACGTCCGGCAGCTCCAGAACGAGATCGATCGGGCTGTCGCGCTGAGCGCCGCCGGCGCCGTAATCGAGGTGGCCACGCTCTCGGCGGAGGTTCGCGCGGGCGCCGGCGAGTCGGACGGTGGCGCGCCCGGTGGCCGGCTCGCTCCGAGCGCACCGCCGACTGGGGCCCCGGCCGAGCCGTGGCGGCCGCTCAAGGACGCGCGCGCGGCCTTCGAAGCCGGCTACATTGCCGGGTGCCTACGGGCCAACGGGGGCAACGTCTCGCGTACGGCCGAGATCCTGGGTCTCTCGCGGGTCATGCTGCACCGTAAGCTCAAGGAGTACGGGATTCGCTGACGTCGGGTCACGTGTAAACCGTACGATACAGTAGGGTGTTGCAGCGAGTTAACGGTTTACACCTCGGTCCCTGTTGCGCGAATCGAAAAACCAAGCGCAGCGCGGCGTGACACGCTTTTGCAAGTGGCATGGTCGTTGCTCTATCGTGAGTGAGAGTTCGGCCTTCGGTGGGCCGGGTCTCCTCCGGTGGGGCGGAACTCGCCGGGCAAAGTGGAGTGCGATCGAAAAGTGAAGCGTCCCGTTCGAACTCCCCACGCCTTCGGCAGCTAGGCTACCGGCGAGCCCTCCCACGGCCAAAAGGCGCCCGCACCCAACGGTCCCCCGGGTGCGGGCGCTCTCTTTTGCGAGCGCGCGTCGCGCGACTCACGCACGAAGCTCCTTTGCGACGCGCTCCACCCAGCCCGTGGCGCCGATCTCGGTGAACAACCGGTACGCTTCGCGCGTCTCGCGCCGGCGTGCCGCTTCGTCGCCGAGGACGCCCGCCAGCTCGGCGCGCGCCAGGTGGATGTGGGGCTGCTCGGAGCGCGCCGCCGTGCGCGTGACCAGGGCCTGCGCCTCTGCCAGCGCCGCTTCTACCGCGGCGACTGGGACGCCCGCCGAGCGAAGGAGCGCACGCGCAAGCGTGAGGTGCCCGCGGTAGCCGAGGCCGACGGTGCCGTGTCGCTCCGCCAGAGCGACCGCCTCCTCTGCCAACGCGCACGCTCGCTCGGTGTTGCCGGCACCGAGGTGGGCGGCGGCGAGGTGGTCGAGGACGACTGCCTCCCAGCCGACGGTCCGGTGGCTGCGGGTGATTGCGAGGCTGCGCTCCATGGCCGCGACGGCGTCGCTCCAGCGCTCACTCAGAAGGTGTGCCTGCCCCAGCGCCAGGTGCCCCCAGCTTTCGAGATTCAAGAGACTGAGCTTGCCGCTGACCTCCAGCGCGTCGAGCGCGCGGCGCATGCAAGCGGAGGCGTCGCCGCGCATCCAGGCGACCGTCGAGGCATAGCAGTTGCTCGAGCCCAAGACCGGCGAGATCGGCTCGCGCGTGGCCAGCGCTAGGGCCTGCTGGACACTTCGTTCACCGCTCTCGATGTCGCCGAGCGTACTCTCCGCGACGCCTTGCATGGCGAGCGCGGCGATGGCCGGGCTGAACCCCAACAGATCGGCTCCCACACGCGTGTCGCCGCCGGCGAGCCGGACCACCGCGTCGGCCTCCGCGAGCATCTCGCGGTAGCTCCCGAGCGAATGGAGGATCGAGGCTGTAACCCCTCGGATCTGTAGCTCAACCTCGCGGTCGCCAGAAGCGCTCGTTTGGCGTCGGGCCTCCGCCAAGAGCTCAAGGCAAGCACGCGGATCGCCTTGAAACGTGGAGCGGAAGGAAACGTAGGCGATTAGAACGGCCAGTTGCAGCCGCGCGTCGCCAGTCGTGCCGGTCCACTTCTTTCCTTCCTCATAGAGGGCAGCCGCCTCGTTCACGTCGATGACGAGCCAGGAGGCCAAGGCGAGGAGCTTCGCGCAGGCCGTCGCGCCGAGATCCGCTTGCTCGGCCGTAGCCGGCAGCCGACGGGCCAGCGTGAGCACCTGCGTCCAGTGGCGCCTCGCCTCCGTAAGGTCGGTCCGGTAGGCCCACATCGCCGCTCGTCGATGCCAGCGCGCTGCAGCGAGCAACTCGCCAGCGCCCTCCCAGTGATAGGCGAGGATGGCCGAACGCTCGTCGAGCTTCTCGGCGTCGCATTCCTCAAGCGCGCGCGCGGCGGCTGCGTGGACGCGCACGCGCCGGTCCGCAAGCTGGGATCCGTAGGCAACCTCCCGGGTCAGAGGATGCGTGAAGACGTACTCGCGCTCCGGATAGAGCACTGACTCGTGGAGAAACTCTGCAGCCACCAGCGTACTGAGGCCGCCGCTCAGCTCGTCGGACGACCACCCGACGACGCGGGCAAGCAGCGCTTCGCGAAAATCGCGGCCGATCACCGCCGCGGTCTGCAGAACCTCTTTCTCGCGCTCCGCAAGGCGGTCGATGCGAGCGGCGAGGACGGCCTGCACCGTCGCCGGCACGGCCAACGCATCGACCGGGCGGGCGAGCCGGTACGCACCGCGCACACCGGCGAAGCTCCCGGTCTCCTCCAACGAGCGCACCACCTCCTCGATGAAAAACGGGTTGCCAGCAGTGCGCTCGCGCACAGCCGCCGTCAGCGCGCCGAGCGAGGGATCGGCGCCAAGGAGCGAGCGGAGCATCTCGCTCGCATCTTCGGGTCCGAGCGGCCGGAGCGCCACTTGCTGGTAGTCGGAACGCTGCATCCAGGGGGCGTGGTACTCGGGGCGGAAGTTCAAGAGCAGCAGAGTGCGTGCACCGGCGAGCGCCGCGACCATCGGCCCGAGGAACGCCTCGCTCCCCGCGTCGAACCAGTGGAGATCCTCGAGAAGTCCCACCGTCGACTCCCGCTGCCCGCGCACTTGGATCAGACGGCGGGACAGTTCGAAGAGCTGGTGCTGGCGGACGGTTGCGTCGAGCAACGGCGCTGGCCGCTCCGGGTCCGGAACGCCGAGAAAGTCGAAGAGAACGGGCAGCACGTCGTCGAATCCGCGATCGAGGAGGAGCAGCCGACCGGCGATCTTCTCGCGAGCGATCGCTGGCCGGTCCGCGTCGGTGATGCCATAGAAGTTCCGGAAGAGCTGGAGGATCGGGAGCAGCGGCACCGCCTTGCCATGCGCGACGCCGTGCGCCTCGTAGGTCGCGATGCCGCCGGCTCGACAGCGCTCGAGGAACTCGTGGCAGAGCCGGCTCTTCCCCACGCCGGCCTCGCCTACGATGCCCACGACCTGGCCGTTCCCCTCGAGTGCGCGCGCAAGCGCAGCCTCGAGGGTCGCCATCTCGGCGGCGCGCCCGACGAAGCGCGAGAACCCCCGCGCCCGCGAGAGGTCGAGCCGAGTGTGGACGGCACCGATTCCTTCGAGGGCGCGGACGCGCAACGGTGCGCTCCGACCCTTCACCTGAAAATCACCGAGATCGTCGAGCGCGACGTAGCCGCGGACGAGGTCGGCCGTCGCCTCCGTCAGATAGATTCTTCCGGTCTCGGCAAGCTGCTCCATGCGCTGCGCGAGCCCGACGGTCTGGCCCTGCGCCGTGTAGTCCATGCGCAGATCGTCGCCGATCCGGCCGACCACGACCTCGCCCGAGTTGAGGCCCATGCGCACCTGGAAGTCGAGGCCGTGCGCGCGCCGCAGCTCGTGGGCATAGCGACGTAGCTCGTCGCGCAGGCGCAGCGCCGCGTAGCAGGCGCGCTGGGCGTGATCTTCGTGGGCGATCGGTGCGCCGAAGAGCGCCATGATCCCGTCACCGGTGTACTGGTTCACCGTTCCCTCGAAGCGGTGCACGCCGTCAGCCAGGATCTGAAAGAAGCGATCGAGGATCGCGTGCCACTGCTCAGCGTCGACCTGGCTCGCCAGCTCCATCGAGCCCTTCACGTCGGCGAACAGAACGGTTACCTGCTTGCGCTCACCTTCGAGGGCGGCGCGTGAGGTGAGAATCTTCTCGGCAAGATGCTTGGGCGTGTAGGAGAGACGGGAGCGGTCCGGCTGGAGGGGTGTTGCTTGCTCGGGCGAGACGAGAGGACTGGCGCACTTCCCGCAGAACTTTGCGCGCAGCGACAGCGCTGCGCCGCACGACGGGCAAGACCGGCCGAGAGGGTTGCCGCATTCCTCGCAAAACGAGAAATCCGCCGGGTTCTCGTGTTCGCAATTCGAGCAGCGCATCGATCCCCCTGCCGCCGCGGCCATTTCCTATCTACTCCCCGAATCGCTGGCAGACCAGCGCCCCCGACCGCGGCGGGCAGTGTCAGGTCCGCGCCGGGTACTTGCGCACCTGCGTGGCGGCCTGCAGTGGACAGGCCGACCAAGCGCCGCGCTTGCTTCGACGGGTGCTTCTTCGGTCGTGACTTGGAACGTAACGGGCAGGCACTGGTGGCTGATACCGGCGCATCGTCAACGAGGGAAGCCTCGAGTACGTGAAGGATGTAGCGGCTCTCGAACTCCTCGATCGGCAGCAGCTCGTTGGGGTTGCTGCCGGGGATGAGGATGTCTGTGGAGCGGTATTTGCGGATCCGCTCGGGCAGATCCTCGACCAGAACCTCGCGCGTCACGCCACCGGGACTTCATATGGATGAGAGCGACCAGAGCAAGCCTGCATGGCGTCGCCAAGGCTGGGGATCGTCTTCGCATCTGCCGGTACGATGGTTGCACGGGCGAGGAAGGCTTGCGGACATGGCGATCTGTCGTCCAGCGTTGCCCCCGCGCAGGGGGATCACGCGGCTTGACTCGCTTTTGCTGATCCGGCCCGCTACGACCCGCGACCTGACGGACGAACGCGGGCATCGACTGGCGAGCCGCTCGTAGCTCCGGCAAGCAGAACCCAAGAAGATGAATCGCCTTCAGACGCTCGTTTCGGAGTCGGCGGTCAAGTGGGGTGTTTGCGGCATCGTGGCGCAGTGGGTGTTCTGGGGACCGTTGCCGGGGGCAGTGTCACTCGCGTTGGCACGCCTCGACAAACGCGCCTACCGCTTCCTTCTAGACGAGGATGGGCCCATCGAGTGGGCACAGTTCTTGTGCTTCGTCATCGCGGCAGTCGCGACCGCCGGAATTTCACGCAGGCTCTGGCAGCGCGGCGAGCGATGGCTCGCACGTGGTGGCTGGGTGATCGTGCTCGGGCTCGCATTCATTGCCGGGGAAGAGATCTCCTGGGGCCAGCGGGTCCTCGGGTTCACGCCACCCGAGGCGGTGTTGGCCGCCAACTGGCAGCGCGAGATGACGGTCCACAACATAGGGCACGAGACGCTCGACACCATCAACTTCTTCATGGCGCTTGTGGCCGGCTGGGGCGCCAGCGCGTACCTGCTCGATAGAAAATTTGGCTTCGGGCGTGCGTGGGGCGAAGCGCGGTTTTTTCTAATTCCGCCGCTATTTCTCGCGGGCCCCTTTGGCTACGTCTTCTTCTGGAGGCTCGTGCGCGCGACGGTGCTGACCGAGTCGGGCTTCACGATAACCAAACACGGGGAATGGGCCGAGCTTTGCCTGGCCTTCTCGTTTTGCGCGATGGCGTGCCTCAACTGGCGCCGCCTGGCCGCTGACGCAGCGCGATAGACATCTAGTCGTCGCGAGCGCCGGCCGCGATCCAGCTACGGATCGTCTCGACCTCGTCGGGTGGCAGCGGCGGGAACGAGAACGGAAATGCAGCGTTCGGCATTCGATCCCCGCAATCGTGGGTGCTCGCGACCTTGGCGTACAGGAAGCTCGCGTCGGGATCGCCAGGAAGCACCCGCACGGTAAACGCGCTGCCCACGCACTCGACCGGCGCCTGGACGAGCTCACCGTAGGCCGTGACGGAGTCGAACATGTTCAGACCGCCGGAGGGTGCGGTGGTGCCGTGGCAGCCTTCGACGCCACACGTGCGTAGCTGCAGGATCTGAAAGACTTCGCTCCACGTTGCACCGGGGAGCGTCGTAGTGGTGGTTGAGCCCAGGGTGGAGCTGGTCGAGGTGGTTACGGGTTGGCAGCCGCAGTTTAGCGTTATAGCTAAGCCAATGCTGCGGCGCAGGATGCGGAGCGCATCTCCGGCAGTGACCGTGCACGTGGCATCGACGTCGCAGACCGTCAGCTCGCAGGCGGCTGCGCCGACGGCTGCGCGCAGGGTGAACAGGGCATCGGAGGCGGAGGGCGCCGAGCCGTTGCTGACGGGTTGACCACAGTCGCCCAGGGCGGCCTGCGCGCGGCTGGCCGGTGTCCATAGAACGACAACGAGCAACGCGGCGCAGAGTAGAGACGGCTCGCGGTGGCGTACGGGTCGGGCAGTGGGGCGCGCCACGGATGCTTGCGGGAGAAACCCGGCTCCTGACCGCAAGGTAGCGTCCTGCGGGCCTTGTGTCCACGGACATTTTCTCGTTGTCACGATTCCAGTAGAGCCAGCATCGCGGCGCGGAGCACCGGCTGCGGAGGACCGGGACGAGTCATGCAGAAGCTCAGAGCAGCCACGATTGCGGTGGCGGCCGCGCTGCTCGTCGTCGAGCAGGTTTGGGTGTTCGCGCCGGTGGTCCGGCGCGAACTGTTTCCGCCTCAAACCGACGCGACCGAGCGCGGCCGAGACGTTGCCGGCCGGCTGGGCTGCTTTGGTTGCCACGGCGCAGAGGGTGCCGGCGGCATTCGTAACCCCGGCAGCGAGAACCAGGTCGTCCCCGCGCTGTCGGGGGGCGAGATGATGATGTGGGTGGACAGTGAAGCCGAGTTGCGCGAATGGATTCTGTTCGGCGCGCCGCAAGACGAGGAGCCGGGCTTCGTTCGCCGTGGTCACGCTGCCGGTCAAGGATCCGAGCGTGCGCTCGTGATGCCGGCCTTCGAGCCCTACCTTGCCGCCGGCGAGCTCGAGGACCTGCTGGCCTACCTGCGTGCGATCTCCGGACTTCAGTTCCCCGACTCGTCCGGCACCAAGCGAGGCCTGGATCTCGCGCACCAGATGGGATGTTTCCGCTGTCATGGGCCCATGGGCACCGGCGGGCTTGCTAATCCAGGTTCGCTCAAGGGGTACGTGCCCGGCTTCTTCGGCGCCGACTACGCCGAGCTGGTGCTCGACCGCGCCGAGGCGCGCCAGTGGATCAGCGCGGGGATCAGCGATCGCTTCCGCGACAGCATCGCGGCGCGCTCGGTCCTGGAGCGGCAGGCGATCAAGATGCCGGCCTACGGTGAGTTCCTTCCGGCATCCGACATCGACGCGCTGGTCGATGCGGTCGAGTGGCTCGGCCAGGGTCAGTGGCGGCAGATGCCGGTGCCGTAGGTTCACGACGTCACGCCGGCAGTTGCGGGTCGAGGAGATCCAGCGGTTCGGCATCGAGAGGGAAGCGCTGGGCGTACTCGTGGCTCTCGATGCCGGCGAGCCGCCGCAACGTGGCCTGCAGATGTTTGGGCTGTAATAGCACTCCGCCGTTCAAGTCGGCGCGCAGCGTCTGCGGGTTGAGCGGTAGCGCGTTGTGGCCCGAGTCCGTCAGCCCGACGACACGGTTGGTCCAGGCCGCGTTGCGCTGCATGAGGATCGCGCTGCCGATCGGCCAGTGATCCTTGCCATCGTCGTCGTTGTAGAACGGCGTGCGCCCGAAGTCCGAGGTGATGAAGACCACCAAACGGTCGGCGATTCCCATGGCCTCGGCCGCATCCCACAGATACTCGATCCCGTTGGTGAGCTGAGCCAAGACGCTCGCCTGATCGATATCGTGGTCGGCGTGGCTGTCGAACCCCCACGCCACCAGATCGCAGCTCACCGTCAGTCCGGCGTCGTAACAGATCAACGCCAGATCGATCTGCTGCAACAGGTAGTTGTAGTTGCCGTCCCGGTCGATGGGATCGGGAAACTCCTCGGGGAGCCGGTCGCGAAGCGCCTGGATCTGCTCGCGGCTGGCCCGGGCGGCGGCAAGGTTGGCGAGGCCGCGCTGCTGCTTGGGAAGCAAATCAGGCCGTCCGAGCAGTCCGGCCAGGCGCTCGTCCTGGTAGCGCTCGATGATCGCGATCTCGTCGTCGTCGTTGTAGACGGTGCCGCCCCACGGCACCTCGTTGGCGCGCACCAGGTTGCGCAGCGTGCCGGGATTGTCGAGCTGGGTGTAGGGACCGAGCCCCGCGGTTTCGCGATAGGCGCCGTTGGTGATGAAGGCCAGCGGCAGGGTCGAGCCGTGGATCGCGGCGACCATGGCCGCGAACGACGGATAGCCGGCCGCGATCCTGCCGCTCCAGTTGTGGCGAACGCCCACGTCGTGCGAGTTGGTCTGCGCGTCGATGCCGTTGACCACGAGCATGTCGCCGTGGAAACGCGGGAAGAACAGCGCGTTGTTGGCGAACGGCGCATAGCGGATCGGGCTGCCGGCGATCGTGCGAATGTTGCCGCCTTGGGCCCAGTGATTGATCACGGGCTGTCCGGCGACGTTGGTCTTGGGATCGCAGAAGCTGGTGACGTCCCAGCCACCCATCGCCGCGATGCTGATGAACAGTGGCCCGTCGTAGCCTGCGACCTGCGCCCGGCCGGGCCGCACCGGCCACGGCCACAGCACGCTCAGTCCGGCCACGCCCATGCATCGGAGGAAGTCCCTGCGTCTCATCACCGTTACTCGTAGAGGAAGCGGTAGTCGCCCATCAGGTAAATGAGCACCGAGATCCAGGCACGAACGGTGTGCTCGTTGTCGCGGTCGATGTACGTGCCCGCGTCGAAATCCAGATCGCAATACGCGGGGGCCCAGGGCAGGTAGGTGCTCTTGCCGGCGCTCACGCGCAGCTGCCGGATCTCCTCGAACAGGTTGTAGGTGCGGGTCACCTCGGGATCGTCGGTCGCCAACGACTCGCCGAGCAAGCGATCGTGCAGGTGGACGATGTTCGCGAGGATCGCGCTCGTCCCGCCAGGTGTGGTCGGCGTCTGCGCGGGCTCCACGAGAGGAAACAGCAGCCGCTGCTCGGCCGGCCGGCTGAAGTCGGTCACCGCAATCGGACAGGCGATCTCGTTGGCCATGCGCTGGGTCACGGTGCTCATCAGCGCATTCAGCTCGGTGCTGCGCACCGTCACACCCGCCGAGTCGATGCCGCCGTAGAGAAGGCGGTACTGACGGAGCAGCTCGGGCCAGTCGGGAGCCCAACGCGGCGCCCAGTTGTGTCCGGCCACCGCCAGCAGCTTGCGGTGGAGCTGCTCGGGGGAGAGCAGCTTCGCGTAGCCCACTTGGGCCAGCTCGTCGGTCCGCTCGGCGTCGAGGTCGGTGACCGAGCGCGCACGAAACTCGGGGGTCAGCACGACATCCACGAGCAGATCCTTGAGATTGTATGCACCGTGCTCGGCGGTTCCCGCGCTGCCCTCGCCGAAGGCTTGGGCCAGCTCGCGAATGGTCTCGTCCTGAGCAGCCCACGCCCTTAGCCGGGTGCGGAAATCGGCGTCCGAGGATTCCACGGGCGGCGCCAGCGGCTTTTCGCCGAAGACCGCGGGCCACCAGAACTTGACGGTTCCGCTGGTGAAACGCGGGTCGGCGATGAATTGGCCAGCCAGCCACGCCAAGCTCGTGTCGTTCCGGGAGGCAGGCATCACGACGTTGTTGAATCCCGGCGAGCGCATGTCGCGGTACCAGAGGTCGCCCTCCTGATAGAGATCCGAATCCTTGTAGGACCAGGGCAGGGCATCGGTCTCGTTCTCGCGGTAGTGACCCGCGTCCCCGAAGTTCTGATACGTGCCGGCCACCGGATCGTGCACGCTATGGCAGACCGCGCAGTGTGGGTTGTTCATCGTGGGATTGTTGGTATCGGCCAGGGCGTCAGGGTCGATCGGACGCGGGGCCAGCGCTTCGATGTCCACGCCAAGGAAGAAGTAGTATGCCCACCGTGCACGCGCCCGGTTTCGATTGGTCGCGGTCGAGGGGTAGCGGCCCAGCAGCATCGGGGAGGACAGGAGTCCCGAGTGCGGGTAGCCGGGCAACCGGTAGCCCTGGTTGAGGCCTGGCAGCCATTCCTCCGTGCTGTCGTTGTCGGCGAAGCTGACCCCGGCCTGATACGGGCCCGCCGACCACGGATTCACCATCAGATAGTCGGCGGTCAGGATCTCGGTATAGGGCTGCTCGTTCGTGACGACGTGAACGATCAGCTGGAGCGGCTCGCGTGTCAGCCCCTCGTTGGTCGTCACCCATGCCTGCCACGCGGCCTCGTCTCCCTGGCTCTGCCGAATGGCTTCGATCCTTGTGACGAGTTGTGGGTAGTCCCACTCGCTGCGCAGAACGTCGAACGCCGAGGGGTTGCCGAGTAGAAATTGATCGGTCAGGAGCCGGTCGTTGGCAGACTCGAGCAGGAACTGTTCGAAGTTGGGGCCGGTCATCAACCCGCGAATCGTTCGTCGCAGCAAGTCGTCGCGCCCACGGCCTGCGGCGGTCGTCTCGGCCGCAGTCGGCAAGCGACCGGCGAACAGCAGGGCGGCCTTGCGCAGCACGTCGGTGTCGCTCAGGTACTCGACTCCCGCGTAGAAATCGGCGGGCGCTCCTCCGCAGTCGGGCAGCGGATTCGCGAACCGGTCGAGCAGCTCCGCCAGGTTGGTGTAGTGAACGCTCTGGGTCGTGATCCCCAGGCGCTGGCCGCCGCCGTGGCCGATCCCTTGCGGCTTGGTCAGCAGCAGGTCGCCCTTGCCGATCGCGTCCAGTTGGCGCAGCACGTCGAAGTTGTGCTCGAGATAACCGTTCGTGGTGGATGGCCAGAGCACGTGATCGGTGTGAGAGGCGATCCCGGTCTCGTTGTGGCAGGCAACGCAGTCGGTGAGGATCGGCGTCCAGATCGATTCGAAGAAGAAGTCCAGGTCGGAGACGCAGTCCGGATCGAACGGGCAGGAGAGCAGGATCTGCTGGCCCACGACGCGCTTGAGCACGGTCAGCGCGTCGGTCGCGGTCACGTTCCCGTTGTCGTCGACGTCGCACTCGTAGATGCGACAGGTGGAAAACCCGACGACGACCTTGAGGATGCCGAGGGCATCGGTCGCATTGACCGAACCGTCACCGCTGAAATCTCCGCAGACCGCGCCGGCCGACGAGGGTGCGAGCAGCAGGCTGAGCGTGAGCAGCGCTGCGGCGACTGACTTGTACCCTGGCATCTTCGGCATCGGAGTGGACGGCCGGCCCTTGACCGGAATTCATCGGTCGCAGTGTCCACCCAGCAACTGGCGGGCCAGCACCTGCCACTGCGAGAGCCCGCTCGCCAGGCGCTCGATTCGAGGCTGAGCCTCCACTCGGTCGACGAGAGGATAACGCTCGCCTGAGCAGCAACGCTAGTCTGTTTTGCGGTTCGCCTTGCGATCACGGCCGCCGCTTGACGCGTCGGGTCAGAAGAAGAGATGCGCTTCCAGCGTGAGCGTGTCGCGATTGAGGTTGGCTTGGTTCTCGGGGCCGTTGAGCACCCGGTAGAACAGGCGAACTTGCAGGAACTGATCGAGGAATGGCTCCAGGCCGAAGCTGAGGCGGTTCTGGACGTCGTCGCCCTGGCCGTCGTCCGGATCGAGCCAGTCGAATACGAATTTCGCATTCAGCCAGCCGAACAATAGATAGTTCGCCTCTCCGTATCCCATCCACGATCGGTTCTTGTCACCGGTGATCTCGGTGTCCACGAACGCGCCCTGCGCGAGCCACTGCCAGTTGCCGAGCCCCAGACCGGCGTAGACCGTGTACGCACCGAACTCGTTGCTGCCCGGCGTTTCGTAGGCCGCGGAGCCGCCCAGTAACGCGCCGGAGAGGAGACCGGCGCTATGCCAGCTGTAGTAAGAGTTGGCGATCAGGAGCGGGTCGGTGTCGCTATCGTCGGCGCCGTCGGCGACGGAGAAGAACCAGTTGAGCCCGTCGCCGCTGCGGCCGACCTCGGCGCCAGCGACGTTACGATCGAAGCTGAAGCCGGGAACCGAGTTGACGTAGCTGTCGTCGTCCTGGGTCTTGAGTCCCCAGGGCGCGAAGAACTGTCCGGCTTTGAGGTAGGCGCCCAGCGGCAGGACTTTGTCGAGCAGGCCGAACACCTCGCGGTTCTCGGCTCCGCCAGGCGCCACCCGCTCGTCGACATAAAAGGAAAGGTAGTCCGGCACCAACCGCACGTCCGCGTACAGATTCGCCTCATCGACTCGGATGTCGTTGCTGTCGACTTGGCGAAACGCGGTGTTGTTCTCGACCCGCCCGTTCGCGTCCGGATTGTCCTGGAAGAGCAGGCGATCGACCACGCGAAAGTCGGTTCCGACCGAGAGGTAGCGGTTGATATTGGGGGAGAATCGCTCGTCGACCTCGGGCAGGATGCCTTGGCCGTCGCGCGGGAGCCGTAGGATCTGGCCGGCGTGCATCTCGGCGGTGAGGTTGCGCATGCCGCCGCCGGTGCGGTTGGTATGGCAGTCTCCGCAGGCGAAACCCTCGCGCAGCGCCATGTACGGCTCGCCGTGCGAGGTCGCCGGCCAGAGCGCGAGCACGCAGAGCAAGCTCGCCACACCCCGGAGCCGCGCCACGCCTCAGCCCCCGCCCCCCGCTGGCGGCGCGCCCTGATCGATCCAGTCGCGGATCAGTTGCAGCTCGGTCTCATCGAGCGGCGGCAGGACCAGCGGCATGGCGGTTCCGCAGAACGTACCGCCGTCTCCGAGCTTGTCCAGCAGATAGCTCGCGACGCTATCGCTCGGCACCACCCGGATCCGGCCTGCGCAGGTCGACTCCACGTTGACCAGTTCGTCGTACGACACCGCTGCGTCGGACAGGTCCAGCTCACCCGCCCTGGTAAGCGGATTATGACATCCGGAAAGGGCGCAGGTCGACGTGAAAATGCTCGTTTGAATCGCGGTCAGAAGCCCGCTGCCGGGCGTGCTGGTGGAGGTCGTCGTCGCCCCGGGCGGCGGCCCGTCACCGGCGCAGGCAGCGATGCCGAGGGCGACCAGGACGCTCAGGGCGGCTCGCACGGACGATGACATGCGGCGGCGCACTGTAAGGGCCGCATGGTGAGTGAGCAAAGCGTTGTCGTGCGTAAGCGCTTCGGCTTGAGGCGAGTCTGCCGTTGCGGCACTCTTGATTCGCGCACGCATCGACCGACTGCCGAGACCCGGAGGTTTCACCATGCGCAAGCTGTGGCTCATTGCTTCGTTGATCGCGCTGCTGCTATGCACCGGGCAGGCGAGCGCCGAGGACGTGATCGAAGGGGAGATCATCGACCTGGCCTGCTACCTGCCCAAAGGCGCGCAGGGCAGCGCGCACGCTCGTTGCGCTCAGACCTGCGCCGAGCATGGCATGCCACTGGGTCTGCTGACCGACGATCAAAAGATCTACGTGCTCTATCCCAAACACGGCAAGGAGGCGTCGTTCGACGCCGTCAAGCAACTTGCCGGCAAGCGCGCCAAGCTGACCGGTGCCGCGTCGGAACGTCTGGGGCTGCGCGGGTTCGAGGTCCTCGAGAGCGCTGCCGTTCCGTAACCGGCGCACACTACGGTCGCGACCCATCATGACGACGCACGGTTTCACGCTCTTCGATACGGCGATCGGCCGCTGCGGCATCGTCTGGGGTGAGCGCGGCGTCGTCGGCGTGCAGCTCCCCGAGGCAAGCGTGCTCGCGACGCGTAAGCGCCTGCTCGAGCGGTTTCCCGAGGCGCGCGAAGGGCGGCTGCCGCCCGCTGTGCGGCGCGCACGCGATGGCATAGTCGGGCTTTTGCGCGGCGAGGCGACCGATCTCTCCGCCGTTGCGCTCGATATGGATCGCGTACCCGCGTTTCACCGGCGCGTCTACGAGGTCGCGCGGACCATTGCGCCTGGTAAGACGCTATCCTACGGCCAGGTCGCCACGCGGCTCGGCATGCCCAACTCGGCACGCGCCGTGGGCCAGGCGCTCGGGCGCAACCCGTTCGCGATCGTCGTTCCGTGTCATCGCGTGCTGGCGGCCGGTGGCAAGGCCGGCGGCTTCTCCGCCGACGGTGGCGTTACGACGAAACTCCGTCTGCTCTCGCTCGAAGGCGCACCGCTCGACAGTCAGGCCACGCTCTTTGGCGACGAATCGCCTGCCCTGGTGGACGCCGCTACCGGCCTCGGCTTCGACCCGAAGGTCGCTCTCAAACACGTGCGCGCGTCCGACCCGGCGCTCACGCGCGTCATCGATGCCGTCGGACCCTTCGATCTGGAGCTCAGGAAGACGGCAAGCCTCTTTACCGCGCTCGCGGAGGCGATCGTCTACCAGCAGCTCACCGGCAAGGCTGCAGCGACCATCTTCGGACGCGTCTGCGCGCTGGTTCCGAGGACGCGCCAGGGCCCGACGGCTCGAGGAATTCTGAGTGTCTCCGACGCCAAGCTCCGCGGCGCCGGGCTCTCGCGTGCGAAGCTCTTCGCGCTGCGTGACCTCGCGCGCAAGACCGTCGATGGGGAGATTCCCAAGCTCGCCGAGGCTCGTCGCATGGAGGATGAGGCGCTCATCGAGCGTCTCACCGAGGTCCGTGGAATTGGCCGGTGGACCGTGGAGATGCTGCTCATCTTCCGCCTCGGCCGGCCCGACGTGCTACCGGCGGACGACTACGGTATCCGCAAGGGTTTCGCGGCCGCGTTCAGGAAGCGCGAGCTGCCGACGCCCAAGGAACTCGAAAAGCGCGGCGAGCGATGGAAGCCGTACCGCACGGTGGCGAGCTGGTACCTGTGGCGCGCGGCAGAGCGGGCGAAGAAATAGTCGGTCGCGGCGGTCGCAGCAGTAGCGCAGGCCAGGTCGCTATTGACCGGCTGGACACGAAGGCCGATGTCCTCCAGGGAGGGGCGATTGTTCCGGAGCGCTTGTTCGATCATCCGATGAGCGTGCGCGACAAAATCCTCACCATCGAGCCGAGAAGCCCGGTTGGGATTCCCGATGCGTCGTCGTCGTGCCTTGGCAGCGGCCCCGATCCCTCGCAGCCTTATGCACCTGACGTCTGAGGCTGGACAGTAGAACTTCGGATGCCGGCGAGCAGACGATTACGAAACGCTCGCGAAGGCTCACATTCCGTACGCGATAATCCAGTTTATCACGAATAGCTGGGGACAAAGGAAACCGTCGCTGGAGAGGGCGGCAGACGCCGGGTTGAGAATGGGAGTTACCGCCCCGGGCGGTCAGTGTTCGCTAGTCCAAGGAGCAGACGCCCCAATTGCTGCCGGGGAAGCCGGAGTTCACGTCGTAGGAAGTGTCGCAGGTGGTGCTTACGATGCTGGGCAGTGAACACGCCGCGACGTCAGCACACGTCTCTGAGACACCGCAGACGGCATCGAGACCATTACCCGTGACGGTAGAGTCCACGATGCTGAGATCAGGGCAGTCGATCATTGTCGTGGCCGTGCTCACCCCATCCAATCCGTTGTTCGATACGACGGAGTTCGTCGTAACCCGGATCCTTCCGGTGCCGAAAATGCCCTCCTCGCCGTTATTGGAGATCGTGGACTCTTTAACGGTAACGCGGGGCGCGCCGCCTCCCGCCTCGATCCCCCTGCCAACGTTCCCGCTGATGTCGCTCCGAATCACGCGAAGCGTCTCGAAGCCACTGACGTTGAGCCCATCTTGTCCGTTGTCGGTAACGAAGCTGTCGATCACCCTGGCTGGCGTTCCGATCACACCATCGCCCGTGCACCCATCTATCGTCGAGTTGTCAATGACGACTCGGGATCCCTGAACACCGCTTGTCGTTCCGAGCACCATCGAGTCGATCACCTTGGCCGGTTCGCCGAAGACTCCTCTGCCTCCGGCAACGGAAATGGTCGTCCGAACGAGTTTGGCCGGTCTCCCGACCGCGGTGATGACATCGCCTCCGGTGTTCGTAATCGTTACGTCCGCCGTCGTAACGCTACCAAAACTCGCGTAGACGCCGAACCCATTCGCATCCAGCGTAATGTTGCTCATGGCAATATTGGCCGGCGCACTACTGCCTGAAAAAGCTTCGATTGCGTTTCCGAGTGCGCCGACGATCATTCCCCCAGGGGCGGATGAATAGACACTGCACGATCGACTACAGAATACGCCGTTATCGTTGCCACCGGTGAGCGTAAATCCGCGCAGGTCAAGCTTGCCTCCCTGGATCGTCACCGCGTTAGTTGGGAACCCGGTACAGTCCAGATCGCCGCCTAGGAAACCGGCCCCGGAGTAGCTCTGACCGCACGTATTCACCTCAACTTCGGCGACAGCGTCAGTCGCACCGATGGCGAGCAGGCTCAGCAACACGAACATCGTGCCGGCTGTAATTCGTACGCATCGTTGCGCCCTATCGCGCGCCACAATCTTAATTCCATCCAGGTTCATCTCGATAACCTCGTCGGAAACGATCAGAACGGATTAACGCAGTTGGGCGGGGGCGGATCCCAGCACGTTCGCCAAGTATCGAGCTGGCCAGCGCCAGTCCTTATTCCAGCAATTTCATCTGAGAAAGAGCCGACGTCCTTGCAGTCCAGAAGCTCCTCTTCCTCCGGGTTCGTGCGCAAGTCGAACAGATCCGCGGGATTCCCATTAGTCTTCAATCGGAGCTTCCACTGCGGGGGCGCCGAGCATTTGTTGCACTTGATCCAAACGCTCTCCTGGCAGTCGAGTTGGACGGGCTGGTCGGGGCATTCGTTGTCCTCGTTAGCGTCCCGGCAGCGATAGAGCGCGTCGCCACCGTCAACAGCAATCGGGTTAAAAGCAAACGCGGTAGCCATACACGTGGCTTTGTCATCTATGGTCGTGACCTGGGACGGGCAGGTCTGCTGGTCGGACGTGTTAACACAGCGCTTTCCTGAAAGCCTGCACCATTTGCTGTTACACGACGCGGTGTCAGCCGTATCGCATTGCTCACACGAACCGCCGGTCACGCGCCTAGCAGGATCCGAAGTGCTGTGGCCGTCGTACATGCACACGCCGTCTATGGTGGTGGAGGGTGAATCGTTGACGGCGGCCGCCTCGCTGCTGATCGCTGTGGCTCCCTGCCCGGGATAGGCAGCATAGACGTAGTGGCGGTCGCGCTCGTTGGGTTCGACTGGGGGTGGAAGGAAGATCGGGTCCTGCAATGCCCATAGGAAGCTCTTGCCGTCTATCGGTTCCGCGCCGGAGTTCACGATGTCGTCGATCCGTCCGTCTGCGTTGACAGGGTATCCGGCGGCCTCCGCGATCGTCGGGAACAGATCGACCAGGCTTGCGATCAACTTCGTCTGCGCCGCCGGCAGGGTTTCCCCACTCGCTAAGTCGCGCGCTGTGCAGGTGCCGTCGGCGGCACCGCACTGAGCTGTACCCGAGGTCGCGTTTGGATCGCATGGAACCAGCGAGTTGGAGCAAACGTGGACGGTCTGCCCCGGCGGGCGCGAGTTGGGATGTCGCGAGAGAAGCCCGACCCGCACCCCACCTTCATAGATCTCGCCTTTGCCGCCTCTAAGCTGGGGATCGCCGTAGGGGAAGCCCCCCTCCTTGCGCCCGTGGTCGGCGACGAACAAGACCAGGGTCCTGCTGCTTAATGGCTGACACGTACAGGCACCGGTCGTCGAAAAGCAGAGCTGATCGGGGTCCTCCGCGCAGGTCCCCATCGGAAGACACTCGTTCGTGCAATCTGACTGCCCGGGATCAGAGCCACTCGGACACACTCCGTCGCAGTCAGTGTTGGAGGTGCATCCCTTGCTGGGGTCGCGCTCGCAGACACCCGTCTCGTCCAACACGGTCAAGATCTGCCCAACTGCCGCATCCAGCTCTTCGATGATGCCCCAGTACTCGGTCGGAGACTCGGGCGAGAGGGCGTGAAGTTTTTCGCCTGCGACCGTGGTGCGGTAGTGGTCCTCGGCGCGCGCCGTCGAAGCGAACCCGGCGTGCGGCGCATGGAAGGTAACCGTAAGGAAGAACGGCTGTCGCACGGCGTTGCGGACGATGAAGTTACGAGCCTGATCTCGCTCCACGCGGGTGAGGTATGCGCAATCGGTATCCTTGGTCAGCCCGGTCTGGCTACAGGGCCGCTTGCCGCTCGCGCGCTTGTCCTGCCCCTTGCCGGGGATGAACCCGCCGCCGGGTGGCTCAGGCAAGTCGTCCTTGACATATTTGCCGATCGCGTACGGGCCGATGCCGGACCCATTTGATCCAGGTTCACAGCAATCTGGATTACCGGGATCGCTAGGGTCGTCCCCAGCGATACCTGTCACGCAAGGGTTCGTGGTCTTGCTAGGATTGCCAGCACGTCTCGTTCCGAGATAGAGGCCACGCGGGGTACAGGTGCCAAGCAAAGGAAGAACACAGGGGTCTGGCGTCGCGTTCGCGTCACAGATTGTCTCATGGTCGGCGCTGCAGTAATGCGGAACCGGCCCGCAGTTCAAATCTGATGTGTTCCAGTAGAACCGACCGCTACCCCCAAACCCGAAGTACTCGTCGAATCCCTGGTTCCATACTTCTTTCCCGCTCTCATCGCCCAGATGCCATTTTCCGATCAACCCGGTGCGGTAACAGGGAAGTGATGCCGCGCAGTCGCTCTCCAGGTAGCAAGGACACGGGATCAGACTTCCGCCGAGGCGATTGGGCGCGCCATTGGTCCTGCAGAGCATGTCGACTGGATCATCATTCGGACTGCAGCCTTGCTTGAGGAACTCAGCAATAGTGATTTCACCAGCCGGCAGGTCGCCACCGTTTCGAGTAACGCCCACCCGGTCAGGGTAGCGGCCGGTCATCAACGCGGCGCGAGTGGGGGCGCACTTGGCCGAGTTCGCGTAGAACCTTGGGAACATGATGCCGTCATCCACCAGGCGCTTCAGTCCACCAAACCCCTGCATAACATCCTCTTTGGCTTGAGCACAGAGGGTTGATGCATTTCCGGTAATCTGCGTGCTGCGACAGTCGGTGCTGGTATTGCAACCCGGACCAACGCACGCCCCGGTGAGTAGCGAGTAGGCGGGAGGTGGCGACGTGATCGGCGGCCACGTCAGCGGCGGGTCGGGAAAGATCCGGTCGGCGGCCATGACTTTGAAATCCGGATCGCTTGCGAAGAAGGAGCCGGCTGCGGCCGACGGCGGGTTGGCCGCAGTAACGTTGCGATTGGCGTACGTCCGCGCCGGGAACCGGTTGAGTGTGGGATCGATGCTGGCTGGCTCACCTCTGAGCGGGACGGCATGGTTTGCATTGAAGGCCGCCCAGTCAATGGGCTTCATGAAGTAGGGCAGCTCTTTTGCCCCCAGATCGTCTGCAACCAACAGGACGACGTTGAGGTTGAGCGACTGGGCATGCGCGAGCGTCACGACGTTTGCGGCCAGGAGGGCGCAGATCGTCACGCCGAGCAGAGGAGAGATCTTCAGTCTGCGCGTTGCTTTCACTGCCGTATCCTCCAGCGTCACGGCACGCATGAGTCGTCGCACCCGGTCAGGTTGTGGTCTTCGCGAAGGCTGGGGGTCGACAGAAACTGCGTGAGCACACCGTCGGTGTCCGGGTTAAGTCCGTCGCAGCTACCGGGCGTGCAACCGGTGGTACATGAGGCGTCAAGGGTGCAGGGGTTTCCGTTGGTCGAGCAGGTGCCGGTGAGAGATTCCAGACCAACGGCCACGCGGATTGTCCCGTCGCTCTCAGGATCGACACCCGAGGCATCAAACCTGCTCGTACTGGCAAGGTGCATGGACGTAACCTGCGGCCCTTCGGGTGAGGCGGCATCGAGCACGATGAGCCCGCCCGTAAGCCCCGTTGCATCGATCGTTGCGCCGCCTAGAGCCTCGAGTTCGCAGCCGCGCAGCACCACGCTCGCACCCAAGCCATCGGCGTTGGGGTCGGAAGTGTTACCGCGAGCGTCGATCTTGGAGTTCGCCCCCATGAGGATCTTGCGGCCCGCCACAAGATTCACGTCCCCACCGCTACCGCCATTGCCTTCGGCGTGGGTATCGATCGTTTTGGATGCGCCAAGGGTAAGATTTCCCCGCGTCTCCACCACGAGCGAGCCGGCATCCATTCCGCCCCCGAACTCTCCGCCACGAAGATCCAAGTTGCCGAGGATGTCGACACCACCGCACCCGCTCTCGATCTGTAGGGTTCCACCTACGGATTCAGCGCCGGCCGCGCCTTTGCCACCACGCGCGGAGGTGGCAGCAGAAAGAGAGATCTTGTTTCCGGCGGTAAGGTAGATACCCCCGCCGTTTCCGCCCTCTCCGTTCCCGTCTGCGGTCAGGACGACTGCGGCCGCTATTGTGATGTCGGTGCCTGCGTTGATCCGGATCTCGCCGGCGTCGGTTTGATGTCCCTCTGCCGTAACGCTGCAGCCGGAGAGCTGGATCGTCACTGAAGTACCCGCATCGATGTCGATTTGTCCGCCAACGGCTTCCCCCGAACCGGCGGAGTTGGCCTGTATCGGGTCCTCGATGAGGATCGACCCGTCGCTGGTAAGCGCGATCCGGCCGCCCCCGCCCCCAGGACCCGTGCCGTTGGTTTCGACACCGTTGTTGCCGTTGTTGGGAATGCTGATATTGCCGACGGCATCGACCGTGATCTGACCGCCGCCATCGGCTGAGTTGGCCTGAAGCGACCCACCAATGGTTGCGGTGCCCGTAGTCACGATCTCGAACCCGCCGATTGGGTCAGCACCGGTGCCGTCGACTGCTTCGATGACGCCTTGGCTTGACCCGCTTCCTTGAACATCCAGTGAGGCGGCGATGAGCTTGAAAAATCCGTCGCTGACCTTGATCTTGGCGCTTGACGGAACCACCACGTTACGGCCCGTGCAGTCGACTTCCGAGCCTGGCGTGATGTTTACTGTGCCGCTGACCGTACACGGATTGGCCGAGATCGCGCAGAGAGTCGGACTGCAGGGCACCGTAGCGGCGTATACCGCCGCTGTGCAGAGCACCTCCAGCAGTGCGACCGTTGCAACGAGGAAAGCTGTGCGAGAAGAAAGAGTCGCCTGTTGCATCGTCCCCTCCTCCCGCGTCCGTCGTACGCGGGCGACTACTGCCAGGCGTTGCGCTGCTGCATAGCGGAAAGGTTCCTCGCTTGGCAAGGGTAAGAGGACCCCGTCCGGGGGGCAGGACGAAACTATTTCGGGTGAGTCTTCTACTCGGGGGAGGGACTGAGTAGCAGACCCGAG
>CAZKRI010000030.1:0-72723 GCA_964555245.1 uncultured Myxococcales bacterium
GGGGGGGGGGGGGGGGGGGGAGCGACGCCTGATCGCGTCATGGTAGAACCACGCGCGCCCGCAGCTTAGCGGCCATCCGTTGGGCGACCTTCGAGCGCTGTGATAGCGGAGACGCAGGCACGTCTGGCTGAGCGCGTCACCGTGAACGCAAAGCAATGTGGCGGACACGTTCCATTTGGGGCGACCCCCCCCCTGTCATAGGAGGAAACACGTATGCGAACCATAACCCCTACCCTGGCGGAAATGCAGTCTCGCATCGCTCGCTTCCGCGACGTGAAATCAACGCGAGAGACCCAAGACGCCGTTGTCCCGGATGCAGTCACCGAGGTTCTCATCCCCCGCTGCCTCTATCCGATGATGGGGCCTGAGGGAGCCGATACACCGGTGCTGAAATTCGCAACCCACGGCCCAGCCGGATTCTCCGCCACGATTTGCGAGGCGGATCCAGGCGACGGACCCGGGTTGCATGCGCACCACAACACGGACGAGATCTTTCTGGTCCTCGACGGCCGCTTCCGAATCGAATGGGGTGACAAAGGCGAGAACTCGGTCGAGCTCGAACGTTTCGACACGATTGCCGTTCCTCCGCGGACCGTTCGGCGATTTGTCAACGTGAGCGAGCGGCGGGCCTACCTGCTCGCCATCGTCATGGGCGGGGCTGAGAGCATCGGCGAAGTGGAGTATACGCCCGATGTCGCGGACGAGGTACGAAAGCGAGGGGGCGAGGAGGTGTTGCGCTTCCTGCAACGAGCGGGCGTGGGGTTCGCAGCTGGTGTAGACGAGTAGCGACTGCGACTGGCCACCCCCAAGGCGCTCGAGCGACCGGCATGAGCGTGGCTGTTGCTCGGCCATGGCGGGGGGGGGGCACGATGCGCGAAGTGCTTCAAGCGATCGAGGTAGCAATCGAAATGGGCTGGGGGCCCACGACGGTTTCTGCTCGCTTCGCTCTCGAAGTCATCGAACGCGCCTTCCCCACGGAAGCGGGATGAAGGACGCGTCGCCCACCACGCGGCTGGAGCTGGTCGCCGGGGGCGGCAGCTCAGCCGCCGGACGTTAGACGGCGCGACGCACGAACCATGCTGTTGGAGGCGGGAAGGCAAGCAACGATGAACGAAGCCCAGGCCAGCCAAACGGCACTTGGCACATGCTTGATGCGCGCGATCCACACACGACTCGACCACCCAGCGTTGATCGACGATTCCTGGGGGGAGCGGCTGCTGCTGGGAGCTGAACGAGAGGCGCTCCGTTCCCTGATCATGAGTACCCTCGATCCGGAGCTTCGGAGGCGCTTCGACGGTCTCAACAGTCCCGATGCCGCCTTGGCGGCGGCCCTTCGGCAGAGCCCCGCGTATGCGTCCGTTATTCTCCGAACACGATACACCGAGGATGCCCTCGAGGCCGCCGTTGCGCGTGGAATCCATCAGTACGTCATCCTCGGCGCGGGCATGGACAGCTTCGCGCTGCGTCAACCAGCCTTCGCGAGAGGGGTGGAGGTCATAGAAGTCGATCACCCCGCGACTCAAGACCTCAAGCGCGAACGCCTTCGCCTGTGCTGTGCACAGGTCCCGCCCACTCTCCATTTCGTCGCTGTCGACCTACGTAACGAAGATCTCGGTGCGGCGCTCGCGCGCTCTCCCTATCGCAGACAAGAATCCGCGTTCTTTTCCTGGCTCGGGGTAACCATGTACCTCACCCGCGAGGCGAACCTTGCCACCTTGCGGGCGATCTCGGCGTGCTCTGTCCCGGGTAGCGAACTGGTCTTTACCTACGTGGATCAGCGCGAGTTCGATCCCGATCGCCAGTCGGTCGAGATTCAGAGGATTCGATCCAGCGTCGCCTCCGTAGGGGAGCCTTGGGTCTCGGGATTCGATCCCGGGCAGCTCGCGGCCGATTTGCGCGGCGTCGGGCTCAGCTTGGTCGAGGATCTCGACGGCGAACAACTCTCGCACCGCTACTACGAGGATCGTAAGGATGCCCTCCGTCCGGCGGTCACATCGCACTGCGCTCGTGCCCATGTCACCGCGTAGTCACAGTTCTGCGCCGCGTAACCAGCGGGTGGAGCGGACCGCCGCGGAGCCAGCCTGCTTCTTGCGGGCAGCGGTGGGTGGCGGCCGCTCACCCGCAGGTCGTTGGGCCGGAAGCGACTCGCCCAGAGGCAGTGCTATGACCGAAGCAACGGAATACCAACTCGGGTCCAACCTCAGCGAGCGTGAGAGGCTGCTAGGACAGTGCGAGATCCATGGCCCACTTCGCAGTATGTACCACTGCCACTGCAGCGCCTGCCGGCGAGCCAACGGCGCCTCGTTCGCTACGAACGCGTCGCTCACAGCGGCAGATTTCTCTCTGGTCGCTGGTGAAGATCTCATTTCCAACTTCGAATCGTCGGAGGGTGTCCGGCGTCACTTCTGTTCGCGCTGCGGCTCCCCCATCTATGCGTCAGTGGAGCAATCGCCGAACATGTTCTATCTGCGATGCGGAACGCTCGATGGTGATCCCCACACCAGACCGGCCTTTCATATCTACGTTAAGACACGGGCTCCTTGGCAGGACATCTCTGACCAGCTCCCGTAGCTCGACGAACGTGGCAGCCCGGAGGACGTTTAAAGGTTGTTCTTCCCGATTACTCGACCGTGAATCGCTCGCTAGCACGCGCCAGCAGTCCGACCGCCTAGGCACTGCTGCATTGATGCGCCTCGTGTCCGAGCCTACGATTCACAGACTGGGAACGTCTTTGCCATTTGGGCCGGCGGCGGCTCAGGCGCAACGTTGGGCGGACGGGAACGAGCCTGACAGATGAACAAGGCATACGGGTCTTCCAAAAAGGGGCGTAGCGCAGCATCTCGGACCTCTGGCCGGAAGAGTCGGCAGGGTAGCCCGCGTCGTGGCAACGGCCTGGATGAGCCGGACGACTGGCCACTGACACCCGCGCAGATTCGCGAGATCGATCGAGGCGTCGCGGACCTCGATAATCCGGTTCGCTACCTCTTGGTGTCGCGAATGGGGCCGCGCTTTTTCTTGTACTACAACGTCAGTGATGACCTCTACGCGATGAACGACCCAAGTGGTGCCACGTTGTTCAAGAGGCGCAAGGCGGCCGAATCCGTCAAGCGGACGCTTGGGCGAGGTGGCCGAGGGATTCACCTTGTTAAATGTCGAACGAGGCGGCGGAACGGTGCGCGTGTTCCAGTACTTTCCTCGGTCGCGAAGCGCTCGAAGAAACGCTGAGCACCTGTGACGAACCTGACAGATCCAGCGAGGATAAAGGCCGCCGCGACGTACAATGCCGCCGCGGACCATTACGATGCCGGATTCTGGGATCGTTATGGCCACGGCACCGTCGCTCGGCTCAATCTCAGCCGCGGTGCCCGGGTCCTCGACGTCGCCTGTGGGAGCGGTGCGTCGGCGCTTCCGGCGGCCGAGGCGGTCGGATCGGACGGGCAGGTGGTCGCGGTCGACCTCGCCGAAAACATGCTTCAGCTCGGCCGCGCTAACGCGGCGGCACGGGGCCTGAACCATATCGAGTTCAGACTCGGCGACATGACGGCGCTCGGGTATCCGGATGGGCACTTCGATGCCGTCATCTGCGTTTTCGGGGTGTTCTTCGTTCCTGACATGAAGGCACTGGTCGCGGAGCTCTGGCGAATGGTCAAGCCATTCGGCAAGCTTGCGATCACGACCTGGGGAGCACGGATCTTCGAACCCATGTACTGCCGATGGAATGAGGCCGTGCGTGCCGAGCGACCGGATCTCTACGCTGCGTTCAACCCATGGGATCGAATTACGGAGCCGCGGGTGGTCGCTCAGCTCCTCAACGAGGCAGGCGTTTCCGCGGCGGAAGTGATTGCGGAACGTGGCGAACAGCGGCTCTCGATTCCGGAAGACTGGTGGACGATCGTTCTCGGTTCCGGATTGCGGTGGACCGTCGAGCAACTGGGGCGGGAGGCCGCAGAGCGAGTCAGGCGACACAATCTGGCCTGGGCCCGCGATAACGCTGTCGATGCGGTTGAAACCAACGTCATCTACGCAGTGGCGACAAAGCCTGCGGCCGTACCGTGATGGGACTGATAGTATCGATTCCGTCGGAGAGGGCCGGCGCAGCGCGAGCCGATGATCGCGAGAAGTCAGAGGCCGGCCACTCAGCCGAAGTCTGTTAGCCGTCTTCACACGCTCGCATGTTCACCTACGTCTGCCTCGGCACGAATGACATTGAGCGAGCTGCTCGCTTCTACGACGCAGTACTCGGAGCCCTTGGACTGTCGCGATGCGACACTTCCGCGGAGCCGAACTGGGACGGCTGGATCGGATGGGGAACCTACGAAGACCACGGCGCGAAAGAGCTTGCCCTCTGGCTCTCCCGTCCCTTCAATGGGCAGGCTGCTTCGCCTGGCAACGGTACGATGGTCGCGCTGCGCGCACGGTCGTGGAAGGAAGTGGAAGACTTCCAGGCCGCTGCACTCGAAAACGGGGGCAGATCCGAGGGCGTTCCAGGCCTTCGCCCGCAGTACAACCCTGACTTCTACGCCGCCTATGTTCGCGACCCGGATGGAAACAAGCTCGCTGCCGTTTGCCGAGGGTTTACCCTACCGCTTCGGAGTCGGTGATGGATCCTTACCTGTCCCCCGATCACACGCGCTCAGCGCTCATCACGGTCGACATCCAGCGCGATACCCTGGACGGCCGACCCTTTGAGATCCCCGGTACCTCCGCAATCCTGCCGCATGTTCGACAGTTGCTGGACTTCTTTCGCGCACAATCGAGGCCGATTATCCACATCGTGCGGCTCTACAAGCCGGATGGTTCAAACGTAGACCTCTGTCGTCGAACGGCCATACGTGGTGGCTTGTCGCTCGTTCTCGCTGAATCAGATGGGTCCCAAATTGCTGAGCCGCTTCTGCCGTCATTGGGAATTCTTCTCGACGCAGATCGGTTACTCTCTGGCCACATCCAGCAGGTTGCGCCTCATGAGTCGGTCATCTACAAGCCGCGATGGGGCGCCTTCTTCCAAACGCCGCTGGAATCGCACCTGCGCGGTCTTGGCATTACGACGCTCGTCTTCACCGGGTGCAATTTTCCCAACTGCCCACGAGCATCGATCTACGAAGCCAGTGAACGTGACTTCAGGCTCGTCGCGATCCGAGATGGGATTTCTGGGCTGGACGCGCAAGGAGAAGCGCAACTCGAAAAGATCGGAGTCGTTGTGTGGGACACAGAGCGTTACCTCGGCGAAGCGGCCTAACCCAATTGCGGCTGTTCGGAGCACTGGCAGTTGAATCATCGGATGTTGCGTCGATTGGACTCGCCGCTGCCCTCGACGTTCGCTACGCTCGCACTGGTGAGCGGCAAAAGTCGTTAGCCCGCGTGCAAGGGCCGAGGTCATGAACATCGATTTCTGGTTCGAGTTCGCCAGCACCTACTCGTACCCGGCAGCGATGCGGATTGCGAAGCTTGCGACAGACGCGGGCGTTTCGCTCTCATGGCGCCCGTTTCTGCTCGGGCCTCTCTTTCGCGACCAGGGTTGGCAGGACTCCCCCTTCAACGTCTATCCCGAGAAGGGTCGCTACATGTGGCGGGACCTCGAGCGCATCTGCCAGGCAGAGAGTCTCCCGTTCCGCCGTCCATCTCAGTTCCCTCGCAATGGGCTTCTGGCGGCACGGGTTGCTGCCGCGCATTCCGAGGAGCCGTGGCTCCCCGACTTCGTCAGGGCGATCTATCGCGCCAACTTCGAGCAGGATCTGGACATCTCGGAAGTTTTGGTGGTGGAGCGCTGTCTCGGCTCAGCGGGTCAGTCTCCGCTGCCGATCCTGGCGCGGGCGGAGTCCGCGGAATCGAAGGCCAGGCTTCGCGCGCAGACCGAGGCGGCCGCAAAGCTCGGCATCTTCGGAGCGCCGTTCTTCGTGGTCGGCCGTGAGCTTTTCTGGGGCAACGATCGGCTCGAACAGGCTCTGGCCTGGAGTGCGGAGCACGCGGCCCAATTGTAGTTAGCTGGCCAACCGGTTCCGCGCTCGCCGTCCAAGGGGCGGCGGGCGCAGCGCCAATTCAAACAAACGAGCAATCCAAAGGAGACAACACATGAAACGAAACATCCTCATCATCCTCACGCTGGCCTTCGGGCTGGCCGCGCCGTCGGCATGGGCGCAAGAAGTCCTGCCCCGACCGGAACAACCATTCAAAGGCAAGATGGCCCGCACGGCCGCGGAGTCCACGCCGGACTTCCCCAAACCCATCACCGCGCCCAAGGGCGCGCCCAACGTCCTGCTCATCATGACTGATGACGTGGGATTCGGCGCATCGTCCACGTTCGGCGGAGCGATTCCGACGCCGACGTTTGACCGGCTGGCAAAGGCTGGTCTGCGTTACAACACGTTCCACACCACGGCCCTTTGCTCGCCCACGCGCGCGGCGCTGCTCACCGGACGCAACCATCACACCAACGCCAGCGGCGTCATCATGGAGATGGGTACGGGCTTTCCCGGCTACAATTCGCTGATGCCGAAAAGCTCCGGCAGCGTCGGGGAAATCCTCAAGCAGAATGGCTACAACACGTCGTGGTTCGGCAAGAACCATAACGTACCCGACTGGCAGACGAGCCAGGCTGGGCCGTTCGACCTCTGGCCCACCGGGCTGGGCTTCGAGTATTTCTACGGCTTCATCGGCGGCGACACCGACCAGTGGCATTCAGCGATCATCGATGGAACGAATGCCGTCGAGGCGGAGGAGCAACGCGGCCCTAACCCGAAGCACTTCGACGCGCTGTTGGCGGACCACGCCATCTCGTGGATCCGCCAACAGAACTCGCTCGCGCCGGACAAACCGTTTTTCGCCTACTACACCCCGGGCCTGACCCATGCGCCGCACCACGCGCCCAAGGAATGGATTGCCAAGTTCAAGGGCAAGTTCGACATGGGCTGGGACAAGCTGCGCGAGGAAACGCTCGCGCGACAGATCGCGCAGGGCGTCGTTCCCGCCGGCACCAAGCTCAGCGCGCGGCCCGCGCAAATCCCGCCCTGGGATTCGCGCAGCCCCGACGAGAAGAAACTCTACGCGCACATGATGGAAGTCTATGCCGCCAGTCTGGCCTACTGCGACTCGAACATCGGACGAGTCATCCAGGCGGTTGAAGATACCGGTGAGCTGGACAACACGATCATTATCTACATCCAGGGAGACAACGGCGCGAGCGGCGAAGGCACATTGCAGGGCATGGCCAACGAAGTCGCCGTCGCCGCCAACGGCGTTGAGGAAAGCGTCCCATATCTTCTGTCCATCATGAACGATCTCGGCGGGCCGACGACTTACAACCACTATCCGGTCGGCTGGGCGCACGCGATGAACACGCCGTTCCAGTGGACCAAGCAGGTCGCGTCGCACTTCGGCGGCATGCGCAACGACCTGGTCATCTCCTGGCCCAAGCACATCAAGCAGACGGGCGAGGTCCGCTCGCAGTTCAGCTCGGTCATTGACATCGTGCCGACGATTCTCGAAGTGGCCGGGGTCAAGGCGCCGACGATGATCAATGGCGTGAAACAGACGCCCATCGCAGGCACGAGCTTGGTCTATTCGTTCGACGACGCCAAGGCGCC
Source organism: uncultured Myxococcales bacterium (assembly GCA_964555245.1). Lineage (GTDB taxonomy): Bacteria > Desulfobacterota > Binatia > UBA1149 > SPBQ01 > CAZKRI01. Next base: position 7,581 of record CAZKRI010000030.1, read on the forward strand.
CGCGCGCCACACGACTCAGTATTTCGAACTGCTCGCCAACCGCGGCATCTATCAAGACGGCTGGATGGCCAACACCACGCCTCTGCAATTGCCCTGGGCCAAATCTAACCCCGGCGTTCGAACGCCCAACCCGGACGACTACCAGTGGGAGCTTTACCACGTCGCTGAGGACTTCTCGCAGGCGAACAACCTGGCGGCGCAAAATCCCGCCAAGCTCAAGGAACTGCAAGCCGTCTTCGACAGTGAAGCGAAAAAATACAACGTCTATCCGCTCGATTCCGATCTCGCCGGGCGCTTCGATATCCGCCTTCGTCCGAGCCTCACGCGCGGGCGCAGCACGTTCACCTACTATCCGGGCACAATCCGTGTTCCCGAAGGCGCAGCACCGGACACGAAGAACAAGTCCTTCACCATCACGGCGGAAGTGGAAATTCCAGACGGCGGAGCCGAAGGCGTGCTTGCCACGCAAGGCGGACGCTTCGGCGGCTGGGGATTGCTGCTGATGGACGGCAAACCGGAGTTTGATTACGCGCTCTCGCAGCAGCCGCAGCACAAGTATCGCGTCACCTCGAACGAGAAGCTCGCCCCCGGCAAGCACACCATCAAGCTCAACTTCCAATACGACGGCACCGGCTATGGTAAGGGCGGCACCGGCACGCTCTCAGTGGACGGCAAACAAGTCGCGCAAGGCAAAATTGAGCACACCATCCCCATCCGTTTCTCGCTCGACGAGACGATGGACATCGGTGAGGACACCGGCACGCCCGTGGTCGAGGATTACGTGAACACGATGCCGTTCAAGTTCACCGGCGAGCTCAAGAAAGTCGTCATCGAACTCGGCAAGAGCGGACTCGCGGCCAGCGATAAGTAGACGCAGATGACCAGCTAACAAGCGGTTGCAGCGGACGGCGCTATCGCGCCGCCGCTGAACCGGAGCGTTAGACGACGCAAGAAGGAGAACGATCAATGTTCGACGTCCAGGACTTTATCGCCAGGTGTAAGGAATTCGTTGGGGCTCCCGACGGTGCTAGGTGGGCGCTCGACCTAATGCGGAGCGTCGTAGGTGACGCAGAAGGGATCAAGAGCGCGATCGTCCCCGGCGAGTCACGGCGAGCAATTCGCGACCTTACGCTGTTCCAATCTTCGGAGCTGTTCGTTCTGAATGCGGCCGTTTATCCGCACTTCAAGAGTCCGGCCCACGATCACCGTATGTGGGCCGTCATCGGAATCTACGAAGGCCAGGAGAGCAACACCTTCTACCGACGATCCGGCGAGGGACTCGAGGAAATCAATCGTCGTGAGGTCCGCGCAGGCGAGGCTATTCTCCTCGGGCCCGAAGTCATTCACACGATCGAGAATCCCCTGGGTTCGAGCACGCTCGGTCTGCACGTGTATGGCGGCGACATCTTCGCAGCCACGCGAAGCATGTGGCACCCGAGCACCGGAGAGGAGCTTCCGTATGACGTCCCGCAGTTCTTCAAGTGGTGCAAAGAGCTGGCCGAGGCGCCGCGCGCCGTCTAACGCCAGGACTTTCGGCTGCGGCACGGGCACGCCTTTGCGAGCCAAGGCTGGTCGGCATGATCATCGGCGTTGATCACATCTACATCACCGTGTCGGACATGGCGCGTTCCGAGGCTTTCTACGACCGCGTCATGAAGGTACTGGGATTCCGTAAGAGCACCTTCACCATCGGTGGCGACCCACATATCCAGTATTTCAATCGACATTGTGGCTACGTGTTACGTCCGGCAAGATCGGGCAGTCGGCATGACTCGTATTCACCTGGAGTGCACCATTTGTGCTTCCGCGTCGATTCGACAGAGGACGTTGTGTCCGCCGCCAAGAATCTACAGGCCGTGGGAATTGCCGCGACCGATGCCAAGCTCTACCCGGAGTATGCTCCGGACTATTGGGCCACGTTCTTCAGTGATCCTGATGGCATTCGTCTCGAGCTCACGAACTACCGTCAGGAGAGACGGGAACGCCACGACAAATGGAGCGAGCCGGGCGACGTATCGCGTGGTCCCTGAGGCGATCGTTACGACTTGTTACCAGCAAACTCCGGGTTGCAGCACGCACCGTAACCCCTCGGGCGCTTTAGAAGGGGAGACGCTCGACGGAAGCGGTCTCATCCCTAGCCGCCAGAGTAGGTGATTCGCGATCGGTCTGGGTGTGCCAGTGATCCCTGCGGGGCTCCCGATAGCTGCGTACCGAACGTAAGAGAGGAGCCGCGATGGCCGAAAAGACTGCGTCACCGGACCACCCTATCCACGCGCTCGTTGCGGAGCGCTGGAGCCCCTACGCTTTCGCCGATCGCGCCGTTTCTCAGGGCGACCTGTGCTCTCTGTTCGAATCCGCGCGCTGGGCGCCCTCCTCCTACAATGAACAGCCCTGGAGCTACATCGTCGCGACCAGAGAGGATCCGCCCCAGTTCCAACGGCTCCTCTCCTGTCTCGTCGATGCGAATCAGGCATGGGCGAAGGCCGCACCGGTCTTGGGACTGGGCGTCGTGACCCTGAAGTTCGCGCGCAATGCCAAGGAGAACCGAGCCGCGGTTCACGACCTCGGCCTTGCCTCGGGCAACCTCGTCGTGGAGGCGACCGCTCGAGGTCTTTGCGTCCATCAGATGATTGGCATCCTTCCCGAGAAGGCGCGCGAAACCTACGAGATCCCTGACGGGTCGGAGGCATGGACGGGCATCGCGATCGGCTACCGAGGCGAACCGACTCATGCTCCGGAAAACCTCCGGGACCGTGACCTCGCGCCGCGGCAGCGCAAGCCGCTACGACAGTTCGTGTTCAGCGGGAAGTGGGGTCGTCCTTCACCGATGGTGCTGAAGTGATGACGAGCGTCCGGTGTATCTGGAGGGTCGGTGGATAGAGACACGTTCATGCGTCGCACTCTTTGGGCGACCACCGTGTTCAACCTTGGTGGTGCGCTTGTCTTCGCATTTCCGTCGTCGCCGCTGGGCCAGCTCGTCGGTCTAGCCGGTCCCGTGCCACCGATCTACAGAGCGAGCTTGGCGTTGTTCGTGGCGTTGTTCGGAGGTGCCTACGCGTGGCTGGCCCGGCAACCGGTCGTTCACAGGCCGCTCGTCGCATTCTCCGCCGTCGGGAAGTCGGGCTTCTTTGCCGTCATGTTCCTCCTTTGGCTTCTAGGTGAAGCACCCGGCCTAGTCGTGCTCGCTGCCAGTGGCGACCTGGTCTTCGCCGCCATATTTGCGTGGTGGCTGCTTGGCGACCGGCGAGCCGCGGCAGCGTGATCATCCGAGACGCAACCGAAGCCGACCTTCCGGCGATCGTCGAGATCTACAACGCCGCGATTCCCGATCGCATGGCCACGGCGGACACACAGCCGGTGTCTGTTGAAAGCAGGACCGCATGGTTTCGTGAACACGATCCGCAGCTCCGGCCTCTCTGGATTGCAGTGACTGACGCGTCGATCCTTGGTTGGCTGAACTTCCAGTCGTTCTACGGTCGCCCTGCCTATCGAGCGACCGCCGAGGTGAGTGTTTACGTGTCGGCTAGGAATCGGCGATGCGGCGTCGGTCGAGCGCTCGTCGGCCGGGCAATTGCGGAATCATCGCGGCTCGGTCTCAAGACGTTGCTGGGTTTCATCTTCGGTCACAACGAGCCTAGCCTTCGTCTCTTTCAGAGCTTCGGTTTCGAGCGATGGGGATCGCTACCCCGCATTGCCGAACTTGACGGTGTCGAACGCGATCTCGTGATCGTGGGATTGCGACTGCGCGTGTGAGATGAACGACAAGCGAACGAACAAGCAGGGCTCGGGCGAGGTCATCCGCCTGGGGTCCGTCGCGGCGCTTGCGCTCTTCGCGGGAGCGATGCTGACGGAGGGATGCATTCTCGTGCCGTTCTGGCGTTCGCTTTCGCCGGCCGAGTTCTTCGCGTGGTATGCGGCGAACGATGAACGGTTGTTCGGTTTCTTTGCGCCGCTGACCGTGGCTGCGGCGTTGATTGCCATCGCCACGGCGGTGTTGTCGTTTTGGCGGAGCGAGGCCGGCCGATGGCCGACGGGCCTAGCTGCCGTGATCTTGGTCGCGGTAGTCGCGATGTTCCCGCTCTATTTTCAGCGTGTCAATGTGAGCTTCGCTGCCGGTTCGATCGCCGCGCAGGATCTTCCGGCCGAGTTGGCTCTATGGGCAAGGTGGCATTGGCTTCGAACCGGGCTGAGCTTCGTGGCGCTGGGTGCCGCCCTCATCGCCGCTCGGCGGGGGAAGGTCGGATGATGGGTACCTGCGCTCTTTTGGACCTTCCGAGCATGATGTTGACCGGGGGCGTACCCCGAAGGAGAGCGGAGTCGATGCGAACCCAACCAGAAAAAGCGAGCGCGTTCCGCGCGCTCCATGAACGCGAGAAGGCCTTCGTCATTCCCAATCCGTGGGACGTCGGCACGGCGCGGCTACTTGCGCGCCTGGGCTTCGAGGCGTTGGCTACTACCAGCGCGGGCTACGCCTTTTCGGCTGGGCAGCGCGACGGCACGATCGGTCGCGAGGAGATGATGGCGCATGTGAGCGCCATCGCTTCAGCCACCGACCTGCCGGTCAGTGCGGATCTCGGAAACGGCTTTGGGGATGATCCCGACACCGTCGCGGAGACGATCCGGCTGGCCGCGGAGACGGGACTGACCGGCTGCTCGATCGAGGACGCTACCGGTCGCGCGGATGCCCCGGTTTATGAGCATGAGTTGGCGGTCGAAAGAATCCGGGCTGCAGCGGAGGTCGCGCGCTCGCTACCATTCGTTTTTACACTTACGGCACGAGCCGAGAACTATCTCTGCGGCCGGCCCGATCTCAAGGACACGATCAAACGACTGCAGGCCTACCAGGAGGCAGGGGCGGCCGTCCTGTACGCGCCGGGGCTGGCGAGTAAAGATGACATTGCCACCGTCGTCGGTTCTCTCGATCGTCCCGTGAATGTCCTGATGGGACTGCAAGGGGCTCGCCTGAGCGTGGCGGCGCTCTCTGAGCTTGGGGTCAGGCGCATCAGCGTGGGCAGCGCCCTCTCTCGCGCGGCGCTAAGCGCCTTTCTTCGCGCCGCCGAGGAGATCCGAGACCGGGGCACCTTCACGTTTGCGGATGAAGCCGTGAGCTATCGGACCGTCAACGCCATGTTCGAGGCATGATCAAGCTCTACTATGCGCCGCGCACGCGCGCCGTGCGCATTCTATGGTTGTTGGAGGCGCTTGGACTTCCCTACATACTCGAACGCGTCGATTTCGTGCCTCCGGCCAGACACTTCTTCGCGCAGCGGACTCCGCTAGGCAAGTTGCCCACGATCGAGGACGGCGACATCGTGATGTGCGAATCGGGCGCCATCGTCGAGGATGCGCGGGCGCGAGCGGCGATGGGGTTCGACTTTCTGCAACGGGAGCTAGGCGGCAAACCCTACGTTCTTGGGGCAGAGTTCTCCGCCGCCGACATCATGCTTGCGTTCACTCTGGTTGCCGCTCGAGCGTTGGGCGTGCTCGACGATCGTTACCCCACGCCCAAGAGCTATCTTGCGCGTCTCGAAGCGCGCCCCGCTTTCCAGAAGACCATCGCGGTGCAGTAGGCCAGATGCGCGAATTCCTGGGCGTCGCCTATCTCTTGCTCCCGCTGCTGGGAGGCGGGATCTTTCTCGGTCTGTGCATGAAGTACGATTGGTTCGCTTACCTGCGACGTCCCATCGACGGTGGATGGACTCTTCGTGGGCGACCGCTGTTCGGGGCCAGCAAGACCTATCGCGGTCCGATCGGGCTCGGTCTCGGAGCCGCACTGGTCCTCGGTGCTCAAGCCACGATCCTTCACCGCATTCCAGAGCTGAGGAGTCTGGAGCTGTTGGACTACGGGTCCGTCAACGGTTGGGCGCTCGGTTTTCTCGTTGGCGCGGTGGCGATGCTGGCGGAACTACCCAACAGCTTCATGAAGCGGCAGCTCGGAATTGTGTCGGGTCAGGCGGGGCGAGGCCTGTTGGGCGTCGTCTTCTACGTGACTGACCAGGTGGATATCCTCGTCGGAGCATGGGTGGTCTTCGCACTGGTCGTCGACGTTCGGGTCTCCTGGGTTTTTTTCTCGCTCCTTCTCGTCATCGTCGTCCATCAAATCTTGACCACGGTCACCTACGGGCTCGGCATGCGCGCGTCACCGCGGTAACGGAGGAACGAGCCGATGACCGGGAAGTCGCGATCGATCCGCTTTTACTTTGACTACATCTCCTCGAACGCCTTCCTGGCGTGGACCCAGCTTCCGGCGATGGCGGCCAAGCATGGCGCGACCGTAGAGCCGGTGCCCGTTCTGTTCGCCGGGCTGCTCAACGCCCACGACCAGCTCGGACCCGCCGAGGTTCCCGCCAAGGCTTTCTGGATGTTCAAGAACAACCTGCGCAAGGCTCTCCTGCTTGGCGTGCCGCTCAACACCCCCGCGTTCCACCCGTTCAACCCGTTGCTCGCGCTACGCGTGTCGTCCCTTACAATGGAGCCCGAGACTCGATCCTCGCTCATCGATGCGCTGTTTAAGGCGGTGTGGGTCGAGGGTCTCCATGTGAGCGAACCCGCCGTGGTCGAGCACGTCGCAGATGAGCTTGGCCTCGATGGCGCCGCGCTCGTCGAGCGTGCAGGGCTTGCCGAGGCCAAGACCCAGCTGCGCGCGCGGACCGACGATGCGATCGCCCGTGGTGTCTTCGGAGTGCCGTCGATGGAGGTGGAAGAGGAGATCTTCTGGGGCTACGACGACTTCCCGTACCTGGAGCTGTTCCTGGCTGGCAAGGATCCGCTGGCCGCGGCTGGATCCTTGCGAACGTATCGTCCGATCTCGGCCTCGGCCAGGCGGCGCCGGCCCACGGCGGATCGCAAGGGGGCTTGATCGCGCCCACGATGGCGGTCCGGCCTACCAGAAAAGTCCGCCGGCAGCAGAAGAGCTATCACCATGGCGATCTGCCCGCCGCGCTGGTCGAAGTCGCCAAAGCGCTGATCGCCGAGCGCGGACTGGAGGGTTTCACGCTGCGCGAGGTCGCGCGCCGGCTCGGAGTGACACACGTCGCCGCCTACCGGCACTATGCCGACCGTCGCGCTTTGCTCGCGGCGGTTGCCGAGCACGGATTCCAACAGTTGCACCGGAAGCTGGACGCCGCGTGCCGCAAGACGCCCGCCTCGCTCGAACCGAGATTACGCGCGATCCTGGCGGCTTACCTCCAGTTCTGTTGGGAAGAGCCGGCGCTTACGGCGGTGATGTTCGGTCCGCGCCTGAGCCGCCAGGGTGAGTTTCCCCAGCTCGAAGCCGCGGTGATGGGCAGTCTGGGCGTCATCGAGGAGGCGATTGCAAGACTCTCGATCGCCGAAGCGCGGCAACTTTCACCTCGAGACTCGGCGCTGGCGCTGTGGACCTTCGTTCATGGGTTCGTCACGCTTTCCCACGCCAAGGGCGCCTACCCTAACTCTCGCAAGGCTGCACGCGCCTTCGACGGCATGCTCACGCCGATGCTCGAGGGGATGTTCGGAGACCTGGGCACCGAGCCGCGAAAGTAACCGGCTTCGCACCCCTGAGATCGGACGGCAGGGTGGCCGGGATCCGTCAGGAGCTTCTGCGCAAGAGGCTCTTGCGTCCCAATGTTACCAGTGGTAATTTCGCCGCGGACGCGTAAGGAGGCCTCCCATGGCAAGCACGAAGCACGAGAGGATTGCACGGCACGTTCTGGGCGCGTGGAACACACACGACGTCGAACGCGTCGTGGCCTGCTACACTCCGGATCTGGTCTACCGCGACCCCAACACGCAAGGCGATGTCCGGGGTGCAGACAGTTTTCGCCGCTATCTGACCAAACTGTTTGCCGCTTGGCGGATGCATTGGTCGGCGAAGGAGATCTTTCCGCTCGAGGGAACCGACGGGAGCGCCGTCCTTTGGCGCGCGACGCTGACGCCGGCAGGCGGCAATGCCTCGGTCGAGGTCGATGGCATGGACATCGTGGTGCTCGAGGGTGAACACCTCAAGCGAAACGAGGTCTACTTCGACCGTGCGGCGCTCCTACCATTGGGTCTTCTCCCGGGGTAGATGCCGACCTCGCACGGTGCCGGTGTGAGGTCAGGCGTGAATCATCTGGGCCAACCGATCGGACCGCCGGTTCCCGGTTGGAAGCCCCCACCGGCGCCCCCGCGAAGTGCGATGGAAGGCCGTTTCTGTCGGGTCGAACCGCTCGAGCCCGGCCGTCACGCCGCCGAGCTCTACGCGGCCAATTCCCTGGATGCCGAGGGCAGGAACTGGACGTATCTTCCCTACGGGCCATTTGGGACACTGACAGAGTATCGCACGGTGGTGGAGCAAGTCTGCCCCGCATCTGACCCGCTCTTTCACGCAATCATCGACCGGAGGAGAGGGAAAGCGGTCGGCGTGGCCAGTTATCTCAGGATCGCACCGGGCGATGGATCGATCGAAGTCGGGCACCTCAACTTCTCACCGTTGCTGCAGCGCAGCCCGGCGGCCACCGAAGCGATGCATCTGATGATGAAGCGCGTCTTCGACCTGGGCTACCGGCGATACGAGTGGAAGTGCGACGCCCTGAACGCGCCGTCGTGCGCAGCCGCGTTGCGGCTCGGATTCTCGTTCGAGGGGATCTTTCGTCAGGCGACGGTCTACAAAGGCCGAAGCCGGGACACCGCCTGGTATGCCGCGATCGACAGCGAGTGGCCGGTGTTGCGCGAAGCGTTCGTGCGGTGGCTGGATCCGGCCAACTTCGACGAGCAGGGCAGGCAACGGGCCTCCTTGGGGGAGTTGCGGCGCTTGGCGATACGGTGACCACGGTAGGGATTGCCAGCGAGTGGCGGCTGTTCGCAGTTCAGGTCTGATCGATCGCTGGAAGGCGCGCGTTGCCGAGCTGAAGACGGAGACGCTCGCTCTCTATCTGGCTTGTCGCGATCCACGGGTTTCTTGGCTTCCCAAGTTACTCGCGGGATTGATCCTCGCCTATGCGCTGAGCCCCATCGATCTGATTCCCGACTTCATTCCCGTCCTCGGATACGTCGACGAGCTTTTCTTGGTGCCGCTCGGCCTTGCGCTGGTGCGTCGGCTGATTCCGGCCCCGATTCTTGCCGAGCATCGAGCGGAGGCCGCGCTTCGGCTCGCCGAGCGCCCGCCACGCAGCCGGCTCGGTGCTGCGATCGTGATGGCCGTCTGGTTGGTCGTTTTCATCTGGATCGGATCGATCGTTTGGCGATCTCTTGAAGGGTAGCCGTGATCGCCGCCCGCGAGCGGACCGAACCGGAGGTATGGCTTCGTATCCGGCTCTCGGCTAGGGATCGGTTGGAGCAGACCGGTTCGAGAGAGTGCCGTCGAGGAGCTCGGTCATGAAGCAAGAACACCCTGAAGAGGAGTTCGTCTACATCTTGTCCGGTCGCGGCGTAGCCGAACTTGGCGACCAGACCTTTGACGCTCTTTGACGACGACGACGATCATCGTGCTCGCCGTCCTGATTCTGGCGGCGGCAACGCTTTACTCATCGGTCGGACACGGCGGCGCGTCCGCCTACCTGGCGGCGATGGCGCTGCTCAGCGTCGAGCCCGCGGTGATGAAGCCGACGGCGCTCTGCCTCAACGTGCTGGTCGCCTCGATTGCGACGTACAAGTTCGCCCGAGCCGGGTGTTTTTCCTGGGACCTGTTCTGGCCGTTCACGGTGACTTCGGTGCCGGCCGCCTTTCTGGGCGGGGCCACGGTGTTACCGGCGGTGTACTACAAGCCGCTGGTCGCCGTGGTACTGCTGTTCGCGGCTTACCGGCTGCTCATCGTCGGCAATTGGGCCGGGACGGCTACCGTGCGGACGCCGGCGCTCGCCTACGCTCTGATCACGGGCGGAGCGATCGGTCTGCTCGCCGGTCTAACGGGGACGGGGGGTGGAATCTTTCTGAGTCCGCTGCTGCTGTTCATGGGATGGGCCCAGACCAGGCAGGCCTCCGGGGTGGCCGCCCCGTTCATCGTGGTCAACTCGGTGGCCGGAATAGCGGGTCTTCTCACGAGTCTGCAACATGTGCCACCCGCCATTCCACTGTGGGGAGCCTGTGCGATCGCCGGCGGTTTACTCGGCGCTCACTACGGGAGTGGGCGCCTCGTCGATGTGACGTTGCGGCGTCTGCTGGGACTGGTGCTCGTGGTCGCCGCGCTGAAGCTGGGTTTTACCTGAGTCGAATCGGGAGAGCTGGACCATCCGCCCGTCATGCTGTTCGAAGCGCTGACCCTGCTTTGTACCGCTCTGTTCGCGGGAGCCGCCGCGTACATCACGTTCGTCGAGCATCCGGCACGCCTCGAGGCGGGCACCGCAATCGCTCTCGCCCAATGGCGCCCGAGCTATCGACGGGCGACGCTCATGCAGGCGCCGCTGGCAATGCTAGCGTTCAACTGCGCGGGCATCGCCTACCTCCAGGGCCGTAGCCTGTCCGTCCTGGTCGCGGGCATCCTTTTGGGCGCCGTGGTGCCGTACACGCTCATGGTCATTCTGCCGACGAACAGGCGCCTGCTCGAGTCTGGCCGCGACCCGGCTTCGCCCGAGACGGATGCCCTGCTGCAACGCTGGGGTAGGTTGCATGCCGTCCGCACGGGTGCGAGCATCGCGGCCCTGGGCGTTCTGATCGCCGATCTGTTCGGCCGTTTCTGAGCCATGAGCGCGAGGATCATCGACGTCTGGATGCAGCCGCCCACGCGGCGGTTTCTCGAACAGCCGTTTCTCGAGTCGCTGCGGCGGTGGGCCCGCCAGGACTCGTTCCCCGAAATTCCGACCTCTGCCATGGTCGCTTCGATGGACGCCGCCGGCGTCGAGGTCGGGCTGCTCGCCGCCTGGTGGGGACCGCAGGGGGTTCTGATCGACAACGAGGAAGTCGCGGCCATCATTGACGAGTATCCGGGCCGGTTCGTCGGGCTCGCCTCGGTCAACCTGGCGCAGCCGATGGAGGCGGTGCGCCAGCTTCGCTACTGGGTTCGGGCTCGCGGGTTCGGAGGTCTGCGAATCGTGCCTTGGCTGTGGGGCCTTCCCCCAGATGACCGGCGCTACTATCCGCTCTATGCCGAGTGCATCGAGCTCGACGTCCCGTTCTGTCTGCAGGTCGGTCACACCGGACCGCTGCTGACCTCGGAGCCGGGCCGCCCGATCCCTTATTTGGAGAACGTTGCCCTCGAATTTCCCGAGCTCAAGATCGTGGCCGGCCACATCGGTGCGCCGTGGACCCAGGAGATCATCTCGCTTGCCACGAAGTTCCCCAATCTCTACATCGACACCTCGGCGTACAAGGCTAAACGGTATCCTGCCGACTTCGTCGAGTTCCTGCGCGGGCGCGGATCGAAGAAGGTGATGTTCGGATCGAACTTCCCCATGCTGACGGCCAGGGCTTGCCTGGAGGGAATCGATACGTTGGGCCTGAGCGAAGACGCGCTGGGGCTATTTCTGCGTGGCAACGCGAGTAGGGTCTTCAAGCTGGATGAAGCCGCATAGCCGGGAAAGCCGATGGTCGCGATCCAGCCAGGTATCCTCGCTCCGGTTCCTCCACTTGCTCGCTATGTGAGCTTCCGAGTGCTGCCGGGCGCCAACCCGGCTGCGGCTTTGCGTGCGCTGAGCGAGAAGATGGATGGGAACGAGACGGTCATCGGTCTGGGCCAGTCGCTGGTGCGCACGCTGGGGCGAGAGATACCCAGGCTTGCCCTGTTTCCGAGCTACGCGGCCGTCGGCGTCGACGTGCCCTCCACGCCCGCGGCCTTGTGGTGCTGGCTGCGGGGCGAGGACCGCGGCGAGCTGGTTCATCGTTCACGCGCAATCGCGCGCGCGGTCGCATCCGCGCTCGAGCCCACACGAGCGATCGACGCTTTTCAGTACGGTTCGGGCCGGGACTTGACCGGGTACGAAGACGGCACCGAGAACCCTCAGGACAATGCGGCCGTCGAAGCGGCCGCGGCAGCCGGGGGTGGGCCGGGGTTGGATGGGGGGAGCTTCGTTGCGGTGCAGCAATGGGTCCACGACCTCGACCGCTTCGAGGCCATGATCTCTACCGATCAAGACCGCACGATTGGCCGGCGCAGGAGCGACAACGAAGAACTGGAGGACGCGCCGGATTCGGCACACGTCAAGCGAGCCGCGCAGGAGAGCTTCGAGCCGGCGGCCTTCGTGCTGCGCCGGTCGATGCCGTGGGCCAGCGAGACGGAATCGGGCCTGGTCTTCGTAGCCTTCGGAAAGTCGCTCGACGCTTTCGAGGCGCTGCTCCGGCGAATGGTCGGGGTCGACGATGGGGTCGTCGATGCCCTGTTCCAGTTCACACGTCCGGTCTCCGGCGCTTACTTTTGGTGTCCTCCGGTGAGGAAAGGCCGGCTCGACCTGAGCGCCGTCGGTCTGTGATCCAGATCCTCGTCTACGGCGACTCCCTCACGTGGGGGATCATCCCGAACACCCGGCGCAGACTGCCGTTCGCACAACGCTGGCCCGGGGTCATGGAGAACGCGTTGGTCAGCGACGGCCACTCGGTCCGCGTCATCGAAGACTGCCTCAATGGCCGGCGCACGGCGTGGGAGGATCCCTACAAGCCCGGCCGCAAGGGATTGGAAGGCATCGAGCAGCGCATCGAGATCAACTCGCCGCTGGCGTTGGTCATCCTCATGCTTGGCACCAACGATTTTCAGTCGATGCACCAGCACAATGCCTGGCATTCAGCGCAGGGGTTGGCGGCCATCGTGCGCGCGATCCGGCGAGCTCCGGTCGAGCCGGGCATGCCAGCCCCAGACATTCTCGTCGTGGCGCCGCCAGCGATCGATACGCCTCGCGGACCGATGGCGCCCAAGTTCGAGGGCGGTGAGGACCGCAGCGCGGGTCTCGCGCAAGCCTGCGAACGCATGGCGGCAGAGGAGCAGTGCCACTTCTTCGATGCCGGCAAGGTCACCAATTCCAGCCGAGTGGACGGCGTGCATCTGGACGCCGAGCAGCACGAGGTGCTCGGGCGCGAGCTGGCCAAGGTCGTCAAGCCGCTAATCGAGAACTGCCTCGTCTTCTGAGAGAGCGCGCATGCAACTTCTCGATCACGTGTCCATAACCGTCGCCGACCTCGATCGCGCCCGGACCTCGCACGCGCTACCACGAGTACTACTTTGCCGCTTTCCTCGACGACCCGGAGGGCAATCGGCTCGAGGCCGTCTACCACCGGGCGGGGAACGATGATCGCTAGGACGCTTCGTGGCTGGCCGTTGGTCGGTTGGGCCGCAGCCCTAATCTCGGCCGGTGCGGGATTCACGCTGGTTGAGGCGGGAACTGGAGAGGAGGGCATCCACCTGGTCTTGCGGCTGACGGCCCGCACCTCGGCTCTGCTGTTCTTGTCGGCGTTCCTGGCTTCACCCATAAGAAAGACCTGGCGCAACTCGGCGAGTAAGTGGCTGGTGGTCAATCGCCGCTATCTCGGAGTCTCGTTCGCTGCCTCGCACACCATTCACCTAGCGGCGATCATCGCGCTCGCCCTCGTGGTTGCCGACCCTTACGATCCGCTAACCCTGATGATGGGTGGCGTGGGCTATGGATTCGTCGCGGTCATGGCGGCCACGGCGTCGGATGCGGCGGTCAAGCGGCTTGGCCTGCGACGCTGGAAGCAGCTACACACCGTGGGCTTGTACTATCTCTGGGTGATCTTCACGTTCATCTTTGCCGGTGGCGCCACGGCGGATCCGGTCGCGGCCGTCTTTACCGCGGTGTTCTTGGCGGCGCTGGTTTTTCGAATCATCGCTGGGCGTGGCTGGATCGCGCACGATCGCGACGGTGCCGCCATCCCGGTCGCGGGCCGGTGAGGCGGCTTGGAGGATCTCGTCATGTCGCAGTCCTATCAAGGAGGTTGCCACTGTGGCCGGGGTCCGGTTCCGGGTGACCGCGGACCTGTCCAACACCGCCCGGCACACCTTTTGCCGTCACTGTGGCATGCATCCGTTCTACGTCCCGCGCTCGGACCCCGACAAGATCGACGTCAACGTTCGTTGCCTCGATGATGTCGATCTCTCGCGGCTCCGGCCGCGGGCGTTCGACGGCCGCAACTGGGAACGCGCCATCAAGCAGGAGCGCGGTTAGAAACGGATTGCATGGAAGACTCCGCTGGAATCCGAGGAGCAGATCCTGGTGACCTACCCGAGCTCGCGCGTATGTTCGATGCGTATCGAGTCTTTTACGGCCAACGGAGCGATCCCGCGGCCGCCGCGAGTTTCTTGCGGGACCGATTCTCGGCGCGCGATTCCCACATCTTCGTCGCGCCGCACCGAGATTCGTGCGAGCGTCTGGCCGGGTTCGTCCAGCTTTACCCGTCGTTTTCGTCAGTGCGATTGGGCCGTGTTTACATTCTCAATGACCTGTTCGTCGACCCGGAGGTCAGGCGGGGTGGGATGGGACGGGCTCTGATGGAAGCCGCGCACCGGTTTGCGCGGGCTCAGGGGGCCGTGCGCGTGTCGCTCGAGACGGCGACGAGCAACGCCATGGCGCAACGGCTCTACGAGTCGCTCGGTTACCAGCGGGATTCGGAGTTCTTCCGCTACCACTACCAGATCGTGCCGTCGGGTGGCCGGTAGATTCCATGCCGATGATGACCAGGCCAGCATCCGCAGGCTCACGCCGGGCAAGGCGAGTGCGCGCCGAAGAGGCGGCTGCGCTCGTCACGTCCGGAGACTGGGTCGACTACGGCTTCGGCATGGGCCAGCCCGATCTGTTCGATCGAGCGCTGGCGGAACGCAAGGCCGATCTCGCGGGAGTCAAGATCCGTTCCGCTCTTACACTCAAGCCGCGCGCGGTGCTCGATGCCGATCCCGACGGCGAAAGTTTTTTGTGGTTCAGCTGGCACTTCAGCGGTTACGACCGGGCGCAGCATGACACCGGCCGCTGCAACTACATCCCGATGAACTTCGGGGAAGCGCCCGACTACTACCGGCGTTTCGTTGAACGGGTCGACGTTGCTTGTCTCAAGACCACCCCCATGGACGAGCATGGTTACTTCAACTTCGGCGGTGCGGTGACCTACCAGAAAGCGGTGACGGAGCGCGCCCGCGTGCTCGTCGTCGAGACCTGTCCGACGATGCCCCATGTGTACGGTACGCAGGAATCGGTCCACACGAGCGAGGTGGACTACGTCATCGAGGGCGAAGCGGCGCCCATCCCGGAAGTCGCCAATCCGGCGGCGACCGAGATCGACCGCAGGGTGGCCGATCTGATCGCCGCCGAGGTCGAGGACGGGGCCTGCCTACAGATCGGCATCGGCGGGATGCCCAACGCCGTCTGCGGACTGCTCAAGGACGCCGGCGTCAAGGACCTCGGGGTCCACACCGAGATGCTGGTCGACGGCATGATCGATCTGTGGGAAGCGGGGTTGATCACCGGGGCTCGCAAGACCCTCGACCGCTACCAGATGGTGTTCACCTTTGCGGCCGGCTCGCGCAAGCAGTACGAGTTCATCGATCGCAATCCACTCGTGCGCAGTTGCCCGGTCGACTACACGAACCTGCCGCAGCAGATCATGCAGAACGACCGCGTGATCGCGATCAACAACACCACTCAGATCGATCTCCAGGGCCAAGCGGCCTCCGAGTCCGCCGGGTATCGTCATCTGACCGGCACCGGCGGCCAGCTCCAGTTCACGCGGGGTGCCTACGCTTCGCGCGGCGGCAAATCGTTCATCTGCCTCGCCTCGACCTACGAGAAGCAAGGCCGGCGTCAGAGCCGGATCGTTTCTACGCTCACGCCCGGCAATATCGTTACCACCCCTCGGACCGACGTGATGTACGTGGTTACCGAGTACGGCCTGGTCAATCTGAAGGGCAAGTCGGTGGCCGAGCGCGCCAAGGCGCTGATCTCGATCGCCCACCCCGACTACCGAGACGAACTGGAGCGCCAGGCCAGCGAGTTGCGGCTCGTTCCCCGGGGGTTCCGGTGAGTGGTCCTCGAAGAGCCGGCACGCGGCCGGGACCCGGTCCCGGATCGTCCGCCGGCACTGGGCAGGAAAACCTGGAAGCGTCGCCGGCGAGACGGCACAATGCCGCCGGTCGCACGGAGGCCGTGGCCAGCGCTGCTAGCATCAAGGTGCGTTCGTACAGCCCGAATCGAGACTTTCCGGCGCTCAAGCGCTGCTTCACCGAGCTGCAGGAGTTCGAGCGAGCCCTGGATCCGCGCATGCCGGCTGGCGCGAAGGTCGTCGACGACTACCTGAAGCTGCTCTTCGAGCGTTGCGAACAGTACCGGGGTCGAATCTTCGTCGCAGAGGTCCGCAGCGATGGGCTAGGCGAGCAAGTGGTAGGCTACGTTTGCATCTGGGCGCGTGCCTGGTCGGATGAGCCGGACGACGGCCCGGTGCAGTACGCTTTCATTTCGGACTTCTTGGTTCTGCCCGCGTACCGGCGCCAGCGGGTCGGTCGGGGACTGCTGAGCGCCGCCGAAGCGTACGCGCGCGAGCACGGTGCGCGCTGGCTGCGACTGTCGATGAAGGCCGCGAACGACGGTGCGCGTGCCTTCTACACGGAGTGCGGCTTCCAGGAGTTCGAGGTGCAGTTCGAGAAATCTCTGAGGGAAGAGCCATGACCACGATCTACCACGACCAAGACGCCGACTTGGCGGCGCTTGCCGGTCAGACCATCGCCGTGGTCGGTTACGGTAATCAAGGTTGCTCGCAGGCCCTCAACCTACGTGACTCGGGCCTGCGCGTCATCGTGGGCAACATCGGAGATGGGTCCAGAGAGCGCGCCCGGGCCGCCGGGTTCGAGGCCGTGCCGATCGCGGAAGCCGCCAAGCGAGCGGACATCATCGACCTGCTGATCCCGGATGAGGTGATGCCGGAGGCTTACGAGCGTGAGATTTCGCCATTCCTGCGTGACGGGAGCTGTGTTTGTTTTGCCTCCGGTTACAACATCGCGTTCGATCTGATCCACCCAGCGTCCGGCCTGGACGTCGTCCTGGTCGCTCCCCGTATGATCGGACCGGGAGTCCGCGATCGCTTCCTCGATGGCACGGGCTTCCCTTCTTTCGTGGGGGTTCACAGCGACGCGACCGGCCGTGCCAAGCTGCGCATGTTGGCCCTAGCCAAGGGCATCGGTTCGACGCGTTTCGGCTGCCTCGAGGTGACGATGGCGCAGGAGGCACACCTCGACCTGTTCACCGAGCAGGGCTTCGGACCGATGATGGGGCTGGCGCTGCGGCAATCCATCGAGTTGCTGATCGAGGAAGGGTATCCACCAGAGGCGGTGTTGATGGAGCTGTACATGTCGGGCGAGCTTGGCTACGCGTTTCAGCGGGCCGCCGACACGGGACTGATCGCGCAGAACGAGTTTCACTCCCGCACCTCGCAGTACGGCTCGATGACTCGCAGCGCGCGGGTCGCCGACATCGATCTGAAGCCGCGGCTACGCCAGCACTTGGACGAGATTCGCTCGGGCAAGTTCGCAGCCGAATGGTCGGCCGAACAGCGGGCGGGGCTCCCTCTGTACGAACAAATCAAGGAGTTGGCGCGGCTCTACCCGCTGGCCGACTGGGAGCGGCAGGTGCGCAAGGCGTTCGGGCTCGACTGAGGTCGCGACATCGCCGCGGTGTCGAAGGAGGAGGTATGCTCAAGGAGTTCAGAGATTTCGCGATGCGCGGCAACGTCGTGGACATGGCCGTCGGTATCATCATCGGCGGCGCGTTCGGGACGATTACCAAGAGCATGGTCGACGACGTCATCATGCCACCGATCGGTCTGCTCTTGGGCGGCGTGGACTTCTCGAATCTGTTCGTCGTGCTCAAGGCTGGCGCGGCCAATGCCGGACCGTACGCGGCACTCGTTGATGCCAAGGCCGCTGGCGCCGTTACGATCAACCTCGGCCTGTTCATCAACACCGTGATCAGTTTCGTGATCGTGGCGTTCGCTTGCTTCTTGATGATCCGTGGGCTGAACGCGCTCAAGCGCAAGGAAGCGGCTGCGCCGCCGCCGCCTGCGACGACCAAGGAGTGCAAGTTCTGTCTGTCGGCGATTCCGATCAAGGCGTCGGTGTGTGCGCACTGCACTTCGCAGCTCGTCTAGGTCGACCGCGTAGGCCGACGCGACCCGTGATTGGCGCCCGCTGTGTACCGCGTGCTCACCTTACCGGGGATCTCGGGGTCGGGGCCTCAGCATTGGCAGACCCTGTGGGAGCAGGCCGATCCCCTCATCACTCGAGTGGAAGCGCCAGACTGGGAACGGCCCGATCGTGAAGCTTGGATCGATGCACTCGAGCGAGCGGTCGAGGTCAGCGGGCCGGCCACATTGCTTGCGGCTCACAGTCTGGGCTGCTTGCAAGTGGTGCACTGGGCCGCGCGTTCGCGGCTACGGGTGCGCGGCGCATTGCTCGTGGCGCCGCCGGATCCAGCCGGCCCGTTTTTTCCAGCGGTCGCAGCGAGCTTCTCGCCAGTGCCGCGACGGCCTCTACCGTTTCGGACGACCGTCGTCGCCAGCAGTAACGATCCGTATTCGAGCTTGGCCTACGCGCGCGCCTGCGCGCACGAGTGGGGGGGTAAGCTCGTCGATATCGGAGCGGCCGGTCACGTCAACGCCGAGACCGGTCTAGGGTGGTGGAACGAGGGGATGCTACTGCTCCTCGAGCTGTCGGGCGAGCGCAAGTGACTCCATCGGATGCAAGGCGACGGCTGCTCTGGCACGGCGTTCTCTTAGTACTTCTCGGGTCGCTGACCGGCGTGCCCATGCCGGTCTATGCGACCCCGCGGCTTGGCGTGGTGGCTCACTTGGCCGGCGTTCTCGATGGGATGCTTCTCATGGCCGTCGGTCTGGCTTGGGGCCATCTCCTGCTGGAAGAGCGCGCGGCGAAGCTCACGTTCCGGCTTTCGTTGTACGCGGCCTACGCCGGCTGGGTTCCCCTGGTGCTGGCGGCCCTGTTCGGCACCAGCCGCTCCACGCCCCTTGCCGGTGCGGGTCACGTCGGGACTGCGTGGCAGGAGGCGCTCGTCTTCGCCGGGCTTGCGACGTTCGCGGTGGCCCTTTTCATTCAGTGTGGATTGCTGCTGTATGGACTGCGCCGCCGATAGCAGCCGCGCGGGTCGGCTCGAGGTAGAATGCCCGTCTACGAAATCTCGATCAGCTCGACCCTGGCGGTCGATCCCGAGCGGCTCTGGGCGCACGCTACGGATTTTGCCGGCGTCAACCGCGAGCTGTGGCCGCTGGCGCGCATGACCTACCCGCCCGGGCTGAGGCGGCTCGAGCCCGGCCAGGTCGTGCCGGGTGGCCGGCTGTTCCGTAGCTGGATTCTCGCCTTCGGGTTCATTCCCATCGACTACGACGACCTGGTGCTCGACCAGATCGACCCGCCGCGCCGATTCCTCGAGCGATCGTCGATGCTGACGCAGAAGACATGGAGTCATGAACGGACCATCGAGCCGGTGCCGGGCGGCTCGCGGATCAGCGACCACGTCCGCTTCGAACCGCGGATTGGTTGGCTCGGCCGGCTGCAGGCGCCGATCTTTCGCGCGACGTTCCGGCTACGCCACCGGAACCTGCGCCGGCTATTCGTTACGATCTGATCGCGGCGCGAAGCTCGGCGAGACAATCGCGCATCCCTGCGAGCGTGTTCGTCAGTGTGGACCCGCAGGCTGCCGGCACGTGAACCAGACCACAGGGTATCGTACGGCCCGATTCGCTCAGCTCGTGACGGGCAACGTAGAACGCGTGATTGCAGATGAATCCGCCCGCGTCCTGCGACCAGCTCACTGGGATCCCTGCGGCCTCGAGCCGCCGACTGAACGCCGCCAGCGGCAACGTGGACCAGTAGCCCACCGGGCCATTCTCACGGATTGCGGCGTTCCGCCGAATCGCGCCATCGTTGTCGGGCGAGACGGCGTCATCGAGGTTCAAGGCCACCCGCTCCAGCCGGATCTCCGGTCCCGCATGGAGTCCGAGCAACAGGACCGCCGCGGGCCGGCTCGTCCGCATCGACTCCAGAATCCGCTGCTCGGCACGAGCGTAGGAGACGGGCAAGACGGCCGTTTGGATTCCGCGCTCGTCGGCGAAGGTGGTGGCGATCTCACCGGAGGGGTTACGGGCATACTCGCCGAACGGTTCGAAACCGGTGACCAGGATCGTCGTCATCGGAATGACGATCCGTTATACTCCCGGCGCCCGAGCGACAAACCGGCTGTGTTACCTCCGACCCACTTCCTGCTTTCTCTGCTGGTCATGGTTGCCGTCTCTTGGGTGGATCCGATCGGCCGGGTCCTCCCCAACGCCGGCGCGCACTTGGGAGCGATCCTCATCGTCGCGGGCATCGGCTCGGTTCTGTGGGCTCATCAGCTGTTCGAGGATGTCGGCACCACGATCAAGCCGTTCCACCGATCCGCGGCCCTGGTGACCGGAGGACCGTTCCGCTTCAGCCGCAACCCCATGTACTTGGGAATGGTCATCGTGCTCGTCGGCGTCGGGCTGGTGCTCCGCTCGTTGCTGCCGTGGGTGGTGATTCCGGTCTTCGTCTGGATCATCCAGCGCCGTTTCATCGTGGCCGAGGAGCACTCGCTCGAGCGAGACTTCGGCGAGATCTACCGCGACTACCGGGAATCCGTACGACGCTGGCTCTAACACGCGCCCGCTATCACGATGGACGAGGCTGCGCGATGTCGAGCGAACATAACCCAGAGCCGTACGTTCGGCTGGCCCAGTACAACGCGTGGATGAATCAAAAGCTCTACGCAGCGTCTCGTCGAATCGACGATGAGCGACGCCGCCGCGACCTGGGCGCGTTCTTCGGTTCCGTCCACCTGACGCTCACTCATCTTTTGATCACCGATCGGGCCTGGCTGGCGCGTCTCCGTTCGGACAAGAGCGAGTTCGTGTTCCTTGGCAACGACGGTCAGACCATTACCGTCACGGGGCTCGTCCAGGACCTCTATCCGGACTTCGCCGATCTCGAACGGGAGCGGGTGGCGACCGACCGGTGTCTTCTCGAGTTCGCCAACGGGCTCACGGCCGAGTTTCTGCGGGCACCGATCCGCTACCGGACCAGCTCGGGTGAGCCCGCCGAACACCCGGCCTGGTGGGCGGTCTCACACCTCTTCAATCACCAGACCCACCACCGCGGCCAGGTAACCACCTTGCTTCACCAACTCGGTCATGACCCCGGCGTGACCGACTTCGTCGCTTTCCTGCGCGAGTGGGCCAGCCAAACCGCATGACCGAAGAAGATCCTCCCGGGGCGACCTGGCTGTAGGCCATGCGCGAGATCCTCGATTCACTCACTCGCTGGCAAGCAGCGGGCGAAGACATTGCCGTGGCCACGCTGGTGCGCGTGCATGGCTCGGCGCCACGACGGCCCGGCGCCCGGTTGTGCGTCTCACGTGCCGGCGGCGTCGCTGGCTCGGTCAGCGGCGGTTGCGTAGAGGCCGACGTGGTTCGCCGGGCTGCTGAAGTGCTCGATAGCAAACAAGCCGCAGTCGCGAGGTACAGCCTGGCTGGTGACGCCGAGCTGGAGGTGGCGCTCGCCTGTGGCTCCATCGAGGTGCTGATCGAGCCCTTTCAGGCGGACGTAACGTGGCGGGTGCTGGTCACGGCGCTCGCCGAACGGCGAGCTGTCGCGCTCGCGACGGTTCTGGATCCGGAGTTCCTGATCACTCGCCGGCTCGTCATCTCATCCGACGGTCTGAGCGCCGGGAGCATCGATCCGCACGTTGACGGAGAGATCGTGACCGAGGCGGGGAAGATGCTTGCTGCCGGTGGGACGGCCGTCATTCCCGTTCGCCTTGCCGGCCAGGCCGGGTCGGTTTTCATCGAGGCGTTTCTTCCACCGGAGCGTCTGTACATCGTCGGCGCCACCGAGATCGGCATGCACCTGTGCCGCATGGCAGCTGAGCTTGGTTTCGAGGTTACGGTCATCGATCCGCGCTCCGTGTTCGCTACCGAGGAACGCTTTCCCCAGGCGCACAGATTGCTGCGCACCTGGCCGCAAGAGGCGCTTGAGGGGGCCGCGCTCGACGATCGCGCCTATGTCGTCACACTCACCCACGACTTCAAGCTCGACGTTCCCGCGCTGGCCGCGGCACTCCGCTCGAAGGCCCGTTACATCGGAGCGCTCGGGAGCAGCCGAACGCACGCACGACGGAAGGCTCGGCTGGCGGACTCGGGATTCACGCCGTCCGTGCTCGCTCGAATCCACGCACCCGTTGGCCTGGACATCGGTGCGGCGACGCCCGCCGAGATCGCCGTCGCGATTCTCGCCGAGATGCTCGCGGTGCGTAACGCTCGCGACGGCCAGGTATCGAGCGAGCGAGGCGGAGTGGTCCATGCCGCGCGCGGCCGCTAGTCCGAGCCGGCCCCTGGCGTGCGCGCTGATCCTGGCCGCCGGACAATCGAGCCGCATGGGCCGGCCCAAGCTGCTGCTCCCGCTTCACGGCAAACCGCTTCTACAGCACGTCGTCGATGCCGCCGCCAGCTCGACGGCGCTCGACGAGATCCTCATCGTGGTGGGTGCGGATGCCCACGCGGTTCGAGATCGCGTCGCCCTTCCTCGGGATGGCCGCTGCCGGTTCGTGTTCAACCCGGACTTCGCGGCCGGTCTCGGCACGTCGATCCGTTCGGGCTTGCGAGCGGTCGACCCACAGGCGGAGCTTCTCGGCATCCTGCTGGGCGACCAACCAGACCTTACAGCGACGATGATCGACGCCGTTGCGGTGGCCCTTCGTGGCGCGGATCACACGCGGATCTCGGCGGCTCGCGCCGTCTACCAGGACTCGCTCTCGGGCGGCACGCGCCCCGGTCACCCGGTGTTCTTCACGCGAGCCATGTGGCCCGAGCTGACGGCGCTCGAGGGTGACGCCGGCGCGCGCGAGCTGCTGCGGCTACGGCCCGAACGTGTCATCGATGTGCGGATCGCGGGGCAGGTCATCGGTGACATCGACACCCCGGATGACTACCGGGCGGCGACGTGCAAGCGTCCGTCGAATGGGCCAGATCGGTGACGACGGTCCTTGGACGGGATCAGGCATCGCATGGCGCCATGCATCGCGTCGAAGTTGGCGGCCTGCTATGTCTCCGACCGATTTGGGGACGAAGGGTCCCCAGCCGTGTCCGGTCGGAGGTTCTAGTGAAGTTACTGAGACATCTCGTGCCGTGCGTGTTCGTGCTGGTGGCGCTCGCCGGTTGCGCGTCCACCAAGGTCACGGCGATCCAATCGGACGCCACTGGAGAACGCATCGCTCGGCCCGATCACATCATCGTGTACGATTTCGCAGCGACTCCTGCCGACATCTCCGCAGAGTCGTCGTCGGCCGGTCAGTACGCTGCGCCCAGCACGCCCCAGACGGCGGAGGAGATCGAGACCGGGCGCAAGCTCGCAGCTCTGGTCGCGGAGAAGCTGGTCGCCGACATCCAAGCGATGGGACTTCCCGCCGAGCGTGCAGCCGACGGCGCGATGCCACAGGCCGGCGACATCGTGATCAAAGGCTACTTCGCTTCCGTCGATGAGGGCAGTGTCGGCAAGCGTCTCGTGGTTGGGTTCGGTTCCGGCGCTGCCAGTCTGAAGACCGTCGTCGAAGGCTATCTGATGACGGAGCAGGGTCTGCGGCGGCTCGGATCCGGAGAGGTCGATTCGTCCGGCGGAAAATCGCCAGGGATGCTCGTCCCCCTCGCCGTCGTCGCCGCCACGGCGAACCCCATCGGGCTCCTGGTCGGAGGCGCGGTCAAGCTGACTGGCGAGGCGACCGGCTCGGCCACCGTCGAGGGCGCGGCCGAGCGAACCGCCAAGGAGATCGCTGAGCAACTGCAGGAACGGTTCCAAAAGCAGGGGTGGATCTAGTCTCGCCGAGCCCGCCCCGACTCCTGCATTTCCGGCGATTCCGTTCAGCGGGAGGAACAGGTCGCGGCTGCGATCGCCGATGCGAGCTGCGCTGCCGCGGTTTCGTGCGTAGCGCGGGTGTGCCACGCCACGTGCTGATCGGGGCGCACCAGCACGGCACCGCTCGGGGTGATCTCGCGGACCGACGCCCAGTGCCCTTCCCGGTCGCTGAAGTCGCGGCCCTCTACCAGGAATCGCAGCGGCACCGAGCCCGGACTCGGCAAGGCTCGTTCCCAAGCCCGGCCGTCCTGCCCCGTGACGAGCGTGAGTCGGTCGTGAGCGATCAGGTCGAGCGTCGAGACGCGTTGGCCATCGCGCGACACCCAAGCGTGCGGCAGGCGCGCGCCGGATCTGAGGCAGGGTACGAAATCGCGGACCGGATTCTCGCACGGCGGCTTGGGGCAACCGTCCGGGACGAGCGCTCCCGCCTCGTAGCGAAACCCGAGCTGGAGGCCGAACATGTCGAAATGCTCGCGTTGGTTGTCGATCGCCTTGCCGAGCGTGACCATGGCGGCCGGGTCGGCGAGCGAGGCACGCATGCGCGCGCGCGATGCTTCGCGATCTTCGGAGAGCCCGAGGGCCGCGAATACCTCCAGAATCTTCATCGCGTTCGCGAGACTTTGCTCGGCGTTGTGCTGAGCCACGGGACGACGCTCGACCTCGTAGGTGTCGAGCAGGGATGCCGGAGCCCAGCCTGCCTCGACTGCCGCGAGCTTCCACGCGAGGTTGTGGGCGTCCTGGATTCCCGTGTTCATGCCCATCCCGCCGGTGGGCGGAAAGCGATGCGCGCTGTCTCCCACCAGAAACACGGGTCCGCTTCGATATCGCGCCGCGACCTGGGCGGTCATCGTCCAGACGCTGCGATCGCGTACGGAGAAGGGCAGGTCGTCTCGCCCGATCGCCGCGCGCACGAGGTGGATGCAACGGTCCTCCGTGTACGCGTCTTCGGCCTCGATCATCGGATCGAATGGATGCATGAACACCCAGGTTCGCTCGATGTCGTGCGCGACGAGCGTTCCAGGGGTGTCGGGATCGAGGAGCCAGTAGAGAATGGCCGGCCGCTTCGCGACGAGCGCACGAAGGTTCGCTTCGAAGTGGATCATCACGAAGCTCTGGAGACGGTCGGGGCCGATCATGTCGATGCCGAGCGACTTGCGGATGCGGCTTCCGGCACCGTCGGCGGCGACGACGTAGCGGCTGCGCAGCTCGTAGGTCTGGTCCCGCACGAGATCTCGAACGCGGGTGGTCACGCCGGCCGCGTCGTGCTCGAGCGATTCGCACTGGTGACGATATCGGACCGAGGAGGAGTGCGCCGTTCGCAGATGCTCGAGGAGAAGTGGCTCGAGTAGGTGCTGCGACAGGTTGAGCAGAGGCGTTGGGGTGTAGACAAGATTTTCGTCACCCTGGCGCTCGTACGGGAGGCAACCCAGCTCCTTGCCGTCGAGCCTGGTCATCCAGCGTACGAGCGCCCCGTCTTCACGGCGCGTCGCCCGTGCTCGCAGCGCGTTCATGTCGACGCCCATCGAGCGAAAGATCTCGA
Source organism: uncultured Myxococcales bacterium (assembly GCA_964555245.1). GTDB lineage: Bacteria > Desulfobacterota > Binatia > UBA1149 > SPBQ01 > CAZKRI01. The sequence continues at coordinate 32,930 of CAZKRI010000030.1, forward strand.
GTGACCGTGGGTTCACGACGTGGGCCTGGGGCGCGCGGTGTGGGCCGTCGCGGCGATCGACGACGAGGTTGCCGACACCAGACCGGGAAAGCAGGATTGAGGCCGTGAGCCCAACGGGGCCGGCACCGACCACGAGCACGGGAACGTCAATCGTCTTCATCGAACGCTCCGCCTCGGACTCGCGTGGCGAGCAGGAGGACCGCGACCATGAGAAGCACCGTCAAAACGCTGAAGGCGAAGACGTTCTCGTCGACGCCGAGAACATGCATGTGGATACCGGGCATGGTCATCTCGCCCTCGTAGAGGGGTGTCAGGACGTAGGCCGCCCAGAAGCCGCCCAGATTGCAGCCCTGCCAGCCCGCCGACATCCATAGATCCCGCGCGTCGCGCGGCCGGCGGAACCAGATGAGGTAGAGGTTGGCCACGCCGGACAACCCCATGAACCCGAGCAGCCATACCAGGTGCACGCGCGCGTGCCCGACCCAGGTCGGGTTGAATGCGTGACTGGCGCTGAAATCTCGCAAGATGGGCCCGAAAAACTCGAGGGCAGTGACGGTCAGGAGAATCTGTGCCATCCGAATGGTCCTCGTGCGATCGCTCATGCTTCTTGCCTCTATGGAACGATTTCGTTGTCGATGACCCCGAGGTAGTCGACGTCGATCGTCACGCGATCCCCCGGCTGTAGATATCTGCTGCGCGTGTGCGGGTCACGGAGGTAAGACTCGATGACCTGCTGGGTGAGCGGCTGCCGGAACCCTCCCAGCGCCCAATGGGCCAGGCCGCGCAACCGATGGGCGAGCCCGATGTTCCGAAAGATGGTGCCCGCGGGTGTTCCCGACATGATCAGCGCGCGGGCCTCGATGGTTCGCCCGTTGGCGAACAGCGACACTTGGCGGCCCTCATGTTCCCAAAGCCGATCGCGGCGCGCCCAGGTCTGCCCGAGTAACTCGTCGATGTCCCAAACCTGTGCCGATACGAGCGAGTGTTGGCGCAGTTCGCCGTTGACGTACAAGCGCAGCTCGCGCGCGGCGGCGAACGCACGGTGGTCACGCGGAATGACGAACAGATCCCCCACCGGCAAGAAGCCCGGGAAACTCTTGCCCGTGGTGAATCCTTTTCCCGAGGCGATGTCCCAGGCATCGACGTGACGCAGCAGGCTCTGGCGGTCGGTGTAGTCGTTGCACAGGATCAAGCCCATCTCTGAGGGCGCCGTACCCTCGCTGATGGGATCGAGCGCAACCCAGGCGAGCTCGACCTCGTAGTCGAGCAGGGCCGCGCCGACCGGTACGGTCGCCCGCGGGCCGGTCGGAGGGACGAGCTTCGCGAATAGAAACGGCCCGTCCTCGACGCCGGCTTCGCCGGCGTGCTCGGGGTAGTTCGTGCCTGCGGCAACGTGGTGACTGCCGAGATCGACCGGAATCGTCAGGTCTTGCGCTGCGACGGTGACCCGTGCGCTCTCGGGCGTCTGCAGGGCGACGTCTCGCAAGGCGGCGTATCCACGCTCGCGGTAGACCGAGATCGGGTCCTCGACCTCGACGCCCAGCACGGCCGAGAGGTCGACCGCCTCGATGCTGCCGTTCTCGTAGCTCAGAACCAGCAGAACCCGCCGCTTCGCGCCCGATTCGATTCGAGCAAAGGTGAGCGCTTGGTCGGCGTGCGCGATCGCGACCGTGTTCGGCACCGCTGGCATGTCGACTGCGATGGTGATCAAGCCTCGCTCCGGAGTCCGGCGAGCGAGGATCTAACGTTTGAGACGACTTTAGTCAAGCGTATAATACCGGGTCGTTCGGGGACCTTTATTGATGGTGAAACCAGCGGCGCGAAAGCCTTCGATCACCGAAGGGCGCGGTGCCGAGACTCGCGCGCGAATCCTCGAGGCCGGTCTCGAGATGTTCTCCGAGCGCGGATTCGATGGCACCACGACCCGCGACGTTGCCGCGCGCGCCGATGTGAACCTCGGCCTCATCAAGTACTACTTCGGCTCCAAGGAGGCGCTCTGGCGAGCCGCTGTCGACCGGGTCTTCCGCGAGCTCGCACATGAGCTCGGCGGCGCAGCCGAGGGAACGATGGCGACTCGCGACGAGATAGCGCGCGTCATTCGCACCTACGTGCGGTTCGCTGGCCGTAACCCCACCTTCGTCCGGCTCATGAATGACGAGTGCAAGCGCAAGAGCCAGCGCATGCGCTGGCTGGTCGACCGTCATGGCCGTGCGCTCTACGAGACCGCGGTGCTGTTGCTGGGACGCGCGAGGCGGGAGGGGTACGTTCCAAACATCCCCGACGTTCATCTGTACTACATGTTCATCGGGGCGGTCGGCCTGCTCTTCAGTCAGGCGCCCGAGTGCAAGAGGTTCACGGGGAGGGATCCCACGGCTGACGAGCGAATGATCGAGGCCCACGCCGGCGCTGTGGTCCAACTGTTTCTCGGGGGCGATAGTCGGCGGAGATAGCCTAATGATCGAGGAAACCACTGGACAACGGCGATGGACGCTATCTACGATGGGGGTAAGGATCCGAAGGAGCTTTCCACCGATGCGCAAACCGATCCTCCTGCTCTGCCTGTTCGCGTGCGCCACGCCACGGCCGTTGCTAGCGGCTACGATCAACGTGCCAACCGACTTTCCGACGATTGGTGCGGCGGTCCGCGCCGCCGCGCCCGGGGACACCGTCTCGGTGGGAGCCGGCAGTTACGAGGAGTCCGTCCGTATCGAGAATCGCCCGGGTCTGGTGCTGATCGCCGATGGGGCCGTGACGATCGAGCCGGATGACGATCGGGACGGAGTCGTCGTGCGGGCATCCGACGGGACCACCATTTCCGGCTTCGAGATCGTCGGCGGACGCTACGGCGTCCTGGTGGGCGGCTCGTCGCGAGTCTCGATCATGGGCAACTCCATCGAAGAGAGCTGCGCGGGCATCCGCATCGACGGCGGCGATCGCAACAGCGTGACGGACAACGAGATCTCCGACCTGACCGGTATCACCGACGAGTTCGGTCGTACGTACGGCGGTCACGCGATTCGCATCCAGGAGAGCTCGGACGCCATGGTCGATGGCAACGCGATCGGAGATCCGGCCGGTGAAGGGATCGTCGGGTCACGCGCGCCTGGGCTGGTCGTTCGCAACAACACGGTGGCCGGCTGTGGCCGTCACGGCATCCGTCTGAAGAAGTCGCCCTACGCCAACGTCGTCGACAACGACAGCTCCGGCAACCGTAAGAGTGGGCTGCGGATCGAGAAGTCGGAGAGCTCGGCCGTCGATCAAAACGTCTGCTCGAACAACGAGAGGCTCGGGATCCGCGTCCGCGGATCCGCTGCTACGGCAGTTTCCGGCAATACTGCCGATCGCAACGCCCGCTACGGCATCCGGGTGAAAAAATCCCCGCCGCTCGCCTCGGAGGCCGACCTCCGACGCGCGGGCAACGCGGCGGCCGGCAACGGCGTCGCCGACCTCCGCGTCGACGACCGCGTCCGTTAGGCCCTGATGAAGCGCCTGCTGCGCGCTTGGATCGGCATCTCGGTTTTCACCTTCGCGGCGATCGTCGAGGGAGCTTCTCCCGAGTACCAGGCTGTGGTCTCCAATGACGCTCCGGTCCTCTACTATCAGTTCAACGAGCTGACCGGCGTTGCCGTCAACTACGGAAGCCTGGGGACGGCCTATGACGCGACCTACCTTGGTACACCGCTGCGAGGCTTGGTGACGGCGAGCGGAGATGCCGGTGTGTGCTTCGACAGCGCGGAGGACTACCTGGAGTCCACGTCCGTTGCGCCGGCGTCGCTGTCGGGTAACCCCACGTTCAGCGCCGAAGCGGTCTTCTTCGTTCCGACGACCGGCTCGGCCACGCTCTGGGCGCCGTTCCTGCACTGGGGTGTCTCGATGGGTTTGGATCCGACGATGAGGTCGGTTTACTTCAGCTTCAGCCGGCATGACGCAGACGAGGCGTTCGCCGGTTTCTACAACGGCGGTCTGCAAACTGTTGATCCCGTGGCGCTCGGGCAGTGGCACCACGTCGTCTGGGTTCGCCAAGGCGGCGGCGCGGCCAATGTCGGATCGACGCTCTACATCGATGGGGTCAGCGTCAGCCTCGAGAACGATCCGGATCTGCCGGCCGACGGGGGAACGCCGAACGTCATCAATACGGCATTTCGCGTCAACCGCGCGCAGGATTTCACGCGCTTCTTCACTGGCACACTGGACGAGGTTGCACTCTACGATCGAATGCTCACCGCCGAGGAGGTTCAGGAGCATTTCGACGCGCTTGGTGGCGTCTGCACGTTGCCGCCGGGGGACCTGGTGGCATGGTGGACGGGCGACGACAACGCCTATGACCTACAGAACGTGCATGATGGGACGTTGCAGGGCGGGACGACATTCGCGGCGGGCATGGTGGGAAGCGCGTTCAGCTTCGATGGCGTCGACGACTACGTCACGGTTCCCCACCATGCCGACTTCAACCCCTCGGGCGCTTTCAGTGTGGATGCTTGGTTCAACGCCGACCCGCAGCAGCCGGGTCCCAACGGCCAGTTTCTCATCGTGGACAAATCTCACGGCTTCACCGACGGGACCGGCTGGGCGCTCCAAGGCAATCCGAACGGGACCTTGGCTTTCTTCTTCGGAACCGGGGGCGGTAGCGGCGATCCTGCCAACTTCACCGGTGTCAGCAGCACCGTGAGCGTGCTGGACGACCAGTGGCATCACGTGGCGGGCGTCTTCACCGGCGCGCAGTTCGAGATCTATCTGGACGGGGCGCTGGGTGGCTCACAGTCGTTCACTGGCCTGCCCGTGGGCAACAACCGCGCGGTCGTGATCGGCAGGTCGTGGGGCGGCGGCACACCCACCCGCCATTTCCACGGTCTGATCGACGAAGTGGAGTTCTTCGACCGGGCTCTATCCGGCACGGAGGTCCAGGCCATCTCTGAGGCCGGCACCGCGGGCAAGTGCAAGCCCAAAGGCTGCGGTCCGGGCAGGTGCCGAGAAACCGATGGCACGTGCAAGGCTTGCGCTCAGCCCATCAGCACTGGCGCCGCGCCCACCGCGTCGGATGCGCTGGCGATACTGCGCACGGCGGTCGGCAGTCAGAGCTGCCGCCTGTGCGTGTGCGACGTCGACACGAGCGGTGCGGTGGTTGCCACCGATGCTCTGCTCACGCTCAAGCGAGCCGTCGGCCAAGCGCTCGTGCTCGAGTGTCCGCCGGGCTGACGCGCTGGCGCAGACGTCGACGAACCTCAGGAAGTCGGCCGGTTGACGGAGAAACCCTCGCGACGCGCGGCGAGCAAGAGGCGGTCGTCCAATGAGACGAACTCGAGCGTTGCCGGACGGGCCTCCGCGACGAAGAACGCAGCAGCGAGCTGCAGAGCATCCGCGCTCCGGAGATCGTGGACACGGAGCAGCCGCTTGGCCGATTCGCGTATCTCTTCGCCCGGTTCGACCTCATGCCAACCGGCTTTCAGCGCGCTCAAGCGGACGAAGGCCTCTGCCAGCACGTCCTCGGCGAGCCCGCCGAGGCGTTGGCGGCGTGCGATGGCTGAGGTGCACTCGATCTCGGTTGCCCACCAGGTGATCATGACGGGGTCGCGTTCGTACAGCTTCTGCAAGGAGCTGCTCGCGGCCTCCGGCACGAGCAGTGGAACGACGACAGAGCTGTCCCAGAATTTCACCGACCCTCCCGACGCTCTTGAAGTAGCGCGGCGAGCACGCCGGAAGGCTTCCTTTTCGGCAGCTTCTTGATGATCAAGGATCGCGGTGGCGGTGCGACCGCTCGCCGAAGTCCTCCACGCCGTTCCAGCCGTGCCAGCCGGCCCTCCGGGTCCTCGGCGGCGCTCGTCAGAGCCGACACGAGGCGTGCCACGGGGCGCCCCCGGTCCGTGATGACGATCGTTTCACCGTGCCGCACCCGGTCGATGAGGGCGCTGAGCTGGTTCTTCGCTTCGGTTATTGTGGCTTTTTTCATGTGGCTAAAATAGCCCGATCAGTCCGCGGACGTCAAGGCTCGAGCAGCTCTTCGCGCGTGTTGATGAAGCAGACGGCCGGGTTCGACTGCCCAGATCACGATCTCCTCGTTGCCGTCTACGCCGTTGACGTGAGCTGAGCAGTCAGGGTAACTTTGTGGCGATGGCTGAACACTTCGCGCGCTGCAGGCGAAAGGCACTCGTACCTGCGCCAACTGCGGGTCCAGACGATTTTGAGCGATAGCGAACAGTTTAAGGCGCTGTCGGACTGATCGCTGTTCGTGTGTCCGGGTAACCCTCAGCCGCCCCTTCCGCGACTGGCGTCGGTGTTTTTTGCGATTGCTCGGTACGCGGACCATAGTGCGCGCCGGTAGAACGTGTTTCACCTCGCTTTGTGGGGATGGAGATCCTTGAACTCCTTGATTTTCCACGGCAAAGCGACCTGTCCGCACCATGGCGATCGAGATTGAGGAACGTTTCCAGGTGGATGCCCCAATTGAGCGGGTGTGGCGCTTTGTCATGGATCCCCACCAGGTCACGTCCTGCATGCCGGGGGCCAAGCTCGAGCAGGTGATCGACGAGCGGACGTTTCTAGGAAGCATCCGGGTCAAGGTCGGAGCCATTACGGCTTCCTACAAAGGACGCGTCCAGTTGACCGAGGTCGATCCACGCGCTTACACCGTGCGCATGACCGCCGAGGGTACCGAGACCGGCGGGGGGACGGCCAAGGGCTCGATGGCGAGCAGCTTGCGCGGCCTGCCGGGCGGCCAGACCGAATTGGTGGCGACGGCCAGCGTTGATCTCACCGGAAGGGTGATGCAGGTGGGCCGCGGGATGATCCAGGGCGTCTCTCACCAGCTGTTCAAGCAGTTCGTCACGAGCGCCAAGCGGCACCTCGAGACTGCGGCGCCCGCCGTTGCCGCAACGACCGCCCATGCCACCGTTGCGGCCGTGCCGGCCCAGAGCGAAGCCATCCGAGTCCTGCCGCTGCTCTTGCGGACGCTGGTTGCGGCCATCGTCGGCTTTTTCCAGCGGCTTTTCCGCAAGCCCGAGCCCGGCGAGTAACGGGGCGCACTGCCGCGCAGGCGAGGGAGGCTTCTTCATGGCCCGCTATCTGGTTGCGTGCGATGCCGGTGGGACGATGACCGACGTCATCGTCGTCGACGAACAGGGACGTTCGGTCATCGGCAAGGCGCCGACCACCCCGCGCGACGAGAGCATCGGCTTCATGGAGTCGCTCGAGGAAGCGCTCCGCTACATGGGCTTGGACCTGAAGCGCGACGGGCGCGAGTTCTGCGCTAGCATCGAGACGGCGATCTACACCGGCACCAGTATGCTCAACGCGCTGATCAATCTGTCCGGTCTCAAGACCGGGCTGCTGGTCACGCGTGGGTTCGAGGACATCATCGTTCAGGGCCGCGGCTCGCAGACCTTCATCGACTACCAGTGGTCCGAGATCACCCACATGCAGTACCGCAAGCACCGGCAGCCGCTGGTGCCGCGGCGGCTGACGCGCGGGGCGACCGAGCGCATCGACATGTTCGGCAAGGTGGTGATTCCGCTCTATGAGCACGAGGTCGAGCGCGGGGTGCGCGAGTTGGTCGACGAGGGAATCCAGTCGCTGGCGATCCTGTTCCTCTACTCGTTCAACAATCCAGCCCACGAGCTGCGCGCCGCGGAGATCGCTCGCAAGATCATCGAGCAGAGCGGCCGGCAGATCCCGGTCGTCATCTCGAGCGAGGTGGCACCCACGATGCGGGAGGTCTCGCGCGCCAACGCTACCGTCATCCAAGCCTACGCCACCGCGCCGGCCCGTAAGCAGTTGCTCGCTGTGGAAGAGAAGCTCACCAAGGCTGGCTACCGGCATAGCTTGAAGACCGTGCTCTGCTACGGCGGCGTGACCAACATCCGCTACCCGCGCCTGTTCGAGACGGTGATGTCGGGGCCGGTGGGCGGGATCATGGGCGCTCACTATCTTTCCACCGTCATCGCCGAGCAGAACATCGTGTGCTCGGATGTGGGCGGGACCAGCTTCGACGCCGGCGCGATCACGGCCGGAATCCTGCCGATCAACCGCGAGCCGCCGTTCCAACAGATGTACGTCAACGTTCCGATGCTGGATATCCGCTCGATCGGTGCGGGCACCGGCACCTACATTCGCCTGGACCCGCAGACCAACCGGATCAAGCTCGGCCCCGACAGCGCCGGTGGCACTCCTGGCCCCGTTTTTCAGGAGACGGGCAACGAGACGCCGACGATCAACGACTGCAACATGCTGCTCGGTATCTTGAACGAGAACTACTACCTGGGCGGCCGGATCAAGGTGAACAAGGCCAAGTCCTACGAGGTTTTCAAGGCAAAGGTCGCCGTTCCGCTGCGCCTCGATGTGTACGCCGCCGCCGAGCAGTGCGTGGATCTCGTAAACGTCCTGATGCGCGAGCACCTGGTCCGCAGTCTCATGGTCGGCCACGACCTGCGCGACTACGTGCTCTTGGGTTACGGCGGCGGAGGTCCGGTCCACCTGCTGGGCTATGCCGGCGACTATCCGTGGAAGGCGGTGATCACGGTGCCGCATGCCGGCGCGTTCTCGGCCTGGGGTGGTGCGTGCATGGACTACGCGCACCGACGGCACAAGAGTGTGTCGGCCGTACTGCCCTTCGGCGCCGATCGGGCCGCCCGTCTCAAGGCTGGTGCGATGGTGAGCGCGGCCTGGAAGGAGCTGGAAGAGGAACTGTTCGCCGAGCTAGTCGGCGAGGGCTTCAGCCGCGAGCAGATCACGCTGCGCCAGATCGCCTACGTCCGCTACTACGGCCAGCTCGAGGACGTAGAGGTCGAGTCCCCCGTGGCGCGGCTCGACTCCGAAGCCGACATCGACCGACTGCTCGCCCGCCACGAGGAAATCTTCACCAAGATGTTCACGTTGGCGGGTAAGCCCACGCAGCCGACCTACCACATGACCGAAGTCGCGGTGATCGGCCAGGTCGATACGGTAAAGCCCAAGCTCGTCAGTCATGCGCTCGAGGGCAAGACGCCGCCCAAGGCCGCGTCCAAGGGCACACGTCAACTATTCCAGAAAGGGCGTTGGAAAGAAGCCAAGATCTGGGAGATGGGCGAGCTCGAGCCCGGTAACGAGATGGACGGGCTGGCCGTGGTCGAAGCGCCCAACACCACGCTCTTCGTGCCGGATGGCTGGCACGTGCGCATCGATGAGTACGCGATCTACTGGATCACTCGACGCGGAGGTAGCCAATGAGTTCGACCGCCGCTGCGATTCAGCACCGACCGTCCTTAAAGGATCAGGTTGCGACCAACGACCGGCTGCTCGCCGAGACCGGAAGCCTGTTCGGGCTGACGCGCCTGGAGCGCAAGCTCGCCGACCCAGGCACCTACGAAGCGGTCTGGCACATCCTGCTCAACATCTGCAACACCGGCTGGACGGTGGGCTGCAAGGTCAGCTCGTCGCCGGTTGCGGCCGAAGGCGGGGATGCCCTGTGGGACCTCCACCTGCCCACTGGAGAAGCGGTCTGCACATCTAAAGGGATCGTCTCGCACCCCGGCCTGCTCTCGCTGCTGCTGCGCCGTTACATCGAGAGCGGCTACGAGGAGCATCCCGGCTTCAAACCCGGCGACGTCTTCGAGAACAACGACTCGCACTACGGTGGTCTCCATTCGCCGGATTTCCAAACCACCATTCCGATTTTCTACAAGGGCGAGCTGGTGGCATGGGCAGGCTCGGTGAGCCACGTCATGGACGCCGGGTTCATCATGCCGGGCTCGATCGGCTTCCTGAACCCCGACTGCTTCGCGGACGGCATACCGGTGACGATGGAACGAATCGGCGAGGGCGACCGGCTCTATCCATGGTACGAGATGCGCATTCGTTCGCGCACGCGCACGCCGGACTGGGTGATGGGGGATGCCCGTGGGCGGCTAGCCGGCTGCCTGACCATTCGCGATCGCGTGATCAAGCTCATCGACAAGTACGGCTTGGATTTCTTCAAAGAGGTCACCCGCGAGTACATCGAGGACAGCCGCCGCTACGCGGTCGCGCGCGTGCGCACGCAGGCGGTGCCCGGCCGGCTGCGCAAGTCGAACTTCAAGGACTTGGCGATGGCCGGCAAGCGCGTGATCCTGCCGGAGCAGAACATCGATTGTCTGTTCAATCAGCCGCTCGACGTGACCATCGACAAGGACGCCAAGGTGACCTTCTCGCTGCGCGGGGCCAGCGGCTGGGTGCCCTTCGGCGAGAACATCACGCCGGCCGGCCTTGTCTCGGGGCTCCTCAACGCCTACTCCCACGTCGTCGGCTTCGACATGTTCAACTGGGGCGCGGTGGCCGCTTGGAAGCTCGAGACTCCGCCGGAGGGTTCGTGGGCGAATCCGTATCCGGTGAATTATTTTGCATCGTCCGGTGTGGCTTGGGCGCCAGCCGTCATGTGGATGAGCTCGCTCTACGAGACGTTCGGCCGGCTCTACTACACGCGCGGTTACATCGAGGAGGTCGCGGCCGGAGCCGCCACGACGATGACGGCCGAGTTCTCCGGCATCAATCAGCACGGCGTCTACACCGCCGGGCTGACGCTCGAGCAGGCGAGTAACGGTTCGCCAGCTCGTGGGATGGCTGACGGCGAGAACAGCGCTTGGTCGATCTACACGCCGCAGGCAGACTTCGGCAACGCTGAGGTGAGCGAGCTCTACTATCCGATCATGTACCTGGGCCGGAACGTCGAGCCCGACTCGGGCGGTTACGGAAAGTTCCGCGGCGGGCTCGGCCACACCGTCGTCTGGATGATCATGAACACCCCCGGCGTGGAGTATCAGTGCGGCTGCGCGGGCATCCGCAGCAAGATCGTCGGCAACCACGGGATGTTCGGCGCCTATCCCTCGATCCCCGATCGCGGAAGCTACGCCATCAACACTAACGTCAAGGAATTGATCGACGCTCAAAAGCCGCTGGTCCACGAGCGCGGGGATCCCGAGAAGCCCGAGCTTGCCGCCAGGATCCGGGCCGAACACTTGGAAACGAACCTGGTCGCTCCCTTCGTGACTTCGCAGCAACTGCACGAGTACGATCTCGTCATCCATCCGGTCTCGGGAGCGCAAGCGATCGGCGATCCGATCGAACGCGACCCCGAAGCGGTGCGCTCGGATCTGGAAAACGGCTGGACGCGCCCCTATGTCGCCGAGCACGTCCACAGCGTGGTCGCACGGCAGGATGCCAAGACCAAGCAATGGACGGTGGACCTGCGAGCCACCGAGAAGAAACGCGCCGAGATCCGCGAGCAGCGTAAGAAGCGCGGCGTGCCGTTCAAGACGTGGTGGAAGGCCGAGCGCGGGAAGATTCTCGCCAAGCAGGGGATGGCGCAGGCGGTACACACGATGTGGCGCAGCTCGATGACGCTCTCGCCGGACTATGCCGGCGAGATCCGGCGGTTCTGGAAGCTGCCCGACGATTTCACGTTCTAGGAGGGATGCCGCCGTGGCCAACTACGAGCGCAGCGAGATCGAGAAGCTGGTCGACGGGAAGCTTCCCTGGTCGCGCGTCCAAGAAATGATGAAGGACGCCAAGGACGAGGGCCGTTTCGAGACCTGGCTCGCGATCCTTCAGGATAGAGTTGCGTGGAAGGAGCGCATTCTGCTGCCGCTCGGCCCCTGCCTCTATATCGTCGAGAAGGGCAAGGAGCGGATCGTCAAGTGTCGCTGTGGGCAGGAGTTCGGCGACTACCGCGTCAACTGGAAGATCGAGGCACTGATCCACGTGCGCGAGAGCGCCGAGGCGCTCTCAGAAGTCTATCGCGGCTCCCAGCAGCCCGACCCCGACTGGATCCAACTACGCGAGTACTACTGTCCGGGCTGCGGGTCGCAACTGGAGGTAGAGGCCGTGCCGCGCGGCTGTCCGCCCGACTTCACGTTCCTGCCCGACCTCGACACGTTCTATCGCGACTGGCTTGGCAAGCCTTTGGCCAATCCCAAGGAGTTTGCTGACAAGACCTCGGACGCGATGGACGGTTGGCCCAAGTAGCAAGCAGTACGATGGCCCGTGCGCTCGAGAACGTCGTCGTCCTGGATTTGACGACGCTTTTCTGGGCGCAGATCGCAGCGGCGACGCTCGGCGACTTCGGCGCCGAAGTCATCCGTCTCGACGAGCCGCGCTCCCGCCGCGCCGGCTGCCCGGTCGAAGCGCCGGTCTGGGATTACCTCTTCGACCTGGCCAATCGCAACAAGCGCAGCCTCGGCCTCGATCTCAGCGTCGAGCGTGGCCGGAAGCTCCTCGGCGAGCTGGCGGCTAAGGTCGACGTTATCGTTACCGACTGGCCGCGCGCACGATTGCAGGAGCACGGTCTCGACTACGAAACGCTCGCGGCCGCTCGGCCCGATCTCGTCTACGCGCGTGGCTCGGGATTCGGCCCCAAGGGGCCTGACGCAGACCTGCCAGCCCTCGATGAGCTGGCCGCCGCTCGCACGGGCATGATGCCGATCCTGCCACAGCCAGGTCAGCCGCCGCTCTACGCTGGCCACGGGCAGATGTACACGAGCGTCATGCTGGCTTTCGCGGTCGCCGTGGCGCTCTTTCATCGCAAGCGGACCGGGCAGGGGCAGGCAGTCGATGCGTCGCTCTTGGCCGGCAACATGTACGGAGCGAGTCTCGACTTGCAGGCCTGGCTTGCCATCGGCGGGGATCGCCTGCTCGCGCCGGTCTCGCGCTTGGATGCCGGCAACCCGATGAGCGGCGTGCTCTATCCGACGGCCGATGGCCTGTGGGTGGCGCTCACAATGCCGGACACCGACCGTTGGTGGCCGCGGCTTGCCGGAGTGACGGGGATCGATCCTGCCGACCCGCGCTTCGACACGCACGACAAGCGCTGCGGCGAGCATCGCCTGGCGCTGATCGGTGCCCTGGACGCGGCCATTCGCCGGCATCCAGCTGCCCACTGGCGCCGCCTGTTCACCGAGAAACAGATGTCGGCCGACGTGATCGAGGACTACGAGTACCCGGCGCGTGACGCCGCCGCCCGAGCCAACCGTTACGTCTTGGACCTTGACGACCGCAGTCTCGGCACGACGCGCATGCTCGGCTTCCCTCTGTTCATGACCGATACGCCGGCGCGGCTACGAGCGACGGCGCCTCGTGCCGGCCAGCACTCGGCCGAGGTGCTCGGTGAGGTTCTCGGTTACGCCGAGCGTGAGATCGCGAGCCTCGAGCAGGCCGGCGTGATCGGCTGAGGCCCGACGGCAGTGACGCGCGCCCTGGAAGGCATCCGAGTCATCGATCTCACCATGTGGTTTCAGGGACCGGTGGCGGGCCAGCACCTGGCCGACCTCGGGGCTGAGGTCATTCACGTCGAGAGCCCGAAGGGCGGCGACTTGGCTCGCGGCGTGCGGAGCATCAAGGCGCTCCCCATTGGCGATTGGAATCAGTACTTCCTGGTCATCAACCGTAACAAGAAGAGCATGGCGGTCGATCTCAACCAGCCCGAGGGCCGCGAGATCCTGCACCAGCTGGTCGAGAAGTCGGATGTCTTTCTCACCAACCTGAGCGCCAAGGCGCTCGACAAATGGGAGGCAGGCTACGAGCGGTTGAGCCGGATCAATCCGCGACTGGTCTACGCGATGGGCAGCGGCTACGGCTCCTACGGGAACATCACCAAGCCGTCCTTCGACATGACGGTGCAGGCGTTGATCGGCTTGATGACCCGGCAGGGCGAGCCGGGCCAGCCACCGGTCTATCTGGGGATGGGCTCGGGAGACGCGATGGGCGGCATGATGGCGGCGCTCGGCATCATGCTCGCGCTCTATGCGCGGGAGCACACCGGGCGCGGACAGTTCCTCGATGCGTCACTCTACGGCGCGCAGCTTTTCATGGCTGCTCCCAGCTTCCAGGCTTACCTCGCCACGGGCAGCCCGCGGTACTCGCGCCAGGTTTCCCGGCGCGAGCCGGACAACCCGCTGACCCATACGTATCCGGCGGCGGACCAATGGCTGTTCGTGTGCGCGGAGAACGACGACCCGAGCTGGGTACGCTTTGCCCGCGCGTTGGGTGAGGCGGGAATCGGCGCCGATCCGCGCTTCGTCAAAAATACCGGGCGTCTGGAGCACCGGACGGCCCTGGTCGACGCGCTCGACGCCGTCTTCAAGCGCAAGCCGGCCAGTCACTGGGTCGAGCGGCTGAGCGCGGAAGGCATTCCTGCCAGCGTGATCTCGACCTTCAAGGAGCTGGCCGCGGATCCCCAGTGCTGGGCCAACGACTATCTGCTCAAAACTCAGTGCTCCGAGGTGGACCGTGAGGTCACCATCCGCGGGCTCCCGGTGAGCTTTAGCAAGACACCAGGCGAGGTCACCAGCCTCGGCCCGGAGCTGGGTCAGGACACCGAGATGATCCTGTTCGAGACCCTGGGATACGACTGGGACCGGATCGCTGCGCTCAAGACCAGCGGTGCGATTCTCTGAGCGTGACGGGTCGCCGATGAGCGCTCCACTGGAAGGCCTTCGCGTCCTGGATCTCGCTACCATGCTCGCCGGACCTTACGCGGCCACCCTGCTCGGCGACCTGGGAGCGGACGTCATCAAGGTCGAGTCGCACTACGGGGATGAGAGCCGGCACCTGGGCCCGGAGCGCGAGGGCGAGCGCTCGCCGTTCGTGAGCCTCAACCGCAACAAGCGCTCCCTCGTGCTCGATCTGCGCCAAGACGCGGCGCAACAAGTGTTCTCCCGGCTACTGGCCCGCTCCGACGTCCTCATCACCAATGTCCGCGAGCCGGCGCTTTCGCGGCTCGGCCAGAGCTATGATCAGGTGCGCCGGCACCGAGCCGACATCATCTGGGTCGGTGTCACCGCGTTCGGGCCAGACGGCCCCTATGCCGGCCGGCCCGGAATCGACTTTCTCGCCCAGGGCTATGCGGGCCTGCTGGCCCTCAACGGCCACCCGGGAAGCCCGCCGGTGCGCGTGACCGTACCGTTGGTCGACGTGATGACTTCCGAGCTGGTCTGCTGCGGGGTGCTTGCCGCGCTCCGCGTGCGCGATCGGACCGGCAATGGCCAGCGCATCGACGTCTCGCTGCTGGATGCGCTCGTGCACGCGCAGGCGAGCGGCCTGGGCGCCTACTTCCTGACCGGTGAGGTTACGCCGCGCACCGGCAACCGCAGCCAGTACTTCGCGCCGTCCGGTGTGTTCGCCTGCAAGGACGGGGGTGCCGTCGTGATCACCTGTCCGTCGGAGAAGTTCTTCGCCAACCTCTGCAACGCGCTCGACGTTGCCTGGAACGAGGACGATCGATTCCGGACCATCGAGCGGCGCCTGGCGAACCAGGACGCGCTGGAGGCGCTGATCGCCGATCGCTGCCGCGCCTTCGGGCGCGATGAGCTGCTCGCGCGCCTGATCGCGGCGGATGTTTTGGCCGCGCCTATTCAGGAGATTCCCGAGGTCGTCGCTGACCCTCAGGTGAACCACAACCGGATGATCGCTTCGGTCGAGCATGCGAGATTGGGCGCGATCTCCGTCACCGGATGTCCGATCAAGCTGGAGGAGACTCCGGCCAGCGTGCGTCTTGCGCCACCCGTCCACGGTGAGCACTCGGAGCGGATTCTGGCCGAGCTGGGCTACAGCGCTGGCGAGATCGCGGCGCTCGTTGCCGGTCGCAGCGTCGGAACGGCGGCGACGCGAACCCGCTGACGGCGGCGCGCGAGTCTGGCGGCGATTTCGTTGCCAGCGCCCAAGCAGCACGGTACCATCGCTTCGTGCCCTTCGTGTCGGCAGCCGGCCTCATTGATCCCGACCTCGAGTCCCTGATCGCGGATGTTTTGGCACGTGCCGAACGCACGATCAGGCCGGAGAAAGTCTGGTTGTTCGGATCGCGTGCGCGGGGCACGCATCAGCCGTACGCAGATGTCGACCTTGCCTTCCTACCCGCGCCCGGTGGCGACGCGCAGTGGTCGGAGTTCGTTGCCGAGGTCGAAGAAGATGCGCCTACGCTGCTCGCGCTCGACCTCGTCAATGTACGCACCTGCCAAGCGACGCTGCGTGAGGAGATTCTGAGCGAAGGTCTGCTCATCTACGAACGGGCCGCGCCATGACGCATAGAAGCCTCGACAACGCCGGACGTGCGATCGATCAGCTAAAGGCGTATCTTGCGCAACCCGTGGTAACGGATCGCGATCGCGCGGGCGTCATCCAGGCTTTCGAGTTCACGTTCGAGTGCGTCTGGCGGCTGCTGAAACACATCAGCGAGGCCCAAGGGCTCCCGGCGCCGTCACCCAAGAAGGCGCTTTCCTCGGCGTTTCGCCTCGGTCTGATTCAGGACGAGAAGCTCTGGCTCGACATGCTGCGCGACCGCAATCTCACCAGCCACGTCTACAACCCGACGGTGGCGGTCACGATCTTCGAGGCCGTTTCGCGGCGTTACTGCGAGGCCCTGGCTGCCGCTGTCCAAGCGGCGGCGCGAGAGAAAGCCTGATCTCGCGTCGACGCGCGGTACTGCCGTGTTCAAGCGAGTCCTGATAGCCAACCGCGGAGAGATCGCAGTACGGATCGCGCGTGCGTGCCGCGAGCTGGGAGTATCGCCGATCGCTGTGTACTCGACCGCGGATGCCGATGCCGTGCACACCCGCGCGGCGGACGAAGCGGTCTGCATCGGCCCGCCGCCGGCGCGCGAGAGTTACCTCGACTCCGCCGCGATCATCGAGGCGGCGCGGCGTGTGGGAGCCGAGGCGATTCATCCTGGGTACGGCTTCCTGTCTGAGAATGGCGACTTTGCCGATGCGGTGGCTGCAGCCGGGATGAGGTTCATCGGACCGCCGGCTTTCGCCGTCCATGCGATGGGAAACAAGATCGCCGCGCGTGCGCGCGTCCAGAAGGTCGGCGTGCCGGTGCTGCCGGCCGTGGAGGAAGCGCCGCCGGAGGTCGAGCAACTGCGGGCCTGCGCGCTCGAGCTGGGACTGCCGGTGTTGCTCAAGGCCGTCGCCGGAGGCGGCGGGCGAGGGATGCGGGTCGTACGCGACCTGGGCGAGCTGGAGCGTGCGGTCGCCGCCTGCTCACGCGAGGCCGAAGCATCGTTCGGAGACGGCAAAGTCTACCTCGAGCACTACGTGGAACTCGCGCGCCATGTCGAGGTGCAGGTGCTCGCCGACGGCTACGGAAACATCATCCACCTGGGCGAGCGAGAGTGCTCGATCCAGCGACGCCACCAGAAGATCGTCGAGGAGTCGCCGTCGCCGGCCGTGAGTGCGACGTTGCGGGCGCGCATGGCGGCGGCGGCCGTGGCTGCGACGCATTCGGTGCGCTACGTGAACGCGGGCACCGTCGAGTTCTTGCTCGCCCCCGACGGCCGTTTCTACTTCCTGGAAATGAACACGCGACTCCAGGTCGAACATGCGGTGACGGAGGTGGTCTACGGCATCGACATCGTCCAGGCGCAGCTGCGCATCGCCGCCGGCGAGCCGCTGTGGATCCAGCAACACGCCGTTGTTGCGCGTGGCCACGCCATCGAGTGCCGGATCTACGCGGAGGACCCCGCCGCGAACTTCATCCCCTGCGCGGGCACCGTGACCCGTCACGTGGCGCCGTACGGTCCGGGCATACGCGTCGACACCGGAGTGGCCGACGGCTCGGTGGTCTCCGTCTACTACGATCCCCTGATCGCGAAGCTGACGGCCTGGGCCGACGACCGCGACGCGGCGCGCCGCCGGATGGCCGTCGCGTTGCGCGAGTACCGAGTCGAAGGCATGACGACGAACATCGAGTTTCTCCAGGATGTGGTCGAGCATCCGAGATTCGCCGACGGCCAGACGCACACCGGCTTCGTGGCCGAGCACTTCGCCGGCTGGCGGCCGCCAGAGCGCAAGGCGGGCGCCGAGCCCCAGCCGCTCAAGACCGACGGCACCTCCGCCTCCGTCGGCAAATTCTGAACGGGGATTCGCTTCAATGCGCGGCCCCCGCGAGCGGCCCCGGAGCCGTCGTTCGCCAGGCCGTTCCACCCTGGGCCTCGACGAACGAGACGAACTCGAGATCGCGCACGAGGACGTAAAGGAGCAGGGTCGCCATCGCGTCCTGGCGCGTGCCCGAGGTGTTGTTGTAGCGGGCGATGAGGTCGTACTCGTGGTCGCGGTAGAGCGGGATCCCCTCGCTGCTCGAGTACTGGTCGACCCGTGACAGACCGATCTTGTCCTCGGCCTGCTGGGCGCGAAGCATGAGCACCGTTTTGCCGGCGGTAAGATCGAACAGCTCGAGCGACTCGGCGTACGGATGCAAGTGGGCGGCCGCATACTGGATCGTGGTGTCGTAAGGGAGGGCGAGAAACCCGGTCACCCGGGTGTGGTAGTCGTGCCGGCCCGGCTCGACCACCCAGAACGACGAGAACCTGCGGCCGTAGGGGTCGAGCACGGCGCCGCGTGGGTCGCCGACGTCGGCGCCGAAACTGCAGCCGGGCCCATGCTTGGCCGGGTCAGCCACGCTCGGATCGACGCCCAGATGTCCGTCGGCTCCATCGACCAGCACCATGCCGAAGACCCCGTGCTGAATCAGTGGCCGGAGCGGCTTGGCGAGGCTTCGGTGGCGGACGAAGTCGATGGTCACGCGCTCGCGCACCTGCAGATTGGCATCGGCTAGATTGTGGTTGAGGACCTGCGTGGCGATCGTCAGAGGCTGATTGGACAGGATCGGAATCCCAAAGCCTTCCGGAAAGCGCACGGCGGTGGTTCCCTGGTCCACGCTGAACAGCCGGTTGCCGTGCAGGGTCATCCGCGTTGGAAACACTCGCCGGTAAGCCGCCGCGTTGGTGTCGGTGGCGCTGTGGCACATGAACTCGGCCGACTGCGGCTGGCGGCCGTCGACGTCGGTGACGACCGCTTCGTATCCCACCATCCACAACAGCTCCGGAGGTCCACCATTCTCGAGCAAGACTCGCGTGTCGGCCGCATCAGGTCCCTGCATCGACTTGTAGATTCGGTCGATCGTGAAGATCGGCGAGAGGCTCTCCAGGCGGTAGAGCGGCGCGCCGCCGGCATACGTGCCCACCGCGCGCGCAGCGTCCGGGGCGGTAATCGAGGGGGCAGATTGTGGTTCGGCGCTTGCCGGCACCGGCAGCCAGAGCAGGACCGTGAGGACCAGCGCACCAGCGTTCACGGAACCGGGCGATTGCGCGCTCATCGCGGCCGAACCGGGCCGAGCCTACGCCCGGCCCGCAGCCAAGCCGAGCGCGCCGCGCGCAGGGTCTTGCCGACGCCGAGCCGCTCTGGCACTGCTCACCGTGACATTTGTCGACGATGGAAGTCCGCGAGCTGAACGCCGCCAACTGCAAGACCTACCTGCTGCGCTCGGGGGGGAAGGCGGCGCTCGTCGATCCGGTGCGCGAGCGCTTTGCCGCTTACCGCCGCGAGATCGAGCGGGAACGATGCGAGCTGGTGGCGATCGTCGAGACTCACACCCACGCCGACCACCTGATGCTCAACCGCGCCTTGAAGGAGCAACTCCACGCGCCCCTTCTCATGCACCAAGCAAGCCCTATCCCGACCGTGGATCGTCACCTCCACGACGGTGATCGGATCGAGCTGGCCGGCGAGACGATCGAGGTCATGCACACCCCTGGGCACACGCCCGACTCGATCTGTCTGCTGATCCCCGGCGCGTTGCTGACCGGAGACACTCTCCTGATCGGCGGATCCGGGCGAACCGACTTCCCCGGTGGCGATGCCGGGGCACAGTTCGACGCGGTCACCGGCCGGCTGTTCGCGCTGCCGGACGAGACCGCGGTCTGGCCGGCCCACGACTACAAGGGCAACGCCTGCTCCACTATCGGCCGGGAAAAGCGCGAGAATCCACGCTTTCTGGGTAAGACCCGTCTCCAGTACGTGGCGATGATGGCGAACCTGGGCCTGCCGTTTCCCGATCAGATCCAGGAGTCGCTGCAGGTGAACCAGTCCGGCTTCGAAGCCGGCGAGCTGACGTTTCCGCAAGTTGCCGAGCTGGCAAGCGTGCCCTCGGTTTCGGCTCCCGCGGTGGCCGCCCGGCTGCGCGCCGGCAACCCGCCGCTGATCCTCGACGTGCGCGAGCCGGAGGAGTTTACCGGTGAGCTGGGCCACATCGAGGGCGCGCTGCTCGTGCCTTTGGACGCTCTCGAGAAGCGGTTGCCCAAGCTCGCTGGCTACGTCGATCGTGAGGTCGTTGTGGTCTGCCGTGCTGGCGCTCGTTCGGCCACCGCCGCCGCCATCCTACGCAGGGCCGGCTTCGCGTGGGTGGTCAATCTGGCCGGTGGCATGCTCGCCTGGGCGCGAGCGAGCCAGCCGGTGCAGCGTTGACCGGTCCGAGTGCGGCGCACTAAGCAGAAGCGCCGCCGTGGGTTACCAATGCCCCCACGAGCAACGCGGCCAGGGCGAGCTCGACCACGAAGAACAGCCACGGGTTGCGGCCCGCGGTCCCGTCGATCCAGCGCGAGACCAGACGCCCGGATGCCATCCCGGCTAGCGCCGCAGCGAGCGTGACGTGCACGCCGGCGTGCACGGTCTGGAACCACAGGCTCGAGACCAGCAACAGGGCCATCACGACGCCGAAGCCCCCGTAGACTGCTCGCACTTCATTGCGACCGTCGGTGGTGAGCATCGTGGTTCCGAAGAACTCGACGATGCGTTCGGGATCGACGAATGCGGTCAACCCCATGATCAGAAAGAACGCCGCTACCGAGAGCGTGAGCCCGGTTGCCGTCATCGGATCTTTCGCTTCACGCGGGACGGATCAGTTGGCGGATGAGATCCGTGCTCGTTTGTAACTCGGTCCAGCCGCGCCCGCCGGTCAGTCCGCCGTCGACGACGAGCGCATGACCGTTCACGAACGTCGACTCGTCGCTCGCCAGCCACAGCGCCGCGTTGGCGATGTCCTCGGGCTCGCCGGCGCGCCGGATCGGTTGCGCCAGCGCCAGCGCCTCGCGCAGGACGACCAGGCGTTCGTCGATTTCATGATCGGCGAGTCCGAAATGCCGTCCGAAGATCGGCGTGACAATTCCACCGGGACAGATGCAGTTGACGCGTACCCCGCTCTCGCCCAGCTCCATCGCGACCGAACGGGTCAGATGAACGACGGCCGCCTTGCAGCCGCTGTAGACGTGCGGGCCCATGCCCGCCCGGATGCCGGCCACGCTCGCCGTGCTGATGATGCTGCCGGAGCGCTGACGTTTCATCACCGGCGCTGCATGCTTCATTCCCAAGACCACCCCGTTGAACAGGACCTGGACGGTCCGCGCGAGACCGGCTCCGTCGGTTTCCTCGATCGTGCCGTCCACGCCGGCGAAACCCGCGTTGTTGAACAGGCAGTCGAGCCGGCCGAAGCGCTCGACTGCATGATCGA
Organism: uncultured Myxococcales bacterium; assembly: GCA_964555245.1. Classification (GTDB taxonomy): domain Bacteria; phylum Desulfobacterota; class Binatia; order UBA1149; family SPBQ01; genus CAZKRI01. The sequence continues at coordinate 54,206 of CAZKRI010000030.1, forward strand.
TCGCGCCTTTGACCTGCGCCTCCTCGCACACGTCGGTGTGTACGTAGCTGACGGCCTGACCGAGGTTCGCGGCGAGCTTCTGGCCGCGCTCGTCGAGTAAGTCGGCGATCACCACGCGCGCGCCTTCGGCGACGAACCGCCGAACGGTAGCCGCTCCGATCCCGCTGGCTCCGCCTGTGATGAGAGCCACTTTTCCATCGAGCTTTCCCATCGTCATTTCCTAGAACGGGGATCGGCCGGGACCGTGCTCCATCGCGAGGACGGGCTCGGTCTTGAACTTCCCGCCGGCCTTGAGCCAGGCCGCGATCACGCGGTTGGCATCACGCGCGGGGTTGTAAATGTCTTCTTCGCAGGACCAGCGATCGTTGCCCGCGTACGTGAGCCGCGTCCAACTCGGAAACTGGAATGGCGGACCGGCGGGATCGGTGGGGTGGGGCAGCCGGTTCTGACACTGAAAGACGACGCAGCCGTTCTCTTCGTCGTAGGCGACCCACTGTTGCGGGAACGTCATGTGAGGGAAGGGGGCCATCACGCCGGTGATCCACTGGCGGATGGCCCCCTTCCCTTTGAAAACCCCGTAGGCGTGCTCGATGTAGTCCGCGTCCTCGGTGAAGACTTCCGCCCACGCAGACCAGTCCGCGGTCTCGGAGGCGCGGTCGCGGGCCCGATTGTAGACGGCCAGCGCTCGCTCCAGCTCGGCGCGCGAGTACTTCGCCATGGTCGCTTTCCCCCGGTTAGCGCCCGGGCTGCGCCTTGTCTAGTAGCGCGAGCGGTTTCCGCGGGGGCGGTCGCCGCCGCGGTCCGAGCGGTCCTCGCGCGGCTTGGCTTCGTCGATACGAAGGCTACGTCCGTCCATCTGATACTCGTTGAGCGCGGCAATGGCTTTGTCCGCGCCTTGGTCGTCCATTTCTACGAACGCGAAGCCCCGGGACTGGCCCGTTTCACGGTCGGTAACGATGGTCACCTCCCGAACTTCACCATGCTGTCCGAAAAGCGAGCGCAGCTCCTCCGACGTCGCGCTGAAGGGCAGGTTTCCTACATAGATCTTCTTGGCCATGACTATTCTCCTGAACGTTCCGGCCCAAGGCCGGTGTAATGGGCACGGACTTCACCGCTGAACCGGTCGGTCCGCGCCTTGCTCCCACGGGAGTCTTGGGGTGACAGCTGACACTGCGGAAGGAAATCGATCGCTTCGGCTGGATTAACTGCACCAACGAAGCCACCAGCGGCTTCGCGCGGCGGAGCTTAACCACATTCGTCATGCCATTGCCAACCGCGCGCCTGGGACCGACATGGGTTGACGCGGGGGCAGCCGCGGGTCAGTCCTTCTTGCGACCGTCCTCGTACTCTTGGATCAATCGGTCGCGGGCCTGGGCGGCCTGGCGGCGGATCTGCCAAAAGGCGGGCTTGCGCTTGGCGAGGAAGGCATCGGCGCCTTCCTTCCCTTCGGGCAGATCGAACCAGTCCGGATACATCTGGCTCGAAATGATGCCCATTTCGGCATAGCCGTCCATGTCTTGGTCGAAGGCGGCCTTGAGGATCTCGAGGCACCCGGGGCTCAGGGCGAGCATCTCCTCGCACCAGTCGTCGACCGCTTTCTCCAACTCGGCCCGCGGCACGACCTTGTTGATCAGGCCCATCTCCAGAGCCTGCTCGGCCGCGTAGCGCCGGCACAGCATCCACATCTCGCGCGCTTTCTTCGTGCCCACGACGTTGGCCAGGTAAGGCACGAAGAAGCCGTCGGCGGGGCTCGAAACCCGTGGTCCCGCCTGGCCGAACTTGGCGTCGTCGGCGGCGAGCGTGAAATCGCAGCAGTAGGCCATGTGGTTGTGCCCGCCCAGACAGTAGCCCTGGACCTGGGCGATCACGGGCTTGCGCGAGCTGCGGATCAGCCGGTTGTGGGGATAGCGGTAGTGAAACGCCTCGCGCAGTCCCCACTTCTCCCACTCGACGTCGCCGCCGGTGCCGAAGTGTTTGCCGGCGCCAGCCACAACGATCGCACCGATGACCGGGTCGTGGTTGGCGTCGTAGAACGCACGGAACATCTCGTCGACCGTGCGCAGCGTCATCGTGTTGTACTTGTCGGGCTTGTTGATCGTGACTCGGGCGATCCCGCCCTCCAGCTCAGGGTGATGCTTCTTCTCGTAGACGATCTCGTCGAAGACCAGACCGTCACCCTCGACTTTCTGCCATTGGGTCCAGCTCATCACCGTGCCTCCCGGGTACGTGCCGGAGGACTTCTAGCACAGCGCGAGTGCGAGGGAACCGTGACGTCGGTACGTGACGTTGGCACCATGTGGCGCCGCTCCCGTGCTGCGGGCGGATTCAGGTGGGCGTTCGAGTAGGATAGGAAGGTGCCCGACCCGAACCATGTTCACGACGTGACCGCCGGACTAGTCATCGAGACCGAGAAGCTCTGCAAGCGGTTTGGCACACGCGCCGCCGTGGTCGACCTCGACCTGCGGGTTCCGGCCGGTATCTGCTATGGGCTGCTCGGCCCCAACGGCGCCGGCAAGACCACGACCTTGCGAATGCTCTACGGAGTGACGCGCCCGACCAGCGGGGCCGTGCGCGTGTTCGGCCTCGACATCGCGACATCCCGTCGCAAAATTCGCGCCCGGCTCGGCGTGACGCTGCAAGAGAACGTCCTGATCGAGGACCTGACGCCTGAAGAAAACCTCCGTGTGTTCGGCCGCTACCACCTGCTCGGCGAGCCCGAGCTGTCGGCGCGTGCCGGTGAGCTGATCGACTTTCTCCACCTGGGGTCGCATCGCGACGTGCGGGTACGGGCGCTCTCGGGTGGCTTTCGCCGGCGGCTGGCGATCGCGCTCTCGCTCATGAACCGGCCCGATTTGCTGGTACTCGACGAGCCGACCACGGGGCTCGACCCTGCCGTGCGGCTGGCGCTCTGGGCGAGCGTGCGCGAGCTGCGGGCCTCGGGCACGACGGTGCTGCTCACCACGCACTACATGGAAGAGGCCGAACGGCTCTGCGACGCGGTCGGCATCGTGGCGGAGGGCCGGCTGATCGCGGAGGGCGCACCGCGGGCGCTAATCGAGCGCCACCTCGCCCGGCAAACTCTCGAGCTGGACTGCACGCCGGCCGACGAAGCCATGCTGCTCGACGGCTTCCGCCTACCGCTTCGCCGGTTGCGCTCGGGCGGGCGTCTGATCTTGCATCTGGACGACGCGGCCGTCTTGCTCGAGCACCTGCATGCGCGTGAGCCCGGCAATCACCGTTCGTTCGTGGTGAGGCCGACGACCTTGGAGGACCTGTTTCTCGCGCTTACCGGGGCGAGCCTCGAGGTTGGCGCTTGAGCGTCTCAGCCCGCCACGCGTTAGCGGTATGGCGCCGTAACGCGTCGATGTACCGGCGCACCTGGAAGTGGAATATCCTTCCTAACTTCTTCGAACCGGTTTTCTATCTGACGGCGGTTGGCGTCGGTGTCGGCGCTTACATCGAACAGATGGGAGGAATGAGCTACCTCCAGTTTCTCGCGCCGGGGCTGGTGTGCGTGGCGGCGATGAACGGGGCCAGCTACGAAGCGACCTACAACGTCTTCGTGCGCATGAGCTTCGAGAAGACCTACGACGCGATGCTCACCACACCGATCGAGCCCGACGACGTCCTGGCCGGCGAGGTCCTTTGGGCGATGACCCGAGCGACCATTTATGGCGGCTGCTTTTTCCTGATCCTGCTCGTCGTCGGCTTGGCGCCGCTGCCGCTGAGCCTGCTCGCCATCCCGGCGATGCTGCTCGCCGGCTTCCTGTTCGCGGGACTCGGCATCGCCTTCGCCGTTCACATCGAGCGCATTGATCTGTTCAGCTTCTACTTCACGCTGTTCTTGACCCCGCTGTTCCTGTTCTCTGACGTGTTCTTTCCCTTGGACGAGCGCCTCGCTCCATCGTGGCGGGCGCTGGCGGAGCTGCTGCCGCTGCTGCACCCGGTTCGTCTGGCGCGGATGGCCTTTGCCGGCCGGGCTGACCCGGCGCTGGCGCTTTGGGACGTGGGCTACGTCGCGCTCTTCTCGGCGGTGGTGCTTGCAGTCGCACGTCGCCAAATCGCCCGGCGCCTCACCAACTAATGGGGTCAGGTCTAATTTCCCCAGGACGGTCGGAAGTTTCGAAACGCACAGCGGAAATTGGACCTGACCCCATTCGCGGCCTGGCATCCATATAAACGGAGGTTGGGCACGAGCTACATACGAGTATATTCTTGCAACCGAGTGTAATGTCGTGTTTCATCATCCCGTGCCGGTCGTCGCGCAGGCCACCCGTCGGGAGCGTCGCAAGCAGGAGGTCCGTGAACGGATCCTCGAAGCGGCCACCGAGCTGTTCGATCGGCAGGGGTTCGAAGCCACCAAGGTTGCCGAGATCTGCGACCGTGCCGATGTCGCCAACAAAACGTTCTTCAACCACTTCGTTTCCAAGCCGCAGCTCGTCCGCGTCCTCGCCGAGTCTGCGCTGGAACAGTTGCTCGACAACATCGGCTCCGCGCGACGCGAGGGCCGCACGACGGGCCAGCGGATCGAGCGGTTCTTCGCCACGGTCGCGGCCAGCGCGGCCACTGCCGGGCCGATGCACCGGGAGCTGCTGACCGAGATCATCCACGCGGCGCAGGCCGCCGGCAGCCAGCCCGATCAGGCGCGTCGGCTGCACGCCGCCTTTGCGGCGATCATCGGCGACGGCGTCGCCGCCGGCGACGTGAGCCATCGTCACTCGCCAGAAACGCTGACGGAAATGGTGATGGGAGCGTTCTATTCGCTGATGTTCAACTGGGTCAACTTGGACGGCTATCCCATTGCCGAGCGCGCCCGGGCGACGGCTCGATTTCTAACGGATGCGCTGGCGCCACGAGCAGGAGAGTAACGGTCATGTCGCGTCGCGAAAACGAACACACCGAGCTTGCGGTTCCCAACGGCTGGTTCGCCGTCGCTTTCAGCAAGGATCTGGTGCCGGGCGATGTCCGTCGCATTCATTACTTCGGAGAGGAGCTGGTGCTGTTCCGCACGCGCGAGGGGGTGGCGCGCGTGCTCGATGCGTACTGCGCGCATCTGGGTGCGCATCTGGCAGAAGGCGGACGCGTCTTCGGCGAAACCGTCCGCTGTCCGTTCCACGGCTGGCAGTACGACGGCGCCGACGGCCGCTGCGTCGCGATTCCCTACTGCGAGCGCATCCCGCCGCGCGCCCGCGTGCGCGCATGGCCGGTCGCCGAGCGCAACGCGATGATCTTCGTCTGGCACCATGCCGAGGGGCTGCCGCCCGCTTGGGAGGTGACGTTGATGCCGGAGATCGGGCATTCCGACTGGACCGTGCCTCGCTGCTTCGAGCTGGAAGTCCCGGTGCACGTCCAAGACATGCACGAGAACAACAACGATCCGGTCCACTTCCAGTTCGTCCACGGCATGCTCGGCGTCCCCGACTCGGAGATCAGCTACAGCGACGGCGGCCGTCACATGCGCATGGAGCACGAGAGCGATACCGAGACTCCTTACGGAACCTTCCGAACCGCGCTCATCCGAGATTCCTGGGGAATCGGATTGAGCGCCGTGCGGACCACCGGCATCCCGGGGACTGAAGTCTTGCTCTATTCCTCGACCACGCCCATCGAGCGCAACCTCACGATCTCGCGCTGGCTGCTCACCGCGACCAAAGGCACGGTCGATGTTGCCGGTGAGGAGCTCATCAAGGGGATGACCGAAGGCGTGATGCAGGATCTCAGAATCTGGGCGAACAAGGTCCACCGCGCCCAGCCCGTGCTCTGTGAGGCCGACACGTATCTGGGCGAGTTTCGCCAGTGGGTGAAGCAGTTCTACTCGGGTCCGGTCTGACGGAGGCATGTCATGGACCGCTATCTCGTCATTTCCTCGGACTCTCATGCCGGATTGCCCCCCGAGCGCTATCGCGACTACCTCGACCGGCGCTATCACGAGGCCTTCGATGCAGCGCTGCCGTTGCAGAACCGGATGATCAAGGAAGCCGAGAGGCGTTTTCTGGTCGGCGAGATCAACGCCGAGTGGCGGCTGGGGCGAGAGCGGGCGCTCTCCGGTGCGTGGGATCACAGCGAGCGAATCCGGGTGCTCGACGGTGACGGGATCGCCGGCGAGGTGATCTTTCCCGACGGCATCACCGAGATGAACACCCCGCCGTTCGGCGCCGGGCTGTCGCTTCCCACGGAGAACGTCGTCCCCGAGCTGCAGTGGGCCGGTGCGCGTGCTCACAACCGCTGGCTTGCCGAGCTGGTCGCGATGGCGCCGGACCGGCGTGTGGGTGTGGCGCTGGTGCCAGCGCTCTGGGACGTGGACGAGGCCGTGCGCGAGGTGCGATGGATCCGTGAGCACGGACTCAAGGGAATCCTCCTGCCTTGCACCTGGGGCAAGCTGCCCGCTTACCACCATCCCAAGTACGACCCGCTCTGGGCGGTCTGCCAAGAGACGGACGTCGTGATCCATTTTCACTCCGGACCGGCGCCCAACGAGGACTACTTCGGCACGGCGCTCCCGCAGGCCGGCGCACCCGAGCTTCCGGGAGCGGTCGGCATCTTCGTCTCGGAGGTCGTCTTCTGGTGTGTGCGGCCGCTGACGTTTCTCATCTGGGGCGGGATCTTCGAACGCTTTCCGCGTCTCAAGGTCGCGATCACCGAGGGCACGAGCGTCTGGGCGCCCGAGTATCTGACCCTGCTCGACCAGCGCTACTCGGAGACCCACTACAGCGCCAAGCTCGGCGACTACCGAAGCCACCTTTCGATGAAGCCGAGCGACTACTTCCGCCGCAACGTCCGGTTGGGCGCCTCCTGCATGCCCCGGCGCGAAGCCGAGCTGCGCTATCAGATCGGCCTGGGCAACCTGATGTGGGGCAGCGACTACCCTCATCCGGAAGGAAGCTGGCCGTACACCCGCGAGCAGCTCGTGGAGACGTTCGGCGGCCTACCGGAAACGGAGATCGCAGCGATGCTGGGCGGCAACGCGGCCGAGTTCTACGGATTCGATCAAGCGCGGCTTGCACCGCTGGTCGCGCGGATCGGGCCAACCAAACGGGAATTCGATGCCACTGCGGTGCCTCGGTAGCCTTTCACCGTGTCGGGAAGCGTCTATATCGAGACAACCGTTGTGAGCTACCTCGGTGCGCGGCCGAGTCGCGATCTCATACAACGCGCCCATCAGCGCCTGACACGCACATGGTGGCGTACCCGTCGCTCGCACTTCGGTTGTACGTGTCGCCGCTCGTCTTGCAGGAAGCTGCCGGTGGTCACGAGCTGCGGGCACGACGCCGAATCGTGACATTGGAGGGCATACCCGTTCTTGCTGTCACTCCGCAGGTCGTACGGCTAGCAGCCGCGTTGGTTAGGCAAGGCCCGATACCGAAGAAGGCGGACGTCGATGCGATGCACATCGCGATTGCGACGGTCCATGGCGTCGACTATCTCCTGACGTGGAATTGTACGCACATCGCGAATGCTGCGATGCGAAGACAGATCGAGAGCGTCTGCCGGACCGCTGGCTACGAACCCCCGACGCTATGTACGCCGGACGAGCTCATGGAGGATTGACACGATGGCGAAGGACGCGATTGTTGAGGAGGTGCGACGAGTCCGCGACCAGTACGCCGCCCGCTTCAACTACGATCTGAACGCGATGTACCGCGACTTGAAAGAGCGCCAGCGGCGCGGAGAGTTCCAAGTCGTCCACCGCCGGCCTAGGCGGGTGCGCAAGACGACACGGGTACCGTCGAGGCGATCCGCCTAGCTCGACCCTCCGTCGAGGAGCAGCAGCATGACTAAGCTTCGATACGTCAAGACCGTCGAACAGGTGCGTGCGGCCCGGGCCGCCGATCCTGAGTTTTTGAAGAGCACCGTGCGTTCGATCCGTTGCATCTACGAGACCGATGACCGGATCGCGCGCGCCCTGGTCCCCCGGCCGCTGGTGGCCGCCGAGCGGCCCGAGGTCTGCGTGACGTTCTCGCAGGTGACGATCCATCTGGCGCCCGGGCAGACGATGGAGATCGGCTCGGCCATCTTCGGCGTGCGCTGCTCGCACGAGAAGACCGAGGGCCTCTATCTGGTGACGATGCCGATGACGACCGAGCAGGCCGTGATCGGCGGGCGCGAGACGTACGGCGAGCCCAAGAAAATCGCGCAGATCGAGTTCCGGACTGAAGGCGACCAGGCCTCGGCGCGAGTCAGTAGAATGGGACTTACCTATCTGGAAGCGTCCGGCCGCCGCGGTCGCGCGCTCGGTCCCCGACGCTTCGTCGAGCATGCGTTCTGTTTCAAGGCATTGCCCTCGTGTGAGGCCGAGCGCTTTCTTGACGGCGAACCCCTGCTCGTGCGGCTGGAGTGGCAGCACGAGCATGAGAACGCCTGGTCGATGGACGGCGGCAAGCTCGTGCTCGGTGAATCGCCGTTCGACCCCGTAGCCGACGTGCCGGTGCGCCGGCTGCTGCGCATGGAGTACGAGGAAGGGACCAGCCGCAGCAACGGCAAGGTGCTTCGCAGCGTCCCGGCCGAATGGCTGTTGCCGTTCTTGCACCAGCGCTACGACGACCTCTCGGGCGCCGGGATTGAGCTGTAGGGGGCGGTCGTGAGCGAGCTTCGTGGCAAGGTCGCCGTGGTCACCGGCGGCGCGAGCGGCATCGGGCGTGCGCTGGGCGCACGGCTGCTCCGGGCCGGCCTGCGCGTGGTTCTGGCCGATGTCGAAGCGGGCGCTCTCGAGCGCACGGTCGAAGAGCTACGGGCCGCCGGCGGCGAGGTGAGCGGAATCCAGGCCGACGTGACCCGTTTCGAATCGGTCCAGGAGTTGGAGCGGCGCGTGGTGACCGCGCACGGCGGCGTCCACGTCCTCTGCAACAATGCCGGGGTGGGCGCTCACGAGGATTTGCCGTTGTGGGAGCTGCCGCTCTCGGACTGGCGCTGGACGTTTGCGGTCAACCTGTGGGGCGTGATCCACGGCATCAAGGCGTTCGTCCCGGGAATGCTCGCCCACGGCGAGCCGGGGCACGTCGTCAATACCTCGTCGGGCAACGGCCCGTTGGTCGTGGTCCCGTTCACGCCGGCCTACTCGGCGAGCAAGTCGGCCGTGAGCACGATCACGGAGACCCTCCACCTGCAGCTCTTGCAGCATCAGGCGAAGGTCCAGGCGCATGTTCTCTATCCGGGCCCGCACGTGGTGACGTCGAACATCTTTACGGCCGTACGCAACCGCGGCGCCGAGTTTCAGCGTGAACGGCCGCAGGTCGCGCCGCCGGTCACGTTGGAGACGCTGCGTGAGTATGCGCGCGCGAGCGGCCGCGAGTTCGCGACCACCACGCCCGAGCAGGTTGCGGACGCCGCCTTCGACGGCATCAGCGCCGGCAAGTTTTTCATCTTGCCGCTCAGCGCCGACGGCGAGGCCCAGGTGCGCGAGCGCTTCGAGAACGTTCTGCAGCGCCGCAATCCGCGGTTCGCGCCTATGGGTTGAGACCGAGCCCGCGCGCGATCGCTGCGTAGGCTGCTTCGACATCGAGCCAAGTCATCGCCGCGGGGCTTTCCGGTGCGATCACGGTGACCGCCGGCCCCAACGGCGACCAGACGCGTGGATCGGTCGGCCCGAATAGCGCGAACGTAGGGACGCCGAGCTGGGCGGCCAGATGCGTCGGTCCGCTGTCGTTGCCGACGAAGGCGCTCGCTTGGACGATCGCCTCGGCGAGGGCGCAAGGGCTCGGCGGTTGGATCATGCCGAACCGGTCGCGCCACTGTCGCAGTTGCGCGTCTTCTACCCAGTCAGCCTCTACGTAGCCGGTGACGAAGACGATGCGCCGGCCCGCGGCCTCCAGGCGCTCGGCCAGCGTTTCGAACTGGCCGGCCGGCCAGCACTTCGCCCGGCCGCCGCTGCCCGGTGCAATCAGGACTGGACCGTCGCGGTCGAACCGCGAGCTCGGATGCGCGGGCGTATAGACGATGCCGGTCTGCTCGAGCTGCCGGCGGTGGAACTCGACAACGTGGATCGGCTGCGAGTCCGGTGGCCGGCTGCGGACGAAGACCCGCCGGGCTCGCGGTGCGAAGCGTTCGAGGTTTTGCAGGGTTGCTGCGCTCGGTTCCGTGCCGACGTGAATCACCTGCTCGGCAGACGCGAGAAGCTCGGCGACGCCGGTTTCCTCGAGCCTGCACTCGGGCGAGTCGAGCCGCTCCCAGCCTCCGCTGGCGCGGTCGATCGCCGTGACGCCCTCGATCCACGCTGCCGCCAACTCGACCTTGCCTCCGGGGCCGACCAAGGTCAGCGGTGCCAGAGCCCGCAAGGCCGGCCACAGCAACACCATGTCTCCCAGGGCGCCGTCGGCGATGATGAGGGTGTGAGAAGACATGACGACGGCGTTGCGTGACTCATCTTGTAGCCGACGCTGCTCCAACGCGCGAGAACCTCGCTCGGGCCGGTCGACTTTCGCCGGTCTAGCAGATAAGCGTTGGCGCCCGTGAAGCCCCCGGTCTTCGATTACGCGGCGCCGCGTTCGCTGGAAGAAGCCGTGGGATTGCTGGCCGAGCACGGGCCCGACGCCAAGGTGCTCGCCGGCGGCCAAAGCCTGATGCCGCTGCTCAACATGCGGCTGGCGCGTCCGGCGCTCCTCGTCGACATTGCGCGGATTCCTGGCCTCGACTACATCCGCAAGGGCGAGGCCGGGTTGGCCGTCGGTGCGATGACCCGGCAACGCACGGTCGAATTCTCGCCGCTGGTCCGCGACGCGCTGCCGATTCTGCACGCTGCCACGCTCTTCGTCGCTCATCCCCAGAACCGCAATCAGGGCACCCTGTGCGGCTCGCTCGCCCATGCCGATCCGGCGGCGGAGTATCCCGCGCTGGCGGTCGCGCTGGGCGCGCGGCTCAAAGCGCAGGGCCGTGACGGTGAGCGTGTGATCGATGCCGAGGAGTTCTTCGTGACCTACCTGACGACGGCACTCGAGCCCACCGAGCTGGTGACCGAAGTCGTTCTTCCATCTTTACCCGAGCGCACCGGCTGGGCGATGCTCGAGCTGGCGCGCCGCCACGGCGACTACGCTTTGGCCGGGGTCGTCGCGACCTTGACGTTGGACCGGACTGGCGGGTGTACTGCGGCCCGGCTCGTGCTGTTCGGCGTCGGGCCGACGCCGCTGCGGATGCGGCAGGCCGAAGACATGATGGCGGCGGGAGCGAAGCCGACCCCAGCGCTATTCGAGGACGCCGGCGCGCAAGCGGCGGCTTCTCTAGACGAACCCCTGAGCGACGTTCATGCCACGGGCGAGTACCGCCGCGATCTGGCGCGAACCCTTACGCGGCGCGCTCTGACGCAAGCGCACGCGCGCGCGCAAGCCGTGCAAGCCCATGTCTGAGAAACGGCGAATCTGCGTGACGGTCAACGGTCGCGTCTGCGAGGCCGAGGTCGAGCCGCGCCTGACCCTGGTCGATTTCCTCCGTGGCGTTCTCGAACTCACCGGCACGCACGTCGGCTGCGAGCACGGCGTGTGCGGTGCTTGCACCATTCTGTGGAACGGGCGCGCGGTCCGCTCCTGCATCATGCTGGCCGTGCAGGCCGACGGCTCCGAGCTGACGACGATCGAAGGCTTAGCGCCCGGCGGCGAGCTGCATCCGATCCAGCGAGCGTTCATCGAAGAGCACGGCCTGCAGTGCGGCTTCTGCACGCCGGGGTTCATCATGTCGATTCACGAGCTGCTCGCGCGTAGCCCCGATCCGAGCGACGAGGAGATCCGCGACTACCTGGGCGGACAGATCTGCCGTTGCACCGGGTACCAGGCGATCTTCAGCGCGGTGCGCAACGCTGCCGCCCGAATGCGCGCCGTCAACGAGAAGGCGGACTGACAGAGATGGCCGTCGAGATTCCCCGATCCATCGCTGGGTTGCCCAACAGCAATCCTCGCTTCATCGGCCGGCCGGTCGATCGCATCGAAGATCCGCAACTGGTGACCGGCCGAACCCCATTCATCGACAACATGACGATGCCGGGGATGCTCCACTGCGCGATCTTGAGGAGCCCGCACGCGCATGCGCGGATACGATCCATCGACACGGCGGAAGCGGAGAAGCTCGCCGGCGTAGCAGCGGTCCTCACGCGCGAGGACGTCAAGCGCTGGGCCAACCCGATGCAGACGATCCCGGCGGGGTGGGGGACCTACTGTTTGGCCGACCAGAAGGTTCGCTTCGTGGGGGAGCCGGTGGTCGCCGTGGCCGCCGAGAGCCGCTACCTCGCCGAGGACGCGCTCGAACGGATCGCCGTCGAATACGAGCCGCTGCCAGCCGCAGCTGATGCCCACGCGGCACTCGACGCTGGAGCACCACTGGTTTTCGAGGAGCGCGGCACCAACGTCATGCTCCAGCGCGTGTTCACGTGGGGCGAGGTCGACTCTGCCTTCGCGCGCGCCGCGCACATCATTAGCGAGCGCTACCGGTGGAACCGGCTGGGCGCCAACCCGCTGGAGACCTTCGGGTGCATCAGTCAGTGGGATCCGCTCGAGCAGAGCCTTACCTGCTGGGGAAGCTTCCAGTCGCAGTACCATTTCGGGCTGGCGCGCGCAGCGGTCTTGGGCCTGCCCAGCAACAAGGTACGGATGATCGCCACGCCTCACGGCGGAAGCTTTGGCGGCAAGGGTGGGTTTCGCGGACCCGACATCGCCGCGCTGCTCTCGCGCAAGGCTGACGGACGGCCGGTCAAGTGGATCGAGGATCGGATCGAGTATCTCTCGGGCGGCGCCGGGCAAGCATGGGATCGCCACTATGACGTGGCGCTTGCACTGACGGCCGACGGCAAGATGCTCGGGCTCAAGGTCAAGCTGCTCGACGATCTGGGTGCCACGGCCGAGGGCTGGGGCGCGGTGAGCGCGGCCAAACCGCTTGCGGCCTTCACCGGCTGCTACGCCATCGAGACCGCGCAGTACGATTTGACGATCGTCGCCACGAACAAATGTCCGGGCAGCCCCTACCGTGGGATGGGCCCGCCGCCGCATAACTGGGTGCTCGAGCAGACGGTGGACCTGGCCGCACGCAAGCTCGCGATGGATCCCGCCGAGATCCGCCGCCGCAACTACATTCCCAAGGACGCTTTTCCCTACACGATCGCCAGCGGCAACGAATACGACTCCGGCGACTACGCCGCCACCCTCGATGCCGTGCTCGAGATGGCCTCCTACCAGCGCCTGCGCCAAGAGCAGACCCGCGCGCGAGCCGAAGGGCGTCTGTTGGGAATCGGCCTGGTCAATACGATCGAGCCCGGGGTTTTCGACTGGAATGCCTACGCGATCGTCGGCCAGCCCGGAACCGGAGTTCCCGAGGGCGCTACGGTGGGCGTGGATCCGTTCGGTAAGATCATCTGCAAGGTGGGCTTCGCCCTGGAAGGTCAGGGACAGTACACGGTGGCCGCGCAGGTGCTCGCCGACTACTTCAACGTCGAGATGACCGACGTGCGCATCGTCGGGCTCGACAGCTTGGCCGCGCCGCCGCACTTCGGGCCCGGCGGCAGCCGGCTCGGCGTCTCGCTCACCGGCGCCACGCTCGGCGCCGCGCGTCGGCTGACCGACAAGATGACCAGAGTGGCCGCCGCTTTGTTACAGACCGATGCCGACCGCGTCGAGTTCATGGACGGGGTGTTCCGCATCAAGGGCGCGCCGCAGGCGATGCTCAGCCTGGCCCAGATCGCCGGCGCCATGTTCGCGCGCAGCGACTTGTTACCGCCCGACATCGACCCCAACCCCGAGGCGACCTACGTGTGGACGGCCGCCGGCCGAACCCCGGCCGACGAGCAGGGCCGTGCCAAGAGCTATCTGACCGCAGCCAACGCCTGCCACGTGGTTCTGGTCGAAGTCGACCGTGAGACCGGCATGGTCGAGATCAAGGGTTACTGGATCGCCGACGACTGCGGCACTCGGCTCAACCCGGCCAACGTCGAAGGCATGACCCAGGGCGGGGTCGCCCAGGGCGTGGGAGCGGCGCTGCTCGAAGAGTACGTTTACGATGGCGAGGGTCAGCTTCTGACCTCGACGTTCATGGACTACCTGCTGCCGACGATCTACGAGGTGCCCATGACCGAGAAGCGCGCGCTTTGCACGCCGTCTCCCTTCACGCCGCTGGGGGCCAAGGGCGCGGGCGAGGGAGCGATGCACACGACGCCAGCCGCCGTGATGTGCGCCATCAACGATGCGCTCGCACCGCTCGGTGTGCGCGCGCTCGAGGTGCCCGCCGCGCCCAAGCGCCTCTGGGCGCTGCTCCAGCAGGCCAAAGGAAGCCGATCGTGAACGACATCCGACAGCTCAAACAGGCCTGCCTCCTCGCCGAGCATGATGCGCTCTCGCGCTACGTCGAACAGGAGCTGGTCGCCGTCGCGTTGCTACGTGGCCTGGCCGCCGTCGCCTGGGCGATCGTTGTGAGCGGCGGAGCGAGTCACGGTTTGAGCCAGGCTGCGGCCGCCCTCGCGCCGCTGGTCGCGCTGTGGCTTGCGGACGTTTACATCTCGTACGTCGGTGTCATCTACAAGGTTCGCCGGCTCAAGGTGCGGCAATGGATCCAAGAGCTGCCCGGCGCCTCCGAGAAAACGCTCGCCGACTGGCGCACACCGGCTAATCCCTTCGACTGCCTGGGCCGCGTCGAAAAAATCGCCGCCCTGCGCGATGCGCTCACCAGCCCCGCAGTCGTGCTCGTCTACGCAGTCCTGGGTTCGGCCACGGCGATGATCTCGCTCGCTGCCTGAGCCCGACGCTCACGCGCTGATGACGAAGGAGGGGCGCCTTAGGGCGCCTTCCCCCGGAATTTCGCCTCGGTGTTCTTCCTGATAGTCATCAGCTCCGACGTCCAACACTTTTCCCCGGCCTCGTCGTTGACGAGCTGGACGATGACCGACGGATCCCTGCTGAACATCTGGCCGCCGCCGACCGGTACGGGCGTCGGTAAGTTGACGCCGCGAGCCTTGACGCTGGCTTTGGATCTCGGGCTTGGGCCGGATCTGACCCTGGCGCGTTGTACACCGTCGAAGGCGCTCAACTGGTCCTTGTACTTCCAGGCTTTCTTCCCGGACGTCTTCCAGGACGTGCTCGGCGGAATTACTAGCTGCGTCGTGAGCGCGGGCACCCCACCTTCCGTATCGTAGACACACAGCGCGTAGCTGGTTGCAGTGGGCGGGTCGCCGAAGTCGGCCAACGTCGTGGCGTCGCCTCGTCGCCAAGCCCATTTCAGGCGGTCCTTGCTGTTGTCGGTCCGGTTGTTCACCGACAGTCGCGCACGCTGAGCCGTGAAACAGTTAGTCAAGGGCTCGTCTGTATTGATGCATCCAAGCGAGTCGTCGCACGAGTCCTGAGTGCAGGGGTTCCCGTCATTACACTCGGGAGGCAGGCCGCCCACACAGGAACCGTTCGCGCACTGATCCGTCGTGGTGCAGGCCAGCCCGTCATCGCACGGCGCCGTGTTTGCCGGGTGTGTACACGCACCCTGGCCATCGCATTCATCGTCGGTGCAGACGTTGCCGTCACTCGTGCACGAGGTCCCCGAGGCGTCGAAGCAGTTGTCGGCCGCTTCGTTGCACGCATCGTCGCACTCGCCTCCACCTGTGCACGGATTGCCGGCTCCCGTGCAGATGCCACCGACGCACGAATCGACCGCCGTGCAGAAGAGGCCATCGTCGCAGGGGTCGCTGACATTCGAATGAACGCACGTGCCTTCCCCATCGCAGATGTCGGCCGTGCACACGTTCTGGTCGTCCGTACAGGTGGTGCCGAACTGGTCGGCGCACGTGTTGCCTGTCTCATCGCAGGCGTCGTTGCACTCGCTGCCGCCCGTGCACGGGTCGCCCGAGCCAACGCAGCTTCTCTGGCTGCACACATCCGTTGCTGTGCAGAACAAGCCGTCGTCGCACGACACGACGTTGTTCGGGTGAATGCATCCGCCCTGCCCGTCGCACTCATCGTTGGTGCAGACGTTGCCGTCGTCGGTGCAGGCGGTTCCCTGATCGTCCGCGCACAGGTCGGCGCCCTCGTTGCATGCGTCTGCGCATTCGCCGCCAGCCGCGCAGGGGTCTGAGCCTGGCGCACAGCCGCTCTGCGCGTTGCAGGTCTCTGCGCCGTTGCAGAACAAGCCATCGTCGCAAGCCGCATCGCTTGGAGTGTGGTCGCAGACGTTGGCGGTCTCGTTGCACGCATCGAACGTGCAGGAAACCAGATCGTCGCAGTCCGGCGGCGAGCCGGGAACGCAGAGTCCCGTGACCGTGTTGCACGTCTCCAAGCCGTCGCAGAACACGCTGTTGTCGCAGTTCGCGTCGGTCAGGCAGTCCACACACTGATCGGCGGTTTCGTTACAGAGGACTCCGGGACAGGGGTCTGATCCCGGCTGGCAATCGTCGATCGGATCGCAGATCTCGACTCCGGTGCAAAACTGCCCGTCGTCGCAGGAGCCGTTGTTTGGGGTGTGGTCGCACTGGTCGAATGTTTCGTTGCAGGAGTCATCCGTACAATCGACGCTGTCGTTACAGTCGGGCGCTGTGCCGGCTTGGCAGCCGTTTACGAGATCGCAGGTCTCCTCACCGTTGCAGAACTGGCTATCGTCGCAGATGGCATCGACGGGCGTGTGGTCGCAGGTGTTGGTGGTCTCGTTGCAGACGTCCATCGTGCAGTCGACCCCGTCGCCGCAATTGGTCGGTACGCCGGGCTGACAGTCGTTGATCGGATCGCAGGTCTCGCCGGTGGTGCAGAACTGGGCATCGTCGCAGAATGCGTCGTCGGCTGCGTGATCACAGCCGTCAGTGGCTTCGTTGCAGGTGTCCACCGTGCACGAGACCCCGTCGCTGCAGTCGGGATCGGGTCCATCCTGACAGCCGCTCTGGGCGTTGCAGGTCTCTTCGCCGTTGCAGAACAGTCCGTCGTCGCAGGCTGCGTCGCTCGGAGTGTGATCGCACGTGTCGGTGCTCTCGTTGCACGCGTCGAACGTGCAGTCGATGCTATCGTCGCAGTCCGGTGGCGTACCGGGGACGCAAATCCCAGTGACGGTGTTGCACGTCTCTGCGCCATCGCAGAACACGCTGTTGTCGCAGTTCGCGTCGGTTAGACACCCGACACACTGATCGGTGGTCTCGTTACAGAGCGCTTCTCCCGGACAGGGATCCGATCCGGGTTGGCAATCGCTGATCGGATCGCAGATCTCGACCCCGGTGCAGAACAGCCCGTCGTCGCAGTTGCCGTTGTTTGGAGTGTGGTCGCACTGGTCGAACGTCTCGTTGCAGGAGTCGTCCGTGCAATTGACGCCGTCGTCGCAGTCGGGTGCCGTGCCCGGCTCGCAGTCGTTGATCGTATCGCAGGTCTCCACGCCGTTGCAGAACTGGCTGTCGTTGCAGGACACGTCCGAGGCATCGTGGAGACAGGTGTCGCTTCCTTCATCGCAACTATCGACCGTGCAACCCACTTGGTCGTCGCAGTCGACCGGCGCGTCCGCCTGGCAAAGCCCCAGGCTGTTGCAGATCTCCGTGCCGGTGCAGAAAAGCCCGTCGGTGCACGCCGCTCCAGGATCCGGCGTGTGCTGGCAGAACAAACCCGACGTGCAGGTATCGGTCGTGCATGGGTTTGCGTCATTGCAGTCCGCGTTGGTGGTGCAGGTTGCGAACAGAACGCAGTCGGAGGGAGCAGAGCTCGGGACAGTGGAAGGGTACGAGCAGGTATCCACGAGGAGGGTTCCGCTCCCGCCTCCGAAATCATCGACATCGAGCGAGCAGAGAATCTCGGTATCCTGCGGATACGCGTCCCCGGCGGGAAAGGGGTCGGTGTTCTGCTGGCTCACCGCACACTGGGTATTGAACGACCCGCCGAGCTGGACGGAGCTATCACATCGGTTGGCGCTGGTGTCTGCGCAGCTAAACAGCCGTACCTCTTTCAAGATGGCGAGGTTTCCGTTGCCGGCGCCGCTGCTCTCGAGGGTGACGCAGGTGGCGAAGTTAGCGAAGGCGTCCCCGTCGCTGTTGAACAGGAAGCAGAAGTCCGCCGTATTGTTGCCGCTGAGGGTGATGTTGTCCCAGTTGATGGATGTCGACAGTTCGTAGGGGGAACCGTCGTCGAGCTCCGCGCAGAACTGCGTGACGTCTTTCTGGCCGGGCTGATCATTGGCACCGTCGACGTCGTCTTGGCAGTTGAGGACGGCAAGCGCCGGTCTGGTGGCTGGTGGCGACCGAGCCACAGAGCAAGAGCGCGCCAAAAACGCAGACGCCGGCCCAGATGTGTGCCGGCGTTCTGCCGGTCGACGCGCCAAGTGTGTCAATGTTGCCGCAGAGCCTCGCTGTTCTGTTCATGATCAACGCCCCCTTGCGCTGTTCTAGACGTGCGCCAGACTAGAATTCGAACTCGACTGCTTCGCTGCCCGCTGCTCCAACTGGCCGGCAGCCTAGCCCAATGACCTAGGAGTGTGCGCGGCAGAAACCGGCATGCGACGAGAGTCTGGTAGGATGCGGCATGTCGACAAGCTTTCGCCCGTATTTGCCTGACCAAGCCCTACTGCTGGCACCGTCGCTGAGCGATTGGCTGCCGCAGGGGCAC